>JAUWWQ010000017.1 GCA_030616775.1 Planctomycetota bacterium
ATCAGTTCCGCCGCCTCCGCGTCCGGTACGAACGCCGCGCCGACATCCACGAAGCGTTCATGACACTCGGCTGCGTCATCATCTGTTGGAGAACCCTACGGAACTCGTTTTGTTAGACGGTCTTAGTCAGGAATGGTTGGCAAGACGCCTCTCCGTTGGACGCTTCAGCGATCGTCTCCCGCATCGTTGCCCATCTTGGTGCGGAGATCTTCCAGCACCTTGGGGTAATTGAAGCGCAGGAACTCGGCGGCGTCGATTGGCAAGTTGTGGTCGATCGGTCGATCGTGAAAGCACTGTATCCATACGGAGGTACCTGGAGCGACGAGCGGGAACTTGAAGCCCGAATATCCAACCGAGGAGGAACGCGTACGCTCCTTCTCCCACAAGACCACAAAATACTTGAACCCGTGTTCGAGCGTTATCTCGGAGGCCCGCCGAAGAAGATACTTGTCGACGGTCTCCTCGCGGGTACTGGTGTTGCCTCGAAAGCTCACCGCAAAGAGGTCCGTGGAAACGCGATAGTCGGAATAACCATCACCCTTACTTGCTGATTGATAGGGTGTCGCACAGCCTGCTGTAAACACGGGAATAGGCAGCAAGCACCAGGCAACCAACAGTCTTTCACCGGCCATCGCCAACTTCCTTAAATGTCACAACGTTGACCAAGTGCCTTCTGCGGAAGCGCTGAGAAGGCGTGCCGCCCACAACTCGAGCGCCACAGGTCGAAGTCCGACCGTCTACTATTCTACCACCCTACCGGCTCGAGGAAAGGTCACCAGGGATGACTTGGGCTGCCCCCGGCTGCCCGGACATACGAGCAAAGCTGCTTGAGGTCTCAGAACGTCGAAACAGGCCATACGGGTGGGACCGTTCATGTGCCTGGCGCCGGGGGTGACCTACGGAGACCCGAATCATCAGGATGGTCCGGCACCGGCCTCTCCAGTGAGATTCCGGTAAAAACGCCCTTGCCTTGTTCGGTATGTGCGAGTTTAATAGCCGCGGCAAGGAAGAACTACACAAAGCAGGAGGCTGACCTCATGTCAACGTTACCCGATGCTCTACCCTGGTCTTCCATACAGTTGAGCGAACCCGAAATCCCCTGGGCCGACTTGCACGCCTTCGCCGCCGCCGCCGCCGGTTCGAGCGAGGTTCGTAGCCGGCTTATGACGGAAGTCAACCAGCTTCTGGACAGACGGCATGCAGGTGACGAAGCCAGTTTCCCCAACCTCGCTGATTTAGCGGTGCCGGCCATCTTCGCTTTAGCAGCGGAACGGTTCAACGATGAAGGCCGGCGGGAGGTGGCCGAGTTCTTGATCCACTTGCTCTACCGGGCCGGCGAGGCTGACGATGATTTCTTGCTTGAAGTGATCGAGCAGGCAGCCGGCCGGCTGGGGCCGGCATTGATCGAACCGGCCAAGAAGCTCATTGAGACGAAAGGTTATGACCTGGAATGCTGGTTTCACCTGTTTAGTCTGCTGGAAGTCGTACGGGATGTGGATGGCCCGACGAAGGAGGGCGTCGTGCGACTTTGCCGCCGGGTGATCCGCGAAGCTCCGGATCGGTTTGAGCCTTTCTCGTCGATAGAACCGGCGGCCTGGGTGCTGGCATCGCTGGGCGACGCGGGTTCGCTTCCATTGATCCGTTCAATCTATGAAGTCTCCCAAAGCGGCGATCTTGAGGAAGTGATCAAGGAGCTGGAGGGCAAGGGTAGCCCTTTTGAGCGGGACCGGTTGCGGTCACGGACCAAACCCGTGGAAATATGGCTGCCAGAGCGCGTTGAGCAGGTTCGTTCCTGGCTCGAAAGTCGAGAGGCTGATGATGAAGATGCTGTGGACGAGGAAGACGAACCGGAATCGGCCTACGATCGCTATGGAGACTTGCTTGATGACTTCATGGTGTCACAGACCTGCGAGGCGTTGCCTGAGACAGTCCGGGAGGATGCCGGTTTCGCGGTTAGCACGTTTCTGATTTATATGTGGGAGTATCTGGGCACGCCGCTCGAGGAGCTGACACCCCTCGACGTCAACAAAATCCTGCTCGATTACTTTCCACGCAAGATCACCTCGGAAAAGGAGTTCTTCGAACACGCCCCCAGGATTTTAACCACCTTTCTCAAATGGTTGGGCGAGAAGGGGAAGTTGGCTGATCCTGGTCCATTGTGCGCCGAAGTGAATAGTACAGCCAAGGACATGCTGCGCCGCTCGCAGGATCCGGGCAACTGGGGCATGGCCAAGTCGTTCCACATGAAGGCCGAGGCCGAGGGCGTGGACACAACAGATCCAACGGCCATGGGGCGCTACACACTGCTTTACAATCTGCGCAATCTGTTCACGGCTGCTCGCAGGCCCCAGCGTGATCCCCAATACGCTCCCGACGATCCTGATAATGACGAATACATCACTCAGCCGGTTGTGCGCGAATCCGCCAGGGTCGGCCGAAACGATCCCTGCCCCTGCGGAAGCGGGAAGAAATACAAGAAGTGCTGCGGACGATAACTGAGTCCCCTCACTCTCCCGGCCGCTACGACTGAAGCTCGTCGCAAGTTTCAGGTGCCGCTGGGTCACTGGGCCATAGCCGCAGATGGATTCGTGGTTGGCTTGCGCGCGTTGAGCTTGGCGAGTAGGTCCTGGTATTGGCGTAGGAGGTATTCGCTCGGTGGACCGGCGCGGAGGTGAGCCCAGGGGAAGATCTCGCGGTAAGCCCTTTCGCGGTGGGCGTAGAAGGCCGGGTCGATGCCGGTGGCATCAAACGCTCGTTCCCAGATCTCCGGCTTAAAACATTCGTCCCATCCATCAAAGCGTGCATCATTCTTATAGGCATACTCAATGGCATCGGCCAGTTTGCGATCGCCGCGAGCGAAGACGGCCTCGAGGATCGAGCGTTCCACCGAGTGCGTCTTGATTCTGACGGGACCACGGTTTGAACCTCTGAGGCCCAGAAGGCTTGTCATGCGTCGACGGACTTCGTGGAAATATACCGCGTCGGGTTGGGCGGCCCACTGAAGCGGTGTGTGTGGTTTGGGCACCAGCCAGGCGACGGAGGCTTTGACCCGGGCGGGCCCCTTGCCAAATTCCCGGCGGATTTCACTGACCTGGCGTGACAAGTGCACGATGCCGTCGATGTCCTCCGGCCTTTCACCGGGGAAACCGCATATAAAATAGAGTTTTATGGTCTGCCAGCCGGCTTTGTAGGCCTCCCTGATGCCGTCGAGCAGGTCGCCGTCGGTGACGCGCTTGCCAATGGCGGTCCGCATGTCATCGTCGGCAGCCTCGACAGCCATGGTCAAACCGCTCTTGCGGACCGTGCTGACCATCCACGGGATATCGTGAAGCATCTTGTCAACGCGGAGCGAGGGCATCGAAATGTTCACGCGCCGCGGGGCGAACCGCTGGTTAACCCGTTGCGCCAACTCTCGCAGACGGGGATAGTCGGCTGTGGACAGTGATAGCAGGCCGAGTTCGCTCATCCCCGTGGACCGGTACATCACCTCGGCCATGTCGAGGATCCTGTCGACGCTGCGCCATCGAAGAGGTCGCTTGGTATAACCGGCGTGGCAGAAGCGACATTGCTGTGGGCAGCCACGCATGATTTCAATCGCCATCCGATCGTGCACGACCTCGACGTGCGGGACGAGCGGCCTTAGCGGGAACACCGCGCCCTCGAAGTCAGGCGTGTGACATCGTTCGATCATCGATGGAGTTGCCGAGTCTTCCGGTTTAACAGACTCGATGGTGCCGTCGCTGTCGTACCTGACATCGTAGAGCGACGGCGCATATATCCACTTGAAGCGGTTTGCCATAGCGCTGATCATGTCGCGCCGCCGCATCCCTCCAGCTTTGAGTTCCTTGTATGCTTGCAGGATCGCGGCCACCGACTCTTCACCGTCGCCGAGGACGACAAGATCGAGGAACGGTGCCACCGGTTCAGGGTTGTCAGCTTGAGGGCCGCCGGCGATGACAAGGGGGTGGCTGTCGTCACGATCGACCGAACGCAGCGGGATGTTAGCGAGATCGAGCAGCTGCAGTGCCGAGGTAAAGGCCATCTCGTACTGGAGGGAAACGGCAAAGATGTCAGCCGATGACACCGGCTGTCGCGTGTCCCATGTAAATAGCTCGATGTTCTTGTGTCGCATGACTGACTGTGCGTCGATCCAGGGGCAGTAGACGCGCTCAGCACAGCAGTCTGGGGTGTGGTTGACCAACGTGTAGAGGATCTGGCAGCCCAGATGGCTCATGCCGATCGCGTAGGTGTCGGGGAAAGCTACGGCGACGCGCACGTCAGCCCGCTCCCAATCGCCTTTTGAGACAAGTTGATTGATCTCGCCACCGATGTACTGGGCCGGCTGAGATACGAACGGGAGCAGCTCTTCACTGATGCGATCATGTAGAAGCTGCATGAGTCAACTCTGGCTTTACTGTAGACTGGTAAGCGGTATCATCCGACCATTCTACCCACTCGTACAACCTAAGTGAAACACCCTATTTTAACAAAACGACATGGGAAGTTGTGGGTGGACGGTCCCGATACAATAATTAAGGGGCGATAGTGTAAAAAAATGTTGCGTTGGGGGCCGAGTGCGGGTATGTTAGCGGGTTGGAGATGTGTCGATCTGGCAAGCTAATCATAGTTGATATATGCGCCCGATCGCGGCGAGCGGCGACATTAATCGAGTTGCTCGTTGTCATGTCTATGATCGGACTGTTGATCTCTATACTCATCCCGTCTCTTAAGCAGTCCATGGACTTGGCGGCGGACACGGTCTGCAAGCACAACCTCCGGGAGATCGGTCACTGTCTGGAACTGTATCGTACCGAGAATGATGGCTGGCTTCCGACCGCTGTGCGCCCAAAGCTAGAGATCGAAGCGGTCGGGGAGCGCGATCCCTGGTTTCTCAAACTCTACCCAACGTACCTCCCCGATCCGATGATCCTAACCTGTCCGGAGGATCCATTCCGGTATCGGATGGCCCGCGCTGGTGTCAGGATGAACGACCCATTTGTGTCCGAATACGCCAGCTACGGGATCAACCGCTTCATCGTCAGCAGCGGCGATGGGTTCGTGGCTGAGGTGGATCGATATCAACCCACAAAACCGCACGACACCATACTTGTGGCCGACCTCGGCCCCGACAACGCGGTTGGCGGGCCTAAGGTAGAGGGCGTTGTCGGGCCTATTCGAAACGCCAGTCTATTGCTCTGGGATGACGGATTCGACCCGATGACCGGGTACCGTTCGCGGCCGTGGCTTACAAAGCGGCACCGGCGCGGCATGAATGTTCTGACACTGGCGGGAGGGGTACGAGAAGCGCGCACGCTGGAAGTGATGCGACGGGAAATCAACCATTATTATGACCGCTGCTCGGCGGGCGGTTGCACGTTCTGCAATGATCTTCACTTAGCGCACTACTCGTTTGCCCGGGATCATCTTTACTGGTGGACGGGAACCACACCCTCAGAATAATGCCACCGGTAACACCGCAGCCCCACAGGGCCTCTTCCACTCGACGGCGTACTGTGCGCATTGTCAAAAGGCGGACGACGTCTCGGGCCACGACGATCAGTCTGGCACTGGCGGTTGTCGCGGCCCTTTTGTTGCCGGTAGTTTGGCGTTTATGGCAGAGCGAAGAGGCCGTGCGCCCTCACAAGCGGAGTCTAGCAGACGCAGTGCTTACGTGGAGGTGCGAGAAAGGGCATCTGTTTCGTGCCAAAGGGCATACATTTGGTGTTGACGGGTTCACTGATGCGAGAATCTGTTGGAGGTGTGGTGAGCCGGCCTATCCGTCCGCCCAGTATGTATGCCCTGTGCATGGGGCATACGAAGTCACTGTCCGCTTCGCTGAAGGTGAAGATGGTGTCGAGATAGTGTCACAAATTCGATTGACAGGGCGGGAGTGGGTCTCTTCGGAGGAGGGGGTGCGGTGCCCGCGATGTAATCGCCAGCTCGAATACAGCAAGGATCCGCTGATAGACCTTAGGCGCGGGCACTAGAAAGGCGGGGATTAAGGGTCACAGCTGTTGAGCAAGGCGTGGTGCTCATCGGATGGATCGTGAGGCGGACGGGGCTATGGACGGCTGCGGTATGTCTGGAACACCGCAGCCCGATGCCTCTGTGCACCGGCCTGCCAAAGATCAACAGTGGGAAGAATAGTTCAGCGGCTTTGCTTCTCGATAGGCCACCCTTCTTGCCCAATCAGCTTGACAAATCGGCATGCCAGCAACGGTGTCTCGGTGGTGCGCTGCCCTTGGCGAACCACACGGACGATGGTCTGCTCCGCACTGCCCCCCACCGGGATTACAAGCACCCCACCGTCAACGAGTTGATCGGCAAGGTGTCCGGGAACGCTTGGTGCCGCTGCTGTCACCATGATTCGGTCATATGGGGCGTGCTCTAGTAGGCCCAGGCTGCCGTCGCCGCAGGACATTGTGATATTGGAGACGTTGAGGTCGGCGAGCCTGGCGGCGGCCTGCTGTTGTAGATGGGCGATCCGTTCCACGGTGAACACGTGCTTGGCTAACGCCGCCAAAATGGCGGTCTGATATCCGGTTCCTGTTCCAATCTCCAAGACTCGGGCATCCGGTGTGACGGAGAGCTTCTCCGTCATATAGGCGACGATGAACGGTTGGCTTATGGTTTGCCCGTGCGCAACTGGCAGGGCGCGGTCATCATAGGCGGCGGCCCGGACATGTGATGGAATGAACTTTTCGCGTGGGACGGCCATCATGGCATCGAGAAGGCGTGGATCACCCACGCCGCGGCGGCGGATCTGTTCGTCGACCATCCGCCGTCTAAGAGCCAGCCACTTATCTGCTTGGCGTCGTTCGTTCGACATCGACATGGTACTCGCGGTGCGGCACCTGCGCATCCGCATCGGCGGCCGATATGGCCACCATGGCCTAGTATAACCGATTCCCCGGCCACCCGCGACCATATTGGCACCCGAACCGTTCCGCGGGTTCGTTGACTCGTGGGATCGTTGAGACAAGACTGGCGGACAGAACGTAGGTGTGCGTTGTGCATGCCGGTTGGCCGCGGCACAGACCGATGTCGTGGGTCACTTCCGGCCCACGAGTGTTTTGATAGGAGGTCGCTGATGGCCATCGTGACACTGATAACCGACTACGGAACGCGTGATTACTACGTTGGCGCTGTGAAGGGCGTGATTCTGGGCATTGCCCCCGATGTCCGCATCGTGGATGTCACCCACGACATTGAACCGCATAATGTCCTCCAGGGAGCCTTCGTCCTGCGGCATATCTGGCCCTGGTATCCGCCAGGGACGATCCACGTGGTCGTGGTGGACCCGGGCGTGGGCTCCGATCGGCGGATCATCCTGGGCCAGTATGCCGGGCGGTACGTGATCGCGCCGGACAACGGACTGATTACCCTGGTGCATCGCGACATCCCTACGGAAGCGGTGCATGTTGTCGAGAACCGGCGCTACTTCATGTCGGAGCCGGCTGCTACCTTTCACGGTCGCGACATCATGGCACCCGTAGCGGCCCACCTGGCACGCGGCGTCAAGCCCCGCGAGTTTGGCCAGGTGACCGACCGTCTCGAGATTCTGCCGGTAGCCCACCGTGCCGAGGCCACGCGGACGGGCATGTTGGGCAGAGTCTTGTACCGAGATCGCTTCGGCACGCTGGTGACCAACGTCTGGCGGGATCAGCTCGCAGGACCGCACGGGTCGCAACGCGATTGGGAGGTGCTGGTCAATGGCACGTCGATCGGGCCAGTCCGTTCCACCTTTGCCGACGTTCCATCGGGGGATGCGGTTGCGGTTATCGGCAGCACCGGGCTGCTCGAGATCGCCGTCAACCAGGGCAGCGCGGCTGAGCGATTTGGCCCGCCGGAATCCGTTCGGGTAGAGGTCCGCTGAGGCGATCTGGTTCCGGCACCCTAACAGGCTTCCCGGTTGCCGTTGATCGCAAGGCTGCTCTGTTAGGTCCGAGAAAGCAGCAACCCTCGGCGAATGCTCAGCCCTTCGGTCTGGCAATGGGTTTGTGCTTTGCGCGAGTCAGGTGGGGCCGCGGGTACATGAGGATTTTTCTCATTTAGCTTCAAGGGCACACGTTTTCATCCGATATGCGGGGCACAACGGTTAGGGTGGGGTTGGCCCACTCCTCTGACAAACAGGCGCCAATTGTCAGTTCCGTAGTTCAGTAACTCGTAGTCTTAGAACCTCTAAACCCGCAAGGAGAACATCCATGACCTCAGCTACCCAGCACACCCCGAACCACCAGGAGGGCACTGTCTGGGGGACGACGATCCCATTCGACAGCGTCCAGGATCCTGGTTGCTA
Source organism: Planctomycetota bacterium (assembly GCA_030616775.1). Taxonomy (GTDB): domain Bacteria; phylum Planctomycetota; class Phycisphaerae; order UBA1845; family UBA1845. Next base: position 8,300 of record JAUWWQ010000017.1, read on the forward strand.
CATCTGCAACTGGAGTGGCCATCTGCTGCGCGTGCCTGAAGATGGTATAGCTCCGGGTCGTTCGCCGCTGATCAACATCGTCGGCAACGAGCCCCTGTTCGTCACCAAGATCAGTGACAACCCGTACATCACGCTGACCAAGGCGAAGATGGTCGCCTCGAATCTGGATTGCTACGTGAACTTCTAACCACATTGACGGCATACGTTGGCTGACCACGAAGGTCGGTCGGACGCAGAGGCGGCGGCAGGGCGCGAGTGAGTGTGCCCTGCCGCCGCTTGTTTGCGCGGTTTCCGGCAGGGGCTGTTCAAGTGGATGAGATCCACCGTCCGTGGTCTCGGGCCTGGCGTTCGGGCGTCTGCGGGCCTCTGTCGCCGCCTCGTGCCCTAATGACTTAGCAGGTCTACAGGGTTGGGAGAGAAGAGGTCGTAGCACTGAGAAGAGGGGCCTACGGTCTGACGCTACCGACGTGGGTGAGATGCTCTCCGTATGCCTCATTGTGGTCAAGCCAGCCGGGGCGATCTGCCGACATGTTCAGGTACTGCGTCAGGAGGATGCTGCGGATCGTCAGACCGGGCTCAGGATGGGCACAATGTCACATTGGGGAGATTTGCAAAACCGTGCAGCGGGGAAGTGGCAGATGCCGCTTCTTGCGGTGTCGCTCATCTTATTGGCCGGAGCATTTCTCCGTGCCCGGCCCACCCCCACCCGACTTCCGTTCGATGAGGCAATCGAGCATCTGGAGGCACTGACATCGGGAGAACTCTATGATAGTGCGATCGAATTCGGCGATTCGCTCCTGGCCCGCGAAGGGAATACGGAGGCAGATCGCGCTTATGTCCACCTCCAGCTAGCCCGTGCTCGGTTTGGAGAGGCGCAGAGCCGGCGTGTTCGAACCGCCCACGTGGGGCAGCAGATCGTCGAGCACTATCGGCATACAACCCCACACGCGCAGTCGCTTACTGCAGTTGACTTTCTGAATATGGGCCGGGCCTTCGAATGGCAAGGGCAGTTTGCAAACGCGCTGCAGCAATACGAGGAGGCCCTTGATCGCGGCGTCGAGCACCCCCTGGATCTGCGCAAGCACATGCTTTCGCTGAGGGTGAGCCGGCTAGAGACGCCTCCGGGGCGTTTGCTCGAACTCGTTGATGGTTTGCTGTCCGACGCCGGGAGTCGTCGGTTGGACATAGGGGTCTGGGCGATCGAGCAAAAACTTGAACTCCTGGAGATACTGGGCAAACTCGACGAAGCCTCAACACTGCTGACCCGCAACCGGGAACGATTTCGCGCCTCCGATTGGCGTGATCGGTTTGCCTATCTGGAAGCGTGGCTGCTTTATAAGACGGGTCATTTCGACGAAGCCGAGCGGTATTTGCGTACGGTGCGGAACCGAGTGGATCGCGAGGATGAAGTCTACGCGATGACCGGCTGGCTGCTGGGTCGCGTGGTGCTCAGTGATGACGGTCCGCAACGACCGCAGGAGGCGTTGTCGTTCTTTTCCGATGTCATACAGCACCACCCCGGCGGACCTTACGGGGTGGCAAGCCGTATCGGTTCGGCAGAAGCCCTGGCCATGTTGGCACGTCAAGCTGAGGCGATAGACGTCTACCGGGCCGCAATCGAGGACATGGACTCACTGGCGGATCGGCGCCTGGTCAACCCAGGTGTATTGCGGGCATCGCTGGCGGTGATGGCCGAGGCTCAGCGGCAAGCAGGTTACCTGCGAGAGGCCGTTGAGTACTCCCGACTTGCGGTTGCGCTGGTCGATCCGGAGAGCGCCGAACAGGCTACGGTGTTTCTGCAACAACTTGCACAGTTACAATCGCTATTTGCAGCTCATCTCGATGGAAAATCCGTAGCGAAACCCGGACCTGCGGAGCGGGTGATTGAAGCCTCGTCGAGAGAGGCACGTGGGATGTTCGCCGAGGCCGGTTCAACTCACCTGCAGATTGCACAGCTCAATGCCCTGAACGAGCGGCTTGCCGCCGAAGCGACCTGGCGAGCAGCCGAGTTGTACGCTCAGGCCGGTGATCGCAACCGTGCCGCGACACTCTATAGGGCATTTGCAGTGGAGCGCCCCCAACATCCGCTGGTACCCCGGGCTCTTTTGCGGGTCGGGCAGCTCCGACAGGTGTCGGGACAGCTAGATGCGGCCGTTAAAGCGTACCAGGAGTGTTACCGGCTGTTTCCGCGCACGCTCGACGGCTCCCGGGCACTGGCCCCGTTGGCTCAGTGCTACCTGGCGATGGGGCCCGACTATGAGGAACTCACGGAGAAAACGCTGCGCGTGGTATTGGAAGGCTCGGAGGTTTTCACTCCCCGGGCACCGGAGTTTGTCGAAGCGTCATTCTTGCTCGGAGACGTGCTCAACCGGCGCGGTGATTTCGAGCGTGCCATCGCAACCCTGGAAGAAGCGTTGGAGCGCTACCCCGACGACCCGCGAGTGTGGCGGGCTCGCTATCTGCTTGCGGACTCATACCGCAAGAGCGGTCTTGCCTTAAAGGCCGAGATCGCCGACGCCAAGTTCCCCAGCGAGATCGAGCAGATACGCGGTGACTCGATTTCCCGATTCCAGGCCGCGCAAGCGCTTTACCGCCGGTTGATCGCGGAGTATCAGCTCCGCGACCCCACGGGGCTGAATCGACTCGAGAGGGTCTACCTGCGACATGCCACTCTCTACGAGGCGGACTGCTACTTCGAAACGCAGGACTACCGGCGTGCCCTGAAGCTCTATGAAGAAGCGGCTGGGGAATACAGGGACACCTCCAGCGCCCTGGCGGCGTATGTTCAGATGATCAACAGCTACGTGTTCCTCGGCCAACCCGAGGAAGCAAGGGCGGCGCTGGCCCGCGCCTTGGTGCTGGTGGACGCCATACCCGATAAGCGCTTTGACACGGCCGTGTCCCCGGAAACGCGAGAAGACTGGAAACGATACTTCGAATGGCTGGGCCAATCCGAGCTGTTCTAGGCTTTGCGAGCGATGACTATGAGGTCGGTCGACGATACGCCGGTTGATGCGCCGGATCTACCGGATGGAGTCCTGGATCTGCTTCGCGAGCAGGCTTCGCTCTATGCGAAGTTGGAGTCTATGGCGGGGCGGCAGCGTTCACTGGTTACGGAGGACGATGTCGGCCCGCTGCTCGGGCTGCTGGCGGACCGCCAGAGACTGTCGGCGCAACTGACCAAGCTAAGCACCCGGCTTGCGCCCGTTCGCCGTGAATGGGAGACGTGCCGCAGGTGTCTTTCGCCGGCCCAGCAGGCCGAGGCGGACCGATTGCTTAGCGACGCCGGTGGGCGGCTGCGACGGATTATCGAGAGTGACGAGCAGGATGCCAGAGTGTTGTCCGGGCGAAAGCAGGCCGTCACCACGGCGCTGCAAGCGACGCACTCGACGAATCAGGCGCTCCGAGCGTACCGGGCTCCGACCGGCCGGTCCGACCGTTTGGATTGCGTCGATGAAGGAGCTTGATCACGAAAATGCCATCCACTGTCGGGACGGAACCCGATCTGGCCACAATCATCCAAGCGTACAACGATGTAACTGAGCGTCTCAAGCACTCCCATGAGGCCCTCGCCCGGGAGGTGTGCCGCCTTCGAGAAGAGCTGCAGTGGAAAAACAAGGAGCTGCAGCGCCGTGAGCGACTGGCATCGTTGGGTGAGATGGCCGCAGGTGTGGCCCATGAAATCCGCAATCCACTGGGTGGGATTGGCTTGTACGCGTCGCTGCTGGAGCGCGATCTAACGGACAGGCCAAAACAACTCGAGCTGGTGCGGAAAATGTCGGCCGGCATTTCAAACTTGGAAAGCACCGTGGGCGATATCCTTGCGTTTGCGGGCGATGCCGAGCTGGATGTGCAACGGGTCGTGGTAGGGAAGATCCTGCAAGATGCACTCGCACAGACCATGCCTAAGGCGGAAACGTCAGACATTGCGATCGAGATCGACCCGATGCTGCTGTCTGTGGAGTTGCTCTGCGATGCGGGGCAGATAACGCGAGCGATGATCAATCTGATACTCAATGCCCTCGAGGCAGTTGAGGGGAATGGGAGTGTCTGGATCCGCCGCGACGATCGAGACGTGGGTAAGGGTCTGCTTCGCGTTGTCGTGGAGGACACCGGCCGGGGGATCCCGCCGGAGCTGCTCAATCGGATCTTCGATCCGTTCTTTACCACGAAAGACACCGGGACCGGCTTGGGCCTGGCGATCGTACACCGGATTGCGGAAGCCAACGGAGGCTCTGTAAGCGCGGGCAACCGCGCTGACGGCGGGGCGGCGTTCGTGTTGTCAGTCCCGCTGGCCGGCTACGGGAATGAGACAGACGTTGTGGGAGGGCACGAATAAATGGCCCACATTTGCGTTGTAGATGACACGGAAATCCTGAGGGACTCGCTGTCCGAGGCGCTGACCCGTGAGGATCACACGGTCAGCACGTTCGGGGATCCGGTGGAAGCGTTAGTGGAGATCAAGGGCAACCGCTTCGACCTGATTCTAGCTGACTTGAAGATGCCGCGGATGGACGGACTGATGCTGATTCGAGAAGTCCGAGCGGCTGGGTGCGACACGCCGGTCATCATGATGACTGCGTACGCCACAGTATCGACCGCGGTCGAGGCTATGAAGCTCGGTGCGTTCGACTATATGCAAAAGCCATTTGACTCCGACACGGTAACCGTTGTGGTCGAACGGACTCTGGAGCACGCCCGTCTGCGTCGGGAGAACGAAGCCCTCCGGGCGTCAGTTGATGATCTGCGCCGGTATCGCCTCCTCGTCGGATCCGGTTCAGCCATGACAGCGCTGCGACGGCAACTGGATCAAGTGTCAAAGAGCAACGCAACGGTTTTGATAACCGGCGAGTCGGGCACGGGAAAGGAACTGGTGACCTCGTACATACATGGAAAGTCTCCGCGTGCGGATAGGCCCATGTTGTGTCTGAACTGTGCGGCACTGTCGACCAATCTCACGGAAAGTGAGCTTTTCGGGCACGAACGCGGGGCATTTACCGGGGCGGACCGTACGCGGAAGGGCCGCTTCGAACTGGCCGATGGTGCAACGCTTCTGCTCGACGAAATCTCGGAGATGGCCTTGCCCTTACAGGCCAAATTGCTCCGGGTTCTTCAGGGAAAGGAGTTTGAGCGGGTCGGCAGCAGCGTTACTCGCCGGGTTGATGTTCGTGTGATCGCCACAACGAATCGTAACCTGGAGGACTGGGTCGCTCGCAAGCGATTTCGTGATGATCTGTATTACCGTCTTAATGTCTTGCCCGTGTCAGTCCCGCCGCTGCGCGACCGCGCCGAGGACATCGAGGAACTCGTAGAGTACTTCCTCGAGCAAGCGAGGGTTCAAGAGGGTTGCGGGCCGCTGAAGGTGGCTCCGGAGGCCATGCGGTTGTTGGCCGGCTACAACTGGCCCGGCAACGTCCGCGAGCTGGAGAACCTGTGCCTTCGCGCAGCCACTTTGTGCATGAGCGACACGATCACCGCGGAGCTGATCGAGCCGTGGCTGCGCCTCAGCGACCCATCGTTGGAAGGGCTGGGGCCGTTACGTGAAGGGCGGATGCTGGAAGACGTCGAACGGAGGCTCATCGAGCGGACGCTCGCCAGGTTCAACGGTCACCGTGCCAAGACGGCCAGAGCGTTGGGCATGGGTGTCCGAACGTTGGGCATGAAGCTCAAGCAGTGGCGGGAAGAGGCTGAGGAACAACAACGTACGATGGTGGCAACGGCTGTCGACGCGTGAGTCTAACCGCGCCCATGCCGGAGGCCCGCCCTTATCGCGCAAGAATTGCCGATGCGCAAAAAGTGCCGGTATCACGGTGCACGACCAGGATGTTTTCAGGTTGAAAACGGTGATTGGCGTGGGTGGTACAGGCCGTGCAAACAGGGGGTACGCCCTGGGGCTGGTCCGCACACAGATCGCTGTATTTATGCAGCGAAGTGCTGGTGCGGCTGGAGTTTGGAATGTTCGTGTCGTCCGTGACAGAACGGGGTGCAACGCCCGCGCTGGTCAAGACCCTGGTTTATAACCAGGCCAGGCTCAAGATGATCGCCGAGAATGTGGCGAACATCCACACGCCCGGCTATCGCGCCAAGCGGCTGGACGCCAAGGCATTCCAGCGAGCATTGCGCGAGGCTCTTGATGCTCACGGCGGCGACCCGAATAAGCCCTTTGTGGTCAAGGTCGGTGGTGAGGTGCAAACCGACCGGAATGGACATCTGTGCATCACGCCGACGGAAAGGCCCGTAGAGAACGTTCTGTTCCACGACGGCACCAATATATCACTCGAGCGGGAAATGGCCGACCTCGCCGAGACAGGAATGACTCATGAACTTGCCACGGCGCTTTTGCGTGATCGGTTCGAGCTGCTACACAAGGCGATTCGCGGGACCGTCGGATAGTAGGACATAGGCTATGTTCGGTGCCTTGGATATTAGCACGTCGGCGCTTGTGGCCTATCGGGCGAACCTCGATGTGATCGCCGGTAACATTGCGATGAAGGACGCCGTGAAATACGAAAATGGGGAGGCTACTCCCTACCGTCGGCTGGTTGCGCTGTTCGCGCCCGGTGATCCGTCACGCGGCCGGGGTACACCGGGCGTGCATGTGGCGGCGATCGTTGAAGACCCGTCGCCGTTCGGTTTGCGCTGGGATCCGAGCCATGTGCATGCGATCAAGGAGGGAAAGAATAAGGGCTATGTTCGCGTTTCCAACGTGGACTATCACACGGAGATGGTCAACGCGATGACCGCCGCTCGGGCGTACGAAGCCAACGTAACGGTGATGGAAATGGCCAAGTCGATGGCGGCCAGCACATTGAGGTTGATTGCATGAATACACATTTGCATACCGTGCGCCTTGAGCCGTGGGCTTTAGAGCAGACTCGGATTTTGTGTATCGCTCGACCCCCCTCGTTCCCCCCTTGGCAAGGGGGGATGAAAGGGGGGTTCCGCTACGCGGTATCCGAGAATGCTTTAGCCCCGCGCGGATAGTCATTCACCAGGAGAATGGCCCAGATGACCGACCCGATCCAAATGCCTAACCCGATCGAACCGGTAAAACCCGCGGCAGCGACACCCCAGGCGATGCCAACCACCGCCGTGGAGGGCAAGGACTTCAAGTCGATCCTGCTGGACAGTCTGGAAGAAGTGAACCGGTTGCAGACTGAAGCGGATCAGGGTGTTCAGCGATTGTTGACCGGTGAAACGGACAACGTGGCGGAAGTGCTCGCAGCGGTGAATAAGGCCGGTGTCGCGTTCGATCTGTTGATGGAGATTCGAAACAAGCTGACCGATGCGTATCGGGAAATCAAGGAGATGCGTCTCTAACCGTAACCGTGTTACGATAGGGGAATCCTACAGGTTTTGTCAACGTGGCTGGGGTGCGGCGCCGGCATTGGAGGGCTGGGCGCCTCAGCCGACGATGGTGTGATAAGCGATGGATCGACTCCGCCAATTGTTGAATGCCATCTCCACTCAGCTAAGCGTACTTACCGTGTCGCAGCGCTTGGCAATCGGGCTGTGTGCCGCTCTTGTCGCCGGGTCGCTGCTGTGGCTGGTGCAGTGGTCGACTACGCCCGAGTTGGTTCAGTTGGTCACGCACGATTTCAGCTACGACGAGCTTGACGCGGCTGAGCAGTCCCTAAAGGCCAACAACGTTCCCTACGACATTCGGGGCAGTAAGGTCTATGTTCGAGCGAGCGAGCGACACAATGCGCTGCGCTTGATACACGCTGCGGATGCCCTGCCGGAAGGGAGTCTGTTCGACATGGAGGCGGTGGTTACGGATACGAACCCTTTCCAATCTCCAGAGGCCCGAGCGTATGCCCAGACCTATGCCAAGGGCAATGAGCTGGCCAAGATCATTGTCACCTCACCGGCAGTGAACAAGGCAGCAGTGATCATCAACCCGGTGACGAAACGCCGGCTGGGCGGAGTCACCGATGTTCCCACTGCGTCGGTGACGGTCACGCTGGCGAAGGGTAAGGAGATGGTGCACGAGATGGTGGAGGGGTTTGCCAAACTGGTGGCCGGTGCCGTCGCCGGGCTCAAGCCGCATAACGTCTACATCACGGATGCCCGGACGTTGAGGTCTTACAGCCTGCCTCACCCTGACGATGCCGTCAGCTTCAACTTGCTGAGCATGATCAAACGCCGCGAGGAGCACTATCGTTCCAAGATCCTCAGCAAGCTTGCCGACATCCCTGGGGTCCAGGTGGCGGTCAGCGTCGAACTGGACATGAGCAAGCGCGTAACCCAGAGCATCAAACACGATCTGCCGCAACCCAAGGTGGAGACGTCGACTTCCACCGAACAGTCGTCCCCCTTCCAGCCGACCGAACCGGGAGTACAGGCCAATTTGGGTCAGGCCTTGACTGCGGCGACCGCGGGCGAAACGGGGTCGACCGAAGAGACCATGGTCGAAAACTTCGAACCCAAACTCAGCCGGACCGAAACCGTCGAACAGATGCCGTTTGCCACCACGAAGATTACCGCGGCCATCGGCATCCCGCGGAGTTTCATCATTGGCGTCTATAAGGCTCAGCATCCTGAAGTTACCGACGACCCCAAGGACAACGATCCGACTTTTGTAGGCGTCCGAGACGCCCAGGTGGCACGCGTTAAGTCGAGCGTCGAGAAGATCGTCATGGCTAAACGGGCCGAGGATGTGGAAGTCGATGTTTATCCCGATATGGAATGGACCGCAGACGGAGGCGTTTGGAGTCGTGCGCCGGGCGAAGTGGCCCGGGCCCAGCAGGGCGGAGAGGGGCTCGACGCTTTGGGGCTCGTGCGTGCATACGCGCCGCAAGCTGGTCTGGCGACACTGGCGCTGGTAAGCCTGCTTTTGATAACGCGGATGGTCCGCAAATCCTCGGAGATGGTTGCTCCACGCGGGCGGCGTGCGGCAGGACCGGTGAAACCGCACGGGGAGGAGCCGCTGCTTGCCGTTGGCGCGGCACCTGTAGGACAAGCAGAGGTCTCGAAGGGCATGCTGGCGGGCAAGGAGGTCGATGCGGCTACTCTGCGCTCCCAGGATCTAGCCCGCGAAGTGTCCACAATGGTGGAGGAGGATCCGGCAGGTGCGGCGGAGTTGATCCGCCGCTGGGTCCAGGAATCTCAGTAAGAGATGGCCAGGCAAACAGAAACACGTTCCGAAGGGTCCGAGGCTTCGTCGCTCACGGGACTTACCAAGGCGGCGATCTTGCTCGTTTCCTTGGACAAGGATTGCTCCGCGAGCGTGCTGCGCGAGCTGGACCAGGAGCTCGTTGAAGAGATCACTCGCGAGATAGCGAAACTCGACCTGGTTGATGCGGAACAGCGGGGGCAAGTGATCGACGAGTTCTACAATCTTGCCCTGGCGCGACAGTACTTGAAGCAGGGTGGCATCCCTTACGCCAGGCAGCTGTTGGAAAAGGCCCTGCCCGCGGATCAAGCCAGTTACATGCTCAAGGCTATCGAGCGTGAAGTCTATAAGAAGCCGTTCTCGTTTCTGGCCAAGACGGATTCCGACAACTTGATGACCTTCATCCAGGACGAGCACCCGCAAACGATCGCATTGATCCTCTCGCACCTGCCCGCCGACAAGGCGGGCGAGATTCTGGCCGGGCTTCCCCTCAACAAACAGCTCGAGGTGGTGACGCGTATCGCCAACATGGACAACACCAATCCGGAAGTCATCAAGGAGGTCGAGAAGGGATTGGAGATGCGCCTTTCGGGCATCATGACGCAGACGTTCCAAAAGGCCGGTGGGGTCGAAAGCGTGGCCGAGATGCTCAACCTCGCCGACCGCTCTACCGAGAAGGGCATCCTCGAATCGCTGGAAGCCCAGGACCCGGATCTGGTGGAGCAGATTCGCCGCCTGATGTTCGTGTTCGAGGATATCCTGCTGGTCAACGACAAGGGTATTCAGCTAGTCCTCAAGGAAATCGAAAACGAAGAGCTGGCCCTGGCCTTGAAGACCGCCAGTGAAGAGCTCCGCGAGAAGATCTTCCGCAATATGTCTGAGCGGGCCGTTCAGCTTATCAAGGAGGACATGGAGTACATGGGACCCGTCCGCGTCAGTGATGTCGAGGCGGCACAACAGAAAATCGTGGACGTGGTTCGCCGGTTGGAGGACGCCGGCGAACTGATCATCTCCGGCCGGGGAACCGAGAAGGAGATGATCGTATGAGCACCCAGACACATGCGGGCTGTCAGACCGGGGCGGGCGTCTGTGAAGAGGTGAGGGTTAATTGATGTCGACGGTCATCAAGGCTGGAGAATCAGGTCGCATTGTGGGACGACTATCCACCGTCGACTTGGCGGATTATCTGGCTGAGGCCCGCGCGGTGGTCGAAGGGGCCCGGCGGCGCGCCTCGCAAATCGTTGCCGATGCCAGGGCACAAGCAGATCACATGCTCGCCGAGGCGAAGGAGTCCGGCTACGAGTCCGGCCATGCACAGGGTCATGCGGAGGGAGCACAGGCCGGCCATAAGGCCGCGTACGACGAATCGGTCAAACGGTTCGAGCAATCTCAGGCCGATGTGGTCGCGGCCATGGAGCAGGCCATCACCGAAATCAACGCCATCAAACAGGATCTGAGGATCGCGGCGGAAAAGGACCTGCTCGACTTTGCGGTGCTGATTGCCAAAAAGCTCACCTTTGCCATCGGGCGGTTACACCGAGAGTCGGCGGTGGAAAACCTCGAGCGGGCGCTTCGTCTGGTCGAGTGTAATACCAACCTGACAATCCGAGTACATCCCGACGACATAGCCTCAATGCAGACCTTCACGGAATCCGTTCTCAGGCAAGCCGATGCATCGCCAGTGGTGGACATCGTGCCCGATGAGTCACTCGCGCCCGGAGGCTGCAAAGTCGAAAGCCCCGGGACCTGCGTTGACGCGACACTCCAAACGCAGGTCGACGAGATTGTTTCGCTGCTACTGGGTGAAAGGGCGAGCGATGACTGATCTGTTTGCCAATCAACGCCGTCTGGTCGAACAGGCCCGGATTTGTCGCACGACCGGCCGGGTTGTTGAGGTGACCGGACTGACGGTGGTTGCGGCGGGTCTCGCCCTGCCCGTAGGATCACTCTGTGAGATCACGCGCGGTGCCGACGAACCGATCGCCGCCCAAGTCGTCGGGGTGCGCGGGGATCGTGCTATTCTGATGACATTGCACGAGCCGCTCGGCGTGGGCGTAGGCGACGCGGTGATCAGCTCAGCGGGGATGCAGTACGTACCTGTTGGCCGGCAGATGCTCGGCTGCGTGCTCAACGGCCTAGGCCTCCCGATTGGCGGGCGAACCGACTTTACCGTCGAGGCTCACTATCCCGTCTACAGCGACGCCCCACCGGCGCTGACCAGAAAACCGATCAAGCGGGCTATTGCCACCGGCGTCCGTGCCATCGACGCGATGCACACCGTGGGGGGCGGTCAGCGCATGGGCATCTTCGCGGGCACCGGTATCGGCAAAAGCATTCTGATGGGCATGATCGCCCGATATACGGAAGCGGATGTCATTGTTGTGGCACTTATTGGTGAGCGCGGACGGGAGGTGGGGGACTTCCTGCGAAAGGATCTCGGCCGGGAGGGTCTTAAACGCAGCGTGCTTGTGGTCAGCACAGCCGATGAATCACCGGTGCTGCGGGTACGGGCGGCGTTTGTGGCTACGGCGGTGGCTGAGTACTTCCGCGATCTGGGCCTTGACGTTTTGCTGCTTACGGATTCGACCACGCGGATGGCCATGGCCCAGCGGCAGATCGGACTCTCCGCCGGCGAGCCGCCGACCACCAAGGGCTATCCTCCCAGTGTATTCAGCCTGCTGCCCAAGCTGCTGGAACGGAGCGGGCAAACCAGCCGGGGCAGCATTACCGGGTTATATACGGTACTGGTCGAGGGCGACGATATCGCCGAACCCATCTCCGATGCCATCCGCGGCACCTTGGACGGGCACGTTTGGCTATCGCGAGATCTGGCCAATCGCGGCCATTACCCGGCCGTTTCAGTGCTCGAGAGTATCAGCCGGGTGATGACCGATGTCATCGACGAAGAACACCAAAAGGCGGCTGCGGTGGTTCGCCGCGTTCTTGCGGTTTGGAGCGGCATCGAGGACCTGGTCAACGTCGGGGCCTATGCAGCCGGCACCAATGTGGAATTCGACGTTGCCGTGAAGATGAAACCGGCAATCGACGAGTTCCTGCAGCAGCCTATCGAAGAAAGGGCGATCTTGAGCGAGACACGTGATTCTCTGCTGAAGTTGGCGTCTGAGATTCAGGCGTTGCGTGAGAAGCTCGCGTCCGGAAGGCCCGCAGCGGCGATGAAAAAGGCCTCGTAGGAGATGATCGATGGCTCGGAAGTTCCGATTTCGGCTTGAGACGGTTCGCAGGCTGCGAGAGCAAGCCCGCGATGCCCAGCGACGCGTGGTAGCGGACGCGGTGCGGGCCGTCACTCGCGTCGAGGATCGGATCGCCCGCTTGACACGGCAGTTGCACGACACCGTTGACCGATTTCGGGATGCCCAACGAGTCGAGCGTCTTGATGTGGCGTCACTGCGTGGGCACCAGATATATCGTAGCTGGTTGCATCGCAATATCCTCGAATCCAGTGAAGAGCTCGCCCGGCGGCAAGCCAAGCTCGATTATGAGCGGGCCAAGTTGGCCGAAGCGTGGAAGCGGGTTAAGGCGATCGAGAAGCTCCGCGAGAGGCAATGGAAGTGCCATTTGACCGAAGTGGCTCGTGAGGAACGAGCCGCAAGCGATGAGGCGGCGCTGCAGATGTATATACGGCGGCGGGTCGAGCACGAGCGCGAGGCAGTGGCATGATGAGGGGCCCCTCCATTTTCAGGCGAGCTTATGACACTGTGGCTCTGTTCGCTCTGCTCAACGTGCTTGCCCTGGGTGGGCTTGGTGCCTATCTCGTTGCCAGTGGTGCGGTGGATCCCGAGAAGGCCCGCCGAATCGGGGCTGTTCTACGCGGTGAAGATTCACTTCAAGCCCAGGCACAGGTACCTGAAGAGCCGGTGGCAGCCGAGACAGATACAACCGATTCCGAATCCGGTGGAGATGTCGTGGCCCAATCGCAGATGGAAATGGAGATCCTTCGTCGTGAAGGTGAGCGGATCAAGGCCGAACTCGACCAGCGTCTCGCCCTCAATAATAGCATCTTGCTGCGGGTGATGACCGAGCGCGAGCGGTTTCAACAAGAGCGTGACGAGACGGCCCGGCAGCAAAAGGCCGCTCTGGACATACGCCGCGAGGAGGGCTTTAAGAAGCAGATCGCCATCTACGAATCGCTCGCTCCCAAAGTCGCCGTGCAGCATCTTCTGGCCATGTCTGAACCGGACCAGGCTGCCAAGGTCCTGCTGGAAATACAGACCCGCAAGGCCAAGAAGATCGTCGAGGCGGCTAAGCGCGGCGACCAGATGGAAAAGATGAAAGCGATTCTAAAACGTGTCCGGGAGGTGGCACCGGACCGATCCGCCGAAATCGAGGCAAACCAACCATAGTGAGCAACGCCATGATGACAGCCTTGTCCGCCTTACCGTTCCCGATTTCGCCTCCTTCGGCTGACAACGGGGGTGCGCCGAAGGAAAGGCACGGGGACGGACCGGGCGGCGATGTTGACGGCGGCGTCACCGACGTGGCGTTCGAGGCGCTTCTGGACGCCTCGCGCATTCTAACGGCCGCAACGCAGGGGCAACATGGTGACCAGACATCGCCGTCGCAGATGTTCGAGCCGAACGTGGCCGATGCGCATGATCGACGGGAGATGACGCTGAAGGAAGAGTATCGGTCAAACATGAACCGGGCTGGCGATGAACGGCCTGAGTTGAGCGGTCTTCATGGGCGCCGTGCGTTGCCCACGGGGCGTGCTGGCAGCGGCCAACCCCCGTCGTTCGGCGAAGGTTTCCAGGCATCCGGTATGACTGCCGGTGCCGGTAGATCATTGACTGGGCCGGATGCAGGTCGACTGGGTAACACTGCAGAGTGGTCGATATTTGAAAGCGGGTCTGCGCGGGTCGGTAGTGAGCCCGCATCCTCTGCTGATGTGCGTGAGGCCTTCGGAGTCGCCCGGGCGTCTGGTCCGGCTGATACTACCTTACCCGCGCCGTCCGCGAGCGGCGGGTATGCAGCGGGTCGCGCCGCGGTTGCCTCCGTTGCCCCCACGGGTACGTCGAACGGCTCGCAGGTGCAGACTCCCGCCCAGCAGGTTGCTCAGCTACTTGGTGCCGGTCGAGCAGGTGAGGTGGAGTCGTCGCGGGCTGCCACTTCCTCTCCCGCTGCTGCTGATACCCGTTCATCGGGCGGCGACCAAAAGACGTCAGAGCGTCCGTCCGCAGCCCGCCAGAGTCAGGCAAGCCCCTCACCGCGACAAGCTGCCGGCACGCCGGGCAAGACCGAGGGTGCGGCACGGTCGGCCTTCGACCAGCTTGTTCGTTCGATACGCCTGCACGCCGGTGTGCGACAGTCGTCAGCCCGATTGACGCTCGAACCACCTGAGCTTGGCCGTCTACACGTTAACATTCGCGTTGAAGGCGACCAGGTGCAGATCAACGTGCGCACGGAAACCGCTACGGCACGAGACCTGGTTTCCGAACGGGCCGGCCAGTTGACGGCTGCCTTACAGCAACACGGCATCTCCGTGGAACGGTTCGAGGTCACCATCGACTGGTCGGGAGACTCTACTTACGCGCCTAACAGCGATGACGTTTTGGACGGGGAAGTGACTTCGGATCACGAGAGGGATCAGGAGTACGAGGTTTCGCCATCGCGAGCCAAGGTTGTGTCACCGGAAGAGACCGACGCGCCGCTTTCATGGGACGTTAAGTCGGGGCTAACAGCCGCAGGGGAGACGCGGCTGGATATCCGAGTCTGATGTGGGACAGGTTTTCCAGCCTGTCTGAGACCGACTAGAAAGTCGGTCCCACAAGGTGGTTGCCCGGGGCGTCTGGGCGGAGCCTTCGGCGTCCTGGAACATGCTTACGGAGATCCACGCGTGGAAGCGATCAGTAGTCTGTCGTCACCATCACCACCGGCCGGCGCAGGGGCGCCAAACTCGTTTCCCGATCTGGGAAGCGAAGATTTTCTGAGGCTGCTGATCATGCAGCTTCGGAACCAGGACCCACTCGAACCGGTCGACAATGCGGAGCTGCTGGGGCAGATATCCTCCATTCGGGAGATTGAGCTGTCCACCACTCTGACAGAGTCCTTGCGCCTCTTGACCGGACAGCAGCGCTTCGCATCGGCCTCTTCGCTTATCGGGCAGTACGTTACCGGCCTGGCAGGTGCGGACGGAATGGCCGAGAGCGGTATTGTCGTGGGAGTCCGATTCGCCGACGCCGGCCAGCCGATCTTGCAGCTTTCCAACGGGAACGAGATTCCACTTGAACAGGTCAGCACGATCGAGTCACCGCTTCGGGCTGCGGAAGCATTGGTGGGTCAGCCGATCGTCGGTCTGGACCGCCGAGATCCCGCCGATCCCCAGGTCGTCGAGGGAATCGTCACGGGCGTTCGGTTCGACACCCAAGGGGAGGTGCTGCTCGAACTGGACACCGGCCAGGACCTGCGGTTCAGGGACTTTGTTCGCGTCGCCGCAACGGATGCCATCTAGCGTGATGCAACCAAGGATAGAAAGGATAGAGGGAAGTCTACGATGTCATTGACTTCGGCCATGCTTGTCGGGTTCACCGGTATCAACAGCAACAGCATTGCTGTCGATACCGTTGGTGACAACCTTGCGAACCTTAATACGACAGCCTTCAAGGGCCAGCGCACCTTGTTTGAAACGCTGTTGTACCGAACCATAAGTGAAGGAGAAGCACCTGGTGTCAGCAGCGGCGGAACCCTGCCGCGGCAGGTCGGGCTCGGGTCCACGGTCGGTTCGATCCAACGAAACTTTCAGCAGGGTGGTTTGGAAAGCACGGGTTTTCAAAGCGACCTGGCCATCGACGGCGACGGCTTCTTTGTCCTCCAGGCCGGTACGGGTGAACATGTCTACACTCGGGACGGGTCGTTCCGGTTGGACGCGACTCAGACTCTTGTCTCCGCCAACGGCGCGCCTCTCCAGGTGTTCGCCTCAGACGAGAACGGCAACATTGTTGAAGGTACCTTGTCCAATCTGGTCATCCCGCTGGGCACCGCCAGTGAGGCGATACCCACCACCGAAGTCATGATGGACGGCCGGCTGGACAGTGCTACCCGCGTGGCTTCCGCTGGTGCCGTCGTTACGTCACAAGCGCTGACGACGTCCGCGGGAGCACCAGCGACCGTTTTAACGCCGTTGACCGATCTGGTCGACACCAGTGGTGTGCCGCTCTTTGCCGACGGCGACGTAGTGGCCGTGAACGGGGCCAGGGGCGACATTGCCGTCGAAGAATCGACGTTTACGGTCAACGCAACCGGCAGCACCTTAGGTGACTTCGCGAGCTTTCTCGAAACTATGCTGGGGATCAACACCGATCCTGCCACAGGCGGCAACCCCGGCGTTACGGTATCGGACGGCTCTGAGTTTACAGCGGGTACGCTCGTCGTACGTTCCAATTTCGGCGAAGTAAACGCCGTGGAGCTGGATGGCGGATCAATCACCAATACAACCGGCGTTGTCACATCCCCGTTTTCGTTCGCCACGGTAGAACCGGCCACAGGCGGTGGAGTGACCACCTCGTTCAACGTGTTTGATTCCCTGGGCAACCCGGTCGACGTGCGGTTGCGCATCGCTGTGGAGTCCAAGTCCCAGACCGGAACGACCTGGCGATTCTATGCCGAGTCGGTCGACGACAGTGATCTGTCACCTATTCTGGGGACCGGGACTGTTACCTTTGACGTGAACGGCCAGTTTGTCGGTGCTGCCGGTACGGATCTGACCATCGACCGGGAGGGTGTCGGATCGGCGTCTCCTTCGGCGTTTACGTTGGATTTCGGCCAGTTGACGGGTCTGGCCAGCCCGGACGGTACCTCGGAACTGATTATGGCCAGTCAAGACGGTGCTCCGGCAGGCATTCTCACGGGTTACTCGATCGAAGCCGACGGAATCGTCACCGGCACTTTCTCAAACCAGCAGACCCAGGTGTTCGGGCAGATAGCGCTGGCCAAGTTTCCAAATAACGAGGGGCTGGTGGCGCTGAGTGAGAACACCTTTATCGAAGGTCCGAACTCAGGTGATGCTACGGTGCTTGCACCCCAGACGGAAGGGGCCGGTGCGGTACGCTCCGCCGCCTTGGAGCAAAGTAACGTGGAGATCGCCCGGGAGTTTATAAACCTGATTACGGCATCGACTGGTATTTCGTCCGCCAGTCGGGTCATACGGGTGGCGGATGATCTACTTCAGGAATTGCTCCTGATCGCGCGATAGTCGGGAGTGGAGGTGTGTGTTGGAGATGAATGGCCATGATTACGGTCACCAGATTGGATGAACGTGTAGTCGTGCTCAATGCCGATCTGATCAAAATGATCGAGTCAACGCCCGACACGATCATCACACTGATCAACGGCGACACCCTGATCGTTCGGGAAACGGTCGATGAGGTGGTGCGGCGCGCCGTTGACTATCAGCGGCAGGTGCGCGGCTTTCAGGTGGTCTGAGGAAGTCGCTTGAGGCGGGCCTGCTGGTCCGGCCAGGTGCGTGCTTAGGCCGGTATCCATAAGCATATATGACGATGGGAAGCTTAACGGTGGCACCTCGACCAGTCGATATCGAATGGTCGAGGGAGGGTGCGCGCCTGGGCGCCGGCTGGTAAGAACCCATGGATATCGCTACGATTATCGGGTTGATTTCGGGTACGGCCCTGCTGATTTGGGCCATTACCGGAAAGTCCGATCTTAGTGCCTTTATCGACCCGGGTTCGGCCGCGATCGTGCTCGGAGGCTCGGCCAGTGCGGCACTGGTGAGCTTCCCCGTACAAAATCTGCTCGGGGTCGCCAAGGTGGTCAAGAACTGCTTTTTCAGCAGAACGCGCGACCCCGGCGGCCTGATCGCCGAAATGGTCAAGTACGCCGAGGTGGCCCGTCGCGACGGAATCCTCGCTCTCGAGAACGTCACCAGCGACATCAAGGATCCGTTCATCGTATCCGGCATCCAAATGGCGGTTGACGGGACCGATCCGGACCTGATCGAGACCATTATGACCAACGATCTAGAGACGGTTGAGGCCCGCCACAGTGAGGGCAAGGCGCTGTTTGACACCATCGGTAAATTCGCACCGGCGTTTGGGATGATCGGAACGCTCGTCGGGCTGGTCATCATGTTGGGAGCGATGAACGATCCGTCGAAAATCGGCCCGGGAATGGCGATGGCCCTTATCACCACGCTTTACGGAGCAGTGCTTGCGAACCTGTTCGCCTTGCCGATGGCGGCCAAACTCGGTCTGCGGAGCCGCGAGGAGGTCCTGCTCAAGATGATCGTCATCAAAGGCGTTATGGCCATCCAGTCGGGGGACAATCCGCGCATCGTTGAGCAGAAGTTGAAGACCTTCCTGCCCAACCGCCTGCGGGCGTCGGCCACACCGGAAGCCAGGGCTGCGTAGGTGAGCCGGCAATGCCAAGAGGTAAACAAAAAGACAAGGTCGAAGAAGGCGCCCCAGCGTGGATGGTGACCTACGGCGACGCCATGACGCTATTGCTATGCTTTTTCGTGATCATGGTCTCCATGAGCGAAATCAAGCAGAATCAACGCTTTCAACAGGTTATGGAGTCGTTGCGCCGGGCGTTCGGTGGATACCAGGGCTCCGTGGGTGCCCTCCCAATCGACAACGTCCCCACCAACACCTTGATCGCCAGACTTCTTGAGCTCGAGATACCCGAGTTCGACAAACACAGAGGTGACGCGGACGAGGAGGGCATTCACGGCAAGAAGTTTCGCGTGACCAACGTGCGCGACGGGCTGGAAATCGTTGTCGGTGGTCGGATCACCTTCGACCGGTTCAGCGCAATCCTCAAGCCGGAAGCGCGCCAACTGGTCGCCAAGACGGCGGAAGTGCTGCGTGGGTACAACACGAAGATTCTCGTGCGCGGACATGCCACGCGCGAGTCGTTGCCCGAAGACTCACTGTATGAGGATAGTCGTGATCTGTCGTATGCCCGGGCGAAAGCCGTCGCACTTGAGCTGGAGCGGAACGGTGTTCGCGGCATCCGCCTGGTACCGGTCGCTGTGGGCGATACTGAGCCGCTGGTGCGGCAGGCTTATACGGACGAACGACGGGCGCTTAACCGACGCGTCGAGATCCTGGTTACGGAGGACCTGATTGATGACTACGTGGGTTCAACACTGACGGGCGATCTGAAGGAGTCCTCTGATGGTAGTTGACGAGAGCGATTCTAAACCGACGGGCCCCTCGCGCGCCAAGGGCCGAATGACGTCGATTCTGGCTATTACCCTGCTTATTGGTGCGGAGGGCGTCGGCGTTTTCTTTCTGACCAAAGCCGTCAGCCCCGAACCCGCGTCGGCGCTTGCCTCCCAGGCGGGTGACGGCGAGCAGGACGTGGGCAAAGCGTATGGTCAAGAGTCTGCCGAGATAGAGCTGGCCGACTGCAGACCCACCAACGTATTGGCTGGCAAGATTATTACGTTCCATATTCGGGTATCAGCATTGGTATTATCAGCCGATCTTGAAAGGGCTGAGCGCCTGGCACGGGACAAGCGGGCCCGGCTGGAAGACGGCGTCAATACTGTTATCCGCAGCGCCGAACTGAGACACTTCAGTGAACCGAAGTTGACCACCATCAAACGTCGCCTCAAGCATGAGTTCGATCGAATCTTCGAGGATGATCAACTGATCAAGGAAGTGCTCATCCCTCATTTCCTTCAGTCCGCGGTTGGGGTTTGAGTGTCGCCCGTGCCGATGTTTCTCCGATAATAGCGAGTAACCGATTGATGTAGGCTCGACATTGGCACGGACCAGGCCCGTGGAAACTCCACCCGACCAACAACCGGTATCGACCCCGCCGCCAGTGACCAGGCGTTTAACTAAGCCGTAGGTGATGCGTTGACCGACAGCACGACAGGCAATGATGTAACCGACGATGCAATGGTCGCTCCCCAAGAGGCGAGTGACCAGACCCCGACACCAGGACCAGACGTGTCACCGGGAGTCAGCCCGGCCGACGTTGATGTGCCGGCCGGCGGGATCGACCCAACCAGCGTGGACGATATGGCTGCTGCCAGGGAGTCGTCACCAACGAGCACGGGTCCCCAACCAGGCGGTCGCCCCACGGATTCCGAATCATTTGACCTGCCCGAGTTCTCCGTACCTGCGGATTTGAAGGTGGACGGCAAACGGGTCACCATGCTCAATGACGTCAACCTTCGAGTCAAGATCGAACTTGGACGAACGCAGATGCTCGTTGAAGATGTGCTCAGGCTCGGAGAGGGCAGTGTCGTCGAGCTGGACAAAGTAGCAGGCGACCCGGTCGACATTTATGTCAACGATCGTCTGATCGCACGCGGTGAGGTGCTGGTTCTGAACGATAATTTCTGCGTGCGAGTAAGCGAGATACTGTCACACGATCCGCATCGGGTGAGTATGTGATACCAGACAGCAGACTACGGCAGGGAGGCTGTAGGGCTACGACGCGCCGTCGTATCGCCGTGGTTTATGCGGCGGTTGCCTCGCTAAGGGCTGCTTCACTTTGCGCAGCTAGCGAGGTGTCCGCAGGATCGATCAGCTCGAATGATCCACGCGTTGCCCCCAACGCGAGCGTCGCTATCAATGAGGCCGCTCCGGAGGAGACGGCCATCCAAGAGACTACCAGCAAATCGCGTGAGGCCGGGGATCGGCAGACCAAGACCGGCGAGAGGAAACAGACGTCGCCGCTATCTGCGAAACGTCGTGGCGCCAAGCAGGCAGGGCTGTCCCGTGAGTCCGCCCGACTGTCCGGTAGTCAGGATACGCCCTGGTACCGGACGGGGATTGGAGCCCTTGCAATTGTGCTGGTGCTGGTCGGCGTGGCGGCCTGGGCCATCCGGCGGTGGATGCCTGCAGCGCGGGGCGGTGAAAGCGGCATTGTTCGGGTTGTGGCCCGCACAAGTTTGTCCCCCAAGCACAACCTTGCGCTGGTTCGGGTGGGGCGCCGGTTCGTGTTGGTTGGCGTATCCGGCGACAGAGTAAACACCCTTTGTGAGGTGAGTGACCCGGGTGAGGTGGCTGAGTTGGTCGCCCGCACCGGAACCTCAGGTGGCCTAGCCGCAGGGGATTTTGATGACCGATTGCTCCGCGAGGTCGCCGACTACCGCACGGTCGCGGAGCCCGAGACCGGGCAAGTGAGATCGACACGGGAAAGACGCGTACGTGCTCGTGAGCCATTGAACGATCTTTTGCGCAAGCTTCGAGCTTTACAGTCGAAGTAATCATCCCGCCGCATGGAAGCGGTCGGGTAGTGCGCGGTGGAGCAGCGCATGACCGGTGAGCATGGATGCTCCTTGGTTGGTCGCCGTCTGGCGGTCGCCGGGCTGATGGTGGTATTGTGCGCGGGCAGTGCCTACGCGCAGAACCGCGTATCAGCCGACCCTACCACTCTGATAAACCCCGCCAACATCCCCGACATCAGGCAGCTCCTCCCGCCCGCTACGGACGCCAAGGGCGTCAGCGCCAGCCTTCAGATCCTGGTTCTCCTGACGGTTCTGACGCTGGTCCCGTCCATCCTCGTGATGATGACGGCCTTTCCCCGCATCGTCATCGTGCTGGCGTTGTTGCGTCAGGCCATTGGCACTCCTCAGCTACCGCCCGGGCAGGTGTTGCTGGGGCTGTCCCTGTTCGTGACCGTTCTGGTCATGAGTCCGACCTGGCACAAGATCCAGGTGGAGGCACTTACTCCCTACCTTAACAACCAGCTCGGGCAGAGGGAGGCGTTCGATATCACTGCCGGTCATCTCAAGGACTTCATGCATCGGCAGATCGAGCAGGCCGGCAATTATGACGACGTCTATTTATTTCTCGAGTACGCCGAGGACCGCCAGATTCCACCGGAGGAGAAGATCGACGTCGAGCAGGTGTCCCTTACCGTGATGATCCCGGCGTTCATGCTCAGCGAGCTCAAGACGGCCTTCATCATGGGGTTTCGGATCTATCTGCCGTTTTTGGTGATCGACATGGTAATCGCCACGATCCTGCTTTCGATGGGCATGATGATGCTGCCGCCGGTGCTGATCTCGCTGCCCTTCAAGATATTGCTGTTCGTGTTGGCGGACGGGTGGCACCTGGTCGTGGAGACGTTGCTGTTCAGTTTCGCTTAGCTTTGGTGACTGCGCCTTGTCGCTCAGGGTGACGTGGAGAATGACGTGGAGTTCAATGAAGCGCTCGAGTTGGGGAGGAACGCGTTTTGGATGGCCATGTCGACATCCGCCCCGATTCTACTTATCGGGCTGGCGGTGGGACTGCTCATTGCCCTGTTTCAGGCGGTGACTCAACTTCAGGAGCAGACCCTGACGTTCGTGCCGAAGATCGCCGCCATGGTGGTGGCGGCCTCGATCTTCATTGCATGGATATCGGATCGGATGGTGGCCTTTACACGACAGATGTTTACCACCCTGCCCTGGTGAGGGGGCAGGTGGCGACGTTCGATGCCCCGCAAGCCCGGGTTGCTGATCGCGCTGTCGGCAGATTGTGTGAGCTTGAAAGATGCCCTGGCCGTTGTTTGACATCCTTTTGGCACTGCCGGTGTACGCCCTGGTGCTGTTTAGGATATCGGGTTTGATGCTCACGGCGCCGGTCTTCGGCAGCCGGGCGATTCCCGTGCGCGTTCGGGCTGCGCTGACGCTGACGGTGGCTGCGGTGGTTTTCCCTTTGGTGCGCGGCCAGGCACCGGCCGAGATGACCTTGTCGATGGCCTTGGTCGGCGGTGTAGGTGAAATGATGATCGGGGTGATCATCGGGCTGGCGATGGGCATTTTGCTGATGGGGGCCGAAGTGGCGGGGCTGATCGTGGGCCGCCAGGCCGGTCTCGCCCTGGCCAACGTGTATGATCCCAGCCGGAACGAGCAAGCTACGATCGTCGGGCAGGTTTACACAATCAGCTTCACGCTGCTGTTTCTTCTGGCGGGCGGGCATC
Source organism: Planctomycetota bacterium (assembly GCA_030616775.1). Classification (GTDB taxonomy): domain Bacteria; phylum Planctomycetota; class Phycisphaerae; order UBA1845; family UBA1845. The sequence goes on from JAUWWQ010000017.1 coordinate 31,311, forward strand.
GCGCAACCATGGCGGCGGTGCTCGATACGTTCGACGTGATTCCGTTGCTTTCGTTTCGATTCGAGGAATCGTTTGCCGTGCTGCTGGTGGAGATGTTGGCCGCCGCCTTCATTCTCGGGATTCGTCTGGCCGGTCCCGTACTGCTGGCCTTGTTTATGTTGGGTATCGCCCTGGCGTTTCTGTCCCGGACCATGCCTCAGCTCAACATCTTGACGGTGGGCTTCACGCTGCGGCTTCTGGCGGCGGTGGCTGTCGCCGGTCTGGCACTGAGCGCATGTCAGGGTGTACTGCTGGATGCGGTGTGGGATGGTGTAGAGCTTATACGAGCGACCTTCGGGCTTGATCCGAGTGACAATCGTCTGGTGGGCTGATGGCCGGGTACGCTGACGAAAAGACCGAACCCCCGACTCCGCGACGGCGTAAGGAAGCGCGCCGCCAGGGGCAGGTAGCGCGGAGCCAGGATTTGACGGCGGCTATGCTGCTTTTGGCCGGCTTCCTCGCCCTGGCCCTGTTGGGGCCGCGTCTTTGGTGCAGTCTGCTTGCCATGACCAGGGCGGGCTTGACCATGGAGTCCGCGGTCCGACTCGGTGACATCATGCCCTTTGCCGGGGCTGTTACGGTTGAGGTATTCAAGCGTCTCGCGCCGTTTCTGTTGATCCTGTTTATGGCCATGCTGGTCACACTTCTGGCCCAGGTCGGCCTTCTGTTCACGTTGCATCCACTCACACCCAGCCTGAGCAAGATCAATCCTTTGAGCGGTCTGAAACGCCTGTTCTCCATACGGTCGATAATGCTTGCCGTGACCAGCTTCGGCAAGCTGCTGGTTGTCGGTTTGGTTGCCTACCTTACGCTTTCCGGCAGTGCGGCCGCGATCATTCATGCGTTCATGTTCGGATTTCGCGATGTCTTTGTACTCGGTTCGACGTTGATGTTCCGGTTGGGAATGCGGATGGCCGCCGCCCTGTTGATCCTGGCCCTTTTGGACTTCGCCTGGCAGCGCTACCGGCACGAGCGGGACCTGCGCATGACCAAAGAGGAGGTGAAGGACGAGCTGCGAAGCATGGAAGGTGATCCGCAGATCAAGCGCCGCCGGCGCGAGGTGCAGTTTCAACTGGCCATGCAGCGGCTGAGAAGGGATGTTCCTACGGCCGATGTCGTGGTGACCAACCCGACGCACGTCTCCGTGGCGATTCGTTATGAGCCGGAGTCGATGATCGCTCCGAAGGTGGTGGCCAAGGGAGCCGATCAGATCGCCATTCGGATTCGCCAGATCGCCGCTGAGTTCGGCATTCCGATCGTCGAGCGCCCACCACTGGCCCGGGCACTGTACGAATCGGTCGAGGTCGGTCAGTACGTTCCGGAGCATCTGTACCGGGCGATTGCGGAGATTCTCGCATACATTTACGAGCTGACGGGCCGATCACCGGTAACCAGCCGGCCCGTTCCAGTCGCGGCGCGTTGACGGTTTATGGAAAAAACGTTGACTAGAACGGTCTTAAGGTGAGTGATGGCGTTAGCTGATGTAGCCAAGCTGCGCGTATCCCGAGCGGTCACAAAGCATTACGGCATCCTGCTGCCGGCAGTGGTGTTGAGCCTGGTCCTGGTTATTCTCATCCCTTTGCCCACCGGCATAATGGACCTTCTGCTGCTGATCAACATCACCTTGTCGGCCGTCGTTCTGCTGACAGTGATGTACATGAAAGGCCCGCTGGAGTTCTCATCCTTTCCCTCGCTATTGCTCGGCCTGACCCTGTACCGCCTGGTTCTCAACACTGCGACGACGCGCCTGATCCTCACCAACGGCGATGCTGGTGTGGTCATTGCCACCTTCGGGGGTTTTGTAGCCCGCGGTTCGCTGGTGGTGGCCATCATCATCTTCACGATCATCGTGGTCATTCAGTTCGTGGTGATCACCAAAGGTGCGACGCGGATCGCCGAGGTGGCGGCCAGGTTCACCCTGGACGGCATGCCCGGCAAGCAGATGGCCGTCGATGCCGACCTCAATGCGGGGACGGTCACGGAAGAGGAGGCCAAACTTCGCCGGGCCGAGATCACCCGGGAGGCCGATTTCTACGGGGCCATGGACGGGGCCAGTAAGTTCGTTCGAGGCGATGCCATTGCCGGCATCATCATTACGCTGATCAACATCCTGGGGGGCATCTATGTCGGGTTGGTGGAACTCGATTGGACACTGGCCGAGACGCTGCGGCGGTTCACGATTCTGACAATTGGTGACGGATTGGTGTCACAGATTCCCGCGTTCATCGTGTCCGTCGCCGCGGCCATGGTGGTTACTCGCAGCGCGGAAAGGAAGAGCCTTGGAGAGGAATTGCTCGGCCAGTTGGTCAGCCAGCCGATTGCCCTGCTGCTTACCGGCGCGTTTCTGCTGGTTCTGGCGTTGACGCCGCTGCCGAAACCGCCGCTGATCCTGCTGATGGTCTCCTGCTACGGTATGGCATACCTGCTCAGCAGGCACCAGCAGGCGGTAACTGCACAGGCTGCGGCGGCCAAGGCCAGACCAACCGGCCCCGAGCGGATCGAACAGCACCTCTCCCCCGATCCCATGGAACTGGACGTGGGATATGGGCTGATCTGCCTGGTAGACCGCAAGCAGGGCGGCGATCTGCTTGACCGGGTCACCAATATGCGGCGGCAAGTCGCTCAAGAACTGGGCATTGTGGTGCCGCCGATTCGGATCCGCGACGATATTCAGCTTCAACCCAACCAGTTTCGTGTGAAGCTGAGGGGATTGACCATCGGCGAGGCTGAGGTGATGCCCGGTCATCTGCTGGCCATCGACGCCGGGGCGGTGTCCGAGCGGATCAACGGCGTCGAGACGACCGAACCGGCCTTCGGTCTGCCGGCACTGTGGATCGACGAAGATCAACGCCATCAGGCCGAGCACCGCAACTATACCGTCGTCGAGCCATCCAGTGTGATCGCCACATACTTGACTGAACTGATCAAGCGGCATGCGGACGAACTTCTCACCCGGCAGGAGGTCAACCGGCTGCTCGATCACCTTCGCCAGCAGGCCGGGAAGCTGGTCGAAGAGGTGGTCCCGGAGGTGCTCAAACCGGGCGAAATCCAACGCGTCTTGCAGGCCCTGCTTCGGGAGCGCGTGCCCATCCGCGACCTGGAATCGATTCTGGAGGCCATCGCCGATGTCGCATCGCGCACCAAGGATCCCGAGATTCTCACAGAATACGCTCGTAACGCTCTGGCTCGCACCCTGTGCCATCAATACAGGTCCGATGACGGGCGGATTCACTGTGTTACCTTGGATCCGTCATTGGAGGAGCTGATCACCAAGGGGCTGGAAAGGACCGAACACGGTGCCGTGTTAACGCTTCCGCCGGCCCTGCAGACCAAGATTGTGGAGGCGATCCGGGTCCAGGTGGAGCAAAGCACAGCGTCGACTCGCGGTCGGCCGCCGGTGCTTCTTTGCCCGCCGCAGGTTCGCCCGTGGGTGCGCAAGATGATTGAGGTCCGGCTCCCGTCGGTTGCGGTGCTATCCTACAACGAGGTCGTTCGGGGGTTCGAAGTCGAGTCACATGGCATGGTGGTTTTGAAGGATGAGAGTTAAAACCTTCCGCGGAAAGACAATGGCTGAGACGCTCAAGCAGGTCAAGCGTCAGTTCGGGCCCCATGCGGTAATACTCCACACCCGCACGGCCACACAAGGTGGGTTGCTCGGCGTCGGCGGAAAGCCTTGTGTCGAGATCACGGCTGCCAGGCAGATGTCGGACTTGCCGGAGCCCCTTAGGCGAGGTACACTACAAGTCAAATCGAGCCAAGACGGTTGTGCAGATGGAGCTGCCAGGCCGATGTCCTCATCCACCAAGCTCGTTGCCTCTCCACTGTCCGACACGCTGCTGTCGGAACTTGGCGCCCTTAGATCAGTTGTGGACGATCTGGTCCGCGAAACACGGCGCTCTCAGGCCGCCGATATGCCCGGCGAGCTGTACGCGATGTACCTCAAGCTCGTGGAAAATGCCGTGGCAGAGCAGCTCGCCCGGCAACTGATCGCCGAGCTCCGCCGTGAGCTGACTGAGGATCAGCTCCACGATCCCAAAATCGTCCGGGCGCGACTTGCTCGTATTGTGGAGTCGATGGTGCCCTCTGCCGGTCCGATTCGAGCACTGCGGCTCGATAAGCCGACTGTGATCGCCCTGATCGGCCCCACGGGTGTTGGCAAGACCACTACGATCGCCAAGCTGGCTGCGAACCTCTGCCTTCGTGAGCACCGCAAGGTCGGGCTGATTACTATCGATACCTATCGAATTGCCGCGGTCGAACAGCTCAAAACTTATGCTCAGATTATCGACGTGCCCTTGGAAGTCGTGATGGAGCCGAAAGAGCTTGGCGACGCGGTGGCCGGCATGGCCGACCGAGATATGATCTTGATCGATACCGCCGGACGCAGCCAGCGGGACGGATGCAAGATCAAGGAGCTTGGTGAATTCTTCGATGTTGTTCGGCCCGACGAGGTGCACTTGGTCTTGTCGAGCACCTCCAGCGAGGCGGTGTTGCGAGAGGCCATCCAACAATTTCGCAAGTTGGGCGTGAACCGTGTAATATTCACCAAGCTGGACGAGGCAATCGGTTTCGGCGTCATCTTGGATTGTCTGCAGAAGGCCGAGGCGCAATTATCCTACGTGACAACCGGGCAGGACGTTCCCGATGACATACAGGTAGGGGAAGGCAAGGCCCTGGCCGGGCTGATTCTTGGAACACGGTGCCCGCGCCGGGACGGCGTTCCGGCGGCGCTATCCAAAGGGGTGCCGACATAAAGGTCTGCGCGTAGCAGGACTGTCTGCTGATTGCCGTATTTCCGTGAACGAGGCCTAGGGGATTGTCCCATGGCTCAGGGAGGAGTTCGAGCCCATCGCAAAGACCAGGCAAGCTGCCTGCGGGAGCTGGCACGTCACCATCGGTCTGCCACGACGACGATTGCCGTGACAAGCGGCAAGGGCGGTGTCGGGAAATCCAATATAGCCGTAAATCTTTCAATTTGTCTGGCTGCGCACGGGATCCGGGTGACGTTGGTGGATGCGGACATGGGACTTGCCAATGCCGATTTGCTGATGAATCTGCATCCTCGCTACACGGTCTCGCACGTCCTATCGGGGGTGCGCAGCATCGAGGAGGTCTCTATGGAGGCACCGGGCGGAGTGCACTTCATCCCGGGTGCTTCCGGTCTTCATGAGCTGGCCGATCTATCTGAGTTTGAGCGACAGAACCTCATCAGCCAATTTCAGAAGATGGAGATCAATACTGATATTGCGGTTTTGGACTGCGGCGCCGGTATATCGCGAAATGTGCTTAGCTTTGCCCTGGCGGCTGATCAGGTGTTGGTGGTGACCACGCCGGAGCCTCCCGCGATAACCGACGCATATGCCATGATTAAGGCATTGCACCGTGAGGGGTGCCCGGGGCGAATCGGCGTGTTTGTGAACATGGCCAACAGCCGGGCGGAGGCCCTGGCGACCTTCCAGCGGATCGCCGGTGTGGCGGAAAGATTTTTGGATTATTCCATTGCGGACTGTGGATATATGTTGCATGATACCGCTGTGGAGCTGGCTGTTCAGGAGCGATGCCCCTTTGTCATTTGCCACCCAGGCTCGAACGCCAGCGCCTGCATTGCTGCAATGGCGACTGATATGGCTCGGAGGTGTACGGGGCAACGACATCGCGGTGGGTTCTTCAGCCGCGTGGCCGGCTTGTTCGTGTAGGCTACGTTCTGAGATTGACACCGCGTTTGGTGTCAGACGCCGGTAGGGATACCGGCCAGGGTTAGTCGGGGCGGATGACGGTGAGCGAAGGAAGCGTGGTCCCTCATCCTGTTGTCTTCCCCATGCAACTAATCACGGCGACAGGGATGTTGCAGTTATGGTCGCGCGTTTTGCAGGGGCCAGCCTAGGCCTCGTTGCTTTCATCATCACCATCACCGCAGGGCTGCTTACACGCAACCCCGTGGAGGTCACCCTGTCGCGGAGCATTTTCGCTCTGATTTTGTTTTGCCTTATAGGGCTCCTTCTGGGAACAGCGGCGCAGCTTGTCGTCGCCGAGTACGAGAAGAATCGAGAGGCTGAGATTCAGAAGCGGTACCGCGACGACTCTGCAGGGACGGAGGGCAGTGGTCCGAATGACGGGGCAAGCGGTGGTGAGGGTGAGTCGATCCACAAGGGCGCGTAGGAGCAGGTTTCATGCGAGCAACTACGGTAAGAACGGACATCGGCGAGGTGTGGGGCCGGTTCAAATCATCCAAAGATCGATTGTTGCGAAATGTTCTCATGGAGAACTACCTCCCCATTGTGAGGTACAACGCTGAGCGCGTCAGCGCCAGGCTGCCGGATGAGATCGATCAGGACGATCTGATCTCAGCCGGTATCTTTGGCTTGATGGATGCCATCGAGGCCTACGATCTGGGCCGCGGCGTCAAGTTCGAGACCTACTGCGCTCCGCGCATCCGTGGAGCTATCCTGGATGAGCTTCGGAGCATGGACTGGGTGCCCAGGCTGGTGCGCAGCCGGGCTACTAAACTGGAGCACGTTGCCAGGCAGCTCGAGTCGATCCTCGGCCGGGCTCCCGCGGAGGCCGAGATTGCCGAACGGCTTTGCCTCTCCCGGGTGGAGTTTGAGAAGCTAGTGCGCGACGCCACCGCGGTTACCCAAATCTCGCTATCTCGCAAGTATAGCGATACCAATTCGAACAAGGAGGTTTGCGAAATCGACGTTATCGAGGACAAACGCGGACAAAACCCCATCTCGGAGGTTCAGAAGAAGGATCTCAAGGCCCTGATTACCCGTGGTCTGACGCGTGCGGAACGCCTCATCCTGATTCTGTATTACTACGAAGAAATGACCATGAAGGAGATCGGGATGACGCTTGATCTGTCGGAGAGTCGGGTGTCGCAGATGCACTCTTCCATTCTGATTCGCCTGAAGGAGCAACTGGAGCTGCGTCGGAAAGAGCTTGTGCATTAGCGTCGGCTTGCGGGAGCGTTGCCATGTCGGAAATAGCCCCTGATCTTCCGTCGTCAGCGGCCCAGAGCGGCGTTCAAGCCCGGGAGGTCGCCAAAGAGCGGGATGCCCGTCGCGCCGGCCAGGCCCACGCAGCTAATAGACAGGTCAAGACCGTGGATGAGGCCGGTAACACGGTCGAAACTACTGATGAAGATGTGGCTGTCTTCGCCGACGCCGAAGGCACCGGCAGCGAAGGACGGGCGTTCGAGGAAAGCAGCACCCCGGAATCTGAGTCCACTGATCAAGACAAATCCAACGGGATCGCCAGAGGGGAGGACGGTCAACTCCACGTGGATCTCGAAGCGTAGCTGTCTGCCCTAGCACGTTTAAGGAGCGCAATAAGCATTCAATCTGCCCTCTGAGGGCAAGGGTGAGGTATCGCCGGTAGCCCTTGTCGCATCAGAACTCGACTCACATGGCGCGCTTGAACATCGATCCGGCGAATTCCTAGACGGAAGAATGCGCCGTAGAATCCCGGCATGAAGTTCACGAAGATGCACGGCCTGGGCAACGACTACGTTTACGTCAACTGTTTCTTGGAGCGTGTTGAACACCCCTCGGAGCTGGCCGGAGCTGTCTCCGATCGCCACACCGGCATCGGCAGCGACGGTCTGATCCTGATTCGCCCATCTGAGACGGCCGATGTCTGCATGGAGGTGTACAACGCCGACGGGTCACAAGCTCAAATGTGCGGGAACGGCATTCGCTGTGTGGCCAAGTACGCGGTGGAACATGGCATCGCGGCCGGACCGAACCTTAGGATTGAAACCGACGCCGGTGTGAGGACTGCTCAGTGCCACATCTCTGACGGTATCGTACGGTCTGTGCGCGTTGATATGGGTTGCCCGACGCTTGAAGCCACTGCGATTCCATCAACCATTCCTGCCGAGCGAATCATCAGCCATCCGCTGCGAATCCACCCCCCCGAGCCGAAGGCGGAACTTGTCCCGATAGAATTGCGAGCCTCCCCCAAGCCGCAGGCTTCAGCCTGCGCGGAGCCGTCCGTAGATTATGAGGTCACCTGCGTATCGATGGGCAATCCTCACGCCGTCGTTTTTGTCGAGGATCCCGACGCGGTTGCGCTGGACGTGGTCGGGCCGCGCTTTGAACATGCCCCTCAGTTTCCCGAGCGTATCAACGTGCACTTTGTCCGCGCCGATTCACCGGAGCACGTAACCATGAAGACCTGGGAACGTGGCAGTGGAATCACCAAAGCCTGCGGAACCGGCGCCTGTGCAGTGTGCGTCGCCGGTGCGTTAACAGGCCGGACACGGCGCGTCATCACTGCAACCTTGCCCGGAGGCGACCTCGGGTTGGAGTGGGCCAACGACGACCACGTCTACATGACCGGCCCGGCCGTTGAAGTCTTCACCGGCGACTGGCGCGATCTGCCCCAGAACCGCCACTAGAGCAGACTCGGATTTTGTGTGTCGACTGCTACACAGAAACAGGTACTCCTTTAGCCATGCACATTGTTCCTCGGTCAGGTGGGGTAGCCCCAAGACGACGCTCGACAGGCTGACCCGGAGCAAGGGGCTTTCATCCCCATCTACGCCATTCGAGATGCACTACACCGCTCTCCCTTCTCCCGGTATAAGGGGCCTATGGCAAAGGAGTATGGCGTCGGATCAGAGCAACGGCCAGCGTCTGCGGAGCGGACTTCCGCCGACGAATCTACAGAGGTGCGGCTGAATGTTCGAAGCCGAGTGGGGCTGATCCTCGGGCCGGTCCTTGCGCTGATCGTTTACTGGCTTATCCCGGCGGAATCAATCGATGAGGCCGGTGAGTTGATCGGCGGGTTATCGCACCCGGGCCGGGCGGTGGCCGCGGTCGGCATTCTGATGGCCACTCTGTGGGTGACCGAAGCGCTGCCCATTGCCGCGACGGCGCTCATACCGATTGCACTTTTTCCCTTATTGACCGGCGGCGCGGTAACCGTGAAGTCGGCGACGGCCCCGTACGCGCACGAGCTGATCTTTCTGTTTATGGGCGGTTTTATGCTGGCTCTGGCCATGCAGCAATGGGGCCTGCATAGGCGGATTGCCCTGCACACCATCCTGCTTGTCGGCACCCGACCGGTGAGGCTCGTCGGCGGGTTTATGCTGGCCAGTGCCTTTTTGAGCATGTGGGTTTCCAACACGGCCACTGTCGTCATGATGTTGCCCATCGCCATGAGTGTGGTCGAGCTTGTTCGGCGTGAGCTTCATCGGGCGGGTGATCCCGACGTGCCGCCGGCCGGGCAGCCGTTCAACTTCGCGATCTGCCTCATGCTGGGCACGGCTTACGCGTCCTCAATCGGCGGGATCGGCACGCTCATCGGAACCCCACCCAATATGCTGTTGGCCGCCTACCTCAAGAGCAATCACGGCATCGAAATCTCGTTCGTGCGATGGATGGGTGTCGGCCTGCCCCTGGTCCTGATATTCCTGCCGATCACCTGGCTCATACTGACGAAAATCATCTACCCGGTTCGCATTCGGCGCATCCCGGGCGGCCGTGAGCTGATTCGCAGGGAGCTCGAGTCCCAAGGGCCCATGTCGCGTGCCGAGCGAGCGGTGCTCATCGTTTTTGCGCTCACCGCGGCGGCGTGGATCACACGTCCTCTGCTGGCCAAGATTCAATTGTCGGGCGGGTTTCAACCGCTTGCCGGTCTCAGTGATGCCGGCATCGCGATCTGCGCAGCCATTGTGCTTTTCGGACTGCCGATTTATCCGAAGCGAGGTGTGTTTCTGCTGACCTGGCGGCAGGCGACGAAGCTACCCTGGGGGATTCTCATTCTGTTCGGTGGTGGGCTAAGCCTGGCCTCGGCTGTTCAGAGCATGGGCGTGGCAGCGTTCATCGGACGGGGGGTCGGCGGAGCCCAGGGTGTGAGCATCCCGGTCATGGTCCTGCTGGTCACCGCGGTGATTGTCTTTCTCACTGAGCTGACCAGCAACACGGCCACGACGGCGACGTTTCTTCCTATCCTGGGCGCTGTGGCCGTCGGATTGGGAGTAAGCCCGCTGCTTCTGATTGTCCCTATGACCATAGCAGCCAGTTGCGCGTTTATGATGCCCGTGGCCACCCCGCCCAATGCGATCGTCTTCGGCTCGGGAGAGGTCACCATTCCGCAGATGTGCAAGGCCGGGCTGTGGCTCAACCTCGTCGGCATCACGTTGGTGATGCTCCTTGCGTATCTTGTTGTCGTACCGGTGTTGGGGATTGAGCAACTCTAAAGGCTTCTGCCTCTGGGGAGGGCGCTGGGCTCACTCCCCGGCGCCCAGCGAATGCACGTGCTGACGGCGCTCAAGCAAGCCGTGGCACAACCCGATAATCCGCACGGACATCGTGATCACTCATGTAAGGACCGGACATGACCATCGCAGGATCCGTGCGGCGTCTGTTTCACCGCGGTAGTGGGCAGGTCTTCGCCCCCCAGGATTACTGGGAAGGGCGTCATCGCACGCATCACGGTACCCTCAGGGCCGTTGGGCACCGGCAGCTCAGCGACGAAGCCAACGCCGAGCAGTACCAGATAAAAGAGTCACGGATCATCGGGATGATCCGGCGCTACGTGCCCGAGCCTTGCGGCAGAACATTGCTAGATGCCGGCTGCGGGGTCGGCGTGCTGATACCGGTGTACGTTAAACTCGGATTCGCGGTGGTCGGGGTGGATTTCTCCGAGACGGCGGTCCGCCAGGCCCAGGTTAGCGGCGTAAGTGCGCAATTCATCGTCTCCTCGCTTGCGGGACTGGAGCTGGGGCGGCGGTTCGACGTGATCACCGCGATCGATGTGCTGCTGCACATCGTGGCCGAAAACGAATGGGCTGACACGCTATTGTCACTGAGCCGTCATCTGAAACCCGGTGGGGTGCTGATCATTCTCGACACGTTTACAGACCGCACGGAGGGTTGGTCCAATCATTGTAAGCCCCGCTCGATGGATCGGTACGCCGCCACATTGGCCGATCTCGGCCTGCGAATCGTCGAGCATGAGCAATTCAACCTCGAGCATGAGGATGCTATCAAGGACCTCTTCGCCGTTCGCCACGTCAGATCACGATAAACCTAGGGATGCGTCGGCGGCTTCAAGATTCTCTTACTCGGCTTGGCCTGTGAAATCGAATGCAAGCTGGCCGTGCTGGGGCCTTTGTGCACTGTACGCCCCGCTTGGTGCGGGTTCGGCGTCGTACGCACCTTTCAGGCCGTAGCGCCTCTTGGATATTGCAAACAAGCTGCGGATGCTTTCCCAGTATGGGCCGTGTCCGCGCATCCGCTCGCAGAAGCGTGAGTCGCTCAACTGCCCGCCTCGGACATCGCGGAGACGATTGATGATCCGCTCGGCCCGTAGAGGCATCGCTTCGCGCAGGCGCGACAGGAACACCTGCTCGACGCTGCCGGGCAGTCGAAGGGCGGTATAACTTGCTGAACGCGCCCCGGCTGCGGCTGCCTGCTCCAAAATCCGTGGGATATCGCGATCGTTGAGGCCTGCGATGACCGGAGAGATCAGCACGCCCACAGGTACACCGGCCTCGTGAAGCCGTTGGATGGCCTCAAACCGTCGCGCCGGGATCGGGGCCTGTGGCTCCAACAGCTTGCAAGTGGCCGCATCCGCAAACGGAATGCTCACTAGCACCTGCGCACCGGCGCATCTGTTCAGCTCACCGAGGACATCGGCATCACGGACCACCAAAAACCCTCTGGTCACCACCACCGCCGGATTATTGCATTCCACGCAAACCTCGAGACATCGCCGCGTGATCCGGTAGCCGGCCTCGAGCGGCTGATAACAGTCGGTGATCCCTGAGAAGTTGACGCTCTCGCGCTTCCAATCCCGCCGGCGAAAGGCCCTACGAAGAAGCTGTGGAGCGTTGAGCTTGACGATCAGCTTGGTGTCGAAGTCGGTGCCTGCACCCAGGCCCAGGTACTCGTGATACGTCCTGGCATAGCAGTAGCTGCAAGCGTGCTGACAGCCGCGATAGGGATTGACCGACCAGGTGAACGGCAGATCAGGGCTGTCGTTTTTCGAGAGGATCGAGCCGGATATTTCCTCGTAGACTTCAATGTTGGCCTCCGGCGGCGGCTCCAGCCACTCGCGATGCTCGCTGAGATATAGATTCGGCGGGTTGTCAATCCGACGCAGTTTCATGCAAAGGCTCTTGCCGTAGCCGGGCCGCGGCTGTTATATTATATTCGGGAGATGTTAGGGCGGCAAGGTCCTCATGCCGTGGGTCGAGGCAAGTTGTACGCCGGTGGCGGCGTGCGCCAGCATGTGAATCTGTGAGTTGTTGAGCGTCCGTTGTGTACGCCCCGGTTGCCGTTACGATGACAGTGGATTTCGCGGGTCCCGGACTAAACAGGGTGGGCGGAGTACGTGACGGATTTTTGAACGGCGCACTCCAATGACACTCAGGGAGGAGCACACATGGCAGCCACGCTTGGCCGAATCGTCCAGGGTGATTGTATCAAGAAGCTCAAAACGCTCGACGCAGGATCAGTTGATCTGGTCTTCGCCGATCCGCCCTTCAACATCGGCTACGACTACGACGAGTACGACGACAAGCGGTCCTGTGAGGACTATCTGGGCTGGTCCAGACGGTGGATCAGTGAAGTCATTCGCGTACTGAAACCCGACGGCACGTTCTGGCTGGCCATCGGGGATGAGTATGCGGCCGAGCTGAAGGTGATGGCCACGCGCGACCTGGAGTTGACCTGTCGAAGCTGGGTCGTCTGGTATTACACGTTCGGCGTGCACTGCAAGCACAAGTTCACCCGGTCGCACGCCCACCTCTTCTACTTCGCCAAGGACCCCAAGAAGTTCACCTTCAATACTGACGATATTCGTGTGCCATCAGCCCGTCAGCTCGTCTACGGCGACAAACGTGCCAACCCCAAAGGCCGCGTCCCCGACGACACCTGGATCATCCGGCCAAACGCCGAAACGTCGAAAAGTCGAAAAGTCGAAACGTCAAAACGTCGAAACGACAGGCAAACCGAATCTCCAATCCCCAATCCGCAGTCCGCAATCCGCAATCCGCAATCCCCAATCCCCAATGGCTGGGTTCTTCGACCGCAGGACGTGCCCGAAGGCTTCACGGCCGACAGCGACACCTGGTACTTCCCGCGGGTCTGCGGCACGTTCAAGGAGCGTGGGGGCTTCCACGGCTGCCAGATGCCCGAGCAGCTCCTTGGCCGGATCATCAAAGCCTGCTCCAACGAAGGCGATCTCGTCATCGACCCGTTTGCCGGCAGCGGCACGACCCTGGCCGTAGCCAAGAAACTAGGCCGCAAGTACCTGGGCATCGAAATCTCGAAGCAATACGTAGCCGAGACCCACACCCGCCTGTCCCGCATCAAACCCGGCGATCTCCTCGACGGCGCCGAAGATCCCCTAACCAGCGTAGCCAACACCGCCAACGGCATCATCCGTACCCCCGACGGGCGGCGCGTAAAAGGAAACCGAGCACGAACTCGAAGCGGGCAGCCGTGTCGGAAAAGTGAAGATCCGACGCTGTTCAGTTAGCATAGCTTGTATTGCGGAGTGGGTCCGCCTTTACAGGATGGGGCGGGACACGCGCGTCGCTTGTATTGTGGAGGGCGCGACTGCGACCGTCAGTCTCCGGGTCTTTTCGGATGACAAGTTCACACGGAAACGAGCAGATTCCTGGGCGCCCCACACCAGAGCATAGAGACTCAGTGGACCCAAAAGTCGGTAACTGGTGGAAACGAGTGCCCTGTGGAGAGGCGCTAGTTATTGCAGGGGCAACGGCACTCGGTTATTGCGTAGCTTACCTGTATCAGAAGGGGTTCTTGGCAGCATTTGGCGTTCCCGAAGACTTTGTGTATCTCGGTCTAGCACTGGTCGTCAAGTGTACTCTCGGTGTAGTAATAACGGTAGCCTACGCCGTTCACACAGCCGCGTTATTGATGGCGTATTTTCAGCAACACGAGCGCGCATTCAAGAAGCTAGAACTCAAACGAGTCCTCGTGGTATTATTGCTTGTGATCCCGCTCGCAGGGGCATCTATGATGCTCGCGGGTATTGCTCTGACCGTGACACTACTTTGTGCCGCGTCCCTGGTAGGGATCACATATAAAATTGCAACGGACAAGAAGAGAGAAGGCGCTGTCTTTGCCGTTATTACCGTCTCGCTTTTCGTATTCGTTACAGTTCAGGGTGTGGAAGCATTCGGAAGGCGAGTTGCTCGACGCCAAACGACGTTTCTTGTCGTTACCCCGACCTGCGAGAGTATTGGAGCACTCGAAGGCGTCGAACCGGCGGGACTCGAACAATTCATTGCCGTACAGGTCCGAGGTGACAACTACCTCTGTGTGCGTCTTGACGGAGCGGCCAAGACGCTTCTTCCAACAATACGGGTCATCCGGGCCTCGTCCCCGGGAGTCTGCGCCGAAGTCAGGGAGATCTCCGGACTGGTGTTAGAATAACACGGTCCAGGGACACGCCATTGGCCCCACCAGGCTCTCGGAGGCCGGGCAGCGGCGGTGTGTTTGACGCAGTGGACCGCATGTGGAGGGGATGGGGCACGCATAGTGGGACATCCAGCCCGACGGGAGGTGCTGTGTGGATGATGTGGTCATTAAGCGGTTCGACAAGCCCAATGAGGTGCGGGAGTTTGAGAAGGGGAGGTTCGAGCTGGTGACGATCGGCGGGGTAACCGTCGGGCGGGCGAGCTATGAGCCGGGGTGGAAGTGGTCGCAGCACGTCGGGCCGGGCGTGGGAAAGAAGAGCTGCGACGTGGATCACGTCGGCCTGGTCCTTCAAGGGCGGGCTACGGTCAAGATGGACGACGGGCGCGAGTTTGAGCTTACGGCCGGGGACTTCTTCAGCGTCGGCCCCGGACACGATAGCTGGGTGATCGGCGACGAGCCGTACGTATCCCTCCATTTTCTGGGAGCGGACACCTACGCGAAGTGACTCGCGCTCAACGCCGGTGTGCCTGATCTTCGCCCCTCTTCCAGCCGACATGGGCGGCCGATCCGCCGAAAAATCGCCCGGTCGCGTGCTTTCACGCAAAGGGGCCGGGCCTGTCGGGCGGTGGGCGTCATTCCGCACGGGAGCCCGGTAAGCCAAACGCGCGGTGCCGCGCCGAATACTCACAGGCACTCCGATGGCATGCGTCGCTCCGGTCCCCATGCCCTACCCACTCCGTAACTAGTGCCCCACCTGTACCATGCCCGGTAGCGTCTTGCCATCGGTGAGGTAAGATTTGCGGTATAGACGCTCGATCAAATGGAGCTTACTGTTTGAGAGCGCAATGACATGTTCGCTTTCTTGTGAATGGGTTCGGGCAACACGGAGCATGAGATAGGCCGTTGAGAGGAGAACAGATCATGAAACTCGAATCTTTGTTGAAGGAACGGGGGATTGATTACGAGAAGCACAGTCATTCGAAGACGTACACGGCGCAGCGATTGGCCCACGAGGAGGGCGTCTCCGGATACATGGTGGCCAAACCGGTCATTGTGAAGGGGGCCTCGGATTTTACCATGTGCGTGGTGCAGGCCCCGAAACATCTTGACCTGCAGCGTGTGGCCGACGTGCTCAAAGAGCCCAAGGTCCGGCTGGCGACCGAGGCCGAGATGGCCGACCTGTTCCCGGATTGTGAACTTGGAGCGGAGCCGCCGGTCGGCTCGCTGTTCGGCATGAAAACAATCATGGACACCCAGTTGCAGGAAGACGACTTCCTGGTCATGCAGGCCGGCAGTCACAGCGAGGCGGTCAAGATACGTCGCGAGGATTGGGAACGGCTCTGTGAGCCGATGGTGGCGCCGATCGCAGCCAGTTGACAGGGAGAAGGCACGGCTACGCACCGAGCCGCAGGCTTCAGCCTGCGCGGAGCACCGCGCGGGCTAAAGCCCGCGGCTCAGGTAGTAGCGGGACTTATGAAACACAGTACTAGGCCGATTCAGACTACCATGAGCATCTTGCAATGACAAAAGCGAAGCATGCGGGACATCGGTTACGTCGGGCGATTCTCGTCGCCGGTATCCTCTACGCCATCGCCGCCCTCATCTGGGCCGTTCTGCCGTTCTTCAGCGATCTTCTGTTCGAAGAGTTCGTTGGCGCCGGGCTCATAGGGACACCGCTCGGTTGGTGGAGTGAGGGCCCGCGAAGCTATGGAGTCAACCTCGCCCTGGTACTCAGTCTGCTATTACTGGCTCAATGGGCGTTTCTGCGGCCCGGAAGAGCCTGGAGAATGCGCCTCGCCGGCACAGGGCGCCCACTTGCGTCTGCTGTGATCGCCGCAAGTGCCATGGCCATGCTTCTTACGGTGAGCGCATTTACCCTTTTGGTGGAGCTGCCCAACTGGTGGGAACCGATCCTGGATAGTGCCGGTGAATGGGGCCCATGGGGCTTGCTCATCATCTGGGTTCCGATGCTGGCGCTGTGGGGCGTGTGGGCCTGGATCTTCTTCGTCTATTGGCGACAGGGTGACAGGTACACGCAACTGGGCAGGATGATCCGCGGCCTGGTAGCCGGCAGCTTGGTCGAGGCGTTGGTGGCCGTTCCTGTCCATGTTTGGGTGATGCGTCATCGGGATTGCTATTGTGCACGAGGCACATACACGACCCTGGTTATCTCGGGGACGGTTCTGCTGTGGGCGTTCGGGCCGGGAATCATCCTGCTCTACATGCGTGAAAAGTACAGACGAGCACAACTCTTCCCAATATGCACCAAGTGCGGCTACGACCTGCGAGCCAGCACGGGCGTCTGCCCGGAGTGTGGGACGCCCATACCTGGATAAAACGCGTGCCACGGGGCCGCGTCTACCGCCCTCTAACGCCGGAACAGGCTCTACCAGACCTGAAAATGCTGTGCTGGGCGGTGTGAAATGCCGATGAATATACAAGACAGAAGACAGCGGCGGGCGCACGAAGGCGGGCGGTCCGGGGCGCGACTGTGGTTATCCCCGGCGGGTATCGACTACCATCCTCGCGGCGCGGCCGTTGGCGATAGACCCGCCGCCCCAGGAGGACAGGATGTCCGGGCGGCGGGTATTCGATTGCCACGCATGGAGGCGGACCATCACCATGTCCAGGCAATAGTGGTTCGTCGAACGGTTCGATGTCCGAAGGCACGTCGAAGAGTCCCAGCATTTCAGCCAGCTCGAGATTGAGCGGCTGCACAACGGCACTACTAGGTTCTAGGACTCAACTCATCGAGACTGAACAGGTGAGCCCTGCAGAGCTACCCTCCTTCCCTGACAAGCACTCTCGCGCACAGCCACCGCACGGACTCGAACCGTCGACTTGCGGTTTACAAATACCGCTGCTGCAAACGTGCAACCTTTGACCATCTTGACGACCGGATCACCGCGGAGCGTGTCGTGGTCGTTGCAGTTCTCGTAGCCGGCCAGGATGCCGTAGATCCTTTGGTGGACCATTTCGTCCGGGCCGTGGTCGGTCAGGTTCGGGTCGCCCGGGTCGTTGAGACAGGCGATGAACCGATCCGTGGAGGCGGATCTGGTCGTCGAACTGGCGGATGGGTAGAATTCCCGTGTCGCTGCTGACTTGGACCTCGTGAGGCTCCACTACGAAGGGGAGACGGCAGAAGAAAACGGAGCAGATTTGAGCTACACTCTGTGCCAACCTGATCGACCTCCTTGTCTTGAGCCAACCCGTTCTGCAACCGTAGGTTGCCTCACAGGGAGGTCGTAAAATAGACCCAAGGACAAATAATCCGGGCTAGCCCAACGGCTAGGGCTTATCATAGATCGCAGCTACCTGGGACAGGCCGAGCCCGGGTATCGCATCGTCGCGGGGATGGGGATGCCGCCCGACCAACGATTTCAAAAACACGAACGTTTGCGCCGGCGCACCGATTTCGAGCGAGTTTTTGCCCGGAGGTGCAGCGTCGGCGACGATGTTTTGGTCGTGTATGTCGCCGAGAATGGTCTTGCCTGGTCCCGGTTCGGTCTGAGTGTGAGCAAGCGCATCGGTAACGCCGTGCATCGCAACTACGTGCGGCGGAGAATCCGCGAAGCCTTCCGAACCAGTAAGGCGGACATTTCCAAAGGCTTCGATATCATTTGCGTGGCGCGGTTAAAGGCTGTAGACCGCGGTATCGATGTGGGCCACTCACTAAGGTTGCTAGTTCCTAAGGCTATTAGCGAGGCAGAGGGTCCAGGAAGTGCAAGCAGACCCCGATCCAATCGGGATATGACGAGATGATCCGCCCAAAGTCTGGCGGCTCGACCACCGTCACCAACTTGTAGTATCCAAGACCTCGCGGACAGCCCAATTGATCGCCCTCGGGGAGCTCGTAAATGATGATCCTCGTGAGGGTGAGCTCTGCCTTCTGGTCCAAGTTGGGGCTCTCGGGCGCACGATGAATAATCCGGTGTGTGTCGTCCTGCACTCCGTCCTGTGGGACCCTTTCATCATTCGAGAGCCAGAATTGAATGTCCTCGTGGGGTTCTTGCTCTTCAAACCCCCCGCCGTACCACTTGACCTCGAGGCCGGGACACTGCGCATCCCGACCCTCCCGGCATGTGTAACTGACCACCTCGACGTTGGTCACCTCAACCTCCTGGCGGATCCACACCGAATCCGGGGCAGTGGTCGAGTACAACGTCCCACATACCCCCACCTCAACCACCAGGTCAAACTGACGAGGCCAGCCCTCGTTTGGGATCACCGGCTCAAACGACGAAATCGCCAGTACGTTGACGCCGTGGAGGTTGACACTCGCCGTGTGCATTTCAGCAGAGACCGTGCCACCGGAACCAACCTTACTCAGATAGAAACGCACGCCCGCGTCAATGGGCACGTCAGACGTCTCCAGCTCAACTTCGATAGTCTCGCCGAGCCGACGCTTCAGCGGTGCATCATCCACAGTCAGGACGAGCTCCGGATCTTGTGGCATGCAAACGCCGAAGTAGATCAACCCCTCTGCCCAGGCGAACACCTCTGCGATGCCGTCTGATATCGTACCCGCGAGGCGGTACACCCCTTTGGGAACCCCTGTGGGAATCTCCACCGTTGCCGTGTTACCAGTGCCAGCCGGGTCTTCGTCCAGTGGCGGCACGAGCAGAACTTCGTCGCCATCGAGCCCAACGCCGTTCAGGTCCGGATCGAGCAGCAGCAGTATTCGGGCGTTGTCGTTGTCGTCGGAGTCGGTCCAGACCACGTCGAACGAGTCGCCGGGATCAAGCTCGAAATCATCAGCAGGCTCTAGGAATGTAAGCTGCGGCTCGTCGTTAAGTATTCGCACAACACCCGCGACACGATGCGCTCCAACCACTCCTCCGACATCGATCTGGCCGACCAGATCATATAGTCCGGGACGCACACCCGCCATCGCCAGCTCGGCCTGACAGATCCCGTCAGCATCCGGATCGTCACACAATGGGCTGCCGATTACGATTGGCTCCTCTGTTCCACCCGTTTCTTCCGCAGTTACGAGGAAGAACGTGACCGTCGCGTGGTCCTCGTCACCTTCAAACCGCCAAGCGATCGGCAATACTTCGTCCTCGTAGAGTTCAATCTCTTCCAGTGGAGACAGGATTGTGATGGAGGGAGCGGCGTCGTCGACCTCACTTACGACCTCCACCCACCCTGGGGCGACCGCGGTGACGGCTTCTGTGCCGTCATTGATTTCGCCCACGATCCGGTAAAGGCCCGGGTCAATGTCCTGTAAAACGATAGACAGCTCGCCGGCAGCTCCGTCCAAGGCCGCCGCCACGGTGGGGCCGACCTGCGTTCGATCCTCAGTCCCCGTCGCGTCGGCCCGCTGCATGTATATCCGCACAACAGCTTCTTGTGAGGCAGTCGTGTAGGTCCAACGCACTATCAGCGTCGAGCCGAGTGTCAAGCTGACGTCGCTGCCCGGTTCAAGCATCTTGATCGTCGGCGGCTGGACATCGTCGGGGATCGGTTCGTCCGATGGGGGCTCATCCGGTATGTCGGCCGGAATGATGTACTCAGCCGGCCTGTCCTCATCGAAATCGACCCCGAAGACAAAGGTAACGCTGGGCAGCACATCACCTGTCTCGTCGAGACCGAACGCTTGCACTATGTCAGCCGATTTGCGGCTCTCGACGGTCGTGATCGTACTCGAGCGGACACGGAGAAAGGCGCTGTGAGCGATCGCATCGTCGCGAATGAACCGCAGCGTTACGTCAGCTCTAAGTGCGCTCTCATTCCGCACCCGGGCTCGAATGGCTTCTTCAGGTTGTGGTTGTGGCCGGGTGGGATTCTGCGTCCCACCTTCCGGGTCGGTGGTTGCATCCCCAGAACCCGGATTGTCATTGCTGTTGTCCCCGTCGGTGACATCACCAACCGATGTGTCGTCGGATTCGGTATTGTCGTTGGAGTTCGCGTCAGTGCTTGGGTCGACCAGGTCTCCGAAGCCCGTAGCCCCGGATCGCCCACACGCTACTACAGTGAGGCAACTGATCAAGCCGAGCAGGCAGAGCCATAGATGCCCGTGCTTCATAGCCTCAGCTCCCCGGACTCCTGCACATAGACGGGCTTTTCAATCCCCGGCAAGGCCTGCACCCAGCCAAACAGGGACGCCGCACTGCGTTGACGCAGGTCCGGAGCCTCGACGAGGCCAAGACCTCGTAGCGCACACTCCACAACCGCAGCGGGATCCGTTCGGGCAAACCACCAGTGAAACGACACAGGAGGTGAAGCTGCCCGTACGCCGTCCTCTCGTTAATAGGGTAGGACTTCGCCTAGAGCGAATCAAATCCTGAGACTACGCACGCGATGGAGCACCTGGCAATGAGAGATGATCGCAGGAGGTGGCCGAGCTTCCGATAACCCATAGTGCGCTGCACTCAACCAGCGCCCCGTATAGGCACGCCATCCCACGCTCCACCTACCTGGGATGGGGAACGGAGGGGTCGCAGGCGGCCGGGCATACCGTGATCGTACAGGTCTACCGCGCGGGGCACGAGTGTCCCGCCCGTCCCCCCTTGGAAAGGCTGGGGCACCCTCGCCGTTATCCGGACGCAATAACAGTTACGTGTGCCCGTTTGCCTGAGCGAGGTCTTTTCTTGACAACGATTTCGACGTCATGCCCAAGTGCGTTAAGGAATCTGAACAGCCTCTCAGTCGAGAAGCCAGCCAACCGGCCACGGACAAGAGCCGATACCTTCCCTTGGTCCACGCCCAAGATTTTGGCTACTTCTACCTGCTTCAGACGTCGCGCCCGGATGATGTAATCGATCTGACGGGCGAGTTCCGCCTTGGCAAGAGCCGCCTCGGGCTTGGCAACGCCGATGTCGGCAAATACATTACCGCTACTTGCTTCTACTTTAGCCGCACCGTGCATAGCGTTTATCCCTGTTCACGTTGTTTGCTCCATTCCGCGTAATGCTTCCGTGCCTGCTTCAACCGGTCCTTGACAAGGTCAAGATCGTGCTTCGGCGTGGCGATCCCCTTCTTCGACTTCTTTTGAAACGCATGTAGGACATACACCGCCCCTGCCAACTTCAACGTGTAGACGGCCCGATAAGTATTGCCGTCATGGTCCTCCACGATTTCCAGCACTCCCGATCCACGAAATCCTCTGAAGGGTTTGGCATCCGGATGCTTGCTACCCTTCTGAGCCAGATAAAGCCCATAACCCAGCACCTCACGCACTTCGTCGGGGAAATCCCGCACGCTCTTCCGCGTAGTACCCATCCAGAAAAGCGGTTTCTGCGCCTCGCGGGTATCCATATCGATTATACCACAACTGGCATATTAGTCAAGAACAATCTCGTCCGCTGGCACGCGTTTTCGTTTCCGTTCTTGGAGAATCGCCTGTTGGGCGGCTACCCCATGGTACTCGCCGATCGTTCAGCCCCAAAAGGAGACAAGCGGTAACCCAGGAAGGATGTACAGACGGTCGGACGCAGCCGTGAGGACGAGGGTAGAAAATCGGCCCCGCAGCGGGTGTCCACAGACCGAGGGTTATTCGGATTTTGTCTGCCGGTCCTGGGGTCCCGAACGCTGGACAGAAGGTGCCCTATCCCATCTTGGGATGGAGGATCGAGGCGAGCGGACATACGGTGATCGTACAGGACGACGCGGAAGAAGCGGTGCCATCCGCCGGGGTGCCGACCGGCTACATACGCACCATCTTTGCGACGACTTTCTCAACGTGGTACTTGTTTCCCTGCAGCTTGATTGCAATCCCGGCATCCTCAAGATGGTTCAGATACCTGAACACGGTCCGTCGCGAGCAACGGAGCTTGCGGCCGATGTCGGCTAGGGTGGCCCCTTTCTCCATAAGGCCGATCATCTTGAGCTGCCGACCATAGATGGACCGTTCGCTTTGGAGTTCCTGGCCCAGCTTCTCAGCCGCTCTGCGCACTGCCGCGTGCTTGTCGTACTGCCTGCTCTTGAGGGCCGCCTTCAGTGCGATGTGGATCGCGAAGGTCTCCGTGAAATCCGACCGCGCGCTTAGCTGACTCGCCATAATTGCCTCCCGTACTTGTGTGGTTCGCAACCCTACTCGCACCCAGGTGCGATTGGCTAACGTTGTTGGAATCGACCGCGATTCCATTCGTGGCCGTACTATAGCGTCACTCTTGTCAACTGACAATGGCTGTCACTACTTTTTTGTGCCACCGGCCGGACGCTGGTTCGGGTGACAGCCTGCAGAAAAGCAGTCGGGTTTCCCACTCCTGAGATTACGCCCTTTGTCTGTGGCACGGCCAAGAGTCAATCGTTGGCTTGTGCCATCCTACCGGCGTTGCTGTACCACTGGCGCGACCAGGTCCCTTGGGTGCGTCTGTCAAGTGACTCTTGAAGTCAGACAAACCTTTGGCGAGTCGAGCGTCTTTACCACCATAGCCAAACTGTACAGGCACTTTCCTGCAGCCGTGGTCCCCGTGCGGGGCAATCTTCACGAGCCGTGCCGGCACCAGGCATCTTCCCATCATACTGTGCAAAGCGCGGCGGGCCAGTGAATGGCAAGACTCTCCGGGCCAGTGCGTTCGATCGCCACGAGCACATGCAACGGAAGCGGTGACATGGGCCAGACGTGCCCCACTTGGCCGGTTACCAGGACCGGAACCGATCGGCTTGGCGGGACATGGAAGCGCAACAGTTCAAGAACTGCCGGCGTCAGGTTCTCATATCCCTTGTGGAAGTCACCGAGCAGAATCCCTTCGCACGCATCCCAGTACCGCGCCAGCGTCAAATGAGCGAGGAAACGATCGATGCGTTCCAGCTTGTCGTTGTAGTCCTCGAGGAGGAGCCAGCGTCCCTCCGGCTTGACGCACATTTCATACGGCGATCCCGCCAGCGCTGACAGCACGGTGAGGTTACCGCCCACAAATGTGGCCTCGCACCGATCCGTCATGGTGCCTCGGGCGACTCGGGCGGTGATCGACCGGCCCGTGCCCCGCCCCTCGATCATGGCGATCACATCGCGAAAGAATGCATCGAACTCGGGCCGCAGGCGGGAAAGCATCCAGTCTCGCGGCCGTATTGCTGCCGGTGAGTCACTCGCAAGACGGTTCGAGGCGTAGTGCGTCAACCCATACGTCAGAAAGGCGGGTCCCATGTCGTAGATGCCCAATCCCTGTTGCGAGGCAGCCACGATATTGACAAGGGCTGTAAGTTCGCTGAACCCGAACACTGCAACCGGTCGGGTACGGCGGTCGAGCACGGTAAAGTCGATAAGCGGCAGCACTCGCGTGAACCATGCCCCTCCGCGCAACATGACCACCGCCACAACGCTGTCATTTTCCAGTGCTTGCCGGATGTCTTCAGCACGCTCCCGATCGTCACATCGGCCTCCGTGAGCTTCATCCTCGTCCGCTTCGATCAACACTTCGCTTCCAATGACTAAGTACCTGTCACCTACGGCTTCCTGAACGATTGCGATAAGCTCGGCTGCGGATCTGACGCCGATCGCATCGAAAAATGGTTGGCATGAGCCGGCTGGTGCAATCAGATGAATTGTCGGGAAACTCACCAGACCCTACCCCCGCCCGGCGGCCCCGGCGAAGGCCCGTGCAAGCGCCGGGTCGATCGGATTGACGGCCTCGCCGCCCGCCTTGATCCCGGTTCCAACTATAATCCCGCTGGCGCTGGCTAGTAAGGACCTTACCGTTTCAGCTTTCGCACCGCTGCCGACGAAAAGACGCCGATCCGGGACGGCCTCCCGCACACGTCGCAAGTCGTCGGGATCGACGGGCTCGCCGGTCGCGGGACCGGTCAGGATCAAGCCATCCGCAAGCCCGCGATAGGCGGTATCTCTAGCCGCACGGACAATATCCGGCTCACTTATCGGGGTGGCATGCTTGACATGTACGTCGGCGAGGATGGCGATTCGTCGCCCGAGCTGCTTTCGATACCGCACCGTATTGTCGGCCCGCCCTTCGAGCAAACCCTGGTCCGTCGCACTGACGCCTATGTGTACGTTTACACGAATGAACGAGGCGTCCACGGCCGCTGCAATACCCAAGGCGGCCAGTGCATCATTGCGAAGGGCGTTGATGCCGATGGGTAACTGCACCGCCCGCCGCACGTGGTCTGCCACCACCGCCATCGCAGCCACACTCGCCGGCTGCAACGTCGCCTTCGCAAAGGGAACGTCTCCGAAATTCTCGATAATTGCGGCGTCGAATGCTGCTTCCTGGAGGGTCCGAGCGTCTTTAAGGGCCCGGGCGATGATCTCATCCGTCGAGAGCAGATAAGAAGGGCTGCCGGGAAGCGGCGGCAAGTGGATCACTCCGATCAAAGCAGGTGATGGAAGATCGATCATAGCCCGCCTGAGGCGAGTTCGAGACCCGGCGGCAGAGCGACGTCTGGTCACCGGTTACTTCTTACGGAACACGGCTACCAGGTCATCAACCGGCACCACGTAGAGGTAGTTGTCCGGATCAAACTCCACGGGGATGGCATTCTTGGGATTGAACAACACCCGGTCATACTGCCGGATCGGGAAGTCGTCATCGTGCTCCACCTGAGCGGAGACGGCGACGATCCGGCCGGTGATCGTGGGAATCTCGATGGAATCGGGGAGTTCGATGCCCCCCTTGGTCACCTTCTTGTCCTCGTCCTTTCGGATGAGAACACGATTCCCCAGCGGTTCCACGGTCTCGAGCTTGCTTTTCTGTTGCTGGGCCCTATCGGCCATCCGACCCACCTCTCCTGTTCATATGGCGTCGCCCCTGTCGGGCTACTCCGTTCTTATACGTATTGTAGGCAAACTTGACGCTTCTGGCCAACCGTCCAGGCGCGGGATTAGGATCGACACCTGGCGCCGCTCGACTTGCGGAAAACGGCACCTGGGGCACTGGTTCGGACCAGCCCATTGGCGCGACAGAGCGAGTGAGAACGCCATCCCTGCCCCACCGGTGTCTTCCCGATTGGTAGTGGCATCGTGTTTTCGCTATGCTACCACCCGTGAGGTTAGGTAAGTTACGCTGTGCCGAGTCCCGATGTGCATCGGGATTCTCGGCACCTGTCAGAGGCCCGAGAAGGGATTCTCGGTCCAGCAATGATAGTCGCGTTTATTATGAAACACGGTACTAGCACAGGCGAGGTTAGGTAGGTTTCCTCGACGATGGGATGACCCGAAAACGGGCAGACAGGCTGTTGAGCAGAGGGCACGGGATTGCCGTGCAAACGGGAATTGGGGAGTAAATCATGATTGATCCGCGTATGACCAAGCTGGCTGAGCTGCTGGTCAAGTACTCCACCACGCTGAAGCCGGGGGACAGAATCCTTATCGAGGCTATTGACATACCCACGGAGATGACCTGCGAGTTGATCCGTGTCGCCCGGGATGCCGGAGCTGAGCCGTTTGTGACCTTAAAGAGCAACCGCGTCAACCGGGCGCTGTTGCAGCAGTGCTCGGAGTCCCAGCTCAACCTGATTGCCGATGCCGAAGTGCTTCGTATGGGCAAGATGGACGCCTATATCGGTATGCGCGGCAACCCCAACATCGCCGAGCTATCGGATGTACCGGAGGAGGGCCACAAGCTCTATCAGAACACCGTCTGGCGCCGGGTTCATCTGGAGATTCGCGTTCCCAAGACGCGCTGGGTGGTTCTCCGCTGGCCCCACGCCTCGATGGCTCAGCAGGCCAACATGAGCACCGAGAGCTTCGAGGATTTCTACTTCGACGTATGCACTATGGACTACGCCCGGATGTCCAAGGCCATGGGGCCGCTGGTCGAGCGTATGGAGAAGACCGATCGCGTCCGAATCGTAGGACCCGGTACCGAGTTGGCGTTCTCGATCAAGGACATCCCCGTTATACCGTGTGATGGCAAGCTCAACATTCCCGACGGCGAGGTCTTCACGGCCCCGGTGCGGGACAGCGTCAACGGAACGGTGCAGTTCAACGCCCGGACCATTTACCAGGGAATCGTCCACGACGACGTTCGTCTGGTCTTCAGTGAGGGCAAGGTCGTCGAGGCGACAAGCACTAACACTGAGCACCTTAACAAGGTCCTGGATACCGACGAGGGTGCCCGCTACACCGGCGAGTTTGCCATCGGCCTCAACCCCTTTATCACCAAACCGATGCTCGACACCCTGTTCGACGAGAAGATCGCCGGGTCCTTCCACTTCACCCCGGGACAGGCCTACGAAGAGGCCGACAACACCAATCGCAGCACGATCCATTGGGACCTGGTCTGTATTCAGGAAGCGGCTCACGGCGGCGGAGAAATCTGGTTCGACGGTGAATTAATCCGCAAAGACGGTTTGTTCGTAGTAGACGACTTAAAGCTACTAAATCCTGAGAACCTTAAGGATTGACGATTGCGGATTGCGGATTGGGGGTTGGGGGTTGGTCGGCGCGGCGAAAACCCAGTGTCTTGGCACTCGACAATCGACAATCCTAAAGGTTTTCGATGAACAGTGATTTGCGCCGCATTGCACGCATGCGTGTGCGGATCGCCTCGGCCACTTTTTCCGGCTCGGCAATACCTTCGATCACAATCTCTCGGTCAGTGGCGTCGGTCGAAACAACGGCGACCGAACCGAGCCTGAACATGCGATTAAGGAAGCTCTTGTGAAGCCTTACATCATCGACGCGGATCAACTCCGTCTGATCAATCGTCCGACTGAGAATGCCCCGTTCGATGAACAGCCGCTGTGTAGTAAGCCGGTACCGGTGCCTCAAGATGTTCAGGAAGACCCTTCTTACAACCATCTCGAGCCCGAATACCACGAGAATGACCGCGACGATGGCGAACCCCGCTTTGAACGTGAGCCACTCGACGCGGCGCGCTAGCCAGATGACCAGTACAATCACCGCCAGATTGCCGATGAGCCATAGGGCGAGCCTCCCTGCGTAATGCTGCCAGTGCGTACGTCCGGTCCAGATGTCGGTTTCCGTTCCCGGATCCAGGGTGGCGCCGTCGCCACCGGCGGCCCCATCCAGGTTGGTCGGGGCGTCGGTTGGCACCGGTGTGGGATCAGTCCGAGCAGAATCTCCACCGTTCATCGTCTGGTCCTCCTCGCCTTCGGCATCCTGCCACCCGGTGGGGCCTTAACATCCCCCGTTCGGCAGACCAGGAGGCCGCAAAGGCCAACCGATCCTAACCGATTTCCGCACCCTTCACCCGTAAAAAAGCCCCTGTCAAATCTTGGCTGGTTTCCCCTTGACGACTGGAGTCTGTTGAATAGACTTTGCCACGTTTTTCTGGACCTCAGCGTTTCTTACGGCCAGGATGACGTGGGTTTGGCCTGAACACCAGGCTGGGTATTGGAGGCGATGGGCATGACCGTGACCATAGGTGATGCGACGGTGCTCGACGCGGACGATATCGAGCGGGCACCGGGTATGTTCTTCCTTCTTGCCGACCCCGTGCATGGAGGGGCCGGCGAGTCTGTGGCATCGATCACGGCGGTGGGGGCCAAAGACTTGGACGAAGATGACGACCCCTACGACGACGAGGATGAAGACGATGACGACGAGGAGGACGACCTGTTCCCGGACGATGACGTCTGATCACACTCCGCGCGGCTGCTCCCATCTATACCGATAATCGACCCCGCTATTGTTTGTGGCTTAGCAGCGTGGCTGGATTGGTCTCGGCGCGCTACCTATGTCAAGTCGGCTTTCCTTCCGACCGATTCTCTGGATATGTCTGATGCTCATGCAGGGCCGGAACGCCGTTCGGACAGTAGGCGGCAAGACCGACGTCGAAGCGTAGCGGAACGGCGGTCGGGAATGGACCGCCGCCGTGGTCCCGGTCGACGGCGTGGCGAAGTTCGCAGAGCAGCCGAAGAAGGCGAGATCAGCGGTGAGCTTCTCGAGTTCATCATGGCCATTGATGATTACAAGCGGATCAATGACCGCCCCTTCCCGAGCTGGTCAGAGATCTTTGAGATCATCCATTACCTCGGCTATCGAAAGGTTGCGCCTCTAGCCAAGCACATCAACACGGCAAGCGGCTCCGAAGCGTTGGAGTCCGTAGCAGGCGCCGCAGCCGCCGAGCGATCGGCGGTGTAACTCCCCAGCCCCCGACAATCGATCCGGCGTGCGGTTTTCTCTGTGACAGCTTTCTGCGTCAGGCTGTCATACAGCGAGGTCAGGTCACGTTGAAACCGCGCCAGGCCAAATCGCTGTACAGCCAGGGTACGCGTGGCGCGGGACATGTCTCGCCGGTTCTGATCTTCCGTGGCCAGCCTACGCATCGCCCGGGCAAGCAAGTCGGGACGGCGCGGCGGCACTAGCAAACCGTGTCTCCCGTCGTTGACCACCTCCGGTACGGCCCCAACATGGGTTGCCACAATCGGCAACCCGTAGGCAAGGGCTTCCAATAGTGCGATCGGCATGCCTTCGTGATGGCTTGGCTGGACATAAGCATCAGACGCGGCAAGGAGATTCGACTTTGCCTCGCCGTGGACCGGGCCCACGTACCGAACCATGCCCGCAAGGTTGTGGGCGCGGATCTTTTCATGGATTACGGTTGCGTCCCCGGCTGTTCCGGATGGACCGGCGAGCACCACTTCCACGGCGACCCCTTGACGGCGCAGGTCGGTGCAAGCATCCAGCAGATCGTCGATGCCCTTCCACTCGTCCATTCGGGCAAGGAGCAGGAAGCAGCATGGGCCGTCCTGCCGCCGCTTTGGTGTGACTGAAGGGATTTCGACTGCATTCTCCACTATATCCACACGTGCGTTGGGGGCCATGTGGTGAAGCTTGTCGCGCCACCGGCTCGACAACGCGACTACCCGATCCGCCCGTGCGAGGGACCGTGCTACAAGCCGCCGTCGCCAGAGAGGCTCGTGGGCATAGAACTTGTCAAACTTGGCCCCGTGGATGTGCAGAATCACCCGGCAGCCGAGGTGCCGCCCGATCATCATGTCCACAACGGATCGATAGAATGAGAACCCGCTGCACGTGTGGATATGGACAATTGACGCGTTCGTGCGGCGTATGGCGGTTCGCAAACACCGCACCTGACGGATGTGCCGAGCGATTCTACCGTAAAGTGGTTCGCGCGGGCTCTGTGCGAGTGTTAACGGGAGCAATTCGATGCTGTACCGACCTGCAAAGTCGAGAGCGATCATCTGGCCGACAACGGTGGCCATTCCGCCGAGACTCTCCGGCGGCGGACCAACGACGATGATCCTAGTCCCAGGGGATTCAGCGCACGGTGACATCTCTTTGGCACTCAATGGCGACAACGTCCTGGTGCCTCGTCACGAAGCCGGAGCGGAGCCTCCTTTCTCCCGACACCGGTCAGTAGGTCTGTCGGTTTACCGGACGTACCACTTAAGGTGATACTGGCTTACCTACTGAGCATGTGTCAGTCAGTTGGTTGGTGCCAGGGCGGTGTGGAACAAGACTGCGAACGTATAGGCGACCGGCAAGGCGCTGATGACGACGGAAGCGGTAGCCAGTTTTCGCCCCGTGGGGTTGTGGCGCCGGCCGAGGATCTCACAGATAACGATCACCAGCACGATCAGTCCGAACTTGAACACAATCGCCCAGAGAAACCCCATGTGGTCGATGATCGCCGCTGCAATCGGGTTGACCTCATACCCTCCCCACAGGTAGAGCACGAACATGGTCAAAAGCAAATCCAGAACTGATACGAAGACGAGCCAGACGTAGGTGTTCTGGTAGCGCATTTGCGGGAGCGACAAGAACCGCGGTTGGTCACGATCATCGTCGGACGTCACCACCTCCGCACCACATTCATGGCATCGCCCGTCGCGCGTGACGTGCAGCACGTGGTGGCACGACGGGCACGTACGGGTCTGGTCGCGATGGTGAGTCTCGGACACCAAGTACCGGATGCCAAATTGCCGAAGCCCACGGGACGCTACCCGTGAGCTTCGACGGAACGTTTCAGATCATGCGCCGCCACACATGCTGGAAACCTGTGCCGCGCCGCTTATATTACTACCCTTTCAGGAATTTATCGGCGATGCCGGCAAGCTCCTTCACGTGAGCGATGCTCTCGTCGAGTGCCTTCCGTTCCTCAGCGTCCAGCTCAACCTGGATGACTTTCTCGACGCCGTTGCGGCCCAGCATGCAGGGAACGCCGACGAAGTAACCGCCGACGCCGTACTCCTTCTCGCAGAAGGCCGCACAAGGCAGGATGCGCCGCTTGTCCTTGACGATGGCCTCGACCATCCGAATCGTGCCGGCTGACGGAGCATAGTAAGCGCTGGTGCCCATAAGCTTGACGATCTCCCCGCCGCCCATCCTGGTCCGCTTGATGATGGGATCCAGGCGGTCTTTCGGGATCAACTGTGTAATAGGAATCCCGGCCACGGACGTATAGCGCACCAGCGGCACCATGTCATCGCCGTGTCCACCCAAGAGCAGCGCCGTTATATCCTCGACGCTGCAGTCCAGCTCCATGGCGATGAACGTTCGGAAGCGGGCGATGTCCAGGCAGCCGGCCTGCCCAACGATGCGGTTCGTCGGGAAGTCGGTAGTCTTCCAGGTCGTGTAGACCATGGCATCCAGCGGATTGGAGACAACAATCAGGATCGAGTCGGGGGCGACCTTGGCGATCTGCTCCGAGACCGACTTGACAATCTTGACGTTGGTCTGGATGAGATCATCCCGGCTCATGCCTGGCTTGCGGGGGATGCCCGCAGTGATGACGACCACGTCGCTGCCCTCAGCGGCGGCGTAATCGCTGCCCGCAGTGAATTTGCAGTCGAAGCGGTCGACGGGCCCACATTGAGCGAGATCGAGCGCTCGACCCTTGGTCCGGTCGGCCATCTCGGGAATGTCGATCAGGACGATGTCGCCAAGTTCTCTCTCCGCCGCCCAGACGGCACAGCTTGCACCGACGTTGCCGGCTCCCACGATGGTAATCTTCGCACGTTTCATACCGTGTCCCCTTGTCTGTTGAATGACTGTACGAACAACAATTGACAGACCGCGATCATACTGCCTGGGATCGTGGACGCCAAGATGCCTTGCAAGCCGTGTGCCGCACAGCCCGAAAGCCGGCCTTAAGTCCCCCGGGGCGGCAGCACTGACGAGGAAGGAGCAGGCGGCTCCCACGGAGACTCCGTCCCGGGCGGACACTGTCCTCAGCGTGTCCCACCATCCGCACCGCCAGCGATCCCTGGATGGACGGTACCTACGGCGAGGAACGCCTGGTCATCGCCGGGCTTTGTGAACAAGTACTGATGCTTGTACTGCTCGTTGGCTGCACCGCCGCGCCGAAGCCGGTCCGCATCATCGAGCCGGGCCAGCGTCCCAGGCAGTAGGGGATTCAAGACGATCGGGCCCAGACGGCCCGAGGACCGCTTCGATGCGTACTCCATGTTCATCCGCGATAGCTCCTCGTCGAGGAGCATCGCCACACGGCCGGGATCACCGACCTCCACGTCCAGGTGTAGGCGATAGAACGGAGGATCAGCCCATACCGGCGCTATTGAAAAGTCGGTCAGGCTGAGGCCCAACGCCCGGCTGACACGCAGGAAAGCAGCCGTCACCTGCCATTCGGTCAGCTTCTCGCCGGTCACCGAGCTGACGTGGGCGCCTCTGTGCAGAAACTCGATGACCGGCGCTTGGCCCACGTAATCACAAGCGCGCACGTAGTCGCCAAGGTCGTAGCGATAGAACCCCGCTGACGTAGTCATGATCACCCGGTACTCCCCCCCGGGGGTGAGCTCATCGCACCGGTGGATGGCAGCCTTGTCGGTGGCGTCGGCCTCGGCGTCGACAAACTCGAAGAAGCTGCCAGTCACATCGAGTACGCCGGCCGCCGTTCCATCCGTCAGGGGGATCGACACCCGCCCTTCGGTCGCCAACAGGCCTATATCCCGCACCGGCGTGTACCCGAAATAGTGCGGAAAATGTTGCAGGTGCAACCTCAACGTGCCCCCGGTCCAGTTGGACAGGAACGCAAGTTTCCAACAGTGCTTCGGCAGCAGCTCCCCGTGCTTCGCGGCGACAGCGCTAAGCCGTCGGGCCGCCTCGCGGTCGGGCAGAAGCTTGCCGGCGATCGCGTGTCGCGTGGCATCCGGGAGCTCGCCGGGTGCTTGCAGCGTCCCATCGTGGATATCTCGAATGAGTCGTTCCGCGTGCCTAGCGCCCACATAGCCCAGCTTTACTTGCGTTGCGGGGCTGGCGGTGATCATCCAGGACACGTCCCGGGATAACGCCAGGCGCATGATTGTGTAATATCGCGCGTCGGGGTCCGCGATCCGTCCGGTTGCCCGCGGACACACGTAGTACTTGCGCACCAGACGCTTCTGCGTAGCGGCGAGCAGGCCGGAGATCGATCCGCAGGGAATGCCGCTCTCCGTTTGATACTCATCCATATCAGACGTGACCTGCAGGATAGATCGCAGAAGCGCTCCGGGATGGTCGAGCAATGCCTTCACACCGAACACGTTCCATCCCCTCCGATACTCGCTGAGAAACTCGGGTGTTACGGGAACGTATTTCGGCTCGTCGGTGCTGCCGCTGGTCATAGCGAACATCAACACGCGCTGACCACGCCCGAAAAGCGCCTGCGTTTCGCCGGCCATCACACGCTTCACGTATGGGCGAAGATCCTCATACGTGTGCACGGGCACCTGGGCGGCGAAATCCTGGTAGCTGCGAATACGGGAGAAGCCGTGTTTGCGGCCGAAGACGCTGTCGGCATTGCGTCGCAGCTTGGCTAGGAGAACGCGTTCTTGCGTTTCTCTCGCCGACTCTGTCGCGCGCATGAATCTGTCGAATTGGCGCTGGGCGTGTGCCCTTGCCAGCGTTGCCAACACAGGATCGAAGAATGATCGGCTGGACAAGGTACTTGCAGCCTAAACAGACCGACGGCGGACTGTATCTCGATTCACCATGAGCGGTGATGCACTCAAATGCACTGTACCGCCTAGCCGAGCGCAGGGGAATCTCAACGTGCAGACATGCTACGCTGCCGGCTCTGGCGCTTGACCTTCCCCCCAGACTGTGCCGAGAATCGTCCGAGCGTAATTGGCAGCTTGGTACAAGGCCGAACGGGTGGAGCTTTAGGCTATGCGTAGACCGGTTGTCGGGGTAATGGGCGGGTCGAAGGCGACTGTGAATGTCTCCAACATGGCCGAACGGCTTGGCGCGCTGATAGCCAGGCACGGGTGGGTTCTACTCAACGGTGGGCGGAACCGCGGCGTGATGGCTGCCTCGGCGCGCGGTGCGAAGAAGGCGGGTGGAACCGTGATCGGCATTCTGCCCGACAAAACGGCCGCAAAAGCCTCACCCGACCTGGATATCGCCGTGCTGACCGGCATGGGTGATGGGCGCAACGTGATCAACGTGCTTTCCAGCGATGTGGTGATCGCCTGCCCGGGAGGACTGGGTACGCTTTCCGAGATTGCCCTGGCGCTCAA
The DNA here is from genome assembly GCA_030616775.1 of Planctomycetota bacterium. Lineage (GTDB taxonomy): Bacteria > Planctomycetota > Phycisphaerae > UBA1845 > UBA1845. The sequence goes on from JAUWWQ010000017.1 coordinate 65,096, forward strand.
ACACGACAAACGTGTCATCCTGCTCGGGCGCGACAAGGTAGCACCGGCACTGGAGAGGTACCGCAAGCGCGGGCGGCTCACCCACGCCGACACTCCCGAGGACGCCGTCGAACAGGCGACGGCCATACTCGCTACCACGGGTGCGCAGTAGCATCGAGCATCGGAGGATGCGCCAAAAAAAGCCCGGCGCGTCCTCGCGCCGGGCCGGGGTAGTCGCTTCGCGAAACAGCTCTTACGAGGACGATGCCTGGAAGGCCGCCGCCGCCGTTTCGACGATCGTGCGAATCTTGGCCTTGGCCAGCATCAGCTCGGCGCTCTTCTCGTAAGAGGTTTCCTCGTCACCAATGACATAGGTTATCTTCTTGCCCGTTTCTTCACTCTTTGCGGCGGCCGTCTGGCCGCAGTGGTAGCTCTTGCCGCCCACGTCGTAGGCGAGGGAGACGTTGCCAAGAGCCTCGTGAATCGAGGCCAACGCCTTCTCTGCCTCTTCCTTGCTGGCAAAGTCGAAGCCGCCGACACGATAGGCCACGGTCGTACGTGATTTCTCTGCGACGGTTCTGGCCGTTTTCGGGCAATGGTGAGTCTCCCCGTTGACGACAAACTGCACCGACTGCAGCGACTCGGCTTCTTCCTCGAGCAGGGCCGCCAGCCTGACCACTGCCTCAGCCTTGCTGGCGAAAGTCTCCTCGCCGACCAGATACTGCATCGGCTTGCCGGTCTTCTCGGCCATTGACGCCGCCCGCTTAGAACAACCGATCACCTCTTCCCCGACGCGATACCGCATTGCGGGCATCGACGTGCGCACGGCATGGGCTCTCTTCGCTATCGGGCAACCGCTGTCCTTGCCCGCAGTCTTGGCACCTATGCAAGGACACGGCTGGTCGCACGGGTGGTCGCACGGTTTGTCGCACGGCTTGTCATACCCGCTCTTCGCCTTGACCGCGACTGCTTGGCCCTTCGCAGTCTTGCCTTTGGACTCACCGGGGCAGGCTGAGGCGGTCGAAACGGCCAACATCAAACCGATTGCTGCAACACATCCAAAAACCTTCGTCTTCATGGTACGGACTCCTAACTAACAAAGCTAAACCGCAAGGAAAGGGGGGACCTTCTCCCCTCCGAACTATCATTCTAAACCTATCATACCGTCTATCGGCTTACGTCGGTGCTGTTTTTCGTACGATTTCGCAACGGTGGGGCGTGATCTTGCTGCCTGTCTACAGGTAACGTTCCCCTGACACGATGACCTACCCGCGGTATTCACACCGGGAGGTACACGTTTCCGCCACGTTTACCTGGGCAAGGGAGGGCAGCTTCGCCTTTACACGCGTCCAAATCCAAAGCGCGAGATTCTCGGTAGTCGGGTTCTCCAGACCTTCGATCTCGTTCAAATATCGATGATCGAGCTGCTCCAAAAAGGGAGCGAAAGCCCGCTTGATCTCAGCGAAGTCCACCAGCCAGCCGGTCTCGGCGTTGACCTCTCCCTCACAGACAAGCTGGATCCGAAAGCTGTGTCCGTGAAGGCGACCGCACTTATGCCCCGGCGTTACCTTGGGCAGCCGGTGAGCAGCCTCGAACGCGAAGTCGCGGACCAGCCGAACCCGCCGACTCGCAGCCACACACTCTGCCTCAGTCTGCGATTCTACTCCAGAATCCTCGTCAGAGTTACTAGTCACCTGTAAAGTTTTTGTCACATCTGCAGCGGCACGAGCCAGCCGCGAACCCGCCTTTGGCGCTATGCGGATTACTTGATTTCCAGCAGCTCGACCTCGAAGATCAGCACCGCATCTGGCGGGATGATCCCCGGGACTCCCCCCCCTCCAAAACCGAGCTCAGGTGGGAGGATCAGAGTGCGGCGTCCGCCTTCGTTCATCGTCATCAGCCCCTCCTGTAAACCAGGAATCAGGGCAGCGACCTGTCGCACAGCCGGCCCCGTCGAATGAGTCGTCTCGAACTCGGTTTCATCAAGCAGGGTTCCACGGTACTGGAACTCGACGGTGTCCGTCAGAACTGGTGACACCCCGTTGCCCAACACAAAGTCGACGTATCGCAGGCCGGATTCGGTGGTCACGCCTTTCGAACCAGCCTTCTCTTCCAGCTCTTGAAGCAGCTTGTTCAGCCGACTCTCCTGATCCGCCTTCGCGGCAGCGGCAACCGCCTGCACCTGGATGGAGTCAAACGGGGTCAGCAGTCGAACCGACTTTATGGTGACCGGTTTGACCGGCACGACCTCGCTGCGCCCGCCCGCATACTTCTCGTGCATGCCGACGGGAGTGTTGCGAATCTTCTCGACCGTATCCATGCCGTCGACAACCTTACCGAAAACCGCGTAGCTGCCGTGGTGTCGCGACTCGTCGAGATCGACATTATCGACGACGTTAATGTAAAACTGTGCACTGGACGATCCCGCGGTACCCCGTCCCCGTATCATCGAGATCGTGCCCCGCTCGTTCTTGACATGGCTTCCCCAGGCACCTTCAACACTAGGTCGCAGGCCACGCAGCTTAGGCTCCATATCCGGTGTGTAGCCGCCGCCTTGGATCATGGAGTCTTTAAGAACGCGATGGAAAATGGTCCCGTCGTAGTAGTTCGCGTTCACGTACTGCACGAAATTCAGCACTGCGGCGGGGGCCTTCTCGGCATTTAGTTCGCAGACTATGTCGCCTAGCGTGGTTTCAATCTTCACTTTCGGGTGCAGGGGATCTCCTGGCGCCTCCACGGCTGTTTGCGTCTCCCTAGCGGTCGCCGGCCGACTATCCGGCTGTGAGGCCCTGCAACCAACCGCAACAGCAAACGCACCGACCAATCCAATCTGTCCCAGCAAACGTAGTTCGTTCATAGCCTTCGTCTCTCAGATGACACGTTGCCAAAAGACTTCTGCCAAATACCGTGCCCGGCTAACCTTCCGTCTCGATCCCCAAAAGCTCGACCTCGAAATGCAACGTCGAGTTCGGCGGGATCGACGGACGCCCGCTAGCCCCGTAGGCCAGGTCCGGCGGGATGATCAGCTTCCATTTGCCGCCAACTTTCATCAAGCCCAAGCCCTCCGTCCATCCTTTGATGACCCTGTTAAGCGGAAACGTGGCCGGGGTGCCACGATCGTACGAGCTGTCGAACTGCGTTCCGTCCACCAGCCAACCGACGTAATGCACTTTCACCGTGTCAGTCGGCTTGGGGGATTCGCCTTCACCTTCTGTCAGAACAATGTAGGTAAGCCCGCTTGCCGTGGTGACAGCCTTCTTGCCCGTTTCTGCCTCGAGCTTCTGAACGAATTCCTGCATTTTCTTGGTACTCTCCGCTTTGGCCTGCTCCTCAGCGGCCTTCTTGGCCTTCTCGGCGGCTATCGCGGCCTCTTCGGCGGCCTTTGCCAACGCCTCCGCCTTCGGACGATCAAACTCGCTGACCAGTCGAACCGACTTGATCATTACGGGTTCGACCGGGACGACGCGCCTCCGACCACCACCGTACTTCGGATGGCTGGTCAACGGTGTGTCACGAATCTTGTCAACCGTGTCCATCCCTTCCACGACCTTGCTGAACACACAATAGGCGGCTCCGTCCCGTTGCGGGCGATCCAGGTTCGCGTTGTCCACGACATTGATGAAGAACTGTGAGGTTGCGGAGTCCGGTTGCCCGCCAAGGCGGGCCATGGCGATTGTTCCGCGCATGTTCTTGAGACCGTTTTCCCATTCATTCTTGATGCCCGACCGCAGCCCTGTCTTTTTCTCCATATCGGGCGTGAAGCCGCCGCCTTGGATCATGAAGTCTTTTATGACGCGATGGAAGATCGTCCCGTCGTAGAACTTGTCCTCCCCGTACTGGATGAAGTTCATCACCGTGACCGGAGCCTTCTCGGCATCGAGCTCCAACACGATGTCGCCGAGCGTCGTCTCCAACTTCACACGCGGGTGCATGGGGTCGCCCTGCTTCGCGTCTTCCGTATCCTGCACGTCACCGCCGAGGACGTTCACGCCGGCAAGTAGTATTGCCAATACTGGCATCAAGCGGGCCATTTGAGGTCCTTTCCAAGGGTAACAGAATCCCTGCCGCCGAGTTAGCCACGTTGTCCCGCTGCCGACGACACCAGCGGGCTTGAGCAAAGGGCGAAAGCATACCCCACCCCCACCATCCGGGCAACCTGCCGTACGTGTGCCAAACGCGGGGAACTCGGATTTGAAGGCACTGGAACGATTTCAACCTCCGGCTGACAATCGGCAATCGCACTACAGTTCCGACTCAGGCCGTCCTGCCGGCTGGGGTGGGCCGAACAGCTCCGCGGCGTTGGGCTGTTCGAGGATGAACTTGGCGTCGACGGATCGGTCGGTGCACAGGTGGTATAACGCCCGGGTGACCGCACCGTAATCCAGGCCTAGTCCGACAACTTCGCCGTCAAGCCCGATGTCCGCGTCACTTCCCATCAGCCGAATCAACGCGGAGAGTCTGAGCGGAGCCGAGATCGGGGAAGACATGTCGCCGCTGGGAACCACCACTCGCAGAAGCGTCAGGGCCTCGTCACCGGGACTGGCGTTGATCATAAGGCTGCCATCAGGTGCCCGGTAGAAGACCGGTGGAGAACACCGCAGCTCATCACCGAACAGGGCGATGCGACGTGATCCGGATCGCTTGACATACATGAACGTATTCGGCCCCTGCGTAGGGACGCTGTCCAGAACGAAGTTGTCCGTGGCGATGCGCGCGGAGCGAATGGTCGGATCATTCCGCTCAATCAGTGCTTCATAGGCGGCGATCTGAACTCGCGGGTCCTTGTCGTGCAGGAGCTCACGAAGCGTGATCGCGGCGCCGGCCATCCCCTCCGCGCGCCCCAGGGCACGTATCGCCTGAAACCGGTACTCGCTAGTGGGATTCCGAGCCTGCATGGCCATCGCATCACCCGCAATGTGATCACCAAGCCGTAGCCCGGCGGCAGCCGCGTGGAAGCTCACATGGTCCTTGGGATGCGTATACAGTTCGTTCAGCAGCGGTGAGGCGGTCCGGCCCAAACCTTCCAGGGCCAGGGTGATCTGGGCGTGCGGTGCGTCAGGCCGGGTGAGCTCCTCCGCCAGCATGCGGACCCGGGTGGCCTGAAACTTGGGATCACGCGACAGATACAGGGCACGAACAAGCGCAAGAAAGTGAGCGGAATCTCCCTGGTGTTTCTGCGGAACTTGAAGCCGTATGAAGGACGGGGAGATGGCGTCGGCTATCAGGCGCGGACCGGGGAAGTGGGCGTTGATCCGATCTCGAATCTGGCGGGCCCGCTGGTATGACGCTTCCAAAAGAACCAGCCGTACACGCCGGTCGGTGACAGCTTCGCCGCCCCCGATAATGATTCCTTCCAGTGGGTTTGATCTGGTCGCCGACTCCCCCTCCGAGAAAGGATTTACAAACACAGGGCCGGACGCCCGGGCGAGGATCTGCCCGGTGATAGCCGCCGTCGCGGAAACCTTGCGGAAGATATGTAGTTCGGTGGTATACAGCCGGCCGCCGCGCAGCGACTTGGTCTGCGTACCAGGCAGTGCTATGACTGCGACATCGAAGCGGGCGCCTTTCGTTGCCGCCGGGGGGATCTCACCCTGGACGACCACCACGGCCGTATCGATGTCGTTTATCAACTGCTCCGGCGTGATGCGTGTGATGCCGACTACCGTGCTGGCGAACTCATGTTGCTTGTACAGGCTTTGGACCAGGCGATCGTACACGTTCCGCGGACAATCCCGGGAGCCGTTCTTACCCAGCCCCACCACCAGTCCGTACCCGCGGACGCGCATCGGCCGCAACCCCTCGTAGTAGGTGTAGGCTCCGATGGTGTCGCGATAGGCGACGGAGTCTGCCAACGGGCCCCAAGTAGGATCGACACCCAGATCGAGCTTTTGCCGGTTCTCATACAGCCATGTGCAACCTCCGCAGGCGCACACGCCCACAAGGGATATGGTCACATACAAGCAGTAAGTGCCGACTCGTATCATTTCATTGCTTCCCAGGGAAGCGTCACCGGGAATGCACTATGCGAGGAACGGGGCATCTACTGTCCGTTCACAAGCTACCGCAATGCCACAACGACTGAACCCACACCCCCGATAATACAATAGCTGTGACTAATCACCGCCGTCAAGAGCGCGGCGGCTGCCGATGCTGCAACTTGGCCGGCACACCGCTGGGCTAAATCCTCGCATCAATAAGCCGTGTTGACGTCTGGGTAGACATGTAGGTCGGGTCCGCAGACATGTAGACATGTAGGTCGGGTCCGCAGACCCGACATTCGGGTACGGTTTCCCTAGGAGTCGGGTCAGACGACCCGACCTACGTTGCTTGGTGGCCAAATCAGCGTACTTTGCTACCCTCTTGGGTGGTACGGCGGTCGATCCGAGGTCGGTTCAGAGTCTGATGGCTGGTTGCAGGTTACAACGATTCGACTTCTCGGCGATTCTTGTTGTGGGTGTCTGCCTGGCTGTCCAGCTTGCCTACCTGGCCGAGAGGACCAAGGATCCAACGTTTGAGATTCCTATCATCGACGCCGGCGTCTACCACAACGCCGCAGCTCGCTTCGCGGAGGGTGGAGCGCTTCATGACGACGCCTTCTGGCAACCGCCGCTGTTTCCGCTTTTCCTGGGGTGCGTTTACCGCCTGGTCGGCACGAACATCCTCTTCGCCAAGCTCATTCTGGCCGGTATCGCTACGCTTACCTCTCTTCTGGTCTGGTGGATTGGCCGGCGCGTATACTCGCGGCGAGTTGGAGCGGTGGCCGGACTCATCGTGGCGGCGTACGGACCGTTTGTCTTCTTCAGCACACAACTGCTGCCAACGGGCCTGGCGGTCTCTCTCGATCTTGTGGCACTTGTGCTGTGGCTTCGGTGTATGGAGCAACCCTGCTGGCACCGCTGGATGTTGTTCGGCCTGGCGGTCGGGGCTGCAACCATCGCAGTGCCCAATGCGGGTGTGCTGGCGATTATCGCGCTGGTCGGGGCGGTAGTGTCAGGCGTTCGTCAGCGCCGCCTCCGGGCCGCTTTGGTTAACTGTTCAATGATCGTACTGGGCATGGCCGCGCCCGTCGGATCGGTCACACTCCGCAACTATCTGGTTTCCGGCGAATTAGTCATCATCTCCACCAATGGAGGAATGAACTTCTATATCGGCAACAACCCGCAGAGCGACAAGACCGTGGCCATCCGACCGGGTGAGCCTTGGCGGCGCCTCGCCCGGGAGAGCTACAGCGGCGACGCCCGGACGCGCGCCGAGCAGAGCACCTACTTCTTTCGACGAGGGTTCGCTTATCTCGTTGATCAGCCGCTGAGTTTTCTGCGCGGCCTGGTCCGCAAGAGTATCCGATTGGCAAACGCCCGGGAGATCCCTCGCAACGCGGACGTCTATGTGTACCGCGACTTTTCCCACGTCCTGAGCATACTCGCGTGGCGTGTGGGTCCGTTTGGCTTCCCGTTCGGCCTTTTGGCTCCACTGGCTGTGTTGGGCATTGTGGTCTCTCTGAAAAGCTCCGGGAAAACAGGGGTTCAACGAACCGGTCCGGTTGCGCTGCTGTCCTTCATCGTCGCATATGGCGCATCCGTGGTAGCATTCTTCGTCAGTGCCCGGTATCGCCTGCCCATCGCAGTTGTGATGAGCCTGTTTGCAGCCGCAGGCGCGGTCTGGATATGGGAACAGGTTCGCGCTTTCGCGCAGCGGCGGGCCAAGCTGCGCCTTGTCCATGCTGTCGTTGCGTTCGCCTTGGCAGCAATTCTGGTCAACTGGCCAATTAGAGCACCCGCGGACGGTGTGAACTTCCGGGCCGAAATGTCGATGTGCCTCGGACATGCCTATGGAGTCCGTGGAGAACCCAGCAAGGCGGAAGAATATCTCCGTCAGGCTCTACGCCTCGACCCGGAATACTCCGCCGCGGCCGCCAAGCTAGCCGGTCTGCTGCTCGAATCGGGCCGCGTGGACGAGGCAGAGCAGCTACTGCGCGAAGCGCGGACATGGGAGAGACAATCTGTTGAGGCTCGCCAACGACTCGGTGAGCTACTGCACAGGCGCGCACACACTCCGGAAGCCATCTCCGTGTTCGAAGAAGCTCTGACAATCGACCCAACGTCACCGGACGTGCACGGAGCCCTCGCAGACGCATTCGCCGAGAGCGACAGAATAGACGAAGCAATCGATCACTATCGGGAGGCCATCGGCCTGGCCGACGAACCCGGCCCTCTGCTCATTCGCCTGGGCGATGCACTGGTTCAACGTGGGGACTATGAGAAAGCTATCGAGCGATATCGGCAGGGCTTGTGGTTGATTAAGCCGGAGCCGGCCGCCCTTAACCGGATTGCCTGGCTGCTGGCGACCTGTCCTGTCGTCGAGCTGCGTGACTGTGAGCGGGCCATTGAGATCGCCGAACACGTCTGCCGGCTCACCGACTATCGTAACCCTGTTTCCATGGACACCCTGGCCGCTGCGTACGCCGAATGCGGTCGGTGGGCAGAGGCCGTCACCTGGGTGAGACGCGCCATCGACACCGCCCTGGCCGGCAACGACCGCGCTGAGGCGGACTCGTTCCGACCGAGACTGAAGACTTACGAGGAATACCTTTCAAGGCCGGCCCAAAACCGAACGGAATCGCCACCTCCACCGCCATCTGATGAATCCTAGTACCATGTTTCACAAGTAATACGACTATACGCTCTGCCGAGAATCCTTTCTCGGCACCTGCCGGAGGACCGAGAAGGGATTCTCGGTCCAGCGATGCAGCCTGCGAATCACTTGTGAAATCAACCGTTACGGCTAGTGAAGCCTGCACGGGTCAGGTGACGATAATCTTCTCATACCTTTCAACAAGGAGACGATTATGCGTCTGTTTTCACACGCCAACGTCGTTGTCTTGGTTTTCGGTCTGATCGCCGGGTGCGGCAGCCAACGCGATAGAAACCACCACGACGACGATACATGCGATATAGATGCCCCTAACTGCGCCGACGGCCTCGCCTGCGAGGTGGTGATCGACGCGGACCCACGGTGCGTCGTGCCGTTGACCATCCGCGGGCTGGTCCTTGACGCAATCAACGATAGCGTGATCGCTGCGGCCCTCGTTCAGGCGGTAGACGTCAACGGCGCTGCGGTCGGCACCTCGGCAGCGACCGCCGACGATGGGAGCTTCACACTGACCGTACCAGCCGCGTGGGATGCCGACGGGACCCCGGTCGAAGGATCTTATACGCTCCGCGCCCAGGCGGCTGACTTCCAGTCGTTCCCCACTGCGATCCGCCCGGCCCTGCCGCTTGACGCGACTACGGCCACCTTGAACGATGACGGCTGGGTAATCGAGAACGCCCTGACCACGGTGAAGCTCCTTCCGCTACCCGGCGACACCTCCAACCTGGGTTCGATCTCGGGAACCATCCATGCGGAGAAGCGGGCTGGTATCCTGGTCGTGGCCGAAGGCGCGGACGGCGGATTCACCGGTTTCAGCGATGCCGACGGTCTGTACACCATTTTCAACGTACCGGCTGGAAGCTACAACGTGCGCGGCTACGCCGCCGGCGTACAGCTCAGTCCCGCCGCTACCACGGTGGCGAGCGCAGAAGACCAGAGCGGGGTTGAGCTAACCGAGTCCGGACAACCGCTTAGTGGCGTGTCAGGCAACATCCAGATCGTCAACGCACCGGGGGATTCCCAAACCAGCATTGTTCTAGCAGTCGAGAGCACGTTTGTGGAGGAGGCCGCCCGCGGAACAGTCCCGCCCGGCTTGCGCGTTGGCGAGGTTACGGGTGATTTCACCATCGAGGATGTACCGGACGGACGGTATGTCGTGCTGGCGGCTTTTGAAAACGACCTGCTGGTGCGCGATCCGGACCAGACCATTGGGGGCACACGAATAGTGCGGATTGAAGTGCCCGACCCGGACATGGGAAACACGGTCACACTTCCGGAAGGGTTCAAAGTGACCGAAGCCCTGGCGGTTATCGCCCCGGGTGCTGACGGCCCCGAGGAAGTGACCACACTGACACCGGTGTTTGAGTGGGAGGATGACTCGAGTGAGGAGGGCTACGAAGTCCGCGTGTTCGATGCCTTCGGCAATGAAATCTTCAGCGAGGAGATCGGGCCGGTATCGGGCTCGGCCACGGTCAGCCACACCTATGCCGGTCCCGCCCTGGAGCCGGGGATGTTCTATCAATTCCGAGTGACATCTTTCAGGGAGAAAACCGGTGATAGGACGGCCATCAGCAGCACCGAAGATCTAAAGGGCGTGTTCCAGTACGTCGTGACCCCGTGAGCCCCAGGCTTTGGCCTATTCCTCGTACCGTCCCCCGAGGTGCCGGGCCAGAAACTTCTCCGCCTTGGCATAGAAGTCCAGGCGGTTTTCGGGGCGGGCGAATCCGTGGCCCTCGTCGGGGTACTCGACGTATTGGACGACCTTGCCGGCCTTTTTTAAGGCCTCGACGAATTGGAGAGTCGCAGATTTTTTGACCCGAGGATCGTTCGCTCCTTGAGCGATCAGAAGCGGCTTGGTGATCCGGTCGACCATAAACAGCGGAGAGCGCGACTTAAGGAAATCTGCGTCTTTTTCCGGGTGACCAACGCGGTCGAATACAAGCGGCTCGATTGGCTTGAGATAGGGCGGGAGCGCCTTTATGTACGTAATCAGGTCAGCCGGTCCGCAGATGTCCACCCCGCAGCAAAAGACGTCCGGCGAGGAGGCCAGGCCCATCAGCGTTGCGTACCCGCCGTAGGAGTAGCCGAAAATGGCGATGCGCTTGGGGTCGGCGATGCGATTCTTGATCGCCCAATTGACGCCGTCAACCAGGTCGTCCTGCATCTTGCCGCCCCATTCGCGACGAGACGCATTGATGAAATCCTTACCATATCCGCTGGATCCGCGGAAGTTGATCTGCAGCACCGCGTAGCCGCGATTGGCGAGCCATTGTACCCGGGGGTTGTAGCCCCACGTGTCGCGACCCCACGGCCCACCGTGCACCAGCAGTACCATGGGAAGATTCACCGCGGGTTTGATGCCCGGCGGGGTAGTCAGGTAGCCGGAGATAAACAGGTTATCCCGGGCACGGAACCCGATGGGCTCCATCTTGGCCAGGGTGACATTTTCGAGGTCTTTGCGGTTGGTGAACAGGAATTCGGCCTTCCTCGTTCCACGATCGTAAGCATAATAGGAGATGGGCCCGTCATCGGTGTCAAAGGAGACCAGCCAGGTCTGGTCGGCGTAGTCGCGATCGATGACGTCGAAATCCCCCCGTCGAATCCGCCTGATAGCGTGGAAGTCCTTCTTGATGGACTTGTCGAGCACCTTCCAGTGTATCCTCTCCTTGTTGTAGGCGGCGGCCTGGAAGGTGTGGTTGGCGGGATGTATCAAGACCCCGGCAAGGTCCGCGTGGGGATCGCTGGCCAGGGTCTTTTCGGCACCTGTTGTAAGATCAATCGTCCGTAGCTCGCCGGTGTTCGTGCCTTTGCTGCTGACAAGGTAAAGGCCTTGGGCATCCGGCGTGAATCTGATCGGGCCGCTGTTGAGCGTATCTTCAGGTCCCCAACTGGTTAGAGTCCGCCAGGGGGAGGTGGGATTGTCACGGATGCGGAGTTCGAGGCCGCCGGCGGGTGTGAGCTTGGCCGCAGCCCGGACGCGGAGGTCGTGGTCGGCGACCCATACGACAAAGTCCTCTTTGTTCTCGAGCTCCAATGTGAGCTTGCCGGTGTCAAGGTCCACGCGATAGATGTCATGAAGCTCGGGGGTGCGGTTGTTGATCGCCACCAGAATCTCGTTGGGGAACTTCTGCTCCACTGCAATCACACGTGCCCGTACGTCTTGGAACGGTGTTAGATCTCTAATGTCGTTGGTCTTGAGGTCCACGGCATATAGATGCCAGTTTTCGTCGCCGTTCTTGTCTTGATCGTAGATGATCTGTTTGTTGTTCGCGGCCCAGAAGTATCCTCGTATCCCGCGCATGCGGTCCTTGGTGACGACCCGGTCATCATTTGAGCCGACGGTGCGAACCCAGACGTTGAGCACACCTTCATGGGGGGCGATGTAGGCCAGTCGCCGCCCGTCCGGAGAGATGTGCGGGTACGCTTTGTCCGGGTTGCCGAACAGCACTTCGCGCGGAATGAGCGGCGGGAGTTCGGCTGCAACGCCTACCGCTTGCCACATAAGTGTCGAGAGGGTGACACACAAGACCGTCTTGTGCTTCATCTACGCGCTCCTTCGGTGAACATTGATGGACAGGTGACTAATTCCATCATGGCTTGACCACACTGTCCTCATGTGATCGTAACATCATAATCGGTTTTAGGGAAAGCGGTGAGTTGTACATTTATGTCGGCCAGGTTGCAATGAGCGGCTGATCGTATTCCGGATCTTGTCGACTCGTGGGTTCTCGTTGCACGGAAGGGGTGCGACCGGATCCCAAGCCACGCCGGATGCCTGGGGTGTATTCCCATGCCGTGGGCCAGGGCGCGTCCTGAGGCGGATCGGTTTGCAAAGTCACGGTGAAAGGCGCCGGGTGAGGCGGAGTGCCGCACGGCCTATCGACGGTGAACGTTGACCGCACCGGCCAGTCCGGCTACCTTGTGCACCCTTGAGCGAGCAGTGGCCCGATGGGTGGCTGCGCCGTCGGGTGCCGTGTCACCGGTTCGAGGACCGGTTGGATCGGTTCCGGACATTGTGATGACAAGGTAACGTCACTGTTTGTGTCGCCGAAGTAAGGAGCTTGCCATGATACCAGTCCGGCGGTGCTGGGTGGGTGGGTGTGTTCTACTACCTGCCGTCGTTATAGGGATGGGGTGCCGCGACACCGAGCCGCCTCCCGCTCACAACCACGATCTGGGCAGCGATGGTGAACCCCTGATGCCCACGGCTTCCGTATGGCATGATCCTGACATCGCCAAGGGTCAGGCCGACTGGCATCCGTTCCGAGAGCCCGAGGCGGTGCCGGAACCCACCACGGGCGAGACGACCACTGATACTGCACCGGCGGGTGAAGGCCGCATCGAAACCGAAATCCGCGAGTTGATCGACGAATACAACGAACTGGTAGCCGAGACTACGATTGATGATCTTGACGACCTGCTCGACTATTACATGGAAGAACAGCATGATGCTCTGCGTCCCTGGCTTGGGGCAGCAGTTTCGCTCCCGGATAAGTTTGGGCGCATACGTGAAGCCCTGGAAGAGAAGTTGCCTGCCGAGAAAGAACGTATCGTAGCGGCTTTCACCATGCTTCAAGATCCTGCCGGGCGAAAGCTGGTCGTCGAGTCGATTACGGTCGTCGGTGATCAGGAGGCCACCGCAAGCCTGCCAGCCGGATCCCCAATCAGCACCTACCGCTTCGTCGTCGTGGATGAGGAATGGTATATCGAGATGCCCGAGATTCAAAAACTCGCAGCGCTCAAGCCCGTGTTGGATCTTGCCCTGGCTACGTATGACGGGTGGCTTCAGGGGCTTGAATCCGGCCAGGCGTCTCCCCAGCAGATTCTCCAGCAAGTCGAGGTCGCGGCGGCGGCGGCGCAGGCGGCGCAGGAAGCAATGGGATCCGAGGAAGACTCCGCGACAGATACCGCAACTGAGCCCGGCATCGGTGATGAGAGCCGGGAAACCGACAAGGAGCCCGGTGGCGGTTAGTGCTCCGTCGCGGATCATTTGATGGGGCAGGTCATTGTACTACGCTCGTGCGAGAATCCTTTCTCGCACGAATGGGCCGAGAAGGGATTCTCGGCCCAGCGAGACGCTCCGTCCCTCAATTGAGCGGCGACAA
>JAUWWQ010000019.1 GCA_030616775.1 Planctomycetota bacterium
ATCGATAAGCCGTGACACGCACGCCGGAAGCTCGTGCATGGCGGATCCGTTGATTTCCTCCACCCGCTTGCCCACCAGGCTTTGCGAATAAGGCGTGATCGTCTGATTCATGTCGGTCTTGATGGGCTTACCGGTCAGCACGCGATCAATCATCCCACCAACGATTGGCCGGCCCACGGACAAACCGCCGACCGGGCACTGGCGCCGACTGATGACCACGCGCTTCGATAAACAGAAGTACGGTCAGCGTTGGCAGTCTGAGACCGTGCACAGCATGATCAAGCGTCTTCTGGGTTCCGCTTTACGGACCCGCAGCTACTGGAGTCAGTGCCGCGAGATCACCCTGCGCGTCATCACCCTGAATGCCATGATCCTCTGTCATCAGACCAGAGGTTTTCTACAGAGCACTCCCGACCCCTTTTTCTCCCTGGGTTTATCCGTTTGCTAGTTGGGCCAGGACGTCGTCTGAGATTTCGGAGTTGGTGTAGACGGCGTCGACATCGTCATGTTCTTCCAGTGCGTCGACCAGCCTCATGACCTTGCGGGCCCGGTCCATATCCAGCTTCACCTCGTTGTCGGCGACCATGGACAGGTCAGCCGACTCGATCTCGATCTCGGCTTCGGCCAGTGCGCTCTTCACACTCTCAAACGCACCCGGGCTGCAGGTGATCTCGTAGACCTGTTCGTATGAATTGATGTCGTCTGCACCCGCCTCGAGGGCGATTTCCATAATCTGATCTTCGCCGGCCTTTTGCCTGTCAACGGCGATCATGCCCTTCTGCTTGAACATGAAGGCCACGCAGTTCGTTGCGCCCAGACTGGTGCCGGCCCGTTCGAAGATCTTTCTAACCTCGGCGCTGGTACGGTTGCGGTTGTCGGTGACGGCCTGACACATCACCGCTATACCACCAGGGGCATAGCCTTCGTAGAGGACGTCTTCGTACCTTGCTCCCTCCAACTCGCCGGTACCTTTTTTTATGGCTTTTTCAATTGTGTCTTTGGGCATGTTGTCGGCTCTGGCCTTGTCGATGGCCAGCCGAAGCCGTGGGTTGTCATCGGGGTTACCGCCGGCGACTCCAGCGGCCACGGTAATCGCCCGGGCCAATTTACCCCAGGCCTTGCCGCGCCGCGCATCTACGACGGCCTTCTTATGTCGGATACGGGCCCAATGTGAATGCCCAGACACAACATTCCTCCTTCCAACTTCCAGTCTGCCAGGAGCGCATTCTACCCATCTGGTGCCTTGCCCTCACCACCGCTGCGTTCCGTCGGCTCAGCGGCAAGCGGCGCAAGAGCAGGCATGCGACCGGCGCGGGCGTCGGCGATTTTTCGCTCCGTAGTAGCCCACACCCGGCGTTCGTCCGCGCTGGCCAACTCTTCCTCGGGGCGTTTGCCCAGGGCTTCAACAGCCGCGGTCCAATACTCGATTGCTCCGTCCGACTCGCCCAAGCGCCAACAGGTGTCACCCAGGTGATCAAAGATCACTGGATCCTCAACCGCCCGGGCACCGCCCGCCCGCGTCAGCCATTTCTTCGCTTCCGCAAACGCGCCTTTCTTATACAACAACCAGCCGTAAGTGTCGAGATAGGCCGCCTGGCGCGGGGCGCGAGATAGCGCGTAGCGGATCATCCGCTCGGCCTCGTCCAGACGAACGCCGCGATCGATCCATCCATAGGCTACGTCGTTGTTTAAGGTGACGTCATTGGGTCTGAGCAACAAAGCTCGTGCCAGGACCTCACTGGCCCGCGAGTCGTCCCCTTGCATCTGACGGCAAACCGCGAGGCGGCGCAACAGCTCAAACCGTTCCACCGGATCGCCCGACGCATCCAGCCAAGTCGTCAGGCGTTCCTCGGCCGCCCGGTAGTTCCGGGCCAGGATTAACACCTCCGCCAAGCGCTGGCGCAGCTCCCGGGTCCGCTGACGGAGGCCGTCCAGAGTGAAGGGTTCATCAGGGAGCCGGACAACTACATCCTCCGGCGGTGCCCCTTCCGGTCGGCCAACTTGGGAGGCACGCACTGCGTGCATCAGGGTCATCACCTCATCGATCAATACTTCGATCAGATCAAGGCACTCGTCGTATCGCTTGGCTCTGACCAGCAGGTCCGCCCTGAGATCCTGAAATTCCTCTCGCTTGAAGGTGTGCAAGAGCTGGTTGCCGACGAGCTCCAATGCCGCGTCCGTTTGTCCGGCGTCACGTAGAACAACAGCCAGAGCCCAAACAGGATTGTCGTTTCCCGGATCATCATTGAGCCAATCAAGGAGGTGTTGGGTCGCACGGTCATATCGTTCTGCCCTCCTGAGGGCTTCCACCAAGCCCATAGACAGTTCTCTGCTGTCGGGCTCACGCTCGCGCAGCGTTTCATATACCGCGACAGCCTGCTCGGGCTGATCCTGTCTGAGGTATTCATCCGCAAGGCGGATCGACCACTCCAGATGATCCGGCTGTGCCTCGGCCCATGCTCTTAGCTGCGATAGTACCTCTTCAATCCGACCCGCCAGCCGCAGAGTATTGACAATCTGGACTCGGTACTCGCGGCGCCACCTATCCCCCAACTCCTCGAGGCTTTCGGCACTACGGGCGAGGTTCAGGGCAGCCTCGTGGTCCTGGATGATCCGATAGAGTAGGATAAGTGTGAGGCGCCACGGGTGCCGGTTGGGCCGGCGCGGCAATAGGACCTCGAGCTGCTCAGCGGCCTCCTCAAAGGCAAGCAAACGCTGCGAGGTCTCCACCAACCCAAGCGCCGCCTGCTCATTGTCCGGATCGACCGCCAGGGCGCGTTGAAACGCTGCGTGCTTCTCCTGCGGCGCTTGATCGATGTCGTAACTTTCCGCCACCGCGATCCAAGTCGCGGCGTCCGGCCCTTGTTCCGCCATGGCGTCCAGTAGTGTCTGGCGGTAGGCATCGGCGTCGCGTTGGTATCGCTGGTCGAGTAGTGCATTGCAACGCGCCTTAGTCGTTGGTGTTGTTGCCCGCCGCTGCAGCTCTTCGAGCTGCTGGATCGCGAGGTCGAGCTTGCCCTCGGCAACGTAAGTCATCGCCAGCAACTCTCTGGCGGCTTCGTGGTCCGAATCCTTTTCGAGCAACACCTGTAGCTGCCGTTGGGCCTGCAGCCTGCGACCGGAACGTTGATAAAGCTTCGCCAGCTCCAGCATGGGTTGCGTGTCGGTCCGGTCGAGTTGCATGGCGGCCTTGAAGTGCAGTTCAGCCTTCTCCAGGTTGTCCAGACGTTCGTATACCTCGCCGAGGACCAACTCCAACCGGGCGTCCTCCGGCGTGTCCTCTTCACTACGGGCCGCGACCTGAATCGCTTCGTCATAGCGATACTTGCGTAGATAGAGCCTGGCCAGCGCCACGCGGGCGGGCACGAATCCAGGTTGATCAGCCCAACTGCGACGTAGATGGGCTTCGGCCTCGGCGAGACGGCCCGCGGCTACAGCCAGGACACCGCGCAAGTACGAAGTCGCCGCCGGCACTTGGCGCGCTTGGGGTTCGAGTAGCTGTCGAACGGCCTGATCGATCGAGACCAGCGCCAGGATCTTGGCTTCCCATTCAGCCGTTCGTTCCGGGTGGTGTTGGATGCCGTCGGCACAAACCCTGAGGAGGTCGTTCCATGCGGACTGATCAACGTATACCTCGGCGAGCCGCCCACGGACCGTGTGGGCGCGGGGATGTCCATCTAGATAGTCTTCAAGTTCGCGTCGGGCCTCACTACTGCGGCCTAGACGCATCAACATCTCAGCAAGGTTAAGGACCAGCCGGGGTTCATCGGGTCGATCGGCAATCCGCGAGCGCAGATCTTCGAAGATTCCTTCGGGATGTCCTGCGCGCTTGTGGATCTCGAACAGCAGATTGACTGTCTCGTCATCGTCGGATTTGATGGCTCGAGCCGCGGCCAGCGCCTCATCCAGTCGCCCGGCGCGCATCAACAGCCCCGCATATCTCAAACCGGTTGCGGCATCTCCGGGCGAGGCGGCAACCAGCGGTGCCAACACATCGGCAGCCTGGGCAATCCGGCCCAACCTTTCGAGGATCCTGGATTTTACCTCTGCAACTGATCCACGATTCGATTGGAGCAGTGGGGCCAGCTCCGGGTGGGTGGCCGTCCCGACAAGCGCTGACGCCTTGCCTTCGAAGGCGGCGTACTGCTCGAGTGCGGCTTGCAGATAGCCTTCCGCACCCAGGGTTTGCCCGAGCTCGTAATGACACATAGCAGCGATCTCCGGATCATCGTCGAAGTCGCTGCACAAAAGGGCGGTACGATAGGCCGTGATTGCGGACGCCATGTCGCCGCCAAGGGCATGACACTTGCCACTGAGATAATTGGCAGTCGCGTCGTCGGGGTTGCCTTCCAGTGCACGGGCAACGTGAATCTTGGCCCGTTCCAGGTTGCCCGCCTGCCAGTGCAGCATCGCCAAGGTGCGATGAATCCGGGGGTGGTTGGGATCGTAGCGAAGCGCCCGTTCCAGCTCGATGGCCGCCTCCGTGTACCGTTGCTCGTGGACCAGCTTCCGGGCCTTTACGATCTGTCTGGAAGCCCGCTCGGAAAGCAGTGTGAGCGCCTCCAACTCAACCGGCCTGGAAACTGCCGGCTCAATCTCAGAGAGGGACCTGTAGGCCCGCGAAGGATCAATCTCGGGCGCTCCCGTCGTTGGCTGACTGCTTTGCGATAGGTCACCTGATGTACCTATAACCACGCAGCCCGCAGGGGTGATCGCCAGCAACGTGGCGAGTCGAAGAGCGGTTACGGGCGTTATCACTTGCCGGGCCATGAATCCCTGTCCAGATGCAAAGCTCGCTCGCCGGGAAGAGTTATTCCCGGTTTCAGACGCTCTTTTTCCTTATAGCCGCCTTGGCCCTGGTACGCCTTGAAGATGGCCCCCTTCTGGCGCCTAAAGAGCGCATGATCATGCAGAACTCCTTGGCTTCCACGGCTGGGACATGGCGCTCCAGAAACACCTGCACTTCGGCCCGATCGGCCGTCGGGTGCACCAGGTCCGCGGCGCGCAGAGCCTCGAGGAGACGATCGTTCACCGGAATGGCGTGTCCCCCGAGGCTCCAAAGAAGCACCGAAGCAACTGCGTAGGCGTCGACGCCGTCCAACTCTTCCAAGTAGTGACGGGCCTCGCGGCGACCGATATACTTAAGCCGATCCAGCGAGAACCGGTTCTCGCGATCGAAAATGGATTGCAGGGCGCTGACCAGGTATTGACACTGTTGCGTGCCCTTGGGGATTGCGTTACCAGTGGCCTTGTTCAGTTCAAACGCGCTCGACACGCGCATCTCATTCCAATCCGCCATCGTTGTGAGGGCTCGATCAACAGCCCGTGCGGCTTCCTCATCGCTCCAGCCTACGCCGACAATCGCGATCACCAGGCGCCGCAAGGGATCATCGGGTTCCGGGACCTCCGGTTTGGGCACGGACTGACGCAGCCCGGTGTACACTTTCTTCACTCTGGCTGCGTACATCGTTCCGTTTTTCATTCGCCGACTCCCTGGGTCTCGGACGAACCGCCGTTTGTGCCATCCACGCGGTGCACATCGTCGGGAGCGGCGGGATCATCGGTTCGGTCGGGTTCGAACAGCTCCGGTTCACTTCGCCGATTCTCCGCGAGTAGCTCCATGGTCCGTCGCGCTCCTTTGACTCCCTCATCGATCTCGAAACGCAGTTCCGGGCACTGCCGGATGGGTAGTCTGCGCGCCAGCATACGCTGTATATACCCGGCTGCGTGTCGCATGGCTATGAGCGTCCGCTGTTCCACCGCCTGGCCACCTTGCACGCTGAGGTACACTCTTGCGATCACCAGATCACCGGTCACCTCGACGCGCATGACGGTCGTTAACGGTGCCACCCGCGGATCGCTAAGCCGATGGACGATCGCCTCACCGACGACCTGGCGAATGACGCTGGCGACTTTCTCTTTACGATACGGACGCATAAACGCTTGTAGACACCTTGTCCTAGCGCAGGGCAGCTCAGAGGACCGCCCCTTTCAGCGGTCAACGGCCAGTATCACAAGAGTTCACGTTTGTAATCGAGCAGTGACACCCCCCCGGTTCGACGAACCACGTCAACAATCTTGTCCAACTGGGAGTGGACCGCTCGCGACTCCTGTGACACCACTGCGACACCAAGACGGCACCGCTTGGGCGTGTCCATATACCCCACCTCGGTTACGGATACGTTGAATCGGTTGCGGAGTCTCTCTTTGAGACTTACCACCACGCGCCGCTTGTCTTTAAGGCTGCGCGCGTCGTAAATCGCCAACTCGACCGTCAAAACCCCGACAATCATTCCGTCGATTCGCGGATCACCTTGGCCGCGAACATACCGTCCTGGATACCGATCTTGAACAGCCGCGTGCGTCCATCGGGAGTGACGTAGGGTATCACTCCGATGCGCGCCAACGCTTGGATGGCGAACTGGCGATCCGGTTCCGGCACATCATAATAGTCCAGTTCGCTTCGCACGTGGTCTTCGTTAAACGCATAGGCTCTTTTCGCTGGAATGTAGTGCGCCACCAGCGATGCGACCGAAAACGACTTGCCCCCAGCCGGCCTTATTCTCGGAAGAAACAGTGCTCGTACACAACTCAAGCGCCCCTTGCGGACCTGGACGTTGCGGTATTGGCGAACGATGTAAATCTGATCGGCGGTCTGATCAATAAACACCGGCCAAGCTTCATCGGGGATGAAATAGTCCTCCAGCAGCCTTATCCGCTCATCGCCGGACGCGTCTTCAATGGCCCGCCGGAACGCACGGTAGTTTTCATAATTGGGGAGGTATGGATCGTTAAGGCTCGGGTGATTCCACGGTAGCACCATGTCGATCACGTAGGTACCATCGGGCACATCGAGGAATCGTCCGGTGGACCGCAATTGGAGACTCCCTGCGACCCCGGAAACCCTACCTCTCGCCGGGGCCTGGGAGGCCTCTACCAAATAGACTGTCGCGCCCGGCGGTGTGGATTCCAGGTAGAGTCCCGTCTGGATGGCGGTAGTGAGAAGGCCCCTTCTATCGATGTCCTCCGGCCCGGTCGTCTCCGGTTCGATGGAGCCGGCGGCATCTTCTTCGGACGGCCGGGAGATCCGGCTCACCAAACCGCCTTCCTGAAACAGCGGGATTACGTACTTCCTGCCTACAAAGATCACAATAATCAACAGCCCCGCGGCGTAGCACATCCGCACGATGATCGCAAATGGATCAAACTGGACGCGCTTCCGCCCCCGTCTCCCGAATAGCCGGCTCCAGCGCCGTTTACCTCGCCGAGCGCCTTCCTCGCCATCCGTCGGCTGCTCCAGGTCCTTCAATAAAAAGTCGAGATCGTCGCTTCGGGTATCGGGGACGCTGGCCTTATACCCGCAGTAGGAGCAGCGGACGACGCCGCCGGCATGCTCGTCCTTCGCGCGAATCGTATGCCCGCATTCTGCCTTGAACTCGATCATCACTGCTTCGCGACCCGGGTAGCCTCACGGAAGGAGGTCAGGAAACGCAGGAAACGAAAGTCCCGCCGTCTCAACGATTGACGGCCGCTCTGTGCAACGAGGTCCATCTTACTCGCTGATTATGAGAGCGAAACACTACAGCGTTCGAGCGATCTTTATGATCTCGTAGGTTTCGATGAGGTCACCGATGTGAACATCATCGAACGCTTCCAGCCGGATACCGCATTCCATTCCGGCGCGAACTTCCTTGACATCATCCTTAAAACGCCGCAACGATGCCACCTTGCAGCCCTCGCGGACGACCACGCCGTCGCGAACGACTTTCGCAAGGTGGTTGCGATCGACAACTCCGTCGGTCACGTAGGAGCCTGCCACCATACCGATCTTCCTGCTAAGCCGGAAGAGTTGGCGGACTTCCGCCGTGGCCCGCGCCTCGATTCGCTGCTCCGGCTCCAGTAAGCCCTCCAGGGCTTTCCTGACGTCGTCGCACACGTCGTAGATTACCCGGTAGGACCGGATGTCGACGCCATGCTGTTCGGCGAGGTGGCGAACATTGGCGGCCGCCTCCATCCGGAAACCAATCACAATCCCCTGGCAGGTGGCGGCCAGGAGAACGTCGCTGTCGTTAACCGTCCCGACACCGGCATGCCGGATCGTCAACCTGACCTCCTCGGAAGGAATGTCCCCGAGAGCCTGCTTGAGGGCCGCCACGCTGCCGTCAACGTCCGCCTTGAGGATCACGTTGAGCTCCGGGACTTCCTCCGAATCGCGCCTCAGGATCATTTCTTCCAGCGTCTTGACCTTGCGCGATTGCAGGCGGCTCTGCTCGATGCGGGCCTGCTTTGTCTCCGTAGCGATGTCGTTGGCCCGCTGCAGGCTCTCCAGGGCGTATAGTCTGTCCCCGGCCATGGGCACATCGTCGAGGCCCCACACCTCCACAGGCAGCGACGGTCCGGCTTCTTGGATCCGTCGACCACGGTCGTCCAGCAAGGCACGCACCTTGCCGAACGCGGGCCCGCAAACAACGGAATCACCTACGTACAAGGTTCCATCCTGCACCAAGACGCGCGCCACAGCTCCGACTCCGGGTTTGGTTTCGGCCTCTATCGCCGTACCGGTTGCGGGCAGCGTCGGGTCGGCCCGCAACTCGAGCAGGCCGCTCAAATCTGCGAGGTGCTCTACCAGCACGTGGACACCGACGCCCGTGACAGCGGAAGTGGGAATCACGTCGACGTCTCCACCCCACTCACCGCCGGGTATCAGACCATTCTCAGCTAGCTGGCCGTAGATCCTAAGCTTGTTATCCTCGCCCAGGTCGATCTTGTTCAAGGCCACGACGATCGGCACATCGGCGGCCTTTGCATGGTTGATTGCCTCGAGAGTTTGTGGCATCACCCCGTCATCGGCTGCCACAACCAACACGACTACGTCGGTCAACTGTGCCCCCCGCGCCCGCATAGCCGTAAAGGCCTTATGCCCCGGCGTGTCCAGGAAGGTCACAGCCCCACGCGGTGCATCGAGGTGATAGGCCCCGATGTGTTGCGTGATGCCGCCGTCCTCGCCCGACATCACGCGCGTCTTGCGAATGGCATCCAAGAGACTCGTCTTCCCATGATCCACATGCCCCAGCATGGTGACGACAGGCGGTCGAGGCTGCACATGACCACGCTTACGCCTCGCGAATTCCTCCCTGAGTTCGTCCAACCGCGTCTTGGAGGGAATGATCTTCAGCTCGATGCCGAAGTGCAGGGCGAGCAACTCGGCCGTCTCGGTGGGTAGGGTCATATTCACGTTGGCCACGATATCGTGTTCGTCCCTCAGTGTCTTGAAGCACTGCATGAAGTTCAGGCCTGTTTCCGAGCAGAACCCTTTCATGCGGACCGGCTCGTGCATGGTGGCCTCTGTCTTGGGGCCGATGTGTACGGGCGCCGTCGCCGTCGCCGTCCTTTGCGTAACCCGGCGGTGGATTCGCCGCCCGGTGGCGCCGGCCAGCCGTTCTCGCCGTTCTGCAAGATCCTGATCGCGCCATTCCGCAAGCCGCTCTCCGGCATCCACGAGTCGCCCGGTCGCACGGCGGGGGCTAATACGCCCCTTGCGGCGAACCTCGTCCCGATCGACCGGTTTTCCGATCGCGGGTGGGGTCGGTGGGGCCGGTACTTCGGGGCGTGCCGGTGGAGCCGTATCGGGAACGGAGCGAGGCTCTCTGGGTGCACGGCGTACAGGTGGGGCGTAATGGTCTGGGGCCGCGTAGCGCACTACCCGCGGACCTTGAAGCTTCGCTTTGGCAGGAATATTTTGCGGCCCAGCAGGCGTCACCGGCTCCGGTTTGGCAACCTCTGCCGCCGGCCTTACGACCTCCGTGGGGGCTTCGCTTGGCCCGGCAGATGCGTCAGGCGCCCGCACCGCTTCGTCAAGCTGCTCCTCCGGTCGTTCAACCGGAGGCGCCTCTGCGACGGCGGCCCCCACCTCAGTCGCGGGCTGCTCATAAGTCGGGGGCGCTTCCGTTGTGACGACTGGTGCTTCCAGCGCGATGGCCGGTGCTTCCGCCGTGACAGTCGTCGCCTCGGCCACGGCTGCCGGGGCCTCCACTGATGCCGCCGCTGCGGCAGCCGCGCTCACATCCCCGCGCTCAGTCTCCTCCTTTTCTTCAGGTTTCGCCGCTTTTGCTCTGATGCGTTTCTCGGGTGCCTCTGGCTCGGCTTCGCCCGCCTCTGCGGAAGGAGCGGTCTCCTTCCTTCTCCGCTTCTCCCTGATTCGTACTCTCTCGAGATCGACGCGCTGTGCCGTCTCGATTGTAGTATCGTGGCTACCTTCGCTAAACCACTCGAGAATCGTGGCGTGCAGGCCGGCGCTAAGCGTCGACATGTGGTTCTTGATCGAGTTTATGCCCTCGGCCCTGCACTTTTCGACTATGACCTTGCTGGGTACGTTCAATTCCTTCGCCAGAATATGAACGCGCATCTTGTCAGCCAAAGCCGATCTCCGTCAAACGATTCGTAAATGCAGGCACTCGGCCGCAACGGTCGAGATGCCTGAACACTTATGGGGTCTACGCAGGTTCACCAAATTCCACGGCGTCCGTTTTTACGGTACTTCCGCCAGCATCCGCCTCCTGGGCTCCCGGCTGCTGCGATTCCTCGTTCGTGGGCAACGTCGATGCGAATTCTTCGAGGTTGCCGGCCTCGTCGGGCGAGACGGGCACTTCTTCCACTGCCAGCACGTTCTGTTCGCCGGCCACTGCAGTGACGCCCGCTTCCATCTCCTCCTCCTCCTGGGCGTCGGATTCTACGACAGCCTCCGCCTGCTCTGCACTTTCCTTGGCGGCCTTCTCGGCGGCTTCCGCCTCCGCAGCGACACGCTTCGCCTCCACCTCCACGCTGGCCACTCCAACAATCTTTCCAGCGAGGTCCTCCTCCAAGTCAAGCTCTTTGACCAGTGGTTCGCTCCCCACTTCGGCCAGATCCACCAGCGAAATAATGCCCATCGCCAGGAGCTTATCCAGAAGCACGTCCTCGACACCCTCGACGTCCTTGAGGGTCTTCTCCATCTCGTCGACGGCCTTGTCGTATTCCATCGGTGTGAGAATGTCGATGTCCCACCCGGTCAGGCGCGCTGCAAGCCGCACATTCTGACCGCGTTTGCCGATGGCCAGTGATAACTGGTCCTCGTCGACGATGACAGTCGCCCGGCCCATCTCGAAGCATAGGAAGACTTCCTTGATCTCCGCCGGTTTCAGAGAGTTGGTGATCAACACCTGCGAAGACTCGTTCCAGCGGACGATGTCGATCTTTTCGCCGCCAAGCTCATCGACGATGTTGCGAATGCGGCTGCCACGAACGCCCACGCACGCACCAACGGCGTCTACTTTAGTGTCAATCGACGACACCGCGATTTTGGTTCGGTATCCCGCCTCCCTGGCCAGGGCACGGATCTCGATGACCCGCTCGCCGACCTCCGGCACCTCCAACTCAAAAAGCTTACGGATGTAATCGGGGTGCGTCTGGGTGAGGACTATTCGCACCTGGTTCTGCTCCTCGCGAACGTCCAGGATCATCCCCCGGATGCGCTCGCCCGGATGGTGCGTTTCACCCGGAATCTGTTCACTTCGTGGCAGGAACCCCTCACCGCGGCCCAGGTTGACCACCAGCGTAGAACCTTCATAGCGCGTGACGGTCCCCGTCACCACCGTTCCGACACGCTGTGAATACTCCTCGAAAATGGCACTGCGCTCGTCCTCCCGGATCTTCTGCATCATCACCTGCTTGGCGGTCTGGGCGGCGATCCGGCCGAGGGTCTTCATGTCGATGGGTTTGCCGTTGACGATCGCTTGGATCGTCCCGTTGTTGCGATCGATCGTGACGACTGCATCCTCGGTGTCGTCGTACGCTTTGCGCATGGCGGAGACCATGGCGGCCTCGAGATCGACGAAGACGCTCTCCTTGTCGATGTTCTTATCGCGGCTGATCGAGTCGACGAACCGGATTAAGTCAGTGCTCATCGTCATACAACAACCCGCAACACAAAAAAACGTGGGCGCATAGCTGCGATCCCACGTGGAAACACGGCGAGTCACCAAGCAAGATGGAGTCCGTGTTTTAGCGCATCGCGCTACTCCAATCGCCGGGGTATACGTACCACTTTCGCCCGTGCCGCACGGGTTCCGGCGAGCACGGTCACGTTCCCACGCAACTTCCTACCTGCGGTCACAACAACTGCCCGGTCCAGCCCCCAATTCTCCAAACCACGGCTCGCGGTCTAGACGTCGGGTGCTTGCCCAGGCCCGTGGGCGTTGGTTTTGCACACGGTTAGCTTAGCGCCCTATGGTCGCTATCCCGGATATCGACGTAAACTAACGAAGATTATAGGTGCTGCTTGATTCGTGTCAATGCGAATACGTCGAAGCGGCGCGCTTGAGTTATCGGACGGCACAGCCGAGGTCTTGAACGCACACTATCCCCTGCTTTACGATTCCCGGCTGCTCAGCGATAACGCGGCGCACCTTACCGTCATGGTGCGGCAACTTCGTTGGCGTATATAGCGGAGCGCGACAGGTCATGGCCGGAAGACCGTTTCAACGTTTCGTCCTCGGTGCTGGACTGGCCGTTGGACTTGTGGGTGTTGTGAGCTGCACCGTCGATTTTGGAGAGGGAGTCCCGCCACCGGACGATACCTTCGCACCGGGAGTCGACCTTCGACCCAGTGAGGACATGGTGGCGATTCGCTTCCGAAATCTCACCGCAGACGAAGCGGTCAACGTCGAGTTCTATGCCACGAACGATTCCCTGGAAGACCTGCCGGACGATTTGTTCGTCGACGATAACCTTCTGACCACCAGCATCGGCGTCGCGGGCACAGGCATCATCCAGCCGTGGCAAGTAGACGCCATCGAGTTCCCCTGTACTGCTAACCTGACCATCGGGACGCACGGCGGCAGATTCGTCGACAGTGAATCAGGCGAACCACGTGGCATCGGCACACCGCGGTGGGCCCAGGAGGGACCATTAGGTTTGTGCGGCGCTGTAGTTACACTTGAGTTCGCCGGCGACGGAGTCGAATTCACGACAGTCCTGAGCATCGGCGACTAAGGCTCTGGAATCATGAAATGGCCGGATGTTCGCCCACTGGCTGTGTTGCTGCCAATGGTGACAGCAGCTCACGCGACCAATGTCTCCGGGATAAGTGCCGATCTCCAAGCCGCGCCGACCCTGGGGGAACTGGTCCATTCGTTTTTTCGCTCGAGCGATCAGCAAAAGCGCGCATCGCTCATTCCCGCGATTGAAGAAGCAGCGAATGGCTCGATCGAGGCCGTTGCCAAGGCTGTGAAGGAGGTGCAGGTGTGGCCGGCGATTCCGGCTTCACGCGGTACTTTCTCGTTCGAGTCGGACGCTGAGGGTGCCATTGAAGTCGGGTGCAGACTGCCCACCGGTTATGATTCCACAGCCGCATATCCAATGATCATTTGCATGCCCGATCGAGGCACGTTGCCCTCACATACGTTTGACTTGGCGCGAGACGTGCTGGGTGACGTGATTGACGAATTCGTCCTTCTCTGCCCCTCGCGGGCTGTTGGCGGTGCGTTCTATCAACCCGTTGAAGGCGCGGCCGACCTGGGAAGGCTTATGCGCCGGGCCCGGCGGTGGATCCACACCGACACTGATCGGGTGTTCCTCTTCGGATCCGCAGCAGGTGGCGAGGCTGCGTGGATGGCGGCCATCGCTCGGCCCGATTTGTTCGCCGGTGTCATTGTTCTGTCATCATATCCGCGTGTGCCCTATCCCCAGCAAGTCTATCCCTTTCTGCTCGAAAACCTGCGGGCGCTTCCTGTGTTGACGGTGTGGACCGCAGCCGACAATCCGTCAACTACGACCCGGCGAGCCTTGGTAGCCGCGCACAATCGAGCAATAGTGGCCTTGGCCAAGCGGGCGGCGCTGCCGATTGTAGGGGTCGAGATCCATCGGAGCGCCTCAGGAGACCCGAAACCGCCGCCGGAAGAAGTAGCAGCGATGCTTAGCCGACGCCGTGCGGCACCGGGCGATAGCGTATCTCACTGGTTCCGCTATCCGGCGCAGGGGCATGCGGGGTGGCTGATGCAAACGAAATTCAAGGGCGATTTGTGGGACGCGGAGCAGCTCTCCATCTTGGCATCCCCATCGGTGGATCGCGACCGGTTCATAGCCGAGGTCATACGAAACAAGCTGGCCTATCTCGGCGGACGAATCGACGGCCAGACTATCACGATTGAAACTCAGAAGTGCGAGCGCATAGAGCTGTTGCTCCCTTACGGGCTGCTTGATCCAAGCCTGACGGTCACCGTTCGATGCAATGGCAAGCAGCGCCATAGCGGTAGGATTCTGCCCAGCATTCGCACCCTCTTAGAGACCGCCTACGAGCAATGGGAGTTTCAACGACTTACGGTGGGGCGGCGTTCCTTCTCGATCAAGGCCGACGGTACGCCGCCCTAATGGTTTGACCGATGGGCCACCAGCCGGTCACTTGCCAAGCAGGGGCCGGCAGTTATAGTCAGTGCCAATGGCTTATCTCCGCTATCTTGACGATTCCGGACGACTTCAAACCAAGGTTCTGGACTCGGAACACTTCGTCATTGGTCGTGCCTCCACGTGTCACCTTCCATTGGATTCAGAGAAGATCTCGCGCGAGCATCTGCGCATTGATCTCGAAAGCGACGGGCGGTACCGGGCCCACGACCTGGGGAGCCGAAACAAAACCTACGTCAACGGCGAACTGATCACCGAGACGCTGCTCACCTCCGGTTCCGTCATCCGCTTAGGCAATCGGGTTGTGGAATTCGTCGACGACGCATCTCGGCCCGAGGGAATTGACCTTGAATTCCTCACACCCGACCGGACCGAACCGCCCGACTGCGAATGGATCAAGACCAAAGCCTCGCTATCGCTGACTCACTCGCAGATCGAACAGCTATCGCAGCTTGTCAGCGACCTACCACTGGCCGCCCGGGCAGAAGACATCGCCGATGCGGCCTTGGGGCAGATCATTTTGGATCTGGAGGCTGAGCGCGGCTTGATCGCCCTTCGCGGCGAGAGAGGGACGGAGTTGCGGCCACTTGCTCATCGGGCGCTTAAAAGGCCCGCAGGTAGATCAATGACACCGGTGAGCGAGTCATTTGTGATGGCCTCCCTCCTGCAGCGCGTGGCCGGCCGCTACCCCAAAACATCCGGGCAGCTCAATACCAAGCTGGGGTACGCGGCCACCGGCCTCGTTGCCCCGCTGACCGATCGAGGTGAAATCATCGGTGTTCTCTACCTCGACTGTCCCTCCGGGAAGAAGCCCTTTTCGCGCGCCGCCCTGCAGTATTGTGCCGCAGCCGGTGCCCACGTGGGCGCACTGGTAGGTGAATCCTCGCGTAAACTCACTCAATTCGCGGGGCGCGAAGGAGCGAGCTGGATGTCAACCGTCCGGCGGGTGCAGGCCTCGCTGACCTGCCCGGTCACCTCGAGCGAAGCATTCGACGTGGCAATGAAGTGCCACCCCGGCTGATTCAGGTGCGGCGACTTCGGGACCGTTGTACATCTTGACGAACAGCGGTGCGGGATCGTTCTCATCGACGGTGGGGGACACGGGATCACCGGGATCGCGCACTCCAGCGCCATCCGCACGGCTGTAGCCGCGGCGCTTGCCGTCTCAGTGAACGCCGTGACCGATCCCGCAGCGATGTTCAATGCGATCAACCGTTTGGCATCCTCCTCGGGAGCCCGCCAGGTCTTGCCTTGCGTTTATGTGGGCATCGACCTGTCATCCGGCCGATTGGCGTACATCAACGCGGGAGGGATGCCACCGCTGCTGATGGCGGGACCAAGGCGACTCGTAACCCTTGACCAGACCTCGCTGGTGCTTGGAGTTGACCGGGAATACGTGTACGAGCCGACGCAGATCGATCTGCCCACAGCCTTCCGGGTGGTGTGCCACACGGATGGCTTGACCGAGGCGGCCAACGCTGCCGGCCAACCATTTGGCACTGAGCGCCTGCACGATATGCTACTGGAACCGGAAGCGTTCGCCAGTGCGCCGGAGATCCTCACCGTGATCGGCACCGCCTGGGCGACACACCTCGCCGCCGCCCAAGCCGCCGACGATACCACGATCCTTGTCGTAGGATGCGGGTAGCAACGCGTTTCACAAGTCCTGCGACTATGGATCACGCGCCGAGCCGCAGGCTTTAGCCTGCGCGGAGCACCGCGCGGGCTGAACCCGCAGCTCAGGTAGTCGCTTGGGTGCCACTGGTCCCGATATACATCGGGATCCGCCAGTGTCTTCACTGACAACGGCCCACCAATGGTACGCCGTGGCGCAGTCATTTCTCACAATGCGTACTATTCAGCCTACGCAACAGACGAACATTGCACCGGTAAGATCACGCAAGAAATAAGCCAAAGGGAGAGCGGCGGGCTGCTCGGAACTGACCGCTTATCGCAGCCCCGCCGCGCTCCCCGGATCTTCCCTTCCAAATTATTGAAGGGCTCGGGTCGAGACTAGGCCGCGGCGAACACATCGGGGAAGAGCCAGAACCAGGCGGCCAGCCCGGCGATGACTATCCAAAGCCATGACATCATCGTTCGATTCCTTTCCGCAAGGACAGTGGAAACCGCATGACATGTCGCCCCACGCCAGAGCGGCATTCATACCCCAACAAGTATACCGCAATTCCGGGACGGTGGATAGGGAACCGTGGAGACGATTCCGGTGGTAGCAAGTGGGCCTTGAACATTGTGAGTTGTCCTGGCAGCCGGATTGGCCAGGGGCCCGGCCCGGGTGAATGGCCTTCTGACAGGCCGATCTGCCGTTTCAGGTTGAGGAATTTCGCGTCCCGTATAGCGGCCAGCGCCCCTGCCGGCCGTGAACGGTTTGGGCTCGACCCCACCCCGTGCCACCACCCCGATTCTCGCTTGATCCTACGTGGCGAAATCCCTGTAGCGGCCGGCGCCCCTGCCGGCCGTAGAGAGCCCCCGGCGCCCCTGTAGTGGAGAGCCCACAGAGCTTCCTTGCACGAAATCCTCCGACCGAAAACGGCACCAGACCGCGCGCTGCGCCAGTAGCCAGTAACAGAACGGCGCCTTGGACGTGCGACACAGGTATAATTCGACAGAGTCACCGGGTCTCGATGCCCGAACAACGGAGCCCGTCCATGATCCGCAAGGCCATCATCATCGTGCTTACGCTGGGGGCAGTGGGCACGGCAAGCATTACAACCATAAGCATCTGGATGCCACTCGCCTGGCTACACGACCTCAACGATCTGACTACGGCCTGTTACGTCATCAAGGGTGGTGTGCTCAAAGCGACCTATAGACCTAATCCCAAGCAAGTCAGCATAACAACGGGGTGTCAACGACAGGTACCAAGCTCGCTGATACTTCTGCCACGTACACTGACAAGGTTGGGAGCAAAATCGACGCCACGAGGCTCCTTCTTGTCGCTGCCGGCTCTCCGCCACAGAACTTCGTTTACCTCTCTGGCTTCCCTTCATCCTCTTCGCTACTTGCCTCACGATCGCCTTCATACATGGCCCTCTGCGGAGGCGTCGTCGTCGGAAACGGGGTGAGTGCGTCAGGTGCAGCTATAATCTGACAGGTAACGTCTCCGGCGTCTGCTCGGAGTGCGGGACGCTGATCGAGCGGGCGGGGTAAGACCAACGGTGTTGCCGGTTACTGTAGGGGCATCCCAATCCGGGTGGGACGGCCAAACTTGTTTGCCCGTGAGAGCGGTTTGCACGGGCAAGCTACCGCTTGCCCATGCCACCAGGCCGCTTACTGACGGGCGCGGATCAGTTCTGTCAGGCTCTCCAAGAAAATCGTTGCGAAGGCCGCTAGAGAGTATTACGCTGGTCAGTAAAGGCGCTGACAATGGCGCCGGGCGCGAAACCCCAATTGAAGGAGTGTACCAATGGCCACGTATGTCATTCTCAGCAAGCTATCACCTGATGCATTTCGAGACCCCGGCGAGTTCCGCCAGATTGCCGAAAAGGTGTCGCAGCGGATCAAGGCCGACTGCCCCAACGTTCGCTGGAACGCCAGCTATGCCCTCATGGGACGTTTCGACGTGATGGACATTGTAGAGGCCAACAGTCCGGCCGAGGTGGAAAAAGCGGCCATGATTATCCGAGCGCACGGCCACGCCACCACTGAGACAATGCTGGCCACGCCGTGGAAGGAGTTCCTCGCCAGCCTGTAGCACCGCTACTGGCCGGGCGAAGGCGATAGGACTCCGGGAACGCCCGGACTCCAGCTCCGAACGGTATCAAAACCGCATTCAACGGCTCATCGCCAATATAGTCGGTTCCGCAGCGTCGTTCGAGCCGTTTGTCCATCTGCCTCAGCCGCCGCTGACGACGTGCTGACCCAGCCGCTAGACCGCCCCCAGGTGGGCGGAAGGCAGGCTCGCTCCCTAGCGTTTAAGGAGATGCCTCTCTGGGACAGTTTTCATACGAGGGGCGTCCCGCGCCCGAGTGGTACAGCCCGGTACGTATGTCCGGAGCGGGGAGTGTGTCCTTCTGCCAACCGTCGCCGCGGACGATGATGCAGCGATAGCCATGACTCTGGCAATCCTGGTTTTCGAGGACTCCCTCCTCACAACGGTAGTGCAACGCATAACCGTCGGCGTCCTCAGTGCCTTCAAAGTAGATTCTCTGCGGCTCGGCGTGGGCATCGACGAAGGCACGGTTGAAGGTCCAGTCCTTGCCATGCCAGCCCCTGATCGTCTTGGTCGGACCGGGGTCAACGCCTTCCAGGAAGTCGCATTGCTCTCTCCAGCATGACCAGGCCCAGCGCCCGATGTTCTCCTCATAGTAGAGTGTCCGCGCTGGTGTTGGAACACGTGACGTCGGACGCATATACGGCGAGTTGGTGCGCATCTCACCGCCGCCTGAGTTGGCGACCATGAAAACGTTCGCGCAATAGCTGTTGCCAAAGTGGTCGTACGACGAACGCTCACTGTACTTGATCCAATCTGCGCAATGGGCCCCACGTGGTGGGCCGTTATCTGCCGGGCATTTGAACAGGTCAAGTTCCAGCTTGGCGTCGAGGGTGGCCCCGAACCGGTCAAAAATCGGGTTAGCGTTGTCTTTGAATCCCCCCGGGTACAGGATGTCGTTCATCGGTCGGGTAGATGGACCGAAGCCGGCCAACGTGCCGTACTTGCTGTTGATCGGGTCTCCGGGGGAGCCGGTCACGAAGTCATCCTGCCCGATTCCGCTCTTGCCGCCCCACTCATACGCCCCGACCATGATCGGATCGTTGCACATCTCACCCGGGAGTTGCCCGGGACACTGTCTGTACTGGAGCGGGTGCACGGGAATACCCCAACCGTTGGGGTCGTCGGCCTCGTACACCCGGCTGCTGGTCGCGATGTTCTTGATGTGCGACAGGCAGGCGGATTGTTTCGATTGCCGCCGGGCAGCCTCCAACGAAGGAAGCAGAATCGCGATCAAAAGCGCGATAATCGCGATAACAACCAGCAGCTCAATCAGGGTGAAGGCGACTCGCCCACGGCCCTTGAGTCTAAGGTCATCTTGAATCCGGGTTCTCATGGTATTGACTCTCCTGAAAGCTCCGTGGACGCTCCTTGCAACCACGTCAGCTTTTCCGTACCCACTTTAACAGAGTACACTCCAAGTGCACATTAACAGCATATAGCAACAGCGCGATCAATTCAATAGGGTCGGACCTCGAAACCAGCCTGCGCACCAAAACGATGGGCGGCCTGCCGTATGGTCAAAGCCCGGCCGGTCCCTCTTCCGCCGGGTGTCCCCAGGCCCCAACTCCTGCTCCTGCCTCGGCGCCGGGTCCACTCTATAAGACACCGCTGGGCGATAATCGGCGGATAAAAATGGCGGATTGTGACCTATTTCCCGTAAAAACCCGCTTTCGGTGGCTGTGGCGCGATATGATGATTAAAAGGTCCGCGGGACGCCTTGCCCCGGTTTGTGATCGGTCGCGGGCCTCCGTCCGTCCCCAGGATGGCCGCCAATGAGCTGCAACCTCTCGGAACAAGAACTCTGGAGCGGGATCGACCGCGATGCTCCTGAGATCGCCGAACATCTCACGCATTGTGTGACCTGCCAGGCCCGGGCCGTCGAGTTCCGTGCCGGGATGCGGGCTGTGGCCGAAGCTTCCACCCTGATAACACCGCCCTTACCCACCAAGGTTGGCTCCTACGCAATCCACCGCCGGCTGGGGGAGGGGGGTATGGGGATCGTGTATGAAGGCGAGCAACAGACACCAAAGCGTCTAGTCGCCGTCAAGGTGGTGCGCGGAGGGCGGTCGGCCGACGAATACCGCGTCCGGCTATTCCAACGCGAAGCCCAAACGCTGGCTCGCCTGAAGCATCCAGCCATCGCCGCGGTATACGAGGCCGGGCGAACCGAGCACGGGGAGCACTTCTTTGCAATGGAGCTCGTGCCGGGCACCCCCCTCAACGAGTACGTCCGTAAACACCAGGTTCCGCGGCGGCAGCGGTTGGAACTGTTTCGCAAGATTTGCGACGCGATCAACTACGCCCATCAGCGCGGTGTGATCCATCGGGACCTGAAGCCCACCAATATCCTCGTGGATCCAGACGCCAACCCGAAGATTTTGGATTTTGGATTGGCCCGTATCACCGATCCCGAAGTGAGCCTGACTACCGGTGCCGACGTGCGCAGGATTATGGGAACGTTGCCATATATGAGCCCCGAAGAAGCCCGTGGCGACCCGGACGAGATCGATGTGCGAAGCGACGTATTCTCCCTTGGCGTGATATTGTACGAACTCCTTACCGACCGGCTGCCACATAGAGTCACAAGACGCGCGATCCCTGAAGCCATCCGCATCGTCTGCGAACACGCCCCAAAAAAGCCGAGCACGATCGACCGTAGCCTGCGCGGCGATCTGGAGACCATTGCCCTCAAAGCCTTGGAGAAAGAACCCGGACGTCGCTACCAGAGCGCCGCGATGTTCTCCGAAGACATCGCCCGCTATCTGGCGGATCAACCGATACTGGCCCGGCGGGCGAGCGGCCTCTATCAACTGAGGAAGTTCGCTTTACGACATCGATTGTTCGTGGCATTTGCCGCTGCGTCAATCGCTTTGGTTACTACCGCGAGGTTGTGGTACGATCATTTGGACGAAGAACGTCGCGCGGGCATCAAGCGCAACGATGAGCTGCTGGAGCTACACGCGGCGATCATCGAGGACGAGCTTGCGCGTCTACTGCACGCTAGCGAGAAGTATGACCGGGCCCTACCCAAGTATCGCAACGCCCTGGCAACGTTCAGGCGGCTTGAGCGAGACGAGCACACCGGGCCTGCGCTGATTGGATTCGCTACTCTCCTGACTCAACGCGATGCTCCCACTGATAAGGACTATGAGGATGCTGAGACCTTCCTTCAGGAGGCGCTGGCAATCTTCGAGCGGAATCCAACCGTCGTCTGGATCGCCGAGCGGCGGAAGGCACTAGAAGTCCTGCGGACCCTGTACACCGAGGTCTGGGACGCGCCGGAATTGCTCGCCAACGTGGAAGCACAGCTAGCCGCCCTCGAGGCTGCTCCGTCCGACTCCGAGCGGATGTTGACCGTACCGCCTTTACCTCAAGAGTAGCCGGGTGCTTTAGTCTGTTGCCGAGCTGATCCTACCGACGCTGCGATTGTGGTATCCTGTCGTTTGATAGGCGGCTTGTCGCAGGAGTATGTTATGGAGTCATGCGAGCCGGATACCGGGTATCACGTTGACGACATGACACCGTCGCTGGTTATCCGCCTGCGCGCGGGAGACCCCGAAGCGGGTGCCCTGTTGGACCAGCTTTATCGTGATGCGTTGGTTCGATGCTGCTGGGGTTATCTAGGGCACATCGAGGAGGCTGAAGACGCCGCTCAGGACATCTGTTGCAAGGTGCTCAGCACCGATAACATCCCCGACGCCTTCCGACCTTGGTTATACAAGACCGCCCGGAACCACTGCCTTAATCTCCGCCGGCGCCGGGCTAGGCGTAAGGACGGCGCGGAACTCCCCTCGGCCTCGCAAGTCCACGAGATACTCACTGGTCACTTGACGAGACTGGTTCGAAGCGAAGAGCGGTCCCGGCTCAGCGAGCTGGTCGGCAGGCTGCCTGAATCGCAGCGTGAAGTCCTTCGACTGCGTTATGTCGAGGATCTGTCCCGCGCGGAGATTGCCGAAGTGCTCGACATTCCTGAGTCTCTCGTCAAGTCGCGTCTGTTCGAGGGGCTCAAGCGGCTCCGCGAAGAGGCCTCCGTTATCGACGAGCAGTGACCCACCTACCCGTATACGGAGAGGGATAAGCGTCTGGGCCGCCTGTTGAGCACGTGCAATCATGTCCTGTGCGCCGTGCCCGCCAGTATACCGGACCTAGCACGAGAGGCGCCAGGTGCCGTTGCGGGTGCCGGATACGGGTGTGCTTGTCATATCCCAGCAAGCTCGATGGGCCGGTTGGCGTGCGAAGAGCTGCCCCAACGGATGCGGCAGGCCGGGACTGTCACCTCACCATGCACGGTAGTAGACGGCTTAACACAACACGAATCGCAGATAGCCGACTGAGCACCGTGATCGCCAAAAAACCAGATTTTTTTGTCGTGTTCTTAAGGCCGCAATTACGCGCAAACCTGAGGTTTGAACTGCCGCGTGATCATCGCGGTTTGTCTTTGGCAAACGCAAAAAACAGCGGTTTTCGGCGCGAAAACGCGGTTTTTGTTGCGCGCCTATCCTGGATCCTACTGTGACGACCACCGGGGCAAAGCCACCATGCAGCTCGACGGCCGGCCGTTGTGCGTCTTGTCGGCAGTTTCAATATCTCAAGAGGCCCCTCGTGCGCTCCGATTAACGCCAACGTCGGGAATGCACGAATAACGTTGTACTTTTTGGAGATAGTCACAATGACGACGAATGTAAGAGGACGCAGTGGATCCCGCCCGCGCTCAACGTATAGTCGGTCCCCGATGTATACGCCGCGACCGGGACAGGACAACTGGGGAAAACCCAGCACACAGGGCCATAGCACCAGAAAGACGAAGAGGGGCAGCACGCCGATCGCCGTCCCTACGGCTTGGAGGAACTGCAGCGACAGCTTCGCGAACAAGATCTACTCTTACAGGACCTTGTACAATCAGACGAAGGGACCGGCCAGGTACGGCCGTCCGAGCCCCACAACGCTCAACTCCTTTGCAAACTGGATCAACAAGGGGGCAATGGTCCACACCGTCACGACAGCCCAGGTAGCACAGTGGGCCAAGGCGGCCAGGAAGAACTTCAACACCCGTACCCCGACGCCGACCACGTGCAAGAGTGTTCTGTGGGCCAAGTTCGGCAAGAGCACGATTAAGGCCGTCGCCCGCACCAAGACCGGCTCGTTCATGGTGGCCACCACGCCCGTGGTAAACGGAAAGCCGTTCTGGTTCCCAAAATAGCCTAGATTCTAGGCCAGGGTCTCGAGAAAAGGGGCGATCCCAGGTGTGATCGCCCCTTTTTTCGTTACCGCATCCCTTGCCACATCGCCGCACTCCGGCCAACCGTACCCATGCAACTGCTCCTCTGGGAAAACCCCTCCTATTGGGGCATGCGCGCAACGATATGATGCGCTTCTAAGTCCGCGATGCGGACGACAGCCTGGGTATGCACTACAATATCTACGAGTGGGCGGTCACTATCAAGGAATGTTGATCAGTGGAGAGGTGGGAGCAACCAGCCTCTTGGACGCCGGAAGCCGACACCGAGGCCCGGGGCGATGCATATAAGACCCGTGAAAGCAAAGCCGGGAGTAGTTGGATCGGTTTGCGGACTGCCGCAACTCGCCGTGACTCTTGTCATACTGGTCCAGGTGGTCTACGCCCAGAATCCGCCAGAAGCGCTGGAAGTGCGTAGGTCGCAAGTGACCGGGTATGCCTCATTTGTCACCGCAGTGGGCGGAGGCCCTATTCCCGTGAAGCTCCCGGGGCGTCGGGTCCAGCCAGGGCCGGTCAACTTCCTGGAACAGCACGGGCACCTGTTCGGGATAACCGATCCGGTTAGGCAGTTGGCCGCCGCAAAAACCCGGACAGATCTGATCGGGCACACGCATACGACCTATAAACAGGTTCACGACGGTCTGCCGGTTTTCTCAGGAATACTGAAGGTCCATCAGGATGCTCAAGGAACGATCGTCGCCGCTAACGGCGATTTCTATCCAGTCAAGCCTACCCTCAATACCGTTCCGACACTTGAACTCGACGGGGCCATAGCACAGGCGATGGCCGAAATCACGGTCGGCACTCCTTCCGTCGAGCAGTCGGAATTGGTGATCGTCGACCCTGGCTGGTACGGTGATCCGCCCCTCGGTGAGCACCTTGCGTATTACCTTGTGCTGACCGATCTGACGGTGCCGCTTCGGGACGGGTTTTTCGTCGATGCCCATACAGGGGGGATCCTTGATCGCTGGTCCATGATTTGCGACGCGAAGGTACGATCCATTCACGATGCCGAGGGTGACAGCAACTGCTGTTTTGCAAATGGCTCCACCGGCTGCGATGAGCCTTCCTGCGAGCAGGCGGTCTGTGACGTTGATTTGTCTTGTTGCGACGAAGAATGGGACAGAATCTGCGCGATCAGAGCAGCCCAGTATTGCGACAGCCTCTGCTTACCCGGCCCGCTTGCTCGCAGTGAAGGGAACCCGCCGACGGGGGTACCCGACGTCGATGCCGCCTACGACTACTATGGTGACACCTACGACTACTTTTTCCGTGCGTTTGGCCGCGATGGTATCGATGACGCGGGCATGGCAATGGTCGCGACGGTCAACTCCCCGGCACCCGGCTGCCCGAATGCCTTTTGGAGCAGTTCACGGCAACAGATGGTCTTTTGTCCCGGGACAGTGACCGACGACATTGTCGCACACGAGCTTTCTCACGGCATGACCGAGTTTACGGCAAACCTGATATACCAGAACCAATCCGGTCAGCTAAACGAGTCCTTCTCGGACGTTTTTGGTGAGTTGATCGACCTGTTTAACGGCGAGGTTGCATTCGCCGGGCCGCCGGGCGGAGCACCCTGGCCCGGGCACCCGACGGGACCCGGTCAGGACACGCCGAACAATCCACGCACAACCTGCAGCGACAGCGAGGGCGGCTACCCCGACGGCGTCCGCTGGCTGATCGGCGAGGACGCCGCGGTGTTTGGCGGGGCGATCCGCGACATGTGGGATCCGCCGTGTTTCGGCGATCCCGATCGCGCCAACAGCCCGCTTCAGACCTGCAGCATCCTCGATTCGGGTGGCGTCCACAGCGGCAGCGGAATCCCCAACCATGCCTTCGCCCTGCTCACCGACGGTGGCAACTTTAACGGGTATACCGTCAGCGGGATCGGTCCGATCAAGGCCGGGGCTGTATGGTACCGCGCCTTGACCACGTACCTCACGATTGCCTCCGACTTTGTCGAAGCCTACGCCGCGCTAAACCAGTCTGCTATCGATCTGGTCGGCATCTTTCCCAACGATCCCCGCACCGGCGCACCGTCGACTGACATGTTCACATCTGCGGATGCTGTCGATGTCGAGACGGCGCTACTGGCAGTGGAAATGGACACGTCTGGCCGCTGTGGATGGACGGTTCACGTGCTCAGCTCCGATCCGCCGGGCCGGTGTGCGATGGCCACCGTCGTTTTCGAGGACGATTTCGAGAGTGGCACCAACGGATGGACGGTGTCCAACTCCTGCCCACCGACGCCCTATAACTGGGTGCAAACCAGCGCATTGCCGTTCGGGCGGGACGGGATGGCGTGGTTCTGCGAGAACAGCAACCTCGGTGACTGCGACAGCCAGGACGAGTCCGCCCGCCACTCCTTGTTCAGTCCGCCTATTACTCTCCCCACGGACGCGGACTTTCCCTACGTTTCCTTCAGGCATTATATGGAGTCTGAGCCGGGATACGACGGCGGCAACCTGAGTGTGCGCGTCAACGGCGGCGAGTGGCAGGCGGTTGCCAGAACCGCGTTTGAGTTCAATCCATATAACTCGATCCTTCGATCAGCCTCCTCTTACGAGAACACCAACCCGCTGGCCGGACAGCAAGCCTGGACAGGGATAGGCGGACGGTGGGGCACCTCAGTGGTTGATCTGAGCAGCTTTGCGGACGGTGGCGACACTGTCGAGATCCGCTTTGACTTCGGCAAAGACGGCTGTACCGGGTTTACGGGTTGGTATGTCGACGACTTCGTCGTGTATACCTGTCCGGACTGTAACTTCAACGGGGATCCGGACCATCACGAGTTTGTTTTCATCGCGGTCTCCGAACCGCTCCAGAGTACCGAACCGTACTTCGGCTACAGATTCAGGCTTGGATTGCCGCCGCCCGCAGCGGGCGATGTCACGCTTACATTTGCGAGTATCGGCGACTTCAGTAGCGAGACCGAGTATCTGCATGTGGACATTAAAGGAACTCCGGTCGGCGAGGTATTCAAGCTTGGTGGAAGCGACTGTCCGGCGACACCGAGCAGCGATACGATCGTGGTTCCGGCTTCTGTCTATAACGCTGCGGTAGGAGACGGTAACGCCTGGATCAACCTGAGGTGGACCGGGAATGTGAACCTGAATCTGTGCCGTGACGGATTCTATATCACGGTCTTTGTGCAATACGAACTCGATCCGATGGACGCCGACAACAATGGTGTTCCTGACGAGTGTGAAGGGTGCATCCCGGCCGACGCCCCCACATTTGCACCAGGTGCCGCAGCGAAAAACCGTTACATTTCATTCGTGCCTGGCAACCCCGCACGGTTTACGGCGCTTCGGGTGACCCTCGTGGACCTGCCGTCAGCATTTGAAGCCCTGGAAGGCACACAGATGTGGGTGGGTGCACCCTCGATCATAAGCGAGATTGCCGATCGGCTGGATGAAGAGCCGCCGGTCTTTACCGGTGCCCGACTTGCCTGTGAGCCGGTGTTTCTTGATTGGAGCACGCTGGGCACGGTTCACGTGTTCGATGACGAGATCGTTCCCGGTGCGGTCTACGCAGTGCAGGCCATCGACCTGGCCTGTGGCCAGTCGGCTGAAGCGTACTACTCAACACTGGTTACACTAATGACAAGCCGGTGGGGTGATTTGGTCGGTCGGTGTTACGTAACGCCATGCACACCGCCTGACGGGACGGTAGACATGATCAGCGACGTTACTGCGGTGCTCGACAAGTTCAAGAACCTTCCAGGTGCCCCCACAAAATCGCGGGCCGATCTGGCCGGCGCGGTGCCGAACGCGATTGTCGACATGGCCGATGTTGCACTCGTCCTTGACGCAT
The DNA here is from genome assembly GCA_030616775.1 of Planctomycetota bacterium. Lineage (GTDB taxonomy): Bacteria > Planctomycetota > Phycisphaerae > UBA1845 > UBA1845. The sequence continues at coordinate 27,228 of JAUWWQ010000019.1, forward strand.
TCCGCGGTTTTGCCTATCCCTTCGGAAGCCCCGAGGGATGTCCGTGATCGCGGATTTCATCCCGTGCTGGAGGCAAGCTCACCGTATCAGACGCTCCGCTCTGCGAGCACGTCGGCGATCCTGTTTCCATTAGCGGTGACATGGCTGCGGTAGGAAACCATTTCGACGATGCAAGTTGTGGTTCGGCCTACGTCTTCAGCATCGAATGCGAGCAATTGGACATCGCCTCCGTCTGAGCACTACCGTCCCCGCTGCCAGGACGAGCAGCGTCATTGCTACCATGCCCCACTCGGAGACGGTCGGAATGTCGGGCTCGGGAAACGGCCAGCCCGTGACGGCGGTCTGATGGACTTCGGCCGGGGCCGGACCGGGATCCTGAGCCCACACGATGATCTTGATATTGTCACGGTTTGCCCAGCTCTCATTATCGAACGTCATGGTTCTCTGGACGGACCGGCAGGTGCTAGGTGCTAGCACAATGCTCTGCGTCTCTGCCGCCTGCTTGAACCCATTACGGGACCACGCCGCTGCCTCGGCCGGCCAGTGGTCCAGAACCTGAACCACGTATACGTCCAGCGGTTTGGCTACGCCACCCGCCTCCATGCAAACGTCGGCACGTATCTGATAGACCTGATCGCCAACCGGCTCACCGGCCACATCGATGGTCACATCGGTGGGAAGAGCATAACGCGTGGTGTAAAGCTCTTCGTACCAGGCATACTGCTGGTCGATGTCGTCGTAGTTTCCCGCGGCCTCCCCAAGGCCGTCGAACCAGGCTTCCGGCGTCCCCTGCTCGTCGTAGAACAACGCCCCTCTGTCGTCCCCCCAAGCGGTCGTATAATCGTCGCGGAGGTGGATTTGCACGGCAGTAAACGTGGTTGGGTAGGCGTCCAATAGCAAGTCTAACGCGTGACCCGCGTAGTAGCAGTCCGGTCACCAAGAGGTACAGAACTGCTCGCACAGCACCACTCGATCGGCCCCATGGGTGGCTGCGGGAACGGCGGCGGAGCAGGCCCAGGCAGCGAGCATAACTTGCGCGCATATTCCCCCCCGAACACGCTGAATGTTCCTCTTCATCTTCAAGCTCCTCCACAGGTTGTTGAGAGCCTGCCTTCCCTCGCCTGCTAAAGGCATCCGTCCGGGGCGTCGAATGGATAAGGCAGGCCGCGGAACGCATCCACGGTCGCTGAGATGTCATCCGGGATTCCCCAGTCATCCAACCTCAAAACGCCATCGTACCCCAGGCGAGCTGCCTGATTCAAGCGAGAGCGACCTCTGCCGCCGTGAATGGGTCCGTGATAGTCTACGCGGCTTCAACGCCGTACGCTGTTACAGCCTGAAAGGCTGACCTAGAGTAGCCGTGGGCAAGTCCGGCCGAGGCCGGACGCCGCCCACGGTAACTCCAACACCCGTTCCATTCGACCCTGTAGGGGTCGCATATACGTCCCGTCGCACACGCAGCAGAGAATAGACGACCCTTTCAGGGTCGGGCGGTTCGGTGGCCGCACCATCCGGGGGCGGCGCTACGCTTGCCCCCGGCTATTACAGAGCAGGCCTTCAGCCTGCGACCCCACCCGCCGATTCTGTCACGGACCCGCCGTGAATCACGGCCATTTGTCCGCTCCATGGGGCCAATCCTGCCCCTGACGCCTCTGGGACAACCATTCCGGCCCGTTTCCGCGCAGCCTCGTCTGCCGACCCGTATCAGACACTTCCCAATCCGGTGGTCGCTTGAAGCCAAAACCTCCGATTCGGCGAGCCAGCGTTGTTGTCAGTTGCAGGCGACTGCACGCCGCCGCCTGAGCACCACCGTCCCCTGTGCCTCCTGAAAACTCCATCCGGGTTGAGCGGGTGGGATTCTATCTCCGGATTCTCTGCTTGACACTAGCGGAGACAGCACCGATACTGCCCGGTAGAAGCACACCGCTGAAGCAGTACGAGTACTCTAGGAAGCAAGTGTTTGTTTCAACTCGGCTAGACTCCACTGTGCAAGAGAAGAGGTTGTAGCTATGCAGGGAACCGTGAAGTGGTTCAATGGCACCAAGGGTTTCGGATTCATCAGTCCCGACGATGGGAGCGAAGATGTGTTCGTGCACCACTCGGCCATCGAAGGCACCGGCTTTAAGTCACTCCAGGAGAGCGACAAGGTCGATTTCGAGAAAACCCGAGGGGACAAGGGACCCAAGGCGGAGAACGTTCGACAGGTTGAGTAGACCGGGCTCCAGAGTCAACGGTTGAGTCTTGTACGGCCAGCATCTTTAGGGGTGCTGGCCGTTCTCTTTTGCATGTTCGCCGCTCAATGACTCGGCCACCATTAGGGGCCCAGGGGAGGTCAAGCTGCCCCGAGCGGAGGCGCCTCGAATGCAACATAAGCCCCGAGTATTGGGCTGGCTGCCGACCGGTGTTCTTTCAAACCCGAAGTTCCGCCACACGCCAACCAGCCCGGCTCGGGGAGGATCGTGGCCGGACGTAACCCGTTGTCAGAGCGGCACTTACGGCGATTGACAAGGCCCTCGGTACGGCCGAGGCCACCCACAAGGCCGGTGGCGGGTGGGTGACACGGAGGCTCCCGGTGGTACGCTACCCACCGTGGACCTATCCCGCGTAGCCAAGCTGATCAGGAGTCTTGAGCGTGACCCCGAGCGGGTTCAGACCTACTACGGCGAGCTTGAGGCCGCGATCCGGTGGCTGATGGACGCGACCTTCGAGGCGACCGATCCGAACGAGAAGGCTATTGGTGCGGGTCAGCCGGCCAGTGACCGGAGAATCTCGCATCCCTTACGAATCTTCTCGTCGGGTGCGGCGTAGCTGATCCGGAAATGGGTGTCGCGCTCGCTAAACACCTCGCCGGGGATGATCAGGACGTTGCGACGGATCGCTTCCTCCACAAACGCGGTGCCTGACGGGAATCGCTTGGGGGCCTTGGGAAACACGTAGAACCCGCCCGATGGCTTGACGAACTCGAACGCACCCTCCAGCTCCGAGCATACTAGATCGCGTTTGGCCCGGTAGGCGGCCACCTGCGCGGACATATCGGTGTCCATGGCCTCGAGGGCACCGAATTGTGCGGGTTGCGGAGCGCACACGAAAGTATACTGCTGCAACTTGGCCATCTCGCTGATCACTTTGTCGGGCCCCGCGGCGTAGCCCAGTCGCAGACCTGTCATCGCATATGACTTGGAGTAACCGCGAAGCAGCAGCGTTCGATCCGGGGCGAAGCGGACCGGGCTGGGACTGGTGCCATCATAGGTGAGCACGCAGTAAATCTCGTCGCTGACCACCAGCAGATCATGTTTCTCGGCGAGCCGGGCGACGGCTTGCACATCATCCGCGCTGTGGACGACGCCGGTTGGGTTACTCGGCGAGCTCAGCAGGATCATCTTCGACTTGTCGGTGATGGCGGCTGCGAAGCGCTCCGGGTGGAGTTGAAAATCGTCATACAAGTCCACCAGCACGGGCACGCCGCCGACCAGACGAACCAGATGTTTGTAGGACACGAAGTACGGATCACCGACCAGCACCTCATCACCGGGATTGATGCAGGCCATCAATGCCAAGAGCAACCCGCCGGAGACGCCCGAAGTCACAAACAGGTCAGGTTCCCAGTCGAACTCCTCCTTGAGCTTACCGGCGATGCGCTCACGCAGTTGGGGCAGCCCTCTGGTTACCGTGTAACTATTCCGGTTTTCCCGGATCGCCCGGATCATAGCCTCTTTCACGTTCTGGGGTACGGCGAAATCAGGCTGCCCAATCGACAGATCGATCGGGTCCTTCAACGTGGCTCCCAGGTCAAAAACACGGCGAATCCCCGACGAACCGATTGGCTTTACGTGCTCGGCGACGAACTGTTGACCGGTCATGGGCATAGAAGGACTCCGGGCGTAGGAGCACCCGGTTGGAACCGCTACTTGCTCTCTTTCTCTTCCGATGCGGCTGTCTCGGCCTCCTGCTCCTGCTTCAGGGTCTTGTCCTTCTTTCCAACAGCGACCTTGCGGTGGGCCACCTTCGGCAGGCCCATCACCTTGATATCCTCAGTCCAGCGGCCCAACTCTTTCAGGCGTTCGATCCGCTCGGCGCGCGTGAGCACGTTGCGGTGCCGCGTGAGTGAGCTTTTCGACTTGAGTGACCTGTCCATCGACATCTGTTCAACTCCCGTTTACCAACTATCGCCCTTGAGCGTTTTGAAATACCCCTCCAGCTTATATCCCCCACCGGAGGCGAAATACTGCGCCCCGACGGCATGGACCTTCTCCAGCAACTGATCGGACATTTCGCGCTGCGTCCGGTCCTCACGATTATATCCCTGCGTCGTGATCAACTGTATTGCCCCGCTCGGGTAGCAAACCAGTTCCGTGGCCACACCGTGCTCAGTCAGAAACTCTCGGGCTCGCTGGGCATCGTCCCGGCGCCCCACGGAGAATTCCTGGGCCACAATGTAGGTGTGGTCCCGAATCCACTCGGGGCCTTCCGAGTCCACAGCCATCTCGCCGGTTACCGGGTCAGCCACCGCCGCATCCGCAGCCGGCTCTCTCAGAAGGTCGCTGATAAGCTGCGTAGCCGGCGGTTGTCTTCGGGCCACTTCGATGTCGCTCATGGCGTCAGCTACATACGACGCCCGACCCGTCGCATGTCCGCGCTTAAATCCTCCTTGATCGCCGAGGCGCCGACCGAACTCGAACACGCCCAGCGCGATCACCATAGCGGCGAAAACCGCCACGGCGGCCGTGACGCTGGTGAGCGATATCCGAATCCGGTCGCCGTCCAGCTCGATAAACGGGCCGTCACCGCTTGCGCTGCTCCGCTCCTCACGGGGCTTGACCGGGCTGGAAGCCTTCTCGGGGAGCGTGGGGGCCGCCCCTGTGGCGTCCCGTGACTCTTGCCCGGGGTCCCGCCGCCCCTGTAGGTTGTCGGTTTGGGGCTCCGTCGCCTCGTCTTGGCCAAGCAGGTCGAATAGCGCGGGCCCACGCTTCGATCTAGGCATCGTTTGCGCCTCCGCGCGGCTCGGTTGTTTGCTCACAAAAGGATACCGCGCCAATGACAGTTTGCAAGGCGGTGGGCGAAGCGCCAGGCAATGGCCCGGTCAGCTCCTGCAACATGTTCACCCCGAAGGATTGGATCGACGCGGCGTGCACCGAGGTTTGCAGGCTGCCATCCACGCGGTAGGATAGTGTACCAGGGCGATTAGCTCAGTTGGCTAGAGCGTTCGGATCACACCCGAGAGGTCACAGGTTCGAGTCCTGTATCGCCCATTGGATATTCGGGCCAGAAACGCGGATTTGACTTTAAATCCGCCGTTTAATGTATGTATGGCCGAATCCAAGCCACCGCCGAAACGCAAGCGAGGTCGCCCGGCTAAGTTTGTGGAAGATTACGAGGGCAACCCCATCGTGGGGCTGAGCCTTCACAAAGCCGACGTGCGATACTACGCCACTGGTTCCAAACCCACCAGATACTTCGGCACGAATTACGACGAAGCCATCGTCAAGTTCCGCGAATGGCAGGCCCGGCAGCGCAAGGAGTATGTCACGCTCCCGGCGGAACGACCCGCTGGCTCGTTCAAGGGCAAGGACTTTCGGGTGGGGGAGCCGCACGTTTACGCCGACATCCCGACCGAATCCTACAGCGCGAGCGTTCTCGACGCGGATTTCTGGGCGAAGGTTAGCTGGGCCATCAGGCAGCACCCACACCTAGCGGCAGAAAAGACGGGTCTCCCCTTGGATCGTCTCCATCAGTTCAAGGCTCCTGAGAAATCATTGCCTCTTTCCGAGATCGGCCAAGCCTACATCGACCGACCGGAACAGATGTCATACCAATACAGTCATGACACGAAGCGGCAGTGGGGGGAGTTCCTCGATGTCGTCGGCAAGACAGCGACCGTAGCAGATGTCTCAGCCGCAGATGTCCGGAAGATACGTTATGCGCTGATCACCCGCCGACGCATGAGCAGTAGTGTACCCGCGGCCAACACGAGCAAGGTCATCGCCACCAAGCCCCACTCGGAGACAGTGGGGATGTAGTCGGCTATGGAATACTCTACGACATAGTTGCCAACACGTGCACCCCCAAGGTTTGCGCCCCCTGCATCATTCCATTTGCCGTACGATGCGGGGTTGTCCACAAGATTGCTGTAGATTTCGGCTACTTCTTCTCCGGGAGGCGTATTGTTGGGCTCGGGTGCTGCCCAGTTCGTGTAGCTCCACGCTTCCCCAGTGATCCATTCCCAACCGCCGTCTGGTTCTGGGCTTCCCACCGGCTGGTATGCACCTACCCAGTACATCAGAGAAGGAGCCGACTGGACGAGATTGACGTAAATGAAGTCGCTCTCTGCCTGTGAAGTGATGGTCGCAAGGTGCCCGCTAACCCCAAGAAATGTCAGCGATTCAGCTTCTGTTCGCGCCTCGTACCACGTTGTGTCTTCCGTCACCTCAATCAGTTCGTAGTAATGCCCATTGCCTCCGGCAGCCATCGGCCACTCAATCGGCTGGGCAAAAACAGTTTGGCCGGCAACTGACAATAAAACAGCGACCGTCGTGGCAAACGCTGTGCACACCATGATTTCTCTCCCTTCAAGAACTGGCAAACCTAGCAACAGACGTAGTATACCGTCGAGCGGGGTGGGCGCAAAGACAGTCTCACGTCGCGGTCGGCGCCGGGTTCCGTATCTTTGATACGCAATAACGCAAAATCACAGGCAAAGAACGCAAGGCTTGCAGTCTGGAAACCGCCCTGCTAAGCTCAAAATCGAGGTTACGGACTACGTTGGCTGGCTCTGGCGCGGATCACACTCGAGAGGTCACAGGTTCGAGTCCTGTATCGCCCATTGTCCCCAGTCTCGCCGAATGCAAGGTCTATCGCCTACCTGCCCAGGTTGAGGAGTGCGGACCGAAGGTTTGGGAATCGGGCGCGTACCGCATTTGGGCCTCTGAGGATGCAGTTCTGATGCGTGTCCCGCGAACTAGGCCAATCTTCGTTTCTGCGTAGCGGGTTCTTTCACCGCGCAAGGTTGCTTACGGGCGACAGGCTACGGCCGGCACGGGCGCCGGCCGCGACATCGTTCAGGCTCTCCGCCACATCGGAATGGTCGCCCGCAAACAGGTTCCGGCGCATTGCCAGCGCCTCGCGGAAGAGCGGCTCGGTCGCGTCGTAGTCGCCCTTCTCATAGAGCAACACGGCTTGCGCATTGACTGCCCTTGCGTACTCGGCGCTCTCCCGATCGTGCAGCCGCCGGCCCGATTCCTCCCAACGCCAACGCGGCAGTGTATCTGCAATTGATGGCGCAGGTATCCGCAAACTCGTCGGGCTCGTCAATATTCTCTTCCGTTTTGAGTAGCGCAGGCTCCTCGGATTCCCAGTATTGCACGAAACTGTTATCCAGCATATGCGCGAGGCTCGTGACCGCCGCAGCGACAGTGTCCGGGCGTAGATTGCGGCAATTCAGGCCGAAGAACCGCCCTACAACGTCTTGACACACCCCTACCGGTTTTCCTACAGTGGCGTCAGCGCGCTGGCGGGGTAGCACTGTGCGCTCTCCCGGTGATGTTCGGGTGGGGGGCTTGGTCGAAAGACCGCCCCGGGAAGGCCTATAAGGAGGAGATATTATGAAGCACGGCAGAGTTACAGCAACATCGTTTGCGGCAGTATTGAATCCGCTTGCGGTATTAGGCCCACTTGCGGGTATCGCCGCGAGTCTGGCGGGGGCGCTGCCCGCCCGGGGCGCGGACGTGCCCTTCACCGAGCACGTGATCTCGACAACCGCTGACGGGGCCACTTCCGTTTTCGCGACGGACGTGGACGGCGACGGGAACACCGACGTCCTCTCCGCGTCAGCGCATGACGACAAGATCGCGTGGTACGAAAGCGACGGCGGCTCGCCCCCGACCTTCACCGAGCGAGTGATCTCGACCACCGGCAACGGCGCCTATTCCGTTTTCGCGACGGACGTGGACGGCGACGGGGACACCGACGTCTTCTCCGCGTCATGGGACAAGATCGCGTGGTACGAAAGCGACGGCGGCTCGCCCCCGAACTTCACCGAGCGGGTGATCTCGACCACCGCAGACGTCGCCACTTCCGTTTTCGCCACGGACGTGGACGGCGACGGGAACACCGACGTCCTCTCCGCGTCATTCTATGACGGCAAGATCGCGTGGTACGAAAGCGACGGCGGCTCCCCCCCGAGCTTCACCGAGCGGGTGATCTCGACCGCCGCAGACAAGGCCCGGTCCGTTTTCGCGACGGACGTGGACGGCGACGGGGACACCGACGTTCTCTCCGCGTCATACGATGACGACAAGATCGCGTGGTACGAAAGCGACGGCGGCTCGCCCCCGACCTTCACCGAGCGGGTGATCACTGAAGATCCAGATGGCCCTGGTGGGGTGGAGGGCTTCGCCGACTTCGCCGTTTCCGTCTTCGCCACGGACGTGGACGGCGACGGGGACACCGACGTCCTCTCGGCGTCATGGCTTGACGATAAGATCGCGTGGTACGAAAGTGACGGCGGGTCGCCACCGACCTTCACCGAGTGGGTGATCACTGAAGATCCAGATGGGGCTGGTCCCCTGCAGGGGTTCGCTGACGGGGCCGAAACCGTATTTGCGACGGACGTGGACGGCGACGGGGACACCGACGTCCTCTCCGCGTCAGAATTGAACGACAAGATCGCGTGGTACGAAAACGACGGCGGCTCGCCCCCGACCTTCATCGAGCGGGTGATCTCGACTACCGCCGACTACGCCGATACCGTTTTCGCGACGGACTTAGACGGCGACGGGGACACCGACGTCCTCTCCGCGTCATTCGATGACGACAAGATCGCGTGGTACGAGAACACGACGCCAACGTGCGGTAACGGCGTGGTTAACCCCGATGAGGAGTGCGACGGAGGCCTCGGTTGTACTGACTGCCTTTGCGACGCGGGGTTTGAACCGACGGATCCGCCGTCTCTCGACTGCTGCCCGGATAGCGATCTGGACGGTATCTGTGACAATGACGACAACTGTCCGACGGCACCCAATACACTCCAAACCGATACAGACAGTGACGGGCCTGGTGATCTTTGCGACATCTGCCCGGCCGATTCGGCCGACTCGTGCGATCCGGACGGGTCGACTGCGCAGGAAATCCCCTCGGACGATGGGGGAACCATTGAGACCTCTGACGGGCAATTGACCCTCGATATCCCACCGGGGTCCCTACCGGAGGATACCACGATCTCGGTTACCCAAACGATGACCTTGCCGAACGATCCCCCGGAGGACGTAAAGCTTACGTTCGGAAACGGGATCGGGCAGGTGATCGCCGAGTACGATTTCCAGCCCGATGGATTGGAGTTTGACCCACCGGCGACCCTTACGATTGTCGCGGACGTGTCCGATCTGAACGCGACTCAGCGGAGCAACCTCAACATCTATGTATTCGATCCGGACCTGAACAAGTTTGTCCCCTTCGAGCCGCCGGCCTGCACCGTCGATGAGAATCCGCCTGGGACATTCATTGCAACGTGCATCATCGAGGTGAGCCACTTCTCGCGCTTCGGCGTGATCGCCCCGACGGACACGGACGGCGACGGCATACCCGATCTATTCCCGCCGCAGGCAGACAACTGCCCGACCGTACCCAACCCGGGGCAAGAAGACAGCGACGGCGATGGAGTTGGTGACGCTTGCGACGAGAACATTATCCCCACCGTGTCCGCATGGGGCCTGGTGATCATTACGTTACTGCTGCTGGCCGGGGCGAAGGTCTACTTCCGCCGGCGTCCAGCGACAGGGTAAAGTCATCGCCCTCTGGGTGTACGGCTTGACGTCGCGTAGGATGATACCTTTCTGGTGGGCGTGCTGTACCGCATCGCAAGTCGCCGTTCACCCAACAGGGGTGATCCACCGCCACGGGCGGTGTCAGCTCGCAGCCTGGTGGCCCTCAGACCCGGAACGAATCGCCGTCGTCGTCCTCCTCGTCGTCATGCTTCCAGCGGTCGGCCTCGTCGACCTCGTCGATCTCCCGCTCCATATGTTTGAACATCTTTTCTTGAAGCGGGGCGAGTCGCTGGTACATGTCGAGGGTGGCCTGGTGCGACCTGGCAATCACAGTGAGCTGGACGAGCTGCCATTTTGCCAGACACTCGGGTTCCTTGATGGTGGCAAACGGGTTGCAGGTCAGTTCAGGTGAACCGTCGGGTCCCTGGCGAAAGAATTCACAGTCTTGGCACTGGAGCATGGCTCTTAATCCTCCCGGATTGCCCGGAGGGGCGAAAAATCACATATAGCATTTCCCCTGGTCGCAGGCAACCGCACCGCTCACAGTGCTGCAAGTCGGGCAGGCTGCTACCAGTCAGATCGATTTTTTCGGAAGATTTTTCTTGCATGAAGGGCCGATATCTGAGAGATTGAGTTCCTGCCAGTAAGTCCTCTTACCGACCCGTCCCCCCCATGGGTCGGTTTCCCCAAGGCCCGGTCCACCCCGCCGGGCCTCTTGTTTGCGCGCCGCCAAACGCACTACCCGCTGCTCGGCAAGGGATAAAACGCCGCACACATCCTTCGACGCTATCCGCCGATGTTACCGGTTCGTTCAAGAATGGCTTCGAGAATACGACGCTCGGCGGCTTTGTCGCGGCCGATGTTTTGCCACACCACGTTTTGCTCGTCAGTTGTGGCCGCCTCCCGATCGATCGGTGTTTCATCCGGCGTGTCGGAAATCATGTGGTCGCGTCGGAACATGCGATGAGCTTCGGTCGTTTGCTCTTGAATTGCCACCTTGCAGTAAACGTTGACCGCGTCCCTGCTCTGGGTGACCCGAACGTGGACCACACGGCGCAGGCGGCTTCGCGAGGCTACCCGGGTCGCAACATGGGCGCGTTCAGCATCCGGCGTCGTTGCTGTGGGCTGCGTGATGATCTCACCTGTAGCCGGGTCAGCCAGCCCGATCTTGTAGCCGAGGTCGACAAGCGTGGTACGTGCGGTCCAAAAAACGGCTGCTGCGTCGCCGCCTTGAACGTGCCGAACGCCGTAGTTGAGCGGCGATGGGCCAGGTGAAGCGCACCCCCCAACCAAGAGCCATATTACGCACAGCCAGGCGATGCTCCAATGACGGGCGCAAGACATGCCGCTATTATCGAGCGCCTTACCGACGATGCAAGGGGGGTCTATTCCGGCTCGATCTGGACGCTGGCCAGGCCGGTAGCCACGTTGTCTGCGAACTCGAAGACCTTGTCGAGGCCGGTTGCAAGGAACAAGCCCCAGGCCTTGGTGTTAATCCCACAAAGCACGAGCCGTCGCCTGTTACCTGTCAGCTTCTTAAGTAGCGTAAGGAGCTTGGCGAGGCTGGAGGAGTTAAGGTAATTGACGCCGGCGAAGCTCAGCACTACGTCGACGTCTTTCTTGGAATCCAGCTCGTCCACAAGGGCTGTCAGATCGTCGGTAAACGCCGGATCATCCTGGAGTTCAACGACCAGTATGCTGTCAGACCACCTTTCAATTGACACAGGCAAAGCTCCTGGGTTTGGCAGTGAGACACCGTAGCCGCGTTGCTCCGCGCTGTCAATCGCGCACCCCGGCTTCCTTGAATACGGGCGTAACAGCTCAGCCTCGTCTGGTTAGCGCTGGCGGATAAGCATACCCCGATCGATCGACCGGCGGTCGAGCTCCGCCGCCGCCTCATTAAGCCAGCGGCGCGCATCGGAGTAGTAGCCGGCAGTAACACGTATACCGTCGATCTGCCCGGACCAATAGCGGTTGAACACGTGCATGTACAGCTCGCGCAGATATTTGCTATATATGCTGGCCAGCGCTGTGGGAAGGTGGCGGCCTTCGCCGCCCGTGACGAACTCAATCTCACAGATCCGCGGTGTTCGGACAAGCCGATAGGCGCTTCGCGTCGCTGATTCCTCGAGAATCTGTAAATCATAGCCGCACATGGCGGTCATCAGGGCCTCCCGATAGTGCCTGCGTCCGCCCAGCCGGTCCACGCAGAGGCGGACCCGTTCGCCCGGGGCCGACTGGATGATGCGGTCCACAACTCGCAGAGTCAGACCAAGCAGTACCACCGACTTGTTGCGGGTTTTTCTCACCAGCCGGTTGTAATGGCCCTCGGGCAATGGTTCGCTGAACACACCCGCCAGCGAGACACCCTGCTTAGTGCACTCTCGCCCAATGTCGTTGGCCCGGGTGCCGATGTCACCGACGCCGTCAGCAAGCGGCAGCGACACATCTGCGCCGGCATACCAGGGGTACTGGTCAAGCTGTTCGCTTGCTCCGGGGGCGAGTATATCGAGCAACCCCCGCCAGCTTGGCGGTCGAATGCCCCCAACGGCGAGCATCACCAAAGCCGTGCGCTCCAGGCGCGACAGGCCTCCCGGGGGCCGATACAGTCGCTTGCTGTCCGCAATGACCAGCCTGCGCCCACCGCGGTCCGGCGTGGCCGTGCATGTTGCCCGAAGCGTGTCCCATAGGCAGTGATCGAGCTGGCAGTCTGGGACTCGAAACACGGCCCCGGAGACGACAAGCGGCCCGAGCAGTGGTCCGAACCCGGCTTCATCGATCCCTGCCAAGAGCGCCAACCTGTGCTTCCTTTCGCAATGGAGTCGAATCGAACAATGCCGAACAGGCGAAAGGACTGTAGGTATAAGAAGATGGAAACGCAAGTTTGGGAAGCAAGCCGCCTGCGGCAAACTCACAGGCAACTCCAGCAAGCGACAAGAAACGGGCACGTCGTGGGCCGCGTCACTTGCCGCCTTGGCACATCGGCTGAAGGGCTTTGAAGAGTTTCTTGCAGACCCTGCCGTTTTGCTTGCGCGGATCGCAGAGAAACAGCTCACCGCGTTGTTCCGAGACCCCGCGGATGCGCTCCAGCAGCCGTTCGATGCGGCGGAGACATACGGCAGTCTCCAACCCCGTCGCACCGACGCTGGGATTGACCACGATAACGTCGCTTTCTACCAGGCCGTGGTAGGGCTGCTGGAGTTGGATGCGCGTCGCCAGCTCATCGCCCAACGGCGAGTAAAGGAACCCGCGCATCTGGGAGTCGGTCAAATCCGGGCGATCTTCGGACGGGTCCACCTCGTCCTGCCGCTGGTCGGCGAACAGCCCGAAAATCTCCGACGCGAAGGCGACAGTGTCGTCAAGTACCCGTTGGAACTCCTCGGCCGCACGGGCCGCGTCACGGAAGACCTCCTTGGTGGAACCGGGATTGGGCATCACGAAAACGCGATGATCGTAAGGGTAGGCGTGTCGCAAGGCGGGGTCGGCGTCTGCCTCGATCACCACAGAGCCATATCGATCTCGCTTGTAGATGGCCGTTAAAGCCTCGGGCAGGATCTCGAAGATATGTTCCGCGTCGTACTCCAGCCAGCGGGCACTGGCCACACCGCATTGTGGAGCCCGTTTAGAGGATGTTTTCGGTGGATGCTTGTCAGACCCGGCCTTGACCAGCCGGATGTAATGCGGCTCAGCCTTCCACAGCCGGTCGACCATTGCCTGGATGAGCGCGCTCTTACCCGAACATCTCAGACCGCTCACGAACGTGACGCACAGTCCCATTCTCGCAGATTACTCCCCACCCCGAGCGGACAATCGTCTTGCGAACTCCCCAAGCCGCTCTGCCTCCATTTTGATCATAGGCACCGCCTGCGACGGATGCCACATCGTCTTGGGTCGAGCATACATCAAGCCGTGGTCCCAGGAATCCACCATGTCGGGTGCGGATAGGCGAACCTGGCATGGGCCCGAGACCGCCATATGGGCGGTACTCAGCCCTTCGGCCCCGGGTTAAGCGGTATCACCCGGCTCACCGGCCGGCTACTCTTGTTCTCCGACGCTCTTTTCAGGGCCAGAATCAGTTCGATCTCACCGGTTGTCTTGCCGACCTCGCGAGCGATCTCAACCGGTGACTTCCCGCTATCCGCAAGTTCGTAGACCGGAGCGTGCCGGTCGTCCACAATATCGGACTGAGTCGAATGCACTTCACGGGGATCCTCACGGTCCAGAGTGACTTCCTGGGCCAATTCGCCCTGTGTGGTTCGGATAAGCCGTGACAGCCTGTCAATCCGCTGGTCCGCGTCGCGGATGACTGCCTCGAGCCGTGCAAGCTTGGTGTCAATCCGACCATGAATCTGTCGCGAGAGCTGGTCGAGCTCCAGCATGACCTGCTCCAAGTTCCGGGAGGCTTTGACCTCCTCTTGCAGCTCGGCGCACCGCCGGCGGGCGGCAGTGGGCGAGAGACGTTGCGACTCGCGGATCCGGCGTCGGGTCGAGAGCATTACGATCGCCAGCGCCCCCACCGCAAGGGCGAGCAAGAGCATTTGTATGGCGTCGATCCCGCCTGTCTGGGCCACGGTGAGGAGGTGCGCTTCCGGGAAGAATGTCGCAGGGTTTGCCGCATTCATGTTAGGGACACACTGGATCGACTCTCACGTCCAATTGGATTCGCCGTCGTGTTAGCTGAGGCTCAACCGTTCCGCTTTGCCACCCACGCTGCATTCGCAGCCGCGATGACCTCGCGCAGGGGTACGTCGTGCTTTCGCGCGGCCGCTTGGCAGTCTTCGTATTCCGGGCTGACGGTGATCACACCATTCCGCTCGCCGACCTTCACGCGTATGTCGCCGAACGGTGTGTTCACGGTCACGTGGCGGCGGCGCATCTTTACACGGGCCGCGTTGTGCCGCCGGACGCCGAACGTTGTGGTCTCGGCGAAAAGAAGCCGCTGCATTGCCTCTACCCGGCCAGGCTCGCACAGCACCGTGAGCACTACGCCAGTACGCGACTTTTTCATGTGTATCGGCACAGCGTAGACGTCGAGTGCACCCTCTGTCAGCAGCCGTTCCATGCAGTGGCCGACCACCTCAGGCGAGGCGTCGTCCAAGTTGGTTTCCAGCACTGCGATCTCGTCCGTGTCACCGTCCCTGGTCGCTTGGCCGATCAGCACGCGGAGCACGTTGGGACGCATCCGCCCCTCCCGTGTGCCTGCACCGTAGCCGATGGAGTCAACGGTCATTGCCGGCAGGGGGCCGAATTCGCTGGCCAACGTTGTCAGGATTGCCGCTCCGGTCGGGGTGATAAGCTCCCCAGCCTCGTCACACACGGCAATCGGTACACCTTTGAGCAGCTCTGCAGTCGCCGGGGCGGGTATCGGCATCACGCCGTGGTCACAGGTAATCGTCCCCGAGCCCGTGGGGATCGGCGAGCAGATGACGCGCTCCACACCAAGCTGATCCATGGCCAGCATCGCCCCCACAACATCCACGATGGCATCAACGGCTCCGACCTCGTGAAAATGCACTTTCTCGACAGTGGTACCGTGAACCTTCGCCTCAGCCTCAGCCAGTCGTTCGAAGATGCGAGTCGCTCTTGTTTTCGCTGAACCGGGCAGCCCGGAATTCTCCAATATCTCTACAACCTGCTTGAGATGGCGATGAGGCTGCTGTGCGTGCTCCTTGAGTTCGACATGAAATCGCGTTGCAGCGAAGCCTTGCTTGTTGACCGACTCGATGGAGAGCACATAGCCCCCAAGGCCCAATGACCCCAGGCCCTCGCGAAGGACGTCGGCGCTCGCACCGGCGTCGATCAGTGATGCAACAATCATGTCACCGCCGGCCCCGCAGAAGCAATCAAAGTAGGCTATGCTCATGTGCAGCTTCCGTTATTCTTGGGCGTTCAACGCATAATCAAATCCCTGGTCGTCATACTCCTTTTGTAACGCATATGATGATCGCCGACCAGTGGTATAAGCCGTGGGCTCAACGTCGGAAAACATCGAGCGTCCGCATGCCGGCGGCGCTGCTTCGCGCGTCGCAAGCGCTATAGCCTGCGGCCCATGCGGGTGTCGCGGCGCTGACCCGGATGCAGGCAGGTGATTATGTGCACAATCTGGACAGACACTCACGGCCCACAAATGCCGTGAATACGCCGATTTCGCCAAGCTAGAGCGATCTCGTTTTCTGTGTAGCGGCCGGCCTCTCTGCCGGCCGTAGCATCTCGCCTGCGGGCGACCCTGCCATGTGGAACAAGCCGCTGCCCGAAAACCCAGATCGATCTAGTGAACAAGCCGGCACACATCAGTCACATAACGCCGCGCTTTCAGTCCCAAAGGTTTTTGGTTATCTTCTTTCTCCGGCACCCCTGGTAACCTGACGTTGACTAGCGTCGTGAATGACGTGGGATAGGAACCGATCATGAGCGAAAGGTACTATGCCGCAGCGTGTCAGACCGACTTCCCCTGCCCCAACAAGCGCGACGAAATCGCTGCCCGCACCCAACGGATGTGCGACCTGATCGACCAGACGATCGTCTACTATGAACCGTTTTTCGACGTCCGTTTCTTTGTATTTCCCGAGTTCGCACACGCCGCACCGATCTACGACAGCGTCAAGAAGCTTCAAGACCACTTGGCTGTAGAGGTTCCTAATGAACATACTGATCGTTATGCCAGTTTGGCCAGAAAGCATGGTTGTTATATCCAGACGGGGACGTTCCTGGAGGTGGATCCGGCCTACCCGGATGTCGTATTCAATACGACGGCTTTGATTGGTCCGGACGGCTTGCTCGCCAAGTACCGTAAGATCAACCCGTGGCTTCCTTGGGAACTGCACGCCAGCCCACACGACGTTGCCGACTATGGCCCGGAACCGTTCCCGGTTGTCGAGACGGAGGTCGAACGGCTGGGGGTGGCCATCTGCTATGATTGGCTCTTCCCGGAGACGATTCGCCAGATCGCCTTCAACGGGGCCGAGATCATTGCTCGGGTCTCAGCCTATATGGACCCTTGGGGAGCAACACCGCCTATGGATTGGTGGACGATGTTCAACCGTGTCCGAGCTGTGGAGAACACGGTGTACGTGGTGGCCGCCAACCAGGGAGCCAGTTTGGAGCACTATCCGCCGTTCAGTTGGCCGGGCGGGAGCATGGTCGTGGATTATGATGGCCGCATCCTCGCTCAGGCCGATCCCGGACCGGGCGAGAAGGTCGTGGTTGCTCCAATTGATCTTGCCGCCTTACGGGCTGAGCGCAACCGGCGCGTCGGCCACGATATGAGGTCGCACCTGCGCAGCGAGATATACGACTATTTACACAAGCCCCGGTTCCCCGGAGCAAGCAGAGACGAACATCCATTGACGGATGAGGGCATCCGACGGCGAATCCAGATCGGACGCCGACGCAATGAGTGACCGATTGAAGGATCGATTCGATGACAGGATGTGCCTGTGGGGAGTACTATGGGGCGAGCCCCGTTTAGGGGTGTAAGTCCCTTCGTCGGAGAGCACCAAGCAGCGCGAACCCAACAACCGCCAAAAGCCCCGCGCTGGGCACGGGGGTTGATCGAAGATCGTTCGGCACGACGGTGGAACGGTGAACGTCCGCGATCGCGATTATATCGACGTTTGGACCAGGGCCACCAGGTGTTGCCTGTCTGCTCCACGGCACACGAAGACCTGCGACCCACGGAGGATCGATGTCCCCGGACGATAGCGGAACAATGCTGTCAATGGACACGGAGAACGAGTCGGCACCACCGCTTTCCGTCAGAGTGAGAAAGCCGTCCAATTGACCCCCGGCCAAAGCCGCGAAACCGCCTTCCTCGGCCCCAAGTAAGCTCGGCGTGGCTAGAGACTCGACCTGCAACTCGGCACCAGGCCGCGAGCCAACGTTCACCACGGTCCTTGGAGCGTCCGCGAACGCACGAACCGGCCACATGCTTACAGCGATCACTGCGGCGAACGCTACCAGACTAGCTAACATTCGATGTCGGTTGCCTAACAATGCTTGATGTCTCTCTGAATCTCAAGTCCTTTCGACGCACCTGCCTACCCGCCAGACCGGGGAGACACCACTCCATAACCGCACCATACCCCAAACCGGGCAAGGGTTCAAGCGATATTCCGTATGAAGATCAACATTTTTTGCGTCAACACCCTGGCCGAAGCGTATCCGGTTCACCACGACGTGCCCGATAACGCCACGTCCCAAAAAGGCACCGTTACAACGCGCTGGCACCGATGGATATGGGCCTGTGTGCGTCAGAAACTCATACGGAGCGATAAAACAGGTAATTGCTGAACAGCAGATCAGGAAGCCTATCTCCCAGCACGCTTGCCACTGGCCCATTCCAAAGGGCGCGATTCCGGCATGAGTATGGCCACGCTCACGCAGCTCACATATCCGCCTCCGCTTCCTGTCATGGCGCACTACTCATGGAACTGGCGTACCGGTTACCCAGTCTTGTCCAGAATTGCTGGCCGTTCGCATCCGGTTTTGTCGAAATTGCTTTGTCCCCTTGCAGTGTTGCGGGCTCAATGTGCACAACATAGGCAAACTGGAAAAGGACGATCAGCATGGACGGTAACAACAGGCTCGAAGCCGCGCGGCCGTGCCGTGGCCTGACGGCTGTCGGATTGTGGCTGAGCGCAGGTTTTGCGCTTGGAGTTGGCGGCTGTGCGAAGCCGGACCACCGGATGAGTCTAGCCGAGTTTCTCGATGTGCAGCATGCCCGGCTGGCGGAGCGGCAGGAAACTATTGAGCGGGAGGTCACCGTCGACCTCGAGCAGCAACTCGGCCCCTACAAGGTGGGCCCCGGCGACGTGCTCATGGTGACCCTCGCCGGGACCGACGGGGCTGGGGTCATCGCTTCAGTCCAGACCCGCATCGACCGCAACGGGGAAATCGATCTGCCGATCGTCGGTGCGATCCAGGTGGCCGATAGGGAGCTTGAAGATGTAGAGGACGCTATTCGGCAAGCCTACGTGCCGTCTGTGTATAAGGAAGCTGTCTGCCACGTTGAACTGGTAGCGGTGGATACCACCAATGTGCTGGTAGTCGGTGCGGTGGCTGCGCCGGGGCTTGTGCCGCTCCGGCGGACGGAGCGCAACATGCTCTTCGCCATCGTTGGCGCCGGGGGTATTTCCGAGATCGCTTCGGGACAGGCTACACTTCACCCCATCCGAACTCCGACCGACGAAGTGACCTTGGATCTGACGGATCCGATTCAACTGCGGGATGCCCTTGCGCTTAAGCCGCTCGAGCATGGGGACATCGTGTACGTGCATGCCGCCCAGCCCAACACGGTCTTCGTCGGCGGGCTGGTCAGCCGACCGGCACCGCAAACCTATCCACCCGGGACGGGAATCACCGTGCTGCAGGCCCTGGCCGCTGCCGGTGGTCTACGCACCGATGTGGTTCCCAAGGAAGGTACCTTGATTCGGCGTATGCCCAACGGGGAGGACCTGCATGTCAAGCTGGATCTGAATCGCCTCGCCAGGGGTGATGATCCAAACGTCATGCTCGCAGCCGGTGATATCCTCTGGGTCCCCGACACCCTCGAAACCAGGATTCAGGATTTCATCAATCGTAACCTCTTCTTGCGTGGCGGTGTCAGCGTGACCTACAGCGTCACGGGGATCGAGTTCCTCAACCGCACCCGCCTACAGTCCAGCAGGTTCGGAGGCGGCTTACAGGATACATTCGATCCTTTGGGCTTCCTGGGTCGCAACACGCTCCTGCAAGGCCTCAGCGCACAACCCGCGCCGTAGCGGTGAGGCTGCCCGCTGCATCTTCACCGACGACTACCACATCGCTAACTAGGGTGGGTCATCAGACCCACCTATTTGGTCCCTCGTAGAGGGTATTATCCGTATCTCTATCCCGGCGGATACAAGGCGCACGCAATCTGGTGGGTTCAGAGAACCCACCCTACGTTGCTGTCTACCACCGGAGGGTACGATCTCCAGGTACAGTTTGACAGGAGACAGCCACGAAGAAACCACGGAAGGTAGCGGTCGGACCCCATGCCGGTCGTGGAGAGTCTGGTTGTGGGAAATCCTCCGACTGGAAACGGCACTAGAAAAAGTCTATAATTTGTTCAACCCAGGCAGTGCCGGTCTCAACTGTCATGTCCAACTGAAGCGTTTTATTAGACAACACACAGGATAACCCAACCGTACCCTTGGCTACGCGCACCTTCGCCTCATTATCTCTAATTCATTGCTGTTCGTTCGGCTACCGATCTAAATGACGTTGGTTCGGTAAGTCGAAGCCGTACAGTTGAGCGTTGCAGATGCGTCCTAGTAGTTTCCGGCAACATCAAATCCTAGCGCCCCAGCGGGAGCAGCAAGGCGCTCAGACCACGCTAAGAGGTGGCCTGGCAAACCTGCTTCCGTATTCAAGCGCGACATTACCCGGTGTTTCTTATTATTCAAGCCGAAGAGGTCATGTGGCTCGGTTTATAACGTGAAGAACATGATTCAGGGCGCACATGTCGAGCATCGGGATATTCAACCCTTAACGAGGAGCGAGCCATGCGTTGCATACTCCTGAGTATTTGCGTGATAACAGGCATTGTGTGTTGTACTGGAGGCTGCGGCCCAGACGGTTCTCCCACACCCCAGCCCTCGAGCCAGACCGTGGACTACTTTCCTCACGCCGCGGCAGCGGGCGAACAATTCGATTCGGACGTAATGCCTCGAGTTGTTGACGTTGACGGTGATTTGATCACCCTCGCGGTCGACGATAGTCAGGCTGCCGGTTGGGATACCGCGGAGATTGTGGCAACGGAGAACGCCGACGGATCCATAGGATATAAGCTGCTGCTCGGTTCCGTTCCAGTTGACGACAGCCGAGTGGCAGTGGTTGCCCGGGATCTTGGCCTGCTGGCCGCTGTTGAGCGGGCCGAAGTATCCTTGGAGCGTAGAGTCAAGCTCGGTGGTACTAATTCTTCAGATACGAAGACCGCCCCAGCGAAGACTATTACTATCCTTGATGAATCATATGACGATACGGTCGATCTGGTCGATCTTACCGGAACGACAATCTACACCGATCCCGGCGGCGCCCTTACGGTCCAAATCGCGGAGGGGTACGTTCACTTCTATCCGGATCTCAATATCGAGCTGAAGATCGACGGCCCGGGGTCGGGTGTCTTTGACTTGATTACCGGGATTCTGGATGACATCAGAGGCATAGTCAACGGGGTGGCCGACGAACTGCGTCAACTCGGTGACATCGACGGGGCAGTCGATTCTTTTGAAGAGCTCATCGAGATGTCACGGGCTCTGGATGACACCGCCGAGCTGGGCAGTTCTCTCGAAGCCCTCGCAGAAGCGCTCGTGGATCCAAGCCGAATCGAGCTGGCCCGCATAAGGATTGCCGGCACACTGGCCGGGAAGTTCACTCTTCAAGCTACAACCACTAGCGAGTGGACAGCGGACGAAAGCGTAGACCTCTCGGATGTCGTGGCAGTGCTCCCTATTCGCGTTCCAGTGTCCAGCCCCCTGCCGGTATTCCTGATACTGAACGTCGTGATCAACCTGGACATGCGGTTGGACGGTCGGCTTGATGTCACAACGGGATTTGAGTTCGAGACGTCGGTCGATGCCACGTTTGCGTTGGAAGACGGCGACTTGACCGTGCCCACGGATGGTGTCTTCAGCTCGCCGGAGTTTGCGCAGATCGGACCCGAAATCGACGCACAACTCGGCTTTTCAGCGCGTATAGGAATCATTCCTCAGGTGGGCGTATCACTGGCCGAGATCCTGGAGGTCACGATCGAACCGGAACTCTACCTGGAGTGTGACGCTGCCCTACGGGGAACGCTGACCTCGGAGGAAATGTGTGTGAGTCTGGACTGGGACCTTTACGCAGGCCTCGATGGAGACGTCGTGGCCCGCGTCGATCTGCTCGATGTGGAAGAAGGTGCCAATGTCTACTCGTCTCCACACGTGACACTAGCCACCGGTACGTGGGAGGCGGAGAGTTGTCTGGAGCCTCCTGACGATGGCAACGCTGGTGACGATTATGAGCCGGATGATGATGCCACGCAGGCTACGTCCATAAGCTCCGGACAAAGCCAGACCCACAGCATAGTCCCTGTGGGCGATGAGGACTGGCTTGCACTCACTTTGAGCAGCCCGTCGGACGTTGTCATAGAAACCTCCGGCCTGTCCGGCGATACGCGACTGTGGCTCTACGACTCCGGGCTCACGGAAATCGCGTTTAACGATGACGGTGGGGAGGGGACCTTCTCATATATTGAACATACCGCTCTGCCGAGTGGAACTTACTATATCAAGGTTGATGAGTACAACAATAACGATGAAATCGAAAGCTATGATGTCTCATTGACAGCCACCCCGACCGAGGATGAAAACGCCGGTGACGCTTATGAACCCGATGATGAGTGGACGGAGGCTACGCCGATCAGCGATGAACAAGTGCAAACGCATAGCATCTTCCCTGTCGGCGATGTAGACTGGGTCCAGTTCACTTTGGATACTGCATCTGACGTGGTCATCGAAACCTCCGGCCAATCCGGCGACACCCGACTGTGGCTGTACGACTCCGACCTCACTGAGATCTCTTCCAACGATGACGGCGGCGACGGCATGTTCTCTCTGATCGAACAAGCCGAACTGCCGGGTGGCACTTACTATGTCAAGGTGACTGAGTACAATAACAACGACGAGATCGAGAGTTACACCATTTCCCTGTCGGTAACGGTGATAGAGGACAGCGGTAGCGGAGTCGTATCCGGCTTGGTGATAGATGCCGTCGGTCGGGATCCGCTGTCAGATGTCACTGTATCGGCATACCACAATGGTGCATTGGTTGAACAAAGCACCACGGGATCGCCCGGGACATTCTCCATCCAGGTTCCCGCTGCAGACGGATACCAGGTAACGGTGTCCAAGACAGATTATCTGAGCGAGACGTATTATGACATCGACGTCACAGTTGACCAGGAGGTGTACCTGGAGCCCATCCTGCAGATTGCCAGTGAGTATGCCGGGACTGGTGATTTTGGCGGCCAGGTCATCAACGCCTTCGATGGTACCGGCGTCAGCGGGATGTCGATCAACTTTAGGCGCGGGGTCAACGCAACGACTGGCTCCATCGTGGCAACGGCGACGAGTGGCTCACAAGGTGAGTACAGCGTCTCCGATCTCGAGGCCGGTAGTTACACCGGCGAGATAAACGGTTCGGGCTTTCTTACTTCTTATTTCACCGCTGTTTGCATGGGGGGAATGACCAATGCAGGCCAGGACGGTGAGGTGACT
This sequence comes from Planctomycetota bacterium, assembly GCA_030616775.1. Classification (GTDB taxonomy): domain Bacteria; phylum Planctomycetota; class Phycisphaerae; order UBA1845; family UBA1845. Next base: position 50,263 of record JAUWWQ010000019.1, read on the forward strand.
CCGCTTCTAGACCAGGGTGAGACCCGCATCGTGCTTACATGGGGTGAGACGCCAAGCGACCTGGATTCGCACTTGACCGGTCCAACGTCCGAGGAATCGCGATTTCACGTCTACTACGGCAGCAGGACATATGCCTACGACGGCGTGACCTACGCCGATCTGGACTTGGACGATACCAGCTCTTACGGCCCGGAGACGATTACCATCTACGACCAGGTGGATGGGTTGTACAGGTACTCCGTTCATGATTTCTCGAGCAGGTTAAGCTCGAGCAGCACCTCCTTGTCCAATTCAGGGTCACAGGTGAAGGTCTACCGGGCGGCGGGGCTGGTGGCCACCTTCAACGTGCCGGCCGATCAAGAAGGGACCCTCTGGACCGTATTCGAGCTGGACGGCGATCAGATCACACCGGTCAACGATATGTCCTATGAAGACGACACCGGCGCGATCCTGAAAGCGACTGCCGATACGGACGCCCGTCTAATCCGGGAGCTGCAACCGAAGGATTGACGACTCGGAATAGTTGACTGACCACTGAGAACTGAGCACTGACAACGTGGTGGGCAAAGCCCAGCCCCACGGCTGAAGGATGAAGGATGAGGGAGGAGGGCTGAAGGCTGGATGGCCGATCCTTCATCCCGACGTACGTCGGGACGGTTCGGACCGGCTGCTCAACAACGACCTCCACTGAGCCATCGGGGCGATAGATGGTAGCCGCGTAACGGAAGCCGCGAACTCTTGCGCGACGACCGAACCCAAGCTTCACGGCGAGGTTACGCACGGCGCGGACCTCGGCCGCACGCCTGGCCATAAGCCGCGCCTGACCGCCGCTCATCCACGGCGGTGGGTGGCCGAGCCCCATCGCCCGTATGACGCGAACCGGCGATCGCGTCGCGGGCTGGCTGAGCGGGCCGTGCATCACAACGGCGATTGCGAACAACGTTCCCAGCATTCGTCTACCTCGTTCGAGCCGGGGAGGCCCGTCGTCAGCGGTTCAACTATCTACGCAGAACGTTAGACCCGCCCACAGGGGAAAGGTTAGTGCGAGCTCGAGGTTCACGCGGCAGCGTTTCAGCCAGCTAGGCCCGACCCCCGATAATATGGCAAAAACCGTTCAACAAAACCTGTGGGACCGTCCTTCCAATCGCTCAAGCGACAGGCTGGAAAGCCTGTCTCACACAGGCTTTCTTAGACAGTGCCAGCTACATCGGTCTGGGTAACCGCAACATCCAGAATGCGATGAGCATGATCAGATCGAGTGTCAGAACGCCGCCGCCGAGGAAGAAGCCGATCCAGGAGCGTTTCGGCTTGTCATTGCGGCGTTGGCCGGCACTGCTCCAGCCAAGTAGAAAGCCGAGCGCACCAGGCACCAACGACAGAAGCAGACAGCCGGCGAACACCGGCAGGAAAAGGCTCTTATCACCGTAGATGATCTGGCCCAGGTCGTGGCGGTAGTTACGGAGTGCCAGGGCAAGGGCACCAAGGAGCGGCACAATCGAGACAAGCGAAAGTACGCAGGAATAACTGGCTTGAACGTCGTAACGTCGAAGGTGCCACATTGCCACGCTGATGTCCTCCACAAGAGAAACGTCGTTACTGCGTCTTCCAGAATCTCGGCGTAAAGAGCACGATGATAGTGAACATCTCCAAACGACCCAGAAGCATGAGGATACTCATGACCAGCTTGCTGGGGGCCGTGAACCAGGCGTAGTTCTGCGTTGCCCCCACCTTGGCGAGTCCCGGTCCGATGTTGTTCAACGTCGCGGCTGTGGCGCTCGCCGCGCTGGTGATATCGACGCCGTTGGCGGTTTCCAACAGCATAATAAGAACCGTACCGACGACGAAGAGCAGGGCGATTCCGAGCAGATACACCAGCGTGTTGAGCTTCAGTTCGGGTTCGATTACCGCCTTGCCGATCTTGACCGGCCGGACCACCTTGGGCCGGTACACGTGTTCAATCTCCGCCAGCAAGACCTTGGCGGCAATCATTATGCGTACAACCTTGATGCCGCCGCCGGTCGATCCGGCGGAGGCCCCGATGAACATCAAGATGAGCAACGTGGCCTTGGCGGCGAAGCCCCACAGGTCAAAATCGGTGCTGCAGAATCCTGTGGTTGTTTGAATCGAAACCACCTGAAACAGACTGTGGCGTACCGTTGTTCCCAACGTCGCCTCTTCACCGGTGGAGGAGACGACGCTCGACGAATTGCGTAACAGAGTGATTGTCACGATTATGGTGGCGACCAGGATGATCGTCAGATAGAGGCGGAGTTCCGGGTCTTTCTTAACGGTACTCCATTGGCGCTGGAGCAACTGGTGGTAGAGCCCGAAGTTTATGCCCGCCAAAATCATAAAGATGATCACGACGACATGCACTGCCGCCGACGGATACGCCGCGATGCTGGCGTCCTGTGTACTGAAGCCGCCGGTGGCGAGCGTGGCTAAGGTGTGGCAGACCGCGTTGAACCAGGTCAAGCCGCATAGTCTCAGGGCCAACACCTCTGCGATCGTGAGCCCCAGGTATATCAGCCACAAGATCCGGACCGTGTCCCGAATCCTGGGCCTGACCCCCTCCGGCGAAGGGCCGGGCGCCTCGACGCGATAGAGCCGCCGGCTGCCGACACCGAGTAACGGAAAGACAGCCACAAAAAGAACCACGATGCCCAAACCACCCAGCCACTGCGTAAGGGCCCGCCAGAGAAGCAGGCTACGCGGTAACGCGCCTATGGTTTGCACCACGGTGGCGCCGGTGGTGGTCAGCCCGCTCATGGCCTCGAAATAGCAGTTGACATAGGTATCGAAGTCATGGGCTGCGCTGCCGGCGTCCCCTGGAAAAGCGGACCAAAGGCGGTAAGGGAGAGCCGCCAACGCGGCGCCGACCAGCCAACTGGCCGCCACGAGCAGCAACGCCTCTCGGTGGCTGAACAACTCTGACATGCGGCGACCGGCGACAAACAGCAGCCCGCCGAAAAAGAAACCCGCAAAGGCCGTGATCGACAGGGCACGCAGATCGGCACTATCGGGCGATCGACCGGTCAGACGGTCATATACCGCGAACAGCGCCACGCCTGCAATGAAGGCGCTGAGCACGAACATGAGGAAGCCGAGCTGGCGGATGACGACTCGAAGTTCCAGGTTCATTTGGTAACGAACAGCTTGCGGAGGTCGTCCGAGATGCCACGCGGACCGATCACAAGTAGGGTGTCACCGGCTGCGATCTGATCATCCGCACCGGGCACGTACACGTTGTCTCCCCTCCGAATCGCTGCGATCATCGCCTGCGCGGGCATCTTGACATTGCGCAGCTCGTGCCCCAGGACCTTGGCACGCTTCGATGGTCGCAGTTCGTAGACTTCAGCAATGCCGTTGGCAAACGTTGCCAGCGACCGGATCGGGCCGGTGTCGATCAGGTGCAGAATGGCCTTGACCGCATCGGCCCGCGGACTGAACGCATGGTCGATGCCTACATGCGGAAACAGATGCAGGTATTTAGCCCGCGGTACGACGGCGATTACCGTGGCGACCCCCATCGCCTTGGATTGGGCACAGGCCAGGATGTTTCGCTCGTCGTCGTCGGTGACGGCGATAAACACATCTGTTTTGCCGATGTGCTCGTCGGCAAACGTCGCTGAATCCGTCGGGTCCGCGTCGAGAATGGTGACGTGACCGAGCTTCTCCGACAGCTCCTCGGCCCGATCCCGGTGCTGCACGAACAGGCGAACAGAAAAGATTCGGCTCTTCAAGGCCCGGCATAGCCACACCGCCGTCGCGGTTTCACCCATAATGGCGATGTGGATGTGTTTCTCCCGATCTTTGCTGAACATCTTGCGGGCGGCCTCGAACTGTTTGGTCTCGCCGATCAGAGTCACCATGTCACCTTCGGCGATCGTGGTGTCCGCATCGGCAAGAGTTACTGTGGAGCCGCTCTCGACCGTGGCCAACCGGGTGCTTGGCGGAAGCGTGAGTTCCGACAGTGCGCTGCCCACGACTGGGGCGCCCGAGGCGACGGGAAAACGCTGCATGAGCAACTGCCCACGACCGAACTCCTCCAGGGCAATAAACCCGGGGTTGCGAATCGTCCGGGCAATCGCCAGCGCCGTAAGGTGCTCCGGGCAGAGCAGCTCATCGATGCCGAGCTGCTGGGCATATGGCGTACCCCGAAGCGAGAAGTTGGCCGTATGATGCACGCGGACGATGGTCTTTTTGGCACCGGCGGCCTTTGCCACGGAGGCGGCCAGCATATTGACCTCGTCGACCTGCGTGGTGGCGATCAACAGATCGCAGCGCTCCACGCCCGCTTCACGAAGTACGTCCCAGTGGCTGCAGTGGCCTACCAGCGTCCGCAGGTCGAGCGTATCGCCTAGGGCGCGGAGGCGCTCCGCCGACAGGTCGATGACAGTAACATTGTGTCCGTCGGCCGACAGGACTTCGGCTGCGTGGCCCCCTACGTCGCCCGCGCCTGCAACAATCACGTTCATTGAATACGTCCCGCGCCAAGGGTGATTCGCGGATGATCATACCGCCGGATGCCCGCCAGGGCCAGAAGAGTACCGTGTTTCATAAAAAACGCGACTATCATCGCTGGACCGAGAATCCCTTCTCGGTCCTCTGACAGGTGCCGAGAATCCCGATGTACATCGGGACTCGGCACAGTGTATAGTCGTATTACTTGTGAGACATGGTACTACCGTCCTGCCTCGCGGCGGTCGAACCGTAGCTCAAGCATATAGGTGATCCATCTCCGTTGAAACGCTTCGTCCGGTTTGCCGAAAGCGGACTCGAACTCTTCGATTTTGCGTTGCCATGCTACGTGCTCCCCAGGTTTACGTGTGCCCAGCCGCCGAAGGTATGTCACGAACTCTTTGCGGTGCCGGTGGTGCAGGTAGTAGACCAGCGCCCAGGCCTGAGCGTAGCGGAAGACGACGTCACGTTCCTGCCCAGTGAACAGCTCATCGTCCGTGATCAGATCGACGAGTGGGACCAGGTGCCGGCTGGCAAGAGCCTCTTCGTATACCTCCTCGGAAAAGCTCTTCACATCGGGCGAAGCACCCAGCGCGTCGCGAAAATCGGCCAGCCGCAGGTGGTTGATTCGTCCCATCGGTCGCGCTGAGCCGGCCTGTGGGACCTCAAACTGGCAGGCCATCCCCTCCGTCAGCCAGAGCGGGTTATCGGCCCAGTGCACGTGCACGCCGACGTTAAACAGCATCTGGTGGGCGGCTTCGTGTTGGATGACCAACCGGTTGAACTTCTTGGTCAGGGCGTCGCGTTGCAGGCGCAGTTTGGAAAGGTGCCGCCGCAGATGCTCGCGGCGCTCACGAGCCGACGCGCCCGATTCTCGGCCTTTTAGCCGTTTCAGTCGCTTTTGAACCTGCTCGATCTGACCGTTGATCTGGGCGAGCCCGGGGCTGCTTTCCACATGACAAAAAGCCGAAACATTAGTCCGCGGGTCGTAAGCACCAGCCACCGATCCGGCTCGCAGCCCGATCCCGGCCAGATACTCGGCGAAGTCCTCGTACCGGGCGAACAGGAGGACTTCGAGGCGTGAGGCAGGAAGCCTAACTCCAAGGCCGTTGGCCTCACAGAACCGCCAGATCGCGTCATACGTCCCCTCGAGCCGACCGATCAGGGGCCGCAGCGCCTCGTAGGAGGTGTCATACGCTAACGTGTAGTGATCGGTCTCGCGAATCCGAAAGCCCTCGCCGCCGATCGTAAGCAGCCTCGCAGCCGCCTCCTGGTCCGGGAGCAACGCCGGCGGCGACGCAGCCGAGGTCGAGAACGTCGCTGTAAGCGCGGCTACGGCGAGGCCAACACACATACAGATGCGAAACCTGTGCCGGGCCTGCAGGCAACGTTGTGTGTAGCTGGTTACGCTGTTCTGCATAGTGACACCAGTATGTCGCTCAATTCTCTTACATATCTTTGCAATTGGGTCTGCAATTTACTCTCGGACACTGTCGCAATTCCGGCTCCTGATCCGTGAACAGACCGATCGTCTCAATACCATCGTCCAGACCGACTTCTCACCGCCCGACCCGGGATCAGAGTCGGCCAATTGCCGCGACTGATTATAGGCCCGTTAGGAGCGCCCCGCTGCGCTAGCCATAAAACGCTACAGAGGCAACGGATCAGGGGCCTTCGGTCAAAATCTCATCGATCAGCTCGGGCGGTGCCCCGATGTCAGCCACTTCGACCCGGCCGACATAGGGGGAGGCTGACGCTACGGTGAAGCCGATCTTTGAGGCGACAAACGTGATCGTCAGGTCGGCGCGGATGGTTGTGTTGGAAGGGGCGCCGGTGTTGCAGTCGAGGCCGGAAGGAACGTCGATGGCTACTAACGCCTTTTTCGCGGCGGCGTTTATGGCGCCTATCAGTTCGGCTGTTGGGCTGCGGACCTCACCGCGAAAACCCGTGCCCAAGAGAGAGTCCACTACAACCTCATCGTCGTGCATTGACTCGACGGCGGCCCGCTGCATTTCCCAATCCGGCAGCACCCGGGTCTCGAGAGTCATGGCGTCAACGATGGCGTAATTGACCTTTGTATCGTCGGTCATTCGCGGGACATCGGCTGTGATCATCAATCGTACGGACCAACCCGCGTTGTGCAGGTGACGGGCGATGACACAACCATCACCGCCGTTGTTACCCGGCCCACAGCAGATGAATGCCTTGCCAGTATGGCCGTAGGTGTTGCGAATGATCTTGGCGGCGTTACGGCCGGCGTTTTCCATCAGCATCAGCCCGCTCATCCCGTAACGCTCGACTGCGAGTTGGTCGACCCGGCGGATCTGTTCACGGGTGAGTATGCGGTTCATAAAAATGGTTTCACGGAGCCGCAGGCTTCCCCGGCGCGCCGCGACGCGGAGCCTGGTGCGGTCTAAATGCCGCGGGTTGCTGTTGATGCTCGGTGGCGTCGGTTGTCGTCGTTAGCCGGGCGTGGACGGGCCTGATCGAATCGTGCAGGACGATCGTCGCGTTGCGGGCCTGATTGGCCAGGCCGCCCGGCCAAGCGAACAGCACTATCATTGGGATGCTGCACAATGCCAGGCCCCATCGGACCGGCCTGCCGCCTGTGGGAATGGACTCATCGACCTCGCCGCGCATGTAGGCTGCGGCCACTATCCGCAGATAATAGGCCGCCCCAATGGCCGAGTTCACTACGCCGATCACCGCCAATACGATCAGCGGCCCACAGAACGCGTGACTCTCGTCCAGCGAAAACGCGCTGCTGAAGATGTACAGCTTACCGAGAAAGCCGGCCGTCGGGGGCAAACCCATCAGGCTGAATACGCAAATCGCCAGGGCCAGCGCCGAAAGCGGAGCGCGAGCAGCGATACCGGCAAGATCATCCAGCGTCTCCATGGGCCGCCCGCCGGTCCTGAACGCCGCAAACAAGGCGAAGGCACCGAGATTCATGGCACCGTACACGGCTACATAGAAAAACAGCGCGGCGACGCCGTCACGCATGGGCCCTTGACCGGCAACCGGACCCACCAACAACCCGATCAGCATGTATCCGGTATGTGCAATGCTGGAGTAGGCAAGGATTCTCTTGACGTTCTTTTGCAACAGGGCGAGAACGTTGCCGGCCGTCATAGTGGCGGCGGCGACTACCCATAGCATCCAGTAGACGGTGTTCGGCAACTCCCAGTTGCACGCTCCGAAGATCTTCACTAGCGCCACAAATCCGGCAAATTTAGGCACAAATCCCAGAAGACCGGTGACCGGCGACGCCGCCCCTTCGTAAACGTCCGCGGCATAGACGTGTAGCGGGACCGCTGCGACCTTGAATGCTAGTCCCACAAAAACCAGAAGCAGCCCGATCAACGCATGACTGCCCATCTGTGCCCCGAAGGCCAGTTTAGATACTGCGGCGCCTTCATCAAAAGCATACAGTGTTGTCGTGCCAGCCGCACCATAAAGGAAGCTCAGACCGTACGCGAGAATCGCCGCCGACATCGCCCCGAGGAAAAAGTACTTGACCGCCGCCTCAGAAGCGCGGCTGTCCTCGCGACTCAGGGCGATCAGCACGTACGTGGGGACGCTGACCAATTCGATTGCGAAGAACAACACAAGCAGGTCGTTGGCCGATGCCGTCAAAAGGACGCCGAGCAGCGAGAACAGGATCATGGCCATGTACTCGCCGCGTTCCTCGGCTACCGGCTGGTGCCAGTTCACCAGCACAATCAGTAGTCCAACGCCCAGGGCGATGCAGCGCGTATAGAACGTAAGCGACGTGAGCCACAGGCCGGGAGGTCCCTGGGAGCCGTCGGGTACGCCGAGCCGCCAGGTCGCCAGCAGTGCGGCAAGCACCACAACCAGCGCAAGCGGCGATACCCACTGCATCTGCCGCGGGGTCTTTATGACCCCGACAATGAGCGCCAGACATGCCCCGATCAGGAGGATCAGCTCGGGAGCTAGTGGGACCAAGTACGCTTCAACGTTCATCAAGGACCACTCCGTTGAAGCTGACCATTTCGCTCGCCGGGTGCGCCAGGCCGACAACCTGCGCCGCCGCCCCGACAGGACCACTGGCTCCATTCAATCCAGTGCCGCTTGCAGTTGAAGAGTTCCGCGCCCCATGTAGCGGCCGACCCCCGTGTCGGCCGTGGAGATCATCGCTTCCTGGGAAGCTCGGATCGGGACCGGCGCTGGCCCGCATTGCCACCCCAGGACCTCCCAGGATATTCCGTTCGATGGCGACCTCAAACTGACTGAGCATCGGCTTCGGATACACGCCGAGGATCACGCAACATATCGCGATGGGCGCCAGGATCGACTTCTCGCGGTGGGTCAGATCCCTTGTCAAGCCGGTGGAAGTATCCGGCGTGTCCGCCGGCTCTTTGACCGGACCGAACAAGACCCGCTGACACATCCATAGCATGTACACCGCACCGAGAATGATGCCCAAGGCCGCGGGGATCACATAGGCAAACCCGAGCGGTCCGGGGGCGATCCCGTCGCTCATCCCCGCCGATGTCGCCGTTCCCAGCAGGACCAGGAACTCACCGACAAAGCCGTTCAGTCCCGGCAGCCCGATGCTGCTGAGCGTGAAGAAGATGAGGAAAAAGGCCAACCAGGGCATTTGCCTGGCGAGTCCGCCGACCTTGTTGATGTCGCGTGTGTGATACCGTTCGTACATGCACCCGACGATAAGGAACAAGGCCCCGGTCGACAGGCCGTGGTTGATCATGTAGAGCACGCCGCCGCTGACACCGGCCACCTTCAGGCTGAACAACCCCAGCATGCAAAAGCCCAGATGCGACACCGACGAGTATGCCACCAGCTTCTTGATGTCGGTTTGGACCCAGGCGGCCAGGGCCGCGTAGATGATCCCGATGATCGCCACGACGGCGACAATGGGGGCCAGCATAAACGATGCGTCCGGTAGGATCGGGATGCTCAGCCGGCAGAAACCATAGGTGCCGAGCTTGAGCAATACACTGGCCAGGATCACGCTGCCTGCCGTCGGAGCTTCGGTGTGCGCTAATGGCAGCCAGGTGTGGAATGGGAAAAGGGGCACCTTGATGGCGAAGCCGGCTGCAAACGCCAAGAACAGCCACCTCTGCACGTTGAGTGGTATCTCGCCGCTTTGGCCCATTCGCGTGAGCGTTTGAAGGTTCAGCGTAATTGCCCCGGTCGTCGTGTATGCGAAATAGGCCAGGTAAACGATTCCTGCGAATGTCAGCACACTGCCGGCGATCGTATAAACGAAGAACTTGTTGGCCGCCCATCGGCGCTGAGGTCCACCCCAGATCCCGATCAGGAAATACAGGGGTATCAGGGTAAACTCGAAGAACACGTAGAACAGCAGCAGGTCCCGGGCGCAGAAAACGCCGAGCAGGCCGACCTGCAACAACAGCAGTAATATATAATACTCACGAACGCGCGTGCGGATAGCGGTGAAACTCGACCAGATCGCCAAAGGCGAAAGCAGTGCCGTCATCGCCAGGAGCCAGATGCTGATCCCGTCCACCCCGACGCGATAGGCGATGTCGATCGCCGCGCCTTCCGCCTCACCGCTGACGATCCAGGGAACATACGCAGTTAGAACGAAATCACCTGATCCGCCGCCCTCCGAAGTTCCCATATGAAATCGAACGACGGCGTATACCGTAAGCGCCAACGTGACAAACGCGTAATACAACGCACCTTCACGAATCGCGGCGTCATTGCCGCGCCGGGCGAGCAAAAGCGCGAAGGCTCCCACAAACGGTGAGAAGATGATGATTGTGAGAATCCAACTATCCACTGTCTTTGCCTTGTGCGCCCCGCCGGGTCATGCCCAGAACACCAGCAATACGATGATGGCGATGCCCGCCACCATACTTAGCGCATATCCCTGCAACATTCCGGACTGGAACGGCCGCAACAGGAGCCCGATGCCGCGCACGATCGCTGTCACCAGCCAGAGCAGTCCATCGATAAGGTAGTCGTCCAATCCGACACAGACGTGAGCAGTCTGTCGAGCCGGCTCGACCACACCCGCGTCGTATACTTCGTCGAAGTAATACTTGTTCCACAGCGTCCGGTAGCTCCGTGGAGCCGATGCCCTGATCAAACCGGGCAGCCAGTCCTGCCGCATGTAGAGTATGTAGGCTGCGAGAATCCCGACGATCGCCAGCCCGCCGGAGATAATCATCAGCCCGTATTCAGTCCAGAAGCCGGCATGCGCGGTGGCGGCCACCCCGTGCGCGGCTGCGTGGGCCGGACTGGCCGCTGCGAACGTATGCTCGAAAACCGGTGCCAGAAAATGATGGAAGCTCCGCCCGGTCGCTTCGATGTTGACGTAACCGGCGCCGATCGCACCGATACTGAGAATAACCAGCGGCACCAACATCCATTTGCCGGACTCGTGCGGATGCACTCCCTCCGGCACGCGCTGAGGTCCGTAAAAGGCCAGAAACACCATGCGGAAAGTGTAGAACGCCGTAAGCAGGGCCGTCACAAGACCAAGGACTCCGAGCACCGGATGGACGGTCAGCGCGTGATGAATGATCTCATCTTTGCTGAAAAACCCGCTCAAAAGTGGGAAACCGGCCAGCGCAAGTGAACCGGCCATAAACGTCAGGAACGTCCACGGGAGAATCTTCCGCAAGCCGCCGAATTGACGGATGTCGATAATCCCACCCATCGCATGCATCACGCTGCCTGCGGCCAAGAACAACAGAGCTTTGAAAAAGGCGTGGGTGAACAGATGAAAAATGGCCGAGTCCGCCGCATATACCCCGACCCCGAGCACCATGTAGCCCAACTGACTGATCGTCGAATAGGCTAAGATGCGCTTCATGTCCGTCTGGGCCAGTGCAATCGTCGCGGCAAACAGGGCGGTAATGCCACCGACGATCGCCACGGCCGTCATGGCGATCGGCGACGCGGTGAAGATCGCCCCGCACCGGGCTATCATGTAGACTCCGGCTGTCACCATCGTGGCAGCGTGAATCAGAGCGGAGACCGGCGAAGGACCTTCCATCGCGTCCGGCAGCCACACGTGCAGCGGAAGCTGGGCGCTCTTTCCGCAGGCCCCGCAGAGCAGCAGCAGGGCGATAGTGGTGATCCGACCGTTGGTAAGTGCATCACCCACGCCGGTCATCCCTTCTTGAACCATCTGAAAGACGAGCCCGTATTCAAGAGTACCGAACGTAAAGTAGATCAGCAGGATGCCGAGCCCGAAGCCGAAGTCTCCCACACGGTTGACCAGAAACGCCTTCTTGGCCGCCGCGGCGGCCGCCGGCCTGCCGTAGTAGAAGCCGATCAGCAAATAACTGCATAGACCGACCGCCTCCCAGCCCAAATAGAGCAGCAGGAAGTTGCCGCTGAGCACCAGGGCACACATCGAAAAAACGAACAACGCCAGGAAGGCGAAGAACCGCTCGTAGCCGCGGAGCGGACTGCCATGTTCGCGCATGTAATCGCGAGAGTAGATAACGACCAGCAGGGAAATGCCCGTCACTGTCAGCAACATGATCGCAGTGAGCGGGTCAATGAGAAAGTCGACCGTAAAGGCCGCATCCGTGCCGTTGGTTATCCATTCGTAAACGGAAACCGCTGCGGCGGTCTCGCCGGCCGGTGCGCTGCGAACCTGGCCGAACAGCACGATTGCGGCTATGAAGGCCGCGGCGACACCGAGAATCGCCGGCCAATGGGAGCGCCCGTGCAGCTTCACCGGGCCCAGCGCACCTGCCAACACCGCACCTGCCAGCGGCGCCAACAGAATCACAATCCCACAGATTTTCAGCGTCTCAATCGACATCAGGTTTGCAGATCTCTTATCCTCGCATTAGTGACCATGCCTCGGAATCGAGCGTTCCCCTCCGACGGTACAGCAGCACGATCATTCCAAGCGCCAAGCCGGCTTCGACAGCCGCAATCACCAACTGAAACAGCGCGAAAGCCTGACCGTCGATGTGATGATGCAGGCGGGCGAAAGCCACCGCGTTAATCACCACTCCTTGAAACATCACTTCCGTCGACAGGAAGATAACGATCAGGTTGCGGCGCGACAGAAAACCGACCAGCCCGAGGGCAAACAGAATCGCACCGAGGATCAGATATTCAGCAATCCCGGGCATCAGTAAGGCTCCACCTCCCTGCCGACCTGCCCGATCGGTCTTACCGGTGCGGCAAAACGCTCCACCGGCACTTTCTTCCGTGACATTGCAATGGCACCGACCATAGCAACCAGCAACAACACACCGGCAATCTCCAACGCAACAACGTACTTGGTCATCACCGCCGCACCGATTGCGCCCGTGTTGCTGTCATGTAGCTGCGACGCAGCGTCCTGAGCGTCGGCTGTGGGTACCGCGACGGTTGGCGGTGACGCGGGCTGAGGTAAGTCTTCAGCCCGGCCGGCGACCGCCGCCATCAATACGAACCCCGCCAGCACCGCCAAGAGCGGTTCGCGCGAGCGCCGGTCATAAACGGGTGACCCTCCCTGGTAGGCCAACATGATGACGAACAAATACGTGACCAGAATCGCCCCGGCATAGATCATTACCAGGGCGACAGCGAGAAACTCCGCCCGCTGCAGCACGAGCAGAGCGGCCACGGCGATCACCACTAACACGAAGTACAAAGCGCAGTAGACCGGTTTTGGGTGTGTAATGACACGGGCAGCCGCGAGTACGGCGATCGTTGCGAACAGATAAAAGTATACGGTCGTCGCATCAGGCAAGATCACCCGAGCGGCCAGCACCGTCAATAATCCGGCCACCGAAATAACCCCGATCACCGCCCCGGCAAGGGCCTGTGACCTTCCTGCTTTGGGCAGCAACAGGTAGATGCCCACGCCGCCCAGGGCGAAGATCAAGTAAAGCAGATGGGCTGTGGTCGGCGTCATGCTTTGGCCTCGTCTTTCGGCGGCTCAGCTTGTTCCGGTCGATTTCCCGTGCCGGGATACCCGGTAATACGCGGGTTTTTCCGCGGTTTGAGATCCCTGGTCCCGTCGTATATGGAGAGCAACTCCTCCTTGTCGAGGATCATTTCCTGGCGCGATCGACCTACAAGGTCATAATGTGGTGTCAATTCGATGGCATCTACCGGGCAGGCCTCCTCACACATGCCGCAATATATGCAGCGCAGTTCGTCGATGTCGAACTTGACGGGGTACTTCTCCCGATCGTCCCAGGCGGATTCGCCGGCCTCGATATGGATGCAACGGACCGGGCACGCCGTCGCACACATGAAGCACGCCACGCAGGCGACACGGCCCTGCTCATCGCGATTGAGCCGGTGCACGCCGCGATAGTTCTCCACACGAAGCTGGCGCTGCTCCTCCGGATACTGAACGGTGATCGGCCGCTTGAACAAGCTTTTGCCCAGGTGCCGGAGCGTCACTATCATGCCGTCAACGATCTGCGGAATGTACAGTCGCTCCGCCGCGTTTAGCCGAGGCTCGTCGAGCAACAGAATGTCGTCATCTTTAATCATGCCGATGCCATCAGTGTGTGCGTGCGTTACGTTCTCGCCGTCCCCGTAGAAACCGGACCGGGCCGGATCGACGGCAGGTTCGCCTGCCGGCCGGTTACCTCAACCTGCGATAAGCCCGCGGCTGCAAGCACGATCGCCAGAACCACCGCGTTGCCCAAAAGCGCCCATGGTAATGACTGCTGCCGGCCCACATAAACTAGGATCACGGCCAGGGTAAAAAGACCCAGCGTGATGGGGATCAAGCCCTTCCACGCCAACCTCAACAATTGATCGAAACGCAGTCGCGGCAGCGTCCAGCGAAGCCACATCATCAGGAAGATGAAAAACGTGATCTTGCCCGCAAGGACCAGCATCTTGGCGATCACCGCGTACCACGCTGTCGCCTCGGGCTGCGTCCACGCGATCCACGGAAAATGCCAACCGCCCAGAAACAAGACCGCGATGAATCCGCTGGCGGTTATCATGTGGGCGTATTCGGCCAGGAGGAACATCCCGAACTTCAGGCCGCTGTATTCCGTGTGGTACCCGCCGACCAGCTCTTGTTCAGCCTCGGGAAGGTCAAACGGCATGCGGTTGGACTCCGCCAGCGCCGTGATCAAGAAAACAAGAAAGGCCAGCGGGTGAAGAATGACATTCCACATGGGAAGGATGCCGCCCCAGTATTCAGTCTGCTGAAGTGTGATGCTCTCGAGCCGCAGCGTCCCCATGGTCAGTACGACGACGAGAATACAAAGCCCCAGGGGAATCTCGTAGGAGAGCATCTGAGCGGCCGCACGAATGCCCCCGTAGAATGAGTATTTATTATTGCTGGACCAGCCGCCCAGGACCACGCCGTACACCCCTATCGAGGCCACGCCCAGGATATAGAGCAGGCCGATGTCCGGCTTGGCCACTTGAATGTCGACCAGATTCTCACCCAGTTGCAGTTGGCCGCCCCACGGGATCGCCGCAAATCCGACAAAGGCCACGAGAAAGATGATGGCCGGCGCGAGGATGAACAACGGTGTGTCCACGTGGCCGGGGATCACGTCCTCTTTGAGAAGGAGCTTACCACCGTCGGCAATTGACTGCAGAATTCCTCGATACCCCACGCGATTGGGCCCGAAACGATCCTGAACCCACCCGGCTATCTTTCGTTCAAAGAAGATGCAGTAGGCCACGGAGCCCAACATGACGCCGATGACGACCAACGCCAGGATGATGCTGACCCCGAGTTGACTTGTTAGAAACTCAACCATGCCTAATCGATACCACCTACTTTACTGAGCCGCGGGTTTTAACCCGCGCGGTCGTCTCATCGAGCCGCCACTCTCAACCCGCGCCAACGTCCGCGTCCCGGCGCGCCGGGAAAGCCTGCGGCTCAGCCGGTCAGTGTGTATGCGCTGGTAAGACCGGCGCCTCGTATATCTCCCTAAATGCCGAGATCGACTCAGCCATCATCTCGCGGACACGCCCGGCGCTAAACAAGCCCTCGTATCCGGCGATCTCGAACAGATACTGGCCGTCGTATCGCCCACCGTCCGGCGGAGCGATGGCCCGCTCGAACGGCTGAACAAGCCCGGCCGTGTTGACGAAGCTGCCTTCCCGTTCTACCCACGCGCGGGCCGGTAGGACGATGGCCGCGCCGGCCACCAGCCCGCTCTCGAAGATGTCCTGAACGACCAGTAGCTCGATATTCGCGGCGATCTTGGCCGTAGCCTTGTCAATCCACGGTTTCGCGTATCCGCCTACCACCCAGGCCGAACTGAATTCGCCCTTGCCACTTTGCTCGACGAACTCCCCGAATGTCAAAGTCGTGCCACCAGCCGCCTTAAGGAGCATCTCGATACCGCGGCGGTTGGGGCACTTTTCTGCAAGAATCGTGAACTTGACCGCCTTGCTCGTGGCTCCTACGGGGAAGTACTGATCCTCTCCTTCTAATGGCACGGGTCCCATGACCAGGGCCGCCTCTGGAGCGATTGTGCGGATGAACCTGATAAGCAGCCAACCCTCTTCGCAGGTCATAAACGGAGAGAGCACGGCCACGACCTTCTCGGCCCCATTTCTTCTTACATGTTCCTGGAAGCGGAAACGCACGATCTCGGGAAGTTGTTCCCAGCTTGGCGTGGTCTGCTCCAGCCCACGGCGCACGATCGGTGACGCGATGCGGTTTGCCTCGTGGATGTACTTGAAGCCGAAGCGGCCCTCATCGCACATCCACCGGTCGTTGACCTTCGGGTTAAACCGAGGCTTGAGACGACACACCCGGTTATCCGCGTGATCGATGCGGATCGAGCAACCGGTGGCACAACCCGGGCAGATCGACGGCGTACCACTTAGCTCCCACACACGCCGCTTGAACAGGAAGTCCTTATCCAGCATGCTGCCCACGGGACAAACGTCCACGACGTTGCCCTGTAAAGGGTTGTCCAGCGGCAGGCCGGGAAAAACGTCGATCTCGGTGCGCGAGCCGCGATGCACCATGCACAGCTCGTGGGTGCCGGAAATCTCACCGATAAACCGCACGCACCGCGTGCACATCACGCAGCGGTCCTGGTACAAGAGCGTTCCGGGCCCGATGTCTTTTTTGGGGTTGACCAGCTTCTGGTCGACCATGCGCGACTCGGCGTCGCCGAAGTGGTAGCTGTAATCCTGGAGATAGCACTCACCGGCCTGATCGCACACCGGGCAATCAAGTGGATGGTTCAACAAGAAGAACTCCATACAGGCCTTCTGGTTCTTTGCGACCGCCTCCGACTTGAAGCGGACTTCCATACCGTCGCGCACCGGCGTCTGACACGACGGCACCAGCTTGGGCGACCATACCATCTCCTGGGTCTTGGGGTGAGGCATCTTCATTTGCATCAGACACAGCCGGCACGACGCCACCACGCTTAGACTCGGATGATAGCAGTAATGAGGTACGTCCAAACCCGCCTCCAGGGCGGCCTGCAAAACGGGTATCCCCTCGCGGCACTCGATCTGACGGTTGTCGATGATAATTCTCGGCATCAGCGCTTAATTCACCGCACTCAGCACAGCCTCGACTCGCCCGGGTGCCTGCGCCCGGATCGCCTCCTCCAACTCACTGCGGAACTTCCTGACGATCGTCTCGATCGGATACGTCGCCCCGTCGGGCAGCCCGCAGATACTAAGACCCGGCATCATGCCCATGTTGCGGGCTGTTTCAAGCAGAATGTCCAAATCCTCGATCCGCCCCGCACCCTCTTCCATGCGCGTGGCGATCCCGTACATCCAGGCCGTTCCCTCACGACATTGCGTACACTGGCCGCAAGACTCGGTCCCGAAGAACCTGGCGACATTGCGAAGCACCATGCGCATGTCGGTGTCCTGATCGACCACCACGGCAGCGGCCGTCCCCAGGCCTAACAGACCGTGATTGCCCGGATCCACAAAGTCCATTTTCATGTCGAGTTCGTCGGCGGTCAGAACGCCCATGGAAACGCCGCCGGGGAAGATGGCCTTGACCCTCCTTCCCGGCAACATCCCGCCGCCCATATCGTCTCGCTCGATCAACTCGCCAACGGTGATGTCCATTGCCGCTTCGTAACATCCGGGCTTGTTCACCGGCCCGCTGATGCAAAAGAGTTTCGGCCCAGTGCTGTGCGGCGGGCCTATGCCTGTGAACCAATCCGCCCCGCGCTCGATGATGTGCGGGACGCACGATAGCGTCTCGACGTTGTTGACCACTGTGGGTCGACGGAACGCACCCTCAACCGCGGGGAACGGCGGTTTTATCCGAGGCCAACCTCGCTTCCCTTCCAGCGATTCGATCAGCCCGGTTTCCTCACCGCATACGTACGCGCCGGCCCCGCGATGCAGATAACACTCCAGCGAGTAGTCGCTGCCAAGAATCTTCTTCCCGAGGTACCCGGCCGCGTAGGCCTCGTCGATCGCCTTCTGGAGAATGTGGAACTGCTCGTGAAATTCGACCCGCATGTAGATATACGCAATCTGGGCCTGTGTCGCGTACCCCGTAATGATCGTTCCCTCGAGTAGCTGGTGCGGATCGTTCTCCATCAGGACGCGATTGCTGAAGGTGGGCGGCTCCGACTCGTCGGCATTAACACACAGAAGCGTGGTAGTGCGGTCTTTCGGCAGAAAACCCCACTTGACCCCGGCGGGAAAACCCGCTCCACCCCGACCGCGTAGGTTGGCCTTCTTGACCTCTGCGACGACTTCGTCGGGGGTCATCTTCAGGGCCTTGCGGACTGCCCGATAGCCGCCGCGCGATTCGTAGACCTTAAGCGACCTCGAGTTTTCAACGCCCCGGTTTCTTAGTAGTACTGGTTTGAAACTGCCCATCGCGTCCGAAAAAAACTCACCAGATTCTTACGTGCGGCATGCCAGGCACGAACTTAAAGTATGCCACTCCGCAAAGGACCATGCCAATCGTGATCCATCGCCGCCAACCCACCACGCATGAAGGCGCAACAAGCGCCAAGACCACCGGTACGTAGTCCAACGAATATCGGTTGAATCCGCGCTGCACGGAACCGGTCCCGTGCCAGAACATAAGAGTGACATATACGACCACCACAGCCACCAACAATATCAGCCGCCGCCGATCGCGAAGCAAAGGCCCCGCCCCGACGAACACCCACAGCAACAGCGGCGTCGTCCACCAGATCCCAGTGCCCCTGTCGTTCGGTCGAATAAAGACCTGCGGGGCGCCTGCCACCTCGATCCGGTGGAGCTTGGGCAACCCGATGTTCGTGTAGTATAGGTTGCGGGGCAGGTAATGTGTCGAAAACAGACCGTATTGACGGGCTTCCTGCGCGAACGTGTCGTCGCGGTCGGCGTAGTTGAGCATGTATCCTGACTCGTACGGAGGACCGAACTTCATCGCGTTCAACACCGCTGGTACGCCGAAGACAACCGTGCAGGTAACTGCTAGAACCGTCAGTCGGCGCAGCCCTCTCCCGCCCCATCTGCGACCGACAAGCATGTAAGCCAAGGGGATCATGTACGCTACGGTCAGTTGCCTGGAAAGCGCTGCAAGCACGAGCCCGAGGCCGGCCAGCCATACCCGCCGGCCGCCAAAATAAGCAATCAGAAAGGCCAACAGCCCGATAGTCGCAACCGTGTGGTTCACGTGGTACGGTGCCGCACCGCGCAGCGTTTTGTCGATCACCGGCCATATCGATGTGCCGCATACGCACCCGATCGCCAGCAACGCTCCCCAGATGGGCGATTCCGTCAGCCGGTAAAACAACACATAAGCGAGTACCGGCACGGCCAACACCAATAGTACGATGAACCAGTGGGGAACGCCGTCGCAAAAAGGCACTATACCCGCCGCGATAATGGTAAACATCGGCGGGAAGTAGCTGTAGACTCGCCCGTCTTTGAGCGACGTATCCCATCTTCTCTCCGGCAGATCGAGCCGGCCTTTCCACCACGCCTCGGCCTCGCCGATCTGGACATTCTCGCGGATGGTAAAGCGTGTTTCCGGTCTCCACAGCTTTGCCTCAGCCAACAAGACGAACGTCAGGAGGACGAGGACCGCGCCGAGCAAACTCTCATGTCGCAGCCGTCTCCGCGCTCCGCGTCCGCCGTGCTCGTCGGCGGGCTGTGGCGGACTTAACGGTGTCGCTGCGCTCATCAGCCGATCGTCCAACCTGCGGCACAAACGTTCGTTGCCCGCGCCATCGCCGCAGGGCCACTTCAATCCGCCCGGCGTTTCTCCTGGTCCTTGGAGGTGCTCCTGTGGGCACCATCCTCCTGCGCAGCCGCCCCGGTCACTACCTTGTCTCGCGGAGCATCAAAAAGGTCACTTCGTTCAAAAGCAATCCGATCGTTGTCCGCGTCGGCCAGAATCCTGGCCACGTCTTGCGGCCCGACGCGCTTATGCAGCTTTTCATTGACCAGCAGGCAAGGCCCGTGGTCGCAACCTGCCAGGCACTCTTCCGTCACCAGACTGTATTTGCCGTCAGGGGTCGTTTCGTGCTCGTCGATCCCCAACTGCCTCTTCAACTCTTCCAAGACCGCAACCCCGCCCATCACCTCGCAGGTGAGACTGCGGCAGACAGTGATTACCTTCCTGCCTTTCGGGCGCGTCCAAAAGTGCGTATAGAAGGAGATCGTGTCGATCACGTCCGATGGATGTATCTCCAACAGTTCAGCGATCTCCACCATCGCCTGCCAGGAGATCGAACCCGATGCGTCCTGAACCACGTGCAGCGCCGGCAAGAGCGCCGCCCGCTTCGTTTCATAACGATCGAAGAACGAGCGGATCTTCGCCTTTACGGCCTTGCTCAACACCGGCTCAGCATCCGCATCAACCGCCGGACTGATACGATCTATCGTTTTCCAAGCCATACGACGCCTTATCTGGCTACCCGCTACATCCCATTCGCAATTCGCAATTCGCCATTCAGCATTCTTTACCGATCGAGCTCCGCCGCGATGATGTTGAAGCTGCCAAGCACCGCGACGACATCGCTGATCTGATGCCCGACGACCAGATGCGGGAAGCACTGATAGTTAATAAAGCTCGGCGGCCGGCATCGCACCCGATAGGGTGAGTTGCCGCCGTCGCTGACCAGATAGAACCCCAGCTCACCGTTGGCCGTCTCGTTGGAGCCGTACACTTCCCCGGTCGGGGGCCGGAAACCGCGGTTGGTCATAATCTGTTCAAAGTGATGGATCAGCCCTTCGATGCTGAAGTACACCTCCTCCTTGCCCGGCAGGGTCATCTTCTCATCCGGCAGGACGTTCACGGGGCCCTCTGGAATATTGTCCGCCAGTTGCAGGATGATCTTGGCCGATTCGCGCGTCTCCGCGAGCCGGGTCCTGAAGCGCGTATAGCAGTCTCCGCCCTGACCGATTGGCACCTTGAAGTCAACGGCGGAACTGCCCTTCCCGTCCCAGTTGTCCGCATAACAGAGATACGGCTCGTCCTTACGCACATCGCGGCGGACGCCGCTGGCCCGGGCGGTCGGCCCCGTCAAACCCCAGTTGACCGCGTCATCCCGACTGATGTACCCGATTCCCCTCGTCCGTTCGACGAAGATCCGGTTGCGGGTCAGCAGCCTTTCCAGATCTTCCAGCGCCGGTGGGAGCACCTCGTTACAGTAGCGTCTGACCTTCTCCGGCCATTCCGGCGTAATGTCCTGCATCAGACCGCCGACACGGGTGTAGCTCGTGGTAAACCGATGCCCGCAAATCTCCTCGAAAAGATCGTAGATCGTCTCCCGGGCATTGAACGGGTAAATGAACGCCGTTAAGGCACCCAGCTCCAGCCCCGTACAGCCCAGACACACCAGGTGATCTTGAATCCGTGCCAACTCGGCGCAGATCGTGCGGATCGCCTTGCAGCGCGGCGTAATCTCGATCCCGAACAGCTTCTCACAGGCATGGTGCCAGGTGATGTTGTTGGCCACCGGCGAAACGTAGTTCATCCGGTCCGTGACAACCACGTACTGGTTGTAGTCCAAGTGCTCGCCAAGCTTCTCGAACCCGCTGTGCAGATAGCCGATGTGCACCGTGCAACTGAGAATCCGCTCACCGTCGAGCTCCAGCACGTGACGAAACGTGGTATGTGTAGCCGGGTGTTGTGGGCCCAAATTAAGGACCCACACGTCGCTGCCCGGCTCCTCCTGAACATATGTTGCCGGACCGACCCGGGGAACTGTCTCAGGTGTCGTCGTCATGTCACGACTTCGCAACGCGCCTCTGCCATTCGCTATTCGCTATTTCCAATGCTTAATTCGAACTCAGGCGCCTTCTCTCGGCACCACCACGAAGTTCTCCCGCTCGCCGCGACCATGAAGCGGATAATCCTTCCGCAACGGATGGGCCTCGAATCCTTCCCATGTCAGAATCCGGCGCAGGTCTGGATGACCTTCGAACCTTATGCCGAACATGTCATACACTTCGCGCTCAGGCCAGTCCGCCCCCCACCAGATGCTCGTGACCGAGGGCACCTCCGGGTCGGGATCGTTGACGAAACACTTAACCCACAGCCGGTACCCTCGCGACACCGACAGCAGCGCATAGACAATCCCAAACCGGTTGCGCGCGTTCGGGAAGTTCAGATAGTCGACACAGGCCAGATCGCATAGCTGCTCAAACGAGCACCGCGGGTCTTCACGAAGAAAGCGCATCACCTCAAGCAATCGATCGGGCGGGACACGAACGCAAAGCTGCTCGTCCTCTTTCTTATCCCGCGGCATCAGCGGCCCGGGCGCGAATTCAATGTCGGGGAACCGGGCGATCAGCACATCAATAGCGGGTTGAACGGAGGTCGACACGCTAACTCCTCGTCTCCTTCCCGGCCGGAACCTGCGCCGGCGGTTGAATCGTAATCCTCAACCCCTTCCCGCGTTCCTGGCTGCTTCTCACACCCTCGTTCGTGACGATCCGCTGAATGGCCATCACACCCTCCAGCAGCGTTTCGGGGCGAGGCGGGCAGCCGGGTATGTAGACATCGACCGGAACAAACTGGTCGATCCCCTGAACCACAGCATACGTGTCGAACACCCCGCCCGAGCTGGCACAAGCGCCCATGCTGATGACCCACTTGGGCTCGGCCATTTGCATGTAAAGCCGTTGCAGCACGGGCATCATCTTGATTGCCACGCGCCCTGCGCAGATAAAAAGGTCACACTGACGGGGTGTGAACCGCATGGCTTCGGCACCGAAGCGGGCAATGTCATACCGGCTGGCACCCGTCGCCATCAGCTCTATCCCGCAGCAAGCCGTCGCGAAAGGCAGCGGCCACAGCGAATTCTTCCGCGACCAGTTCACGCCGTTCTTGCGGATCAGGTCGACCAAGTAGCTCAGCTTCGTGGTCAAAAAGTCCTCTTTGCTCGCTTGAAACGTCGAAGCACCCATGCTTAATCCCAGCGAAACGCCCCCTTCTTCCATTCGTACAGCAACCCGAACACCAGCAGGGCCAGGAAGATCGCCATGCCGACTAGCAGGAAACCTTTACCCACCTCTCCACCATTCTCCAGCGGGATCGTAACCCCGTCGGTAGCTGCGTGGTGGAACACCTGTGCCCAAGGCCACAGGAAGATGATCTCGACGTCGAAGAGCAGGAACAACAATGCAACGATGTAAAAGCGAACGTTGAAGCGCCGCTGTGTATCGACAACCAGCGGCATGCCGGATTCGTAGGGGCTGTCCTTGACGGGACCGTGGCGCTTCGGCCCGATCACATGAGCCAGCACCAGTATGGCCGCGGTGATCAGCATAACTACCAGGATGGTGACACCGATGGCTGCATAGGGTTCGAGTGTGGCCAGGATCATTAAAGCTAGCCTACCTCTCTACGCAGGAGCGCCGGCTCTAACCAGCAGCCTTCGCCCCCCGCAGCAGCTTCAGCCTGTTTCCGGTGATTGGGCGGTTGAACGCCCAACGAAGGTAGCAAACGGCACGAATGCTACCCCACCCCATCGAGACTGTACATGCGGCGCGTAGAAAATCAAAGCGATTTTTCGCAAAGTATTTGTAGACATATATTTCCGCGCGTTGAGGTCGAGGGCGTCAGGCTCACAAGGCGCAGGCTATCAACAAGGCGCTCAGGTAAAGGCGCGTGACGGCAGCCTCTAATCCAGCACTGAGTCTGATACCCGTCATGTGCGGACGCATACGACCCGATGTGCCTCTAAGCTCGACTTTTGCACTTTTTCCCGTCGCTAGGCGGCGGGGGCGAGGGCGTATAGTAGCACGGCCCTTATAGGCCGGGATAGTTTTGCACAGGCTTCGTGATGCCGGGGTGTTGCAAAAACCCAGTCGGTCCAAAGCCAGCGCCGCACGGCGTCGCGGTGGCAGGCTTTGCCGTAGACCTTCTTCCCGCGGTGTCCGTCGACGGTGTCGTCGCCGTACAGATGCACGGGGTCGTCGGGAACCCAGTGACGCAAGATGTACCCCGCCAGCGCCCGGGCCAGTCTCCAGATTGACCAGCGTCGTTTCGAGAAGACCCGGTGGTAGCTCGAAGGATGTCCGGGAGCCAGCGCCGAGACGGTTCGCAACAGGTTGGTCACCGTACGCCGTCCCGTGGTCAGAATGCCGGCCAACAGAAGCA
>JAUWWQ010000039.1 GCA_030616775.1 Planctomycetota bacterium
AAACCCAGGTAAGGTTCTGCGCGTTGCTTCGAATTAATCCACATGCTCCACCGCTTGTGTGAGCCCCCGTCAATTCCTTTGAGTTTTAGCCTTGCGGCCGTACTCCCCAGGCGGCGCACTTATCACTTTTGCTTCGGCACGATCGGCGTCAGAACCTCTCATACCTAGTGCGCATCGTTTACGGCGTGGACTACCAGGGTATCTAATCCTGTTCGCTACCCACGCTTTCGCGACTCAGCGTCAGGACAGGTCCAGTGACCCGCTTTCGCCACCGGCGTTCCAACTGATATCTACGCATTTCACCGCTCCACCAGTCGTTCCAGTCACCTCTACCTGCCTCAAGAGTGCCGGTTTGCCGAGCCATTCCCGGGTTGAGACCGGGGCTTTCACCCGGCACCTGACACTCCGCCTACGCGCGCTTTAAGCCCAGTAATTCCGAACAACGCTTGCACTCTCCGTATTACCGCGGCTGCTGGCACGGAGTTAGCCAGTGCTTCCTTTGGGGCTGGTCAGTGTTCCTAACCCCTGACAGCAGTTTACATCCCGAGGGACTTCTTCCTGCACGCGGCGTCGCTCCGTCAGACTTTCGTCCATTGCGGAATATTCGTTGCTGCAGCCACCCGTAGGTGTCCGGACCGTGTCTCAGTTCCGATGTGTCGGGTCACGCTCTCACGCCCGATACCCGTCGTCGCCTTGGTGGGCCGTTACCTCACCAACAAGCTGATAGGGCATGAACCGCTCCCAGGCCGCCTGAGCCTTTGCCCGCGGGACCATGCGATCCTGCGGGGTCATCGGGTATTACCGGCACTTTCGCTAAAGTCTCCCGATCGCTCGGGAGACGCCGCTATCCCCGTGCCCGGGGCACGTCATCCATGTATTCCTCACCCGTTCGCCACTAACGTACCCTTCAGTTTCCGTCCAGATACGTCCGTTCGACTTGCATGCCTTAGCCACGCCGCCAGCGTTCGTTCTGAGCCAGGATCAAACTCTTCACTTGAAGTTCGTATCCGAGTACCCCGGTCTATACAAAGACCGGGGCGCCAGATTCGACTAAGGACTCTCATTCGTAGCGCCCGTGAGAATGAAAGCCGCCAGTCCCTTAGTAGGAACCGGCCACACCATTTAGGTTCCGCGCAGCCCTCACAGACACGGCGGCGCCGAACCTCACATCCTCACGACGACAAACCTGTTCACTTGTCAAAGAGCATGTCGCCGCACAACTCAGCGGCTAACCCTGCATAGTACCAATAACTTCCCAACTGTCAACCCTAAACATCGAACCATCGCCCCTCGTTCTTCAAAGCGTATTTATCAAATAAGCCTGTGCTGCAATTATATCAGTCGCACACGTTAGACCCTACCGCGTCCACGTTCCGACGGTCCTTAATACCATGTTTCACAAGTAATATGACTACGCTGTGCCGAGAATCCTTTCTCGGCACCTGCCAGAGGACCGAGAAGGGATTCTCGGTCCAGCGATGATAGTCGCGTTTTTTATGAAACACGATACTAGCTCGTTCACATCGAGCGAGCGGACAACGTCGGACAGTGTCGATACCCCTGATGGAGCGGACCTTGCTGGTTGGTAATATGCTGCCTTGGACGCGGTCCTGCCTCCTTTTTGGAATCCGCCATGCAGCGATCCCCGCTTCGCATCATACTCTTTGTCGCATTCGTCGACCTGGCTGCGTTCGGACTGATCATTCCACTTCAGGCCAATTACGCAGATCGGCTCGGGGCCAGCGGGCTTACGTTCGGCCTGCTGGTGGGTATCTACGCCCTGATGCAATTCGTGTTCAACCCGATCCTCGGTCGATGGTCGGACCGAATCGGGCGCAGACCCGTGTTGATTGCCAGCGTCGCCGGAAGTGTTGCGAGCCATGCACTGCTTGGTGTGGCAGACCTTGCCGGTTCGCTGCCCCTGCTGTTCGTGGCGCGCACGTTGGACGGTATCACCGGTGCCAACGTGGCGACAGCTCAGGCTTATATCGCCGACGTCACCACTTCGGAGAACCGGGCCAAGGGAATGGGTCTGTTCGGCGCAGCCTTTGGATTCGGCTTTGTCGCCGGGCCGGCACTCGGCGCAGCCCTGGCTTTCGTGGGCGGGCATATCAGCGGAGAGAGATACGGGACTGCCTGGCCGGCTTTCGGCGCCGCGGCGATTGCCGCCATGGCGCTATTTCTGGTTTGGCGTTTTCTGCCGGAATCACGGAAACCAGGTGTTGTTACCGAAGAGCGAGTCACCCTGCTGACGTTTGGCAGAGTCCGAACCGCCTTCAGCCATCCGAGGCTTCGCGAACTGTTCGTCGCCGTCTTCTGGGCAACCTTCGCCTTTGTCCTCCTCGAGGTCTCTCTAGTCTATCTGTGCGTACATCGCTTTAGGTTGACCGAGGGAGGTACCGGTCTGCTGTACGCCTACTTCGGCGTGATGATGGTCGTGGTTCAGGGTGGACTTGTCGGCCGGCTGGTTCGCCGATTCGGCGAACCAAGGTTGCTCGCGACGGCCCCGTTCATCACAGCGGCGGGTTTTGTCTTGATCTCAGGCGTACCTATGGTAAGTGGCCTGGGTGCAGCGTGGTTGTTGCTGATCATTGGTTGTATGCCCACCGCCTTGGGGCATGGCCTGACCGGTCCAAACCTAAGCGCGCTTATCTCCCGGCAGGCGGACAGCGGAAGGCAGGGTGTCACCCTTGGCTTATCCCAGGGGGTTGGATCGCTGGCCCGGGCGGTGGCTCCGCCGGTGGGTGGTTACCTCTTCGACGTGGGTCCCTCATGGCCATATTGGGTTGGGGCGGTGCTGTTCGTCGGGATCGGCGGCTTCGCGGTTCGGATTTGCTCCGCCCAGGAACGGGCAGTTCAGGCACAGCGGCGGCGGGACGCGGCGTTGACGCACGAACCGACCTAATGCCACACCTGTGGAGGTCCTGCGCAACGTGTGGGCTACGGCACTTCCCCCAGACTGGTGATTCCTAGATCATGGTGAGTATGCCCAAGAACGCGGAATCACAGGATCGGGGGATATTCTCTTCCCGGGTCATTTATGTCACCCTGCTGATCCTCATCGTGCTGCTCAGTGTCTACTTTCGTTTTGAAGGGCTGGGTGTCCGTTCGCTGTGGCGGGACGAGCTGTGCACGTGGCACGTGTCACGGATGGGTTTGTGGGAGAGCCTGCGCTGGGGCCCTGAACTTACCAAGCCGCCACTCTATCAATTTGCCCTGCGCTTGCTGACGCGCGATCCGCACCCCTCTGAAGCGATGCTACGCTTCCCCGCGGCGGCTTGCGGTGTGTTGACCGTCCTGGTGGGCTGGTGGCTTGGAAAGCTGGGAGGCAGCCGGAGGGTCGGAGTGGCTCTGGCAAGCTTATTTGCCTGCAATGGGCTACAGATCTACTACAGTCAGGAGGGCAGGCCCTACAGCATGCTCCTTCTGGGGTGCACACTGTCCACGGGACTCTGGTATTGCCTGGTCACCAAAGGTCGATGGCGCTACTTTCTCGCGTACATCGCCGTCGCGGTGCTGACGCTCCACGCGCACTACTTAGCGGTTCTGGCCATCGCCGGCCAGGCGGCATGGTGGATGGTTGTGTGCTGGCTTCGCCCAACGGGTCGACGTAGCCTTTTGCCCCTGGTGGCGCTGGCCGCAACGGGCCTTCTCTGTTCCGGCGTCGTAGTTCGCTATCTTTATTTCCGCTCGTCGATGTTCCAGGGTCTAAGCTGGATCGAGCCTCCTACCTGGCAAAGCACCGTTGAGGTGTTGGGACGGTTGGCCTTTGGATGGGAATGGATATTCTTCGTGCTCGCCCCGGCGTCCGTGCTCTGGGTGACGGGTGCCTTTGGGCTGTCACTTCCTGGGATGTCGCGTTCGGGCGGAGCGTTGTTCGCCGGGCGGAACGACCTCTGTGGTCTGCTGCTGGCTTGTTTTGCCTGCGGATGGTTCGGACTGCTGGTGATCTCGTGGGTCGCGCATCCAGCCGTGACCGCCCGGTATGCGCTGCCAGCCGGTGCCCCGGCGATGCTGATCCCATTGATCATGGCGTACCGTCTGGACCGCCGTGCCCCCCTGATTCTCATGATGGTCTTCGTGCTTGTTACGGCGCCGGACTCGATCTCGCGCGGGTACGCGATGTTGCATCCACCGCAGTGGCGGACCGACCCGGGGCTGCGCGAACTGGCTGCGTATCTGCAGGAAAACGTCGATCCGGAAACAGAGGCCGCAGTCCTGACCCTCGACGCCGGCGTTTATCCCGGCTGGGAAGATTCCGAGCGACTGATCTTTGACTATTACCCCATCAACGGCGTTCCCGTCGAGGAGTTGCGTTTGGCAGCCGACAACGTCACGGCTAAGAACGACATCTTGAAAGACCCTCGCGGGTTGTATCTGATCGTGCTGTGGGCCGATCCCTTCCCCATTCTGGAAGCCGCGGGCCGCCAGCCCGTTCCATTCCAGATCAACGGCCTATCGTATTCACGGCTTCTGTTTACGCCTTATCGTCTGGTCCGCGTCGCGCCACTATCACAGGAAGCGCAGTAAACTCACCGCTACCCGCATTACCCCCAGCCGCGTTGCGGATTTTGCTTACTTTTTTGTCTGTGTTGTACTGGCGCTAAAAGAAACTATACGTGCAAACTGCGCCTACTGAGCGAAACAGCCGGAGAGAGGGATTTGGCCGGCGGCGGGCACGCGAGCGGTAGCGGTAGGTCATTGACCCACCTTTCTGCTGTCACCCTCCAGTGGCGCTGAAACTCATCCTGGGCGTATACGGGGCGTTTTCACATTTTCACATTCTTGTCTTGCAATTCCAGGAAGGCTCGGTTATAAGATTCCCAGCTTATCGGGCCTGTACCGGTAGAGGGGACCGGGTGACAGTATTGTGTCCCTCGCATCACAAGTGTTGCGTCATAGTCGAAACTGCGGGATGACCGTAGGTGGCATGGGTCCCGACGCCTGTCTCCCGATGCGTCTTCGTCCCGGATCGCCGGGGTACATCGGGACACATCGGGGTACGTCGGGATTTGCCCGTGCTCACCCCGGTCCCGACACGGGCAAGCTGACGCTTGCCCATGCCACTCGCCCGCAGACGTTCAGCTTTTGGTTTCGAGTCGTATCGTTCACAACTTTTAACAAGGAGAAGAACCATGTACGCGACAAGAGCATTTGGATTGGTGCTTGCTGCCGGCCTGTTGGTATCCACAGGCCCAGCAAGCGGACAGACCCCGTTGGGCACCGCGTTTACGTATCAGGGGCGACTTACATGGGACGGCGAGGCCGTCAGTGGCCCCTGCGACTTTCAGTTCAGTCTGTGGGACGAACCCTCGGACGGGAACCAGATGCCTGTGACGGTGACGCTTGAGGTTGAGGAACTGCCCGGTGGTCTGTTCACGGTGCAGTTGGATTTCGGGGAGAACGTGTTCCAAGGCAACGCCCGTTGGCTGGAGATGAGCGTCTGTTGCCCGTCACCCTGCACACCAGAAGTGTTGTCACCGCGTCAGGAGCTAACGCCCGCGCCTCACGCATTGGCGTTACCCGGTCTACGGACGCAACAGAATATGATCAGTCCGAATCTGCTTGGCGGGTATGCCGGAAACGTCATCAATGACACTGTCGTCGGTGGGACGATCAGTGGTGGCGGGGCAAGTGAGGCTGACCCTGCTGCGGGCACGTGCGATGCTGATCCCTCCATCCTGTGCCAGGACGACGAGGACTGCGTCATCAACAACGGACGCTGTGTGTCAGAGATCATTGGCGGCAGGTGCAGCGACGACCCAGCCATATTCTGTCTTACCGATGAGGATTGTGTAGCCGGCACATGCCAGCCCGATGCGAGCGTCGGGACGTGCAGTGAGACGTTCGAGACCTGGTGTGATGAGGATGGCGATTGTCCTGCTGAGGAAATCTGTGTACCGGGCCAAATCCCCGGCACGTGCAGCGACGACCCTGCCATTGCGTGCTTGACAGACGTCGATTGTCCAAGCGGCACATGTGAAGAGCCCCAGGTTCCAGGTACTTGCGCCGACGACCCCCTAATCGTCTGTCTCGTCGATGACGACTGCGTGATTGACAACGGCCCTTGCAACCCTAATGCCGACGTCGGCCGGTGCGGCGGAGACCCTGGCACGTTATGTCTGACGGACGACGATTGCGTCCTTGATGAGGGGCCCTGCGTGCCGGACGAGAACCTCGGCGTCTGCCTGGAGGACCCCTTTGTGTACTGTGATCTGATTCCGGACAGCTGTCCCCCAGAGATCGGACCCTGCGTAGTTGTTCCGCCGTGGATCGGGAGGTGCAGCCAGAATCCCGAGATCATCTGTTGGGATGATAGCGACTGTCTCACCCGCGACACTGGGACCTGCGAACCGTTTGCCACTACAAACGTCGTGGTCGCCGACCATGGGAGTGTTGGCGGGGGAATGGGGAATACAGCCGGCGGCGAGGAGCTTGGAACACCCCCCGGCGCTTACGCGACCGTTGGCGGCGGCCGGGACAACACGGCCAGCGGCAAGTACAGCACGGTCAGCGGAGGGAGAAGCAACACGGCCAGCGGGAAATACAGCGCTATCGGTGGTGGCTACAGTAACGAGGCCAAGAGCTACGCTGCTACCATCGCTGGAGGTTATGACAGCGAGGTCGCGGGGACATACGGCACCGTTGGCGGCGGCCGCGAGAATAAGGCCAGCGGCGACTACAGCACGGTCAGTGGAGGGGAGCGCAACAAGGCCAGCAAACACTCCGCCACCGTTGGCGGTGGCCGGTACAACACGGCCAGCGGGGACGAAAGCACGGTCGGCGGAGGAGCTAGTAACGTTGTCGGGGCTTACGACGGGGGCGCGATCCTCGGAGGATACTCCAACAGCGTTTTCGGCTACTGGAGCACGGTCGGGGGGGGCTGGGACAACGGCGTTGACGACCACTACAGCGCCATTCTCGGAGGAGAGTCCAACAGCGTTTTCGGCCACCACAGCACGGTCGGGGGGGGACGGGACAACGGCGTTGACGACTACTACAGCGCCATTCTCGGAGGATACTCCAACAACGTTGACGCCGAGTACAGCGCGATCCTCGGAGGACTCTACAACTACGTTGACGGCGACTACAGCGCGATCCTCGGAGGAGGCTTCAACGGCGTTTCCGGCGAGCACAGCGCCATCGTCGGAGGAGCCGGCAGCAGCAACTCCGGCGACCATTCGGTCGTGGTCGGGGGCTCTGGAAATAGCATCAGCGCATCCGCTGACTACTCCATGGCCTTCGGAAACAACGTGGGCGTGACCAGCAGCTACAGGGTCGCTCTGTTCAGTGATGACTATCCTGGCTGCCTTGGGATCAACCGCGACTCGACGATCAACCGCCGCATTCATGTTGGGACGAATACCAGCAATGGCAACGGAGCGTATCTTACCAACGGCGGCGTGTGGACGGATGGTAGCAGCCGCGAGTGCAAGACAAACTTCCAGACCCTCGAACGCAAGGACCTGATGAGTCGAATCCGCGGTCTGCCCGTCGAGGCCTGGGAGTACGAAGGCACCGGTGAAAGGCATATTTTCCCTTGTGCCGAGGACTTCCAGGACTCCTTCGACGTCGGAGTGCTGAAGGAGGACGGCACACGGGAACGCCAGTATCTGGCTGCGATGGATGTCGCCGGAGTGGCCCTGGCTGGGGTCAAGGCCCTCGACGAAATGATCAAGGAGAAAGATGCCCGGATTGCGGAACTCGAGGCGCGCCTCGCCGCGTTGGAGCGGGCGGTCGGACTGGATGATCACCGTGCGCGGGGCGCGGACTCGGCAGGGCTTGGCGGGGCGACGATCACCGCCGCCCTGGCGCTTTTGGGACTGACCGGCTTCATTATGCGCGCCCATTCAAGGCGGGGAGGTGTACGATGAAACGCAGGCAACGTGAGAGATTGGCGTCGGGCAATGCCGGACCTACGCGGCTAACGATAGTCGCCGCGCTGCTGGGTGCTGTAGTGGCAGCTACCGGCTACGTGGTCGCACCGGTCCGCACACTGGCAATCGGGCACGCCGTTGCTGGGGGACGCGGCAGCGTGCGGTCCGCGGTGCTGCTCGCGACGGCTGGCCGAGCGGCCGGAGAGTATCAGGTGCCTTGGTACACCATTGACGGTGGCGGTGTCATGTTCGCTACGGGTGGGGGTTACGAGGTCGGCGGCACGATCGGCCAGCCGGATGCCGGGACGCTCAGTGGTGGCGGCTACGCGGTCAACGGTGGGTTCTGGTCCTTCGGACCGGCCTGTGCCATAGCCGATCCGCCGACCAAGCCTCCGGGAGAGGCGGGTTATGACAAGGTTCGTTATATCTCGATGGAGCCGGGCAATCCGGGGCAGCAGACCGCTTTGCGAGTGACCCTTACCACTTTGCCCCCGCCGTTTAGCGGATTGAACGACACCAAGTGTTGGGTCAGTGAGCCGCAGCAAGTCAGTGAGAACTCCGGCAATGTTGACCCGATACCAGACTGGCCAAACTTCATGAGCGCCAACCTGCAGGGTAGCCCACACTGCATGAATTGGAGCACGGTGGGGATTCTTCACGTGACCGATGACGACATCATCCCCAGCGCCGTCTACGAGGTGCAGGCTATTGACTGTGAATGCGATTTCGAGAACGAGGCCAACTACTCGGCACCGCTTACGATAACCACAAGCAAGTGGGGCGATCTGGTGGGGCATTGCGCGGTCATTCCGTGCACGCCACCTGAGGGAGTCGTGAACATGGCCACCGATGTCACGGCGTGCCTGGACAAGTTCAGGAACTTGGCGGGCGCGGTGCTAAAGTCCAGGGCGGACATCGAGCCCAACTTCCCGGACTGGCTGATCAACATTTCAGACGTGGCGTACGTCCTGGATGCGTTCCGCGGGTTCGCCTATCCGCCTGCGCAAACGCCTCCGGCAACCGCCTGGCCCACCGGACCCGACGGATGCCCGTAACCGGGTGTAGCTCGACGTAGACATACCGAAGGAAGGGCGGGCTTGGCCGCAAGCCCGCCGCATAAACGGTCATGCACCATTCCGGCAGGTGGTCTCCGTCTTGTTCGCGGGCCGGCGACAGCGATAAAGCGGGCACCGATTCGACTCCATGACGCCGCGGCTCCCGACTCGCGACCCTTTGTGCCACAAGGACTTAGCGAAAGCCTGTTGCTCCGAGGGTCGAAAGCCATCGCTCGCTATCCCGGATGAACCTAGTTTTTTTCTTTTTCCTGCAGGTCAAGCCTGGACTGCTGGACCCCCAATGTGTTACAATGGCCTCAACACTGTGGGGTAGTGTTACAGCTCCTTCGGGAGCGGCTTCTGCAAAAGGGGGATATCATGTATCGCTTCTGTACGACGGTTCTAGGCGTGGTTGTATTGGCATCCATGGGTCAAGCTGGGGCTAGGCAGCCTTCCGTGGGAGGTGCTACAGAGACTCGTGACGGCCCAGCGAGTGATCGCAAGATCCAGGCAGGCGTACTGGGTGGCGGCGAGTTTGGCCGACCCGGCAAGCGCTGGCCGGAGGTCCATCCCTCGCGCGTGCTCGTGCGATTCAGGCCCGGCGTCACGAGCGCAGCCAGGGAAGATGCGCACGACGGGGTGAGGAGCCTCCGGACGATCAGGGAGTTCCGCGCAGTCCGCGGTCTGATGCTCGTTGAAGTCCCCGACGGCAAGGTCGGTGAGACGATCGAGGCGTACCGCAAGAATCCCGGCGTCTTGTACGCCGAGCCCGACTACACAGTCTGCGCCGACGCTATCCCGAACGATCCGGACTTCGGTATCCTTTGGGGGCTTCGGAACACGGGGCAGCTAATCAACGGTGATCCCGGCACGCCCGGCGCGGATATCCGCGCGACCGACGCCTGGAACCTGTGGACCGGCGACCCGAACTTCAAGATTGCGGTCATCGACTCCGGCGTAGACTACAACCATCCCGATCTGGAGGCGAACATCTGGACCAATCCCGGCGAGATCCCTGACAACGACGTCGACGACGATGGCAACGGCTGGATCGACGACGTGCACGGGTACGATTTCCGCAACAACGACGCTGATCCCCTTGATGACCACAGACACGGCAGCCACGTGGCGGGGACCATCGGCGGCGTCGCCAACAACGGGGTGGGTGTCGCCGGCGTAAACTGGCAGTCCAACATTGTGGCGTTGAAATTCATCTGTGCAACAGGGTGAGGTCACACCTCCGATGCCATCCGTGCGATGGATTACGTTATCGCCAACGACATCAAGGTTTCGAACAACAGTTGGGGCGGCGGCGGGTTCTCTCAAGCGCTATACGATGTCATCGACACCTCGCAGGCGATCGGGCACATCTTCGTGGCCGCCGCCGGGAATGATACGCTGAACAATGACGCTACGCCGCACTACCCATCCTCCTACGATCTTCCGAACATCATCTCCGTGGCCGCAACCGACAACGACGACGCCCTGGCATCCTTCTCGAACTGGGGTTTGAACTCCGTTGATCTTGGCGCACCGGGCGTCGCGACTTACAGCACGGTCCTCGGGACGGACTACGCTTTCCTGAGCGGCACGTCGATGGCCAGCCCGCATGTCGCAGGCGTCGTCGCGCTGATCATGAGCCGCAGCCCCCAGTTCACACCGCAGCAGGTACGTGATCGGATCCTCGAGAGCGTCCGGCCAGTCGCATCGCTCGAGGGCATCACCATGACTGGTGGCGTGCTCAACGCCAGCTCCGCTCTCGGTGACTGCAACGGCAACGGCATCGACGACGCTCTGGATATCGCCGGCGGCACCAGCGAAGACTGCACTGGTAACGGCATACCCGATGAATGCGAGCCCGATTGCAACACCAACGACATCGCCGATAGCTGCGACATCGCCTTCGGCACCAGTGACGACTGCGACGGAATGGGAAGACCCGATGAATGCGAGCCGGACTGCAACACCAATGGCATCGCCGACCAGTGTGATATTGCCGAGGACACCAGCGGAGACTGCAACTTCAACGGTGTGCCCGACGAGTGCGAACCTGGAGGGGCCGAGGACTGCAACAACAACGGTGACCTCGATCTGTGCGAACTCTTCCTGGGGCTGGCGACTGACTGCAACCGGAACGACGTTCCCGACGCCTGCGATGTCCTGCATGGCACGAGTGAGGATTGCAATACGGACCTGTTTCCCGACGAATGCGAAACCGCTCTGGAAATACTCATGGCCGGTGACGCAAGTCAGGCCTTCGTGGACAGCATCAAGGACCTCGGCAACCACATAACCCGAGTCTCCGGACACTTTAGCACTTTCCCCTTCGATCTGTCACCGTACGACATGCTGATGTTCATGCCGGGCGGCGTGCCGGATATCTCGCCCTGGTTCTACGAGATCGTGGACGAGTTCGTCGAGGCCGGCGGTGGACTGATTCGCATCCAGGATCCCCCCGCATTGTTGCAGTTTCGAGGGCTTGCGAGCCCGGTACTCGACGCCGTCGGGTGGGACCTGCGAGCCAACACGCAGGTTGTCAATGCGAGCAGTCCCGTCGTTCACGGCCTCGCCTCCACCTCCGCTCTGACCGGATACAGTGCATCATACACCCTCAAGCCCGAGGCCGATGTAGTGATCGCCTGGGACGACGGCGAGCCGATGACCGTCGCTTACGCGCACGGGGCTGGTAGAGTGGTCTATTTCAATGATCTCTGGGCAGCGTATCCGGATCTGTGGGGAGGAGATACGGCCTACGGGTTGATGTTAATGGAGAATACACTCGACTTTGTCAAAGCGCCGGATAGAGACTGCAACCTGAACGACATCCCGGACGACTGCGACATCGACGCCGGAACCAGCGAAGACTGCAGCGGCGACGGGGTCCCCGACGAGTGTGAACCCGATTGCAACGAAAACGGAACCGCGGACAGTTGTGACATTCTGGACGGCACCAGCGACGACATCGACGGCAACGGCGTGCCCGACGAGTGTAGCCTGGTTTTCTACGTCGATCACGACGCCATCGGGCTCGACAACGGCTCGAACTGGGTCGACGCTTTCACCGATCTGGAGGACGCGCTCACCAGCGCAGCCCTGATCGCGGAAACTGACGTCGATACGCAGATCTGGGTCGCGGAGGGTAAGTACGCGCCGTTGCGCCGAACCGATCCAGAGGACCCGCGCTCCGCCACCTTTCATCTGATCAAGTATGTAGCCCTCTACGGCGGCTTTCAAGGTGGGGAGGCCCGATTCGACCAGCGGGATGTGCGCAACAACGTCACGATTCTTAGCGGGGATTTGGCCGGCGACGACGGACCCAATTTCCTGAACAACGAGGAGAACGCCTATCACGTCGTGACGGGCGACGAGATGAACGCGTCAGCGATACTCGACGGCTTCACGATTACAGGTGGTCATGCATACGAAGGAGATCAATTCGACCGGCGAATGCACGGGGCCGGTATGTCCGTTTACGATGGGAGCCCCACTGTGGCCAATTGCGTCTTTGTGGCCAACCGAGCCTTCGACGCGGCCGGAATGTACCTTGCCGGAAGCAGCCCCATCGTAGCAAACTGCCTGTTTGTCGGCAATCGCGCAGGTAGACGAGGGGGTGGATTGTACCTCGGTGGCGGCGCACCGGGGATCACCAACTGTCTCTTCAGCGGCAATACCGCCGGCGACGATCCCGGGTACTGTGGACGCGGTGGTGGCATGGAAACGAGAGGTAGTGGTAGCCCGGTTCTCACGAACTGCACCTTCTCGGGGAACGAAGCCTTTGCGGGGCCGTGTCCCAGTCACGGCGGCGGCGTATCGAACGCCGGCAATGTCACCGCGACGCTGGCCAACTGTGTCCTCTGGGGCAACCACGACAGCGGCCCGACCGACGTGTCTGCCCAGATCAGCCACGAGCTGGCGGCCGTGTCGGAAGTGAACTACAGTTGCATTCTGGGCTGGACGGCCCAGGATGGGGGTATCGGCAACATCAACGCTGATCCGACATTCGCCGATTCCGACGGACCGGACGACAGCCTCGGGACCATCGACGACAATCTTCGCCTTGCTGCCGGTTCCCCCTGTGTTGATGCAGGCAACAATGCAGCCGTACCACCTGACACACCCGATCTGGACCGGGACGGTAACACGAGCGAGCCGACACCGCTCGACCTCGACGGTGCCCCAAGAGCCTTCGACGATCCCTCCACCACGGACTCGGGCCACGGCACACCACCGATCGTCGATATGGGCGCCTACGAACACGGCGACTGCAACGGCAACGGCACCGCGGACGTGGATGATATTGCCGTCGGTACGAGTGAGGATTGCACTGGGAACGGTGTTCCCGACGAATGCGAACCGGACTGCAACGGTAATACCATTGCGGACAGTTGTGACCTCGACGAAAGCACCAGCGAAGACTGCAACGGCAACGAAGTGCCGGACGAGTGCGATCTGGCCGACCCGACGATTGGCGACTGCGATGGCAACCTGACGCCCGACAACTGCCAATCGGACACCGACACGGACGGACTGATCGATGAGTGCGACGGGTGCCTCTACGATGTCAACAAAACAGCCCCTGGGGGTTGCGGTTGTGGCGTACCTGATGACGACACTGACGGTGACACCGTGCCCGATTGCCTGGACATCTGCGCCGGTTTCGATGACCTGATTGACTCCGACAGCGACGGCATCCCCGACGGTTGCGACCTTTGCCCTGGCTATGATGACTTCGAGGACGCGGACGGCGACGAAGTGCCAGACGGCTGCGACGATTGCCCCTATGAGCCGGCGTTGGCCGAGCCGTCTGAGCCGGGCTACGAGATCACCTGCGACGACGCAATCGACAACGATTGTGATACCCTCACCGATGAAGCTGATTCGGACTGCCTGTGCCAGCTTGCTGACGCGGTAGCACCGGAGCCGGTCGCCTTCGAGAAGAACCGTTACCTTTCGTTCTCGAGTGCCAACTCCGGCCGGCGAACCGCGGTCCGCGTCACGCTGACGGATTTGCCCGCACCGTTCGATGCGCTCGACGATCAGACAATGTGGGTCGGCCAGCCGCGAGAAATCAGCGAGAACTCCGGCAAGGTTAATCACGAACCGGGCTGGCCGGACTCTATGAGTGCCAACCTGCAATGCACGCCGTACTGCATGGACTGGGCTGACGTGGGACTGTTACACGTCACCGATGACGAGATTGTCCCCGGCGCAGTTTATAACGTGCAGGCCATCGACTGCGCTTGTGATTTCGGCAACGACGCAGACTACTCGGCGCCGCTTACGATAACCACGAGCAAGTGGGGTGATCTGGTGGGGACATGTGCGGTCATTCCGTGCACGCCGCCTGATGGAGTCGTGAACATGGGCACCGATGTCACGGCGTGCGTGGACAAGTTCAGGAACTTGGAGGGCGCGGTGCTAAAGTCCAGGGCGGACATCGAGCCCAACTTCCCGGACTGGCTGGTGAACATTGCAGACGTGACGTATGTCCTGGATGCGTTCCGCGGATTCGCCTATCCGGCAGCGCAAACGCCTCCGGCCTCCGGCTGGCCCGGACCGGACGGATGCCCGTAACCGGGTGTAGCTCGACGTAGACATACCGAAGGAAGGGCGGGCTTGGCCGCAAGAACAGACCGCCCAGCGCCGGCTGTCGGCAAGTCGTAAGATCCGAGCTTGCTGGGAGATCAACGACGCCCCCGGCCAGACTTCGTCGTCTCCAATTGCCGCAACTTCCGGTCAAACTCGGGCAGCAACGGCAGGTTGTGGCGCCGCGCGAAGGCCCGAATATCACTCGCGTCAATGACACCGTCGCCATTCAGGTCGGCCCTGTCCGCTCCCTTGATCCGCAGACACTCAACTTCGACAGTGGCCAAAGGCATCGCCTGTGTGGCGTTCAGCACGCTATCGACGCCAATGATGGTGACGACGCCGTCCCTCCTGATGCCGGCACTACCGCCGCACCCGTCCACCGCTTCGCCGACTGTCAAGAAATTGACCTGAATCGCGGTGAAGTCGTCGGTTCCCTGGACGCCGTTACCGGTCGCGTCTGCCCCTGTACTCAGGCCGGGCTCGATCGGCGTATTGAATCTGGCGGCCAATATCGAGAAGTCGGTAATATCCACCAATCCATCTTGTGATACCACGCCTGTCTGGAAATCGCCGGAGAGGAGCTGGGATGCACCCCTCAGGTCGACCGTGGCAGCGCATGAGCTGAACGACGGCGCCGCCAGCCGACGCAGGGTGTGACCTTCCCTGACACTAATCCATCCGGCATCGACATCGACATTATCCAACACCACCGTGGCGAATCCGGATTCATCGATCACCACAGGCAGGACGCGCGTATCTGTCGATCCGCCGCAGGTCGTGATCACGAACGTCGTATCGCGCGTGATGGGGGCGAGCAGGCTGTTAATCGCGTCGAATTCGAGCTCGACCGTGATCTGGGCCGTATCATTGCTGAACACGCAGCTTCCGGATTGGCATTCGGCGTCCGTGCAGGGTATACCGTCATCACACGCCGTACCGTCCGTTACAGGCGTCAGCGTGTCACAGTTGCCCTCCAGACCAAGCGGATCGCACGAAGCCGTGTTGCATTGATCCCCGGCGCCCGAACAATCCGGCAAAGCGCCGCCCGTGCACGCACCCGATTGGCACGTCTCGCCCACGCTGCAGACGCCAAACCCGTCGTCGCAGGAGAGACCTTCGTTGATCGGCCCGCCGGGCGTGTCACAGTTACCCTCCGCACCGGCCGGATCGCATGTACTGTCGGCGTTGCATTGATCGCCGGTACCGGTGCAGTCCGGCGGGGCACCGTTCGTACAGACGCCGGCTTGACAGGTCTCTCCCACGTTGCAGGCATTGCCGTCATCACAGGCCGTTCCATCGGACACCGGCGTCCAGGTGTCACAGTTGCCTTCCGTACCCGCAGGATCACACGAGGCCGTGTTGCACTGATCACCCGCACCGCTGCAGTCCGGCGGCGCACCACCGGTACAAACACCCGTCTGACACGTTTCACCGACGTTGCAGGTATTGCCGTCATCACACGCCGTCCCATCGGACACCGGCGTCCACGTGTCACAGTTGCCTTCCGAACCCGCCGGATCACACGAGGCCGTGTTGCACTGGTCACCTGCACCGCTGCAGTCCGGCGGCGCACCACCCGTGCAAACACCTGTCTGACACGTCTCACCGACGTTGCAGGCGTTGCCGTCGTCGCAGGCCGTCCCATCTGACACCGGCGTCCAGGTGTCACAGTTGCCTTCCGCTCCTGCAAGATCGCATGAGGCCGTGTTGCACTGATCACCCGCGCCGCTGCAGTCCGGCGCGCTGCCACCGGTGCAAGTACCCGATTGACACGTCTCGCCGACGTTGCAGGCATCGCCGTCATCACACGCCAGTCCTTCGTTGGTTGGCGTCCACGTGTCACAGTTACCTTCCGCTCCTGCAGGATCGCACGAGGCCGTATTGCACTGATCACCCGCACCCGTACAATCCGGGGCGCTACCGCCGGTACACATGCCTGTCTGACATGTTTCGCCGACGTTGCAGGCATCGCCGTCATCGCACGCCGTCCCATCGGACACTGGCGTCCAGGTGTCACAATTGCCTTCCACACCCGCCGGATCACACGAAGCCGTGTTGCATTGATCACCCGCGCCCGAGCAGTCCGGCGGCGCACCGCCCGTGCAGACGCCGGCTTGGCACGTCTCACCGACGTTGCAGGCGTTGCTGTCGTCACACGCCGTTCCATCGGATACCGGCGTCCACGTATCACAGTTGCCTTCCGCACCCGCCGGATCACACGAGGCCGTGTTGCACTGATCACCGGCACCACTGCAGTCCGGCGGCGCACCACCGGTACAAACGCCCGTCTGACACGTCTCTCCCACGTTGCAGGCATTGCCGTCATCACACGCCGTTCCATCGGACACCGGCGTCCATATGTCACAATTGCCTTCCGCACCCGCAGGATCACAAGACGCCGTGTTGCACTGATCCCCGGCGCCCGAACAATCCGGGGCGCTGCCACCGGTGCATAGGCCGGTTTGGCACGTCTCTCCCACGTTGCAAGCGTTGCTGTCGTCACACGCCGTTCCATCGGACACCGGCGTCCACGTGTCACAGTTGCCTTCCGCACCCGCGGGATTGCATGAGGCCGTGTTGCACTGATCACCCGCGCCCGAACAATCCGGCGGACTGCCGCCCGTGCATAGGCCTGATTGACACGTCTCGCCGGCGTTGCAGGCGTTACCGTCGTCACACGCCGTGCCGTCTACCACCGGCGTGAGGATGTCGCAATTGCCTTCCGCACCGGCTGGGTCGCACGAGGCCGTGTTACACTGATCACCCGCGCCGCTGCAGTCCGGGGGAGCGCCGCCGCTACAGATACCGCCTTGACATGTCTCACCAACGTTGCAGGCATCAGCGTCATCGCAGGCTGTTCCGTTCGCCACCGGCGTCAGCGTGTCGCAGTTGCCTTCCGCACCGGCCGGATCACACGAGGCCGTGTTACATTGATCACCTGCGCCGCTGCAGTCGGGTGGCGCACCGCTCGTACAGACGCCGGCCTGGCACGTCTCACCGACGTTGCAGGCGTTGCCGTCGTCGCAGGCCGTTCCATCGGACACCGGCGTCCATGTATCACAATTGCCTTCCGCTCCTGCCGGATCACACGAGGCCGTGTTGCATTGATCACCCGCACCCGAACAATCCGGGGCGCTACCTCCGGTACACACGCCGGTCTGACATGTTTCGCCCACGTTGCAGGCGTAGCCGTCGTCGCACCCCGTGCCGTTAGCCACGGGCGCCCACGTGTCACAATTTCCTTCCGCACCGGCCGGATCGCACGAGGCCGTGTTGCACTGATCACCCGCGCCGGAACAATCGGGTGCAATACCGCCCATACAGACACCCGTTTGGCACGTTTCGCCGATGAGACAGGCGTCGCCGTCGTCGCAGTCCGTGCCATCGGTTACCGGCGTCCATGTGTCGCAGTTGCCCTCCGCGCCGGCCGGATCACAGGAAGCCGTGTTGCATTGATCGCCCGCACCGGAGCAGTCTGGCGGCGTGCCTCCGGTACAGACGCCGGTCTGACACGTCTCACCGAGATTGCAGGCGTCGCCATCGTCGCAGGCCAGGCCTTCGTTGGCTGGCGTCATCGTATCGCAGTTGCCCTCCAAGCCGGCCGGATCGCACGACGCCGTGTTACATTGATCACCCGCTCCGGAGCAGTCGGGCGGCGCACCACCGGCACAGACTCCGGTCTGGCAAGTCTCGCCTACATTGCAGGCGTCGCCATCGTCACAGGCCAGCCCTTCGTTGATTGGCTCGCCCGGCGTGTCGCAGTTGCCCTCGGCTCCGGCCGGATCACAGGTGCTGTCTGCGTTGCACTGATCCCCCGTACCAAAGCAGTCCGGCAGACCGCCGCCGGTACACGAACCCGACTGACAGGTCTCGCCTACGTTGCAGGCGTTACTGTCATCGCAGGCCAGGCCATCGGTCACCGGCGTCCACGTGTCGCAGTTGCCTTCCAAACCGGCCGGATCGCAAGAGGCCGTGTTGCATTGATCACCCACCCCGGAGCAATCGGGTGGGGCACCCCCGGTACAGACACCGGTTTGACACGTTTCGCCGACGTTGCACGCGTCGCCATCGTCACACGCCAGCCCCTCGTTTGTCGGCGTGTATTCACAAGATCCCGCGTTACACACGTCTATCGTACAGGTGTTACTATCGTCGCAGTCAGGATCGTCTTGGCATGTATCACATGAGTCTGTTGCCTCGTTGCAGAACTCCGCAGGCAGGCATGGATCGCCTGTGCCGACGCACACGCCGGCGCTGCATTCATCCGTGAGCGTACAGAACCAGCCGTCGTCGCACGTCGTGCCGTCAAGCACTGGCGTCCACGTGTCGCAGTTGCCTTCCGCGCCCGCCGGATCACACGAGGCCGTGTTGCACTGATCGCCGGCACCGCTGCAGTCGGGCGGCGCACCTCCGCTGCAGACACCGGTTTGACACGTTTCGCCGATGTTGCAGGCGTTGCCGTCGTCGCACGCGGTCCCATCGAGCACCGGCGTCCACGTGTCACAATTGCCCTCCGTACCCGCCGGATCGCACGAGGCCGTGTTGCACTGATCACCCGCGCCGGAACAATCGGGTGCAATGCCGCCCATACAGACACCCGATTGGCACGTTTCGCCGATGAGACAGGCGTCGCCGTCGTCGCAGTCCGTGCCATCGGTCACCGGCGTCCACGTGTCGCAGTTGCCCTCCGCGCCGGCCGGATCGCACGAGGCCGTGTTACATTGATCACCTGCGCCGCTGCAGTCGGGCGGGGCACCTCCGGTACAGACTCCGGTCTGACAGGTCTCACCCACGTTGCAGGCGTTGCCGTCATTGCACGCCGTCCCGTTCGCCACCGGTGTCAGCGTGTCGCAGTTTCCTTCTGCACCGGCCGGGTTGCACGAGGCCGTGTTGCACTGATCACCCGCACCCGAGCAGTCGGGTGGACCACCGCCGGTGCAGACGCCGGTCTGGCATGTCTCGCCGACGTTGCAGGCATCGCCGTCATCACAAGCCAGGCCTTCGTAGGCCGGCGTCAGAGTGTCGCAGTTGCCCTCCAGGCCGGCCGGATCACACGAGGCCGTGTTGCACTGGTCGCCCGCGCCGGAGCAATCCGGCGGGGCACCCCCGGTACAGTCACCGGTCTGACAGGTCTCACCCACATTGCAGGCATTGCCATCGTCGCAGGCCAATCCTTCATTGATCGGACTGCCGGGTGTGTCACAGTTTCCCTCGGCACCGGCCGGGTCGCATGTGCTGTCCGCGTTACACTGATCACCCGTGCCCGAGCAATCCTGCGGTCCACCACCGGTACACACACCGCTCTGACACGTCTCACCGATGTTGCAGGCCTGCCCGTCGTCGCATGCCGTGCCATCGGATACCGGCGTCCACGTGTCGCAGTTGCCTTCCGTGCCGGCCGGGTCGCATGAAGCGGTGTTACACTGGTCGCCGGCGCCGCTGCAATCGGGAGGCGCACCACCCGTGCAAACACCCGTCTGACACGTCTCACCAACGTTGCAGGCATTGCCGTCATCGCAGGCTGTCCCATCGGACACCGGCGTCCATGTGTCACAGTTGCCCTCCGCTCCTGCTGGATCGCACGAGGCCGTGTTGCACTGATCACCTGCACCCGAGCAATCCGGGGCGCTACCACCGGTGCAAGTACCCGATTGACACGTCTCGCCGACAAGGCAGGCATTGCCGTCATCACAGGCCAGGCCTTCGTTGGTCGGCGTCAATGTGTCGCAGTTGTCCTCCGCACCGGCCGGGTCACACGAGGCCGTGTTGCACTGATCACCGGCACCACTGCAGTCCGGCGGCGCACCGCCCGTACAAATACCCGTCTGACACGTCTCACCAACGTTGCAGGCATTGCCGTCGTCACACGCCGTCCCATCGGACACTGGCGTCCATGTGTCACAATTGCCTTCCGCTCCTGCAGGATCACACGAGGCCGTGTTGCACTGATCACCCGCGCCCGAGCAGTCCGGCGGGGCACCGTTCGTACAGACGCCGGCTTGACAGGTCTCTCCCACGTTGCAGGCGTTGCCGTCATCACACGCCGTGCCATCGGATACCGGCGTCCACGTATCACAGTTGCCTTCCGTACCCGCAGGATCACACGAAGCCGTGTTGCACTGATCACCCGCACCCGAACAATCCGGTGGCGCACCACCGGTGCAGACACCCGTCTGACACGTTTCACCAACGTTGCAGGCATTGCCGTCGTCACACGCCGTTCCATCGGACACCGGCGTCCACGTGTCACAGTTGCCTTCCGAACCCGCTGGATCACACGAGGCCGTGTTGCACTGATCACCCGCACCCGAGCAATCAGGGGCGCTACCGCCGGTGCATACGCCGGTTTGACATGTTTCGCCTATGTTGCAGGCATCACCGTCATCACAGGGCGTACCGTCAAGCACCGGCGTCAGCGTATCACAGTTGCCTTCCGCTCCTGCAGGATCGCACGAAGCCGTGTTGCACTGATCACCCGCGCCGCTGCAGTCCGGCGCGC
Source organism: Planctomycetota bacterium (assembly GCA_030616775.1). Lineage (GTDB taxonomy): Bacteria > Planctomycetota > Phycisphaerae > UBA1845 > UBA1845. The sequence continues at coordinate 21,021 of JAUWWQ010000039.1, forward strand.
TACCACCGGTGCAAGTACCCGATTGACACGTCTCGCCGACAAGGCAGGCATCGCCATCATCACAGGACAGGCCTTCGTTGGTTGGTGTCAATGTGTCACAGTTACCTTCCGCTCCCGCCGGATTGCACGAGGCCGTATTGCACTGATCGCCGGCACCACTGCAGTCCGGTGGCGCACCACCGGTACAAACACCCGTCTGACACGTCTCACCGACGTTGCAGGCATCGCCGTCATCACAGGCCAGGCCTTCGTTGGTCGGCGTCAATGTATCGCAGTTACCCTCGGCACCCGCCGGATCACACGAAGCCGTGTTGCATTGATCACCCGCGCCCGAGCAGTCCGGCGGCGCGCCAGCCGTGCAGACACCGGCTTGACAGGTCTCTCCCATGTTGCAGGCATCGCCGTCATCACAAGCCGTACCATCGGACACCGGCGTCCACGTGTCACAGTTACCTTCCGCACCCGCCGGATCACACGAGGCCGTGTTGCACTGATCACCCGCACCGCTGCAGTCCGGTGGCGCACCACCGGTACAAACGCCCGTCTGACACGTCTCACCGACGTTGCAGGCATCGCCGTCGTCACACGCCGTCCCATCGGACACCGGCGTCCATGTGTCACAATTGCCTTCCGCACCCGCCGGATCACAAGACGCCGTGTTGCATTGATCGCCCGCACCTGAGCAATCCGGCGGACTGCCGCTCTGGCACGTACCGCCTGAGCAGGTATCACTAACGGTGCACGCGTCACTATCGTCGCACGGATCGATATTGTTGGTATACTCGCAGGTGCCCGCGTTACACACGTCATCCGTGCACACGTTCGTATCATCACAATCGATGTCGAATTCACACTCCGCGACGTCGAACTCCACGACGAACCAAGCGGCATCAGCCGGAACCGATCCGGTAATTTCGCGGGTAACGGTCAAGGTCGTTGAATCGGTGATGGTGGTGGTAAACATTCCGGGCCCGATCGCATCATCGGCGGTATAGCTGTGCGTACCGCCCCACCGACCTCCAGCAGAGGAGAGCAAAGCCGCGGCGCGCGTTGTATCGACCGCGGTGAGGCCTGCCGTCAGGCTCGTATCTGAAGAGCTGAAGTTGAGCAATCCCGACTGCACCTGGGTGAAATCGGTGAACTCGACAGCCTCCCACGCGTACTCGATCGTGCTGGCCGTGGCCGCGCGCTCGATAGTGATCTCGCTCGGACTGCTGAACCGGGCATGAAGGAAGTTCGTGCCGGTCCCGCTACTGCCGCTCCGCCAGCTCAGCAGCACGATTGATTTGGCCAGATCGACGGTTGTGATCGGTACCGTTGCTGAGGCCTGGGCAGTCGTCAACGACCCGATACCCCGCTGCACCGAGGCATCCGTGTACTCCACGACCTGCCAGTCGGCTGTCCTGTCGGTCCCAGTAGTGTGTGTGATCTCGAGATTAGTGGACGACGTGAGACGGGCGCGGAAATAGTCATCGCCGCCGTAGGTTTGATCGTTGGCTCCCATAGAGCCCGAGATCAGCACAAAGCTCCGCGACATATCGACAGCGTTTATGGTCACGTTGCCGGCACTATCGACAGCGATGAAGGTCCCACGTTGGACCGAAACGCCGCTGGAGAACTCGACGACGTACCATCGGATCGTGAGGTCGGTGGGACTACTTGCGTTGGCCCGGTAAAACCGAATGTTGATCGCAGCGGTGATCTGACCCCGGACCTGACCGTCGGCCGGCTGATTGCTATCGCCCTGGTAATTGAAAAAGAGTATGGATGTCGCAGGATCGACGAAGTTAATCGGTATATTGACTGTTTCAGCAGAGGATCCCCCGGCCGGCATAACGAGTGTCCCGCTCTGGACGGAGTTCAACGTCGCTGCCCCAGCGTTTTCCACAGCCACAAGCATTGAGCCCGCAACCAAGGCGATGATGGGCAAGGCGGTCCGTCTATGGCCAGCCGGATGCAGACCGGCACCTTGCAGTGTCCCCCTACCCGTGTCCGACCGCGATTCCCAGGAATGGACTACACTTGGCATATGCCTCTACCCCTAGTTCGATTCCGTCGTGATTCTGACCCCTATCAGGCAGACGCCGGCACACGTGGCTCTACGTTTGTTGGACAACCTGGGCGCACACAACGAACCGGGCACGAGCGGAATACGCTTGCCCTATGTTCGGATTGCTTGCCGGATGTCGGCCCGACTATCTGGCGGTCCATCTCCCCCTTGATCAACAGCAGCCATATCTAGTATCCGAGGGGAAACAACGACGAAACACTCTTAACAGAACGACCGATTTGGCCTGTCGCGTATCCCTCCGGAACCCCGTACTACAACACCCCTGCGTATGGTGCTCGCATCGGAAAAACCGGCCCAGTTCCCCTGCCCTCGCATGCCCGGATGGCCCGAGGTAACGGCAACGGGCTGCGTCCACAGAAGTCAGTCCCGTGCGCCACCACGGCCCGCCCGTGGCACATACCGCACGGCATGCGCCAAGGCATTGGTGTATCTACACCATTCGGATACGAATATATCAGCTTTCCGTACCGGGATCAATCCCCAGCACTTCAATCTTAGCTTCGCGTTGACTCGCAGCGCGTCAATTTACTCTATTTATTGGCTCTTGACATGTGGGACAGCCTTGGCGGACTTGGTGGGTCGGAGGTAGCGGCCACGTGGCATCGCCGCCCATGTAGGCTCTGCGAATATCCCACTCATTATCGGACTAGCGCGGCGACGTGCTCCATTGCCGCGCCTGCCGACAGCGCCCTTGGAAGATATACGCGGACCAAAACGGGGCCGGCGGTGGCGGGCGTTTGCCCCATGCAGTGCGGAGGACCGCCTCTTTCGCGCTATTGGTCGGGTGATCGCCGGTCCTGTCTTAGGTTGTCAGCCACGAGAAGCACGTCCAATATGCAGTGCCTGGCTCAGATCAGTGCGACCTAATCAAAGAAACGATATTTGATGATCGCCCAGAGGGCTGGGAACCCGTCAAGCCAGCCGATCTTTTTCCCTTCATCGCGCCCGCGACCGGCGTAACTGATGCCCACCTCATAGACGCGCCATCGCTTCTCGTACTTATTAGGCTTGGAAACCTTGGCGGTAAACTCCGGCTCAAAGTCGAACCGGTTGCTCTTGAATGCAAGTCCTTCAATGACCTCCGCCCGGAAGACTTTATAGCAGGTCTCCATGTCGGTCAGGTTCAGATCGGTGAACATGTTGGACAGGAGGGTAACCAGCTTGTTGCCGACGGTGTGCCAGAAGCGGTCCACGCGATGAGCCGCCCCACCGCGGAAGCGAGACCCGTAGACGATGTCAGCCTTGTCTTCAAGGATCGGTTTGAGAAGGTAGTTATAATCTTCCGGGTTGTACTCCAGGTCGGCGTCCTGGATGAGAATGATGTCGCCCGTAGCGAGCTTGAACCCCTCGCGCAAGGCCGCCCCTTTCCCCTTGTTGACGCGAAGTAACTTGACGGTGATGTCCTCGCCGGGCCAACGTTCTTTCACCTTCGGATAGACCTCGCGCGTTCCGTCCCTTGATCCGTCATCGACCAGGACAATCTGCCGCTCCATGCCGATGTCCACGGCGATCACCCGGGCCAGTATTTCCTCAATCGTGGAAGCCTCGTTATAGACGGGGATTATGATGGAAAGTCGCATCTGCCGGCGGGCCGCCTATGGTTCATCAAACACGGTAAACCCCTTGGCGATCAAATCCTGAATATCGATCAACCCAGCCAATTGACCATTGTCGTTCACAACGGGAAGCTCGTCGATCCTGTGCTTTTGCATCAGATGGAGGGCATCGGTGACACGGGCATCGAGACCGATACTCTTGGGCGATCGGGTCATGACTTCCGATACTGACCTGTCGCTGATGGGCTCAGCCGACGCGAACAGACGGAAGAAGTCACCGTGGGTGATGATGCCGACGAGTTTTCCGGCTTCGTCGACGACACAGGCTGCTCCCGCGCGGAGCGGGGCACGGAGAATCGCCGTATGACAGGCCCCCATTGTGGCCGTCGGCAAAACTGTGGGGCAGTTCAACCCGGTACGCATGATCTCACCGGCCTTAAGCAACAGCCGCCCCAGGGCACCGCCCGGGTGATAGCTGGCGTATTGGTCGGGCTTGACCGTCTTAAGTTCCATAACCGTAAGGGCCAGGGCATCACCCAACGCCAGCATTGCCGCCGTGGAAGAGCTGGGGGCCATCCCCAGCGGACATGCCTCTTCGGTCTGCCCGATGTCCAGAACGAAGTCGGCGTGTTTGGCGGCGGCTGACTCCGGTCGGGCCGTCAACAGGATGATCACACATCCCAGTGCTTTAAGCCGCGGCAGCAACTCGACCAGCTCTGAGCTGCCGCTCTTGCTTAGTGCCACGACCACGTCATCGGGATGGATCATCCCCAGGTCGCCGTGCAGCGCCTCGACGGGGTGCAATCCGTAGGAGAGCGTTCCCGTGCTGGCCAGAGTCGCCTGGATCTTGTTGCCTATAAGACCGGCTTTGCCGACACCGGTGACGCACACCCGTCCGGTACACCGCAAGACTGCCTGCACCGCCCCGACAAAGGTATCCCCGAGCCGGCTGGCCGCGTCACGAATCGCCGCGGCCTCAGCCTCCAGAACCGCCTTACCGGAAGCAAGGACGGATTCACCGCCGATTTCCAGAACCGACCGCTCACTCGGGTGGGGAGCCTTTTCGACCTTGGTAGCATCCATCGGGCAGACCATTATCCTCGAGAGGACCTGATCCCTCAACCGTTGGTCCCGTTCTTCGAGGGCTTGCCGTTTTTCGGCTGTCGCGTCCCTTGCTCGATCTTGATCCAGGCTCGGTCAATGCCGGCGCGCACCAGGGAGTCCACCACGGACTGGATCCTATCGGTGGGGACTCCGGGCACGACCCGCAACAACACGGTGATGTCAGCGTCGTCATCCTTTTCGCGCCGAACGGTCCGGGCTAAGTCCGGGGCCGAGACCGGAATGTCGTCGCGGCGGAGCGTGCCGTCGGGCGCAAGTCTAACTTCGATCGCTCGCCTGGTCGCACTACGGATCAGGAGGGTGCAGTCAGTGCCAAGCGGTGGAATCGCCTCGGTATTGGCTTCCAACCACAAAAGCTCGTTGTCTGCACTGTGTAATGCGTTCACGGTAATAAGTGCCGTGTCGAAGTCCACGACGCAAACCACGGTTCCGTCAATATCAGCGCCGAAGCGACCTTTCTCGAAGGTCCGCGAACCGGAGAAGACCCAATTAATCCTCACCGGCGGACGGCGACGCTGTACATCCAGAAGCCACTTCCGGGCGGGTACGGTACGCTCAGCCTTCCCTTCACGGTAGCGTACCTTTATCTCCAACGGCTCGCCGCCAGGCGCCAGTAAGCGGTCCTGCTTGTCGTCGTAACGTGCCGGGGAACCCGGTTCCAATCCGATGAGGCCCATCGCCTGGAAAATATGCATCGGGCGGGCACGCACTACGAGGATGCTCTCATGTTCACGGGTGTGCGGGCTGCACGCCAGCAGCTCCAACGGCCCTTTACGGAGAACGATCTCAGCGTCCACCTCAATGATACGTTGCCCCCAGTCGATCCGCACCCCGGGGGCAAACACCCTTGGCCGGTCCGTTGGGTTTGGAGGCTGAGAGACTGTCGGCGGACCGGAGCGGTCACCAGCGCCCAGAGCCACGAGGGCCCACGCACACAGCAACCTCACGGTCAATCGGTTGAAGCCCACGGAGGCTAGGTTTGTTCGAGTTGGCGGTGATCTTCGACTGTTCATACGACGCCACAAGCATACCGCAACGGGCAACGACAGCAATCACGCCGGTGCGCTCACAATGCGTAGAGCAAGCCCTGACGGATCCCTGATGCCAAACTGGGGACCGAAGGAGGCGGCTGGATTGCCCAGAATCCTAGCGGAAGGACGGGAAGGCCAGCTCCTCCTGCTCGGCCTGAATCAGGATCTGCGGCTTAATCAGGATGAGCAGAGTCTGCTCGTCTTTGATCATCGACCGAGACTGGTAGGCACGCTTCAATATCGGAATCTTGGATAGAATAGGCACGCCCGCTTCGATCTCGCTTTCCGTTGCCAGCTTCTGCCCTCCAATCAGTAACGTGCCACCGTCGGGAACCGAAACGGTGGTCTGGATGCGCTGGCTGGACAGCGTCGGCAATTGGAGAAACGCCTGCAATGCCGGGCCACCGCCGAATCCCCCGCCGGCCCCACCACCGCTGAACGGAATGGTCTGAAGATCCAGCAGCCGCGTAATGCCAGGTCGAAGTGTCATGCTGACGTAACGCTTGTCGGCAGTGACCGTCGCCTCCACGTCCAGAGAGGCCCCGGAATCGATAACACCGATTTGCGGTGCCTGGGCAACGGCGCCGGTAGCCACCACGGGCTGAAGCTGGCTGACAAAGTTCTGCTGAATCGTCACTGCCACCCACGACCGCTGCCCGTTGAACAGCACCAGGCGCGGGGCGGTGAGCACGGTCGTCCGAGAATCCGCCTGGGTGGCGCGGATAAGAAAGTCCACCTGGATGTTGTCCAGAAAGCTCCCAAAGATGCTCAGGGCCGAACCGATGGTCTGGCCTGCGAAACTGCCCGGTACGTCACTGCCCAGGTTGGCGGGATCCGTGAAGCTCGTGATGCGGTTGATTATCGGGATCGGCGTGGTCTCGCTACCGGTGCCCCCGGTGCGCCGTGGGATCAGCTGTGTTTGCCCATAGGGCTGCTGTAGCTGGCCGGTCTGCGGCGTAGTCTGCAAGCCCGTACCAAACGGGGGAGTGTTCGGGATGAAGCCTAGCCGCGAGAAGGTGCGCGGGAGCAACAGAGGACTGCCCAGGACCGGGTCCGTGAGCGGACCCGCTCCCGTGGGAATGTAATCGAAACCCGCATTACCCGAGTTAAGCACAATGTCGATGTCTATACCCAACTCCTCCAGATAGTGGCTGGAGACCGTGATGAATCGGGCTTCCACCGCAATCTGGATCGCACGCTGCTCGCGCAGCTTGCCCAGCAGATTGCCGATCTCCCGCTGAGCTGAGGAGCTCTGTGTGATCACGAGTTGGCCGTTGATCTCCTTGATACTCCCGACGGTGCCGCCGCGGTCGTACCAGCTATCACGTGCGACCGTTTCTTCAATCAAATCAATGATTTTCTGGATGCGGCCGGTGCGCCCCGGGTCCTCCTCGGGCTCATCGTCGTCGTCGTCACCGTAACGCCACGGCTGATCCGGCCGCTGCGCCGCGAGTGAAACGGCCCGCTGATTGGCCTGAACCAGATCGGTCATCGGAGAGTCGTTAAAGATCGGTATTTCCATCAGCAGATCGTTGATGTCGTAGACAGCGGTGTAGGTTTCCCTGTCGAGCGTCTCTTGGGTGGCGATCTTGATCGCTCCCTCTGCCACGTCATATCCGATCTCAACCAGGCCTTGGCCCGCCTGCTCGAGCACCTCGGTCAGGGCCTTCTTGAGGGTGATCTCCTGCGGCAGGTTCAGATCTATAGGAATGTTGCGCCCGACTCCCGCCTTGTTGAGATCATGCCAGTTCACGATGATGTTCAGCCGATGGGCGTCGACCAGGCGCTCGATGACCTGATCAAACGGTTCGTTCATAAAATCGACTGGAATCTGCTTGTCCAGCGCACTGAAGAGCCGTCTGTCGCCCAGGGACGCACCAGGCTGTTGCCGCTCCGCCCGCGAGATCAGTTCCAGCCAGTTCTTCGGATAACGCAGTTGCTCAAACCAGGGGATCTTGGAGACTTCAACATCGTTCAAGGCTTTGCGCGACTGTTCGTAGAAATCGTCGCGCGTTTCCCTGCCGATGCGGTATTGTCTCAGGTCGTCCAAGTCATCCATCAACCAGCGCGCCGGTTGATGCCTGGGGTCTATCACGGTGACCTGTCTCAACACGTTTATGGCTGCTTCCAGGTCACCCTCCTTGCGATGCTGCCAGGCTTGCTCCATGAGGGCTTCGACCTGACGGGCCCGTCGTTGTTCCACCTCCTGGAGGTGGTGTTTGCGCTGTTCTTCGATCTCCCGACGAATCTTGGCCACCTTCTGCTCGTTGTAGCGGCGTTCCTGCGTCCGTGTGAATTCCTCCAATGCTTCCCGCTCACTCCGGAGGCTTTCATATTTCGTTACGGGATCGGCGAACTGTTGCCCGGACTCGACGATCTGGCGGGCGCGGATTAGTAGCTGTTGTGCCTCGTCGAACCGCTCGCCGGCAATATGATCGCGGATCAAGCGCTCGGCGTCGCGGTACTCAGCCACGGTACGTTGCCAGTTGATCTGGTTCTCCCGACGGATTCGGTCGATAAGGGAGCGCCCGCGTTCTCCGCTGATGTTACGCTCGTGCTCTCGGAGACGCTCGAGGCCTTCCATTGCCTCCGGATACCCAGGTACGAGACCCAAAGCCTCTTCATATAGCCTCCGGGCCTGGTCATACTGAGCCCGGCGGACCAGTTCGTCCGCTTCTTGCGTCAGAACGCGCGCTCGCTGGCCGTTCACCAGTACGGTAGCTGGGGGGGGCTCAATCCTCAGTGGCGCTGGAGGCTGCCGGGAGGGCTCATCTGACGGGGCGGCGGGAACGGGCGCGGTTTTGTCCGCTTGCAGGTCGCGCAGGTGGGCGCTGGCTGAGCGACGCACCGCCTCTGGGGCGTACTCGTTGGCCAGGACGCTCTCCAACAGCTCCAGGGACTGTTCGACCTCGTCCTCGGCCATCGCGGTCTCCGCATCCTCCAGCTCGCGCAATGCCTTCTCGGACATCATGATGGCGACCTGAACGCGGTTTAGGTAGTCGTCCCGTTGAGCCTGCTGCGTCGCGTTGAGCTTGGAACGGTCAATTCCGACCAGCATCTCCTGGGCGGCAAGGTAGTCCCCTTCGTTGAAGACCGCGATCGCCCGCTCCAGAGTGGCCGCCTCATCCGCAGCGACCGCCGGAGTAAAGACGAAAAACCCTGCCAGCAGGGGCAACAACAACGCGACACCCGTGGGAAACTTCGAGCTTGGCAAGGGAAGTCCCTCCTTGTTGGCGTTGGGCATGAAATCAGCCTTGGCGCCGCCGGGAAGGCGTGATACACGCATCCGGGTCAACACCGCAACACAGAACCGAACACACCAGCCATCACCTAACGAGCATGGAATAAACAACGCTCCCAGGACTGTGGCGCCCTCACACCACTGGGGAGCCGGATTCTAAGGATTGCACGCAGCGACCGCAAGTCTTGAAACTGCGCCCCATCGCGCCTGATTACACCTCCATCAAGAGTGCCTTGCCGGCCGCCCCTATGCTATTCCGCTTCGGGGCGCCATGGGCCACCCTCGGTTTGCATCCCCGGCAAAGGCCCCTTACTTCCACCCGAAGACATCAATCCTTCCGAGGCGGGGACCAGACCCGGATAGCCCGCTTGTGTGGGTGCCCCTTGTCTGTAGCCACAAATCGCTCCTGGAGCCGCCCCTTTGAGTCCACAAACACGGCGCAGCAGTTCTTCGATGCGGGGTTGAACTTAATCCCACTCCGGGTTCTGCCTCTCTTTCGCTCCCAGTAATCTCGATCGAAGTCGATGTCTAGCACGGTGGCATCGGCTATAAAATCCACCTGTGTATTCTCCGCGGTCGTTGGGTCCTCCCACGAGGGCACGTCCACACGCTTCTGAAGCTTGAGCACATCGCCTACGCTGAGCTTGCCACGGGCCTTTACCCAGATGCCTTCAAACCACCGGTAGAACTCGACAGCCACTTGATGTTTCCGCTGGTCCTTACTGGTAACGTAAAACAGCCTGTCAGGTTCGACGGATACCTCTACCGGCTCGCTCCACTCGCCGGGAATATAGACCGTCGCCGCGTCGGCTGGATTTCGGAACTTGCCTGGTTGACCGGCCAAGCGGTTGTAGATCTGCGGGCGAAGCCGATACTGATAGGTCTTGCCGCTCTCAACGCTACCAGGCTTAGCATCGTGAACCCATATCTGCTGAATGGGCAGCGGTTCACGTTTGGCTTCCTCTTCTTCGTCCTCTTTACTCGTCGTTCGCCCTCGCGCGCACTCGCCCCTGGCCATACGGCGTTTCACGTCGCTCTCGGTCTGCTGCGCTCGCTCTATCAATCTAGCTGCCTTGTTCTTGTCGCTTGGGCCGGCCTCTCTGTCCCGCGCGATTTCAAACCCGATGTTGTACGCCATCACTGCTTCGTCCACTAAGCAATTATCTCGGGCGCTTCTCAACAATCGGTCGGCTTCCTCGAACTCCTTGGCGATCCGTTCAGCGGCTGTGAGCACGTCAACCCTCGCGACCTCCTCATCCACCTCTTTTTTGTAGCGATCCTCCGGATTGGCCGAGGGCGGGTCGTTGGGGGAAAGATACTGGTCGTCCATGTCCAGCACGCCCCGATAGGCGACCGGTGGTATGCTCGGGAACATCCAGGTGGTACCGTTGGCGATCTCGGGTAGCAGCGGTCTTAGAAGGTCCAACTGTCTTAAAGGGTCGCGAAGCCGTTCGAAGAACCGCTCGAAGCGTTCTTGATCTCCCGACTGAACGACGATCCGGTCACCATCCTGTACGAGATTGATTTCGGGTTGCCGGGGCGTTTCGAGGGGCGGCCATGACCAGGGTTCCACGCTTTCCCAGTCATCGTCCGACCAGCTTCCATCATCGCGGCAGGCTCGGCGCTGCAGTTCAACCGGGCCAAAGATGACTTCTTTCCGTTTTACTCCGTACAGGCGTCTCTGCTCCGCCATCTGCGTCTTTACGTCAAACAGCGCGGAGATTGTTACCCAATTAGCCTCGCTACGCCGCTCCCGGTCATCCTCATCTAGAAACCTATATGTACTCCGCCCATAGGTAACCGCCGGCTCATCCGTCTGCATCACCGTGGCGAGTTCGGTCTGGCCCTCGACGGGACCGCCCCGGTCGACAATCGGCACCTCAGGTCCAATGGCCACGGCCGTCGGCAAGGTCAAAGGCAGCTTTTGGCTCTTAAAGGGATCCAATTCCTCCTCGAAAACGCTGAAGAGCTGCTCGGGCATCTCTTCCTGCGGCTGGGCACGTTTGATGCTGTCCCGGACTGTCGCCGCCTTCAGGGCCAGTTGCGCATCAATCGTTTTCGGCGAAGCCCACTTGCCTCCCACCTCGAGCTGATTTGGCGAGGTAGCCAGGTATCTCACAACAACGCCGATCAGCAACAGAACTCCGATGGCGAGCACCGCTTTCTCAACGTGTCGTTCGACCGGATTTACCAACTGCTTTGCCATGGTGACGACACCTTAATTGGGGCCTCTAAACTCCCGGCGCTGCCGCGGAAACGGGCGATTGCAGAACACCCCGCTACTCTCCTTCGGACTCTGTCCTCTTAGGACAATTAATTTCGTATTCCTCGCACACCGATGGTGGTATGAGCGGCCGGAATACTCCGCCCAGCATGATCGTCTCAAAATCCATCAGGACATTGACCACCGGCTCGGACCCGTAGATCTTCCCTACCATCTGCCGGTTCGGGGGCACGGCCTCGTACGAGACGCGCAACAAGGTATGAAAACTGTTCTTGCACAGCCGGTCAATCAGGAGGGGAATATCACGCTGGTCCATGACCAGCTTGACCGAATACTGGACGACCTCGTACATCTCGTTGGAACCGGAATGCGTAAACACCGTCTCCGGCGTGCCGGGCGGCAATGCAGCGGTGTATCCGCCCGGCTGATTGCCGAAAATCTCTTCGCCGTCGCGGGGCACGTATCCATCGGAGAGTCGAATGGCGATCACCTCTTTGACTGGCATGATACCCACCCACGGGTCTTCACCTCTCTTGCGGGCTTCCTGAGCCGCTTCACTGTTAAGCGCCACGATGGCCGAAACGACATCCTTTTGAATCCAATGGCCGATCTGGGCATACCACACGTCCTCAACATCGGGCGCATCGACAATGCCGGTATCCTTCATGGTCGGCCAAAAGTCCAGACTGGCCACCTGGTTTGGCGGTCTTTCGTCGTCGAAATGACGAGCGTAGCAATGGATTTTTTGGGCTGCGGCCATGTGTGCCCGGGCGGCAGGGTCCTCTCGGACCCCAGTTTTGGTCAACACTCCAGCCGGTGTGTGTGATGGTCCGCTCGGCGGAGGCGGTGATTGAGTTGCACCACGATCCATGCCCCGTTCTCTCTGGGCCGCCTGCTCGTCTTCGATGATATCCCGCCACATAGCCACGTCGGCGGGCGTAGCCGGACTACCGTAGTTCAGAGACGCCAGAAGCTCCTCCATCTCGGTAGTGTACTTGGCCTTAAAGTCGTTCCGCTTCAGAGCATCGCCGTCCGGCAAGGCACCGGGAACCAGCGGTTCGTAGCCGTACAACTCCTTCGCCTTATTGGCGACTTTGTCTCTGTCGTTAAGTACCAGCTCAATGCGTCGCTTTGCGGCGTCGATCTTGGCCATGCTCACCGGCTGAGACTGAAGGCTGTTTAAGCTACGGTGGGTGCTTTCTACCTTGTTCATCTCCTCCAGCACACTCGGCATCGCCCGGGCACCGGTGACGATCAGGGCGATCCCGATCAGGGCAACCACACCGCACACGATGAAGAACGCGTGCCGTCGCAAGAAGTCCATTGGTTGATAGCTCCTCTAGCTCAATCCGGCTGGGCACACCCTAAAAGCCAACTATGCCTAGCACAGGCTCGCATAGACCCGGCTGCGTCCCGAGCAGGCGCAGCACTCTCCTTTCATCGCCGGTCTACTCTTCCTCGACCTCCGGATAGTCCTCCAAGATCACATCAATCCAAATTTCAAACTGCCAATCGTCCGCGATTGGCTCATTGGTCACTGGGTCCAGGTCCTCGGGTGGCACGTCTTGGGCGATCAGTTCCGGGCTTGTTGGAGAACCGGTGGCGGCACCGGTCGGCCCAAACCCTCGTCCGCCCCGCATACCGGAGTCACGCATCGAGGAACGAGTTCCGCCGCCCCTGGTCTCCACTCTGCCTCCGTCGTACAGGTAGACACGGTCGAAATAGAAACCCATGTTGGGTTGCTGGCCCTTTCCCCGCAGCGCATCCATAAATGTCTCGCTGATGAACTTCGCTCCCCCCTCGTTCGGCGTGCGACAGGTCATTTCTATTTTAATCGCCGGCAGATCTGAGTCGGAATCATTGATGGATTTCGGAACGGGAACCAGGCTCACCCATTCGTACGCATTGACATTGGGCTCAAAGTGCATGCGGAGCCGGTCAATAAACACCTGGGTCCGCTCGTGACGCGGCACCGAAGTCACGGCTTCACGGACCTCCGCCTGTGTCGTGGCCTGGCCCAGCGGCCCTTGAGCAACGGGCGCGGACTCGTGAACCACCTGGAGGATTCTGGCAACCAACGTCTTGTTGCGCTGCAGTCCGATGATCATTTCCGTTTCGGCGCGCTCGTTCTGGCCCTGCCCACCCAGCCGAGACAACTCCCTCTTCAAGAAGTCCCCGGCTGATAGAATCGCCTTCGCTTGAGCACGGTCTGACAGCGACGGGCTGGGCCCGTTGTCAATGACACTCCAGGCGTCCTCCACACTACTGGGCACGGGCGCCTGATCCGCCGTACCGGCGGCAAGAGCCCTCATGTCCGCCGATTGCCGGAACCAGATCACCCCACCCGCTATCAGCAAACATGCGGCGGCGGCGGCGAACGTCGGCCGCTTCTTTCGCCACACCAACTGCTTGGCAAGTTCCGTGGGGAGGAGGTTGCTGACAACCTTCCCAAGATCCAAGCCCTGAACCGCAAGCCCGTAGGCCACTGCGAAACTGAGCAACTGCTCCTTGAATTCCGCCTGACCGGCCCCACCCGACAAGGCCGCCTTCTTGAACGATTCTGGCCGTTCTACGGGGAGACCCAGGTTCTGCTGCAAGTACTTTTGCAGCCCGGGAAGCCTGAACGCATTCCCGATGCACACGACTTTCTCGACCTTCGTATCGCGGTGGGTAGAGGAGTAGAATCCGATGGAGCGCTGTAGTTCCTGTACCAGGTCGGCGAATATGGGCCGCATCGCCTGGAATATTTGCCTGGCATATTTGCTGGTGTCCGCAGTGTGCTTGAGGTTCTCCGCTTTCGGAAACGACAACTTGAATGACTTGACCAGGGAGTCGGTGAAATTGTTGCCGCCGATCGGGACAGTGCGCGTCCAGAAGGTATCCGCAGTTGCAATGATCAAGTCCGTGTTCTCGGCGCCGATATCGAGCAGGATGGTCGTCTCCTTGCCGAGCATTCCATCGAAGTGAGCGGCGTTGTAGACCGCCAGCGGCCCGGACTGCACGGCGATCGGCTCGATCGAGGCTTGCTCGAAGTGCAGCAGATGTTCGCGGATCAGCTCCCGCTTCATGGCGAAGATGCCCACCTCCAGATCGGGCATGCCTTCCTGCTGGAAGGTCTGGTAGTCCCAGATGACCTCGTCCATGTCAAAGGGTATTTGTTGGTCGGCCTCGTAACGAATGATGTCCGGAATTCGCTTCGGCGCCACCGGCGGAAGCTTGGTGAACCGTGCCAGAGTATGCTGCCCCGGCACGCCGACGACTACCGCGTCCTTGGAGATGTCGTTGCGTGACAGGAATTTCTCAAGGGCGCTGCTGATCAGCTCATGCCGGTCGGCATCGGGTTGGGACAATATCTTGGCGTGCTCGATGTAGTCGTGAGCGACAATTTCTACCTTGTTATTGTCCGCAATACGAAGCTTGATCGCTTTAAGGGCATATCTACCGAGATCGATGCCCCACACAGTTTGGACGGTCGCCATGGACACGTTCTCCGTGCTTGTCGGAGTCTACGTCGAGGAACAAACGCCTGCTTGTTGACACTCCTTCTACGGCCAGCGGCCCTTCTACTCACTGCACTCCTCGGGTACACTCCCTACACATGGTAGGGAAGTATCTGCTGGCAACCCTTGGCTGTAAAGTCAACCAGTACGAGTCGCAGCAAATCCGCGAGCTTATCGAGTCATGCGGCTTGCGTCCCGCTTGCCCGGGCGACGTCCCGGACATCGCCGTGGTCAACACCTGTGCGGTGACGGGCGAGGCCTCACGCAAAAACCGCCAGACGATCCGTCGTGTCGCACAGGGCGGGCGCACACCGGTCATCGTCGTCGGATGCGGTGTCGCCGCAGACGCCGCGCAGCTAGGCAGGCTGGAGGGCGTGACCGCCGTCCTGGGACACGACGTAAACATCTGCGCCGAACTGCGCGGGCTCATCGCTCGTCAGTTGGAATCTCAGCCGACGTACCCGGTCGGCGACGCAAATCACGCTGCCCAAGCAACGCACGACCGTCCGGATGCCTACAGGTATGACATATCAATGAGGCCGGATGCCCGCAACCAGGGCCATCAAGCTTGGGCTCCTCGGAGTACCAACTCACGAGATATTATCACCCCCGTTCCTAATGTCAAGGCTGAGAGGCTGCTCACAGCCCGCATTGAGCGGTTCGCCGGGCATCAGCGAGCCTTCCTCAAGGTCCAAGACGGATGCGATGCGTCCTGTACCTACTGCATCATCCCGCGGCTGCGGCCGCAACTCCGATCCAAGCCGATCGAGGTTGCCGTGGCCGAGGCCCAAGACCTAATTCGCTCCGGGCATAAAGAAATCATTGTCACCGGAATCTTCCTTGGGGCCTATGGCCGCGATACCACCATCCGTAAGCGCTGGGGCTCACGTCGATCACCGCTGGCGGCGCTGGTTGCCGCTCTGGCCCGGGTAGAAGGGCTAAGGCGGCTCCGCCTGTCCAGTCTGGAGCCGGGTGACGTCGATGGGTCACTTTTGGACGTGCTCGCCCGCTACAAGACATGCGTCCCCCACCTACACTTGCCATTGCAGTCAGGCAACGTCGATATCCTCCGGCGAATGAACCGTCAATATACGCGGGATCAGTTCATCGACATGATTGATCGGGTCCGCGCGGCTCTGAATCAGCCAGCAATCACCACGGACATAATTGTCGGATTCCCCTGTGAATCGGAGAAAGACTTCCAGGCCTCCCTCGAGATCGCCCGCTATGCCGAGTTCTGTAAGATACATGCGTTCCCGTTCAGCCCACGTGAGAAGACCGCGGCCGCCCGCTGGCAGCAAGATTTCGTTCACCCAACCGTGGTTCGCCAGCGGATGCGACGGTTGGCCGAAGTGGAGCGGGAATGCTCGCTGTCGTTTCGCCGTCGTTTTCTCGGGGAGGTCGAGCGCGTCATCGTCGAAGGCTCGAACAAGCTTGACAAACAGACGTCGGTGCGGCGGCATATTCGCCGTGGCCGGGCGGATCGATATTTCGAGATTCACTTTGAGGCCGACGATGTTCGCGCCGGCGATCTGGTGCCGGTTCGCATCGATCGAGTGACGCCGACTGGAACGCTCGGCACGTACCTTCGGACTACGATTCGTTCGTCACCCACAAGGGGTGACGCTACACGAAATCGCAGTCTGTTCTAGGCAACTTCTCAATCAGCGCGCAGCTCCACAACGTCCCCGTCGTGCAGCATGTGGTCGAGGTGCACGTTTTGACCGTCGGCGACGCCGTGGCCCCATATGCGTGCTGACTGAATCCGACGGTCGTGGCCGCGGTAGACCTTGCGAGCCAGTTCGTGAACGTCACTGCCGGCAGGCAGGGCGAACGGTTCGTCGAGGTCGGGCTTCTTACCGGGCGGCTTGGCGTAGACTCGGATCACGCGAATCAGTTTGAACAGCAGCTCGGGCAATCGAGCCATCCGGTCCGCGTCGCGGGTGGATAACGGTTCGATCCGCACGGGCGCATCGAACAGCTCGCGAAGCATGTCGAGATTGTCGCTCGCGCCGGCCAGGTCGATCTTATTCGCGAGCATAAGTCCGGGGACCTTCAGCGTTGCCCCGGGTTCCTGTGGAAGCCGACGCGGGCCGTCGGTCAGCTCGATGTGTCGTTCGGCCAGGTGGTTCAGGCACGCCTCCACGTCCTCGAGAACCGAGTCGCTGGAAACATCCACGACGACGACCAGGGCGTCCGCCGTACGCCATAGGCCGGGGAAGCCGGCCGGCACGTGTTCCGCCGTTACCGGCGGCGTATCGATGAGCTGAATCTGGATGTCTTCGTACGGGACCATCCCGGGCAGCGGTGTGGCTGTGCCGAATGGGTAGTCGGTGATGTTCACGTGTGCCTTGGTCAGGCCGCCCACGATGGACGACTTGCCCACGTTGGGCGTACCGATCAGGGCGATCTGCCCGGCTCCGGTCTTGGGAATGTAAAACGGGTCGGCCCGTGTCGGGCCCTTCTTGCCGGTTTGCTGGAGGGCCTTTCGCGCCGCGGAGAGCTTCTTTTTCAGGTCGGCCTGGAGCTTCTCGGAGGACTTGTGCTTGGGCAGCTCGCGCCACATCTCCTCGAGCGCAGCGAGCTTATCCTCGGGCGTCTTGGCCGCCCGATACTTGGCCTCTGCCGCGAGATACATCGGCGTCAGGTTCGCAGCCATCGGTGACGTGGATTGTACGACATGCTGGAGCGAAGCGACACCTGCCGAGGACGGCAACTAGGCCACGCGACCGTTTCACTTACTGACTGAGCAATTTCCGTACGCGGCTGGCGAAGCCTTCCGGTGGTTCGAACCCATTGAGGCGGTCCGCGATGATCCCGTTTCGGTCGACGAAGACTACGTCCGGGACAGCGCGTATGCCGTACCATTCGCCAAGCTTGGGATTCTTGTCCAGGTCGACGTACACCATCTGGACTTGGGCGAGCAGGTCGGCGACGTTCGGATGTTGGAGGGTCTCGTTCTTCAGGCGTTGACACGCTCCGCACCATTCAGTCTGAAAGTCGAGCACCATGGGACGGTTGGCTGCTCGTGCTTGCTCGAACGCCTCCACCAGGAAGTCTGGAGCCTCGTCGGGAAGCGGCGCCTCAATCTGCCGACCGGCCGCTGTCGGAGTCTCGGCTACGGGAAGCCGGCTTATGCTGAACTTGTCGCACACGCCGGCTATCACCTGGGCGAGTTTTTCCGGCGATGTCGCTGCATCGTCGTACAACACGGTTACCAGGTCGCTGGCGTAATCCCAGACGATTTCACTTGTGGCTTTGGTCCCTTCCAGGGACTCGGTGACCGAGTTCGGTCACCCCAGTCACGTGGCGCCGGATTTGGATTTCATCATCCCGTCGACCCGGAATGTCACTCTCTCGGTCATGTATGGAACCTCCATTACGTAGATACTTCGCGTAGGTTTGTCGCACAAACGGTCTGGACGGTCAAGGTCGTAGGGTGGGTCATCGACCCACCATCTATTCTTTTACCCACCGTCGTGGGAAAGCGGGAGACTCCCGATTGCAAGGTCATTCCCCCTGGCGCAGCCAACCGAGCGATTCAAGCACCGAAAGAAGATTTGCAAGGAGGCCAACGACAACTGCTCCCGCAACGACAATCACAACTACCAAGCCAACAACAGGATGTCGTCTGAGACGCTTCTGGATTTGATCGACGAAATCCGGCGGGATCGAACTCTCACGAGCTCTTGCGTCGAGTTCTCTGGCAAGTTCAATAGCATACGGTGACACGCGAAACAGATCAACCGGATCTTCGTCCAAACCGAGAACGATTTCAGCAGCCCCGAGGTGGTGCATCTTCCGTATGAGTGTGTTGAACGTTTCCCAACCGAGTCCCATGCGTTCTCGTGCCTCGCTGCCGTGGAGCTTAGTCTCGCCGTCTTCAAACCACGTGGCGAGGGTACGGATGCACTGCGCCTCTTCGTCATTCACCAACACAGCTAATCTCCCAAGCCACAGCGGGACCAGTCCGCATGCCTAATCCCAAGGCCCCGGCATAAGTAACGATTCAAGGACCAGAATGGCGGCGCTGCGCGTGGACATACCGAACGACCACGTCGCTACTGGTGCTGAGACTTTCAGAAAAAGAACCTGTCAAGGTCGACGAACTCGTCAGCTATCACGGGGATTTCCTTATTCAGCCCGCTTGAGAATGCTCCCACGTAGACAACTTTGCCCTGGCGCATGACTTCTCGAATTAACGGAATATAGTCTCCGTCTCCCGTCAACAGCAGAATCTCATCTATCGCATCAGTAAACGTGTGCCGGAGCATGTCAATTGCTATGTTGATGTCGACGCTCGCGGCCTTCTGCTGCCTGCTAAGTTTCTTGAAGACACGCGGAACCACATAGCCGTAGTCGTGCTCACTGCTTGGACGAAGGAACTCGTAGCTGATCGCAGCGATGCGCTCCTCAGCCGCGCGCAGTATGGGCTCATCACCGACCACCGAAGTGTAGTAATTTACGCGCAGGAGATCCCAAGCACGGAACTTTGCGATCTGCGGGTGCCAGGCGAAAACATCGTTTTCATGGACAACGTCTTCAGACTGATGATGTCCATTCTTAGACCGTCTAACAAAACGAGTTCCGTAGGGTTCTCCAACAGATGATGACGCAGCCGAGTGTCATGAACGCTTCGTGGATGTCGGCGCGGCGTTCGTACCGGACGCGGAGGCGGCGGAACTGAT
>JAUWWQ010000009.1 GCA_030616775.1 Planctomycetota bacterium
CAGAGCTCGTCCGTGAGCAGTGGCTTGGCCATTGGTTCGTCCTCCATGACAACCAAGGAATCGAAATCGCTGCGCACTCATCGGTTCACCTGCTCATCGAACATGACGTTTTGTTAGACGGTCTAAACGTCAAGTGATTTGTTTCAATCAAAGTGAGACAAATCATCTGACGGCAAGAAGTCTTTCACAAAACCGAGCTCAGAATGTGTGTGAGAAGATGGATGACGCCATATGGCGGGTGCCACTGGCGGCTTGTCCGCCAGTGTTTCTTCGTCAGTAATGCCACGCACTGGCAGCAATCTGCCAGTGGCACCCCCCTTCTCACACAAGCTCTCAGAGATTCCACTCGAACCCCGAGCCAAGACAAACGTCATCAAAGTGTTATTCTTCGCACCCAGGTGTCTCAGTTTTCGACGCACATCTGGCTCAAACTTCAGTCTGCGCTTCCATCAATAGCCAACACCGACTCAAGTGCCCGCTACAGAAGGTCGTGTGGTTTGGCCGGAAGGCGGTGTTTCGCTTCCTGTCTGGGAATCCCGCGCAGGCGGTTGCCGTACTCCTCGTCGCTGGCTTCGTGCCCACCCCTTGATCAGGATCCCGATTACGCAGGTGTGGCACAGTACACCAGCGAGCAAGAGGGCCTCGAAGGGCCGGCCGACCACCGCCCCGAGGCAGATCAGCAGTATCCGCAAGTCACGGCGCTTCAGGCGGTTGAAAACATCGTTAGGGTAGGGCCGGTCGTGTCGGATGGCGAACTCCTTGGTCACGTAACTGCCCAGAACAAACCCAAATGCCGCGAGGAACCCCACGATCCAAGGAAGCGGGCCAGGGTGGGTAGCAGCAAAGGCATACGTAACAGCAAGGGCGACGGCCATATCCGCGTAGCGATCCAAGATGGTATCGAGCCACGCTCCGCGAGCAGAACTCAGATGTCTCAGGCGGGCGATTTCGCCGTCGCAGCCATCGAGCATAGAAGCCAATTGAATCACCAGGCCGCCTGCAAGTCCGGTGACATATTGGCCTACTGAAAGCAGGCCGGCCCCCATTAGCATCACCAGGAGACTGAGGACCGTCATCTGATTGGGCGTGATTCCCGTCGTAGCCAGCCGGGCGGACAGACGCGTGGAAATCTGACGGTTCAGGCGAGCTGACACGTACCCGTCTTCTCGCCCCTTTGATACGGACGCGAGAAGACGGCGTCGGGCTTCTTGGAGTGCTTCCGGCGTATCCACGTCGATCCAATCCTCGCCGGTGACGTCAATGGCCCTGACCTGACCGGACGAGGCAAGCTCGCTCACACCGTCAGAGAGGGAGTGCCGTCCTTGAGCCTTCGCCCGCTCGAGCGCATCGAACAAGGCCCGCGTGCACAGGAACACGCCGGTGTCGGCCGCGTCCCATTCGTCGAGGGTCTTGCCGATCCGGACCACGCGACCGTCTGACAGCACGACCTTGGTGACGTCCTCGACATCGAGAATGCCGGCCTTGTCGCGATCCACGGCGAGACAGATTTCCCCCTGCTCAGGTCGGGCTCGTAGAACCCTCTTGATCAGGGAAGGTGGGATCAGATGATCGGACATAGTGAGTAGGAAAGGGGCGTTCCCGACTCTGTCTGCGGCTGCCAAGGCGCTGGCACCGTTGCCGAGCTTCCAGTCCTGGGCCGTGACGAACTCCACGTCGCACTGCCGGCGAGCGCTGATTCCCTGGTAGTGTGCTTGGACTTGCTCAGCCGAGTGGCCTAGGACGACGAGGAAGCGTTGAATCCCTGCGGCCATGCAGGAGGTGATCGTCCGCTCCGCCAGCGACAGCCCCAGCAGGCTCAGCGCCGGCTTGGGCGTACCATCACCCTGTCGCGCTAGCCGTGATCCCTCACCGGCTGCAAGAATGACCGTAAGCGGCGGAGCATCCGGATGCGAATCATCCATCGAGCCGCGGGCTTCAGCCCGCGCGGCTCCACCACTTTGATCGGGCGCTGCCGGCGACTGCATCACACCATCCCTATAGATCGCCCTCCCGCGACGCTCATGGGCCGCGAGTAGAAGCCCACCCGCTCACGCTGTCCTGCGCCCGTCGGGATAGCACCCAATAGGTGCTTCTTACTGCCCGGCGATCCATCGCTCCAGAAGGTCTCGGGCCTCGGAGTCGCGGAACTGCTTGGGAGGATGCTTCATGCACACTGCGGAGACCTCGCAGAGCGGGCCGCCTATCCCCCGATCCAACGCCAGCTTGGCACAGCGGATCGCATCAATGGCCATGCCGGCACTGTTGGGGGAATCCTCGACGCTGAGACGCAGCTCGAGGTTCATGGGGACGTCGCCGAAGCCGCGCCACTCCATTCGAACAAAGCAGACCTTGTTGTCCTTCTGCCAGGCCACGTGATCTGAGGGACCGATATGGATGTTCTCCTTCTCCAGCGGGACATCCAACTGCGACTGCACGGATTCCGTCTTGGAGATTCGCTTGGAGACAAGGCGGCTACGGTCGAGCATGTTTAGAAAGTCAGTGTTGCCACCGGTGTTTAGCTGATAGGTCCGCACAAGCTTGACGCCGCGGTCACCCATGAGCCGAGTCAGGGCGCGGTGGACGATCGTTGCCCCGAGCTGACTCTTGATGTCGTCGCCGACAACCGGAAGATCCTTCTTCCGAAACTCCTCACTCCATTCAGGGCGCGAGGCGACAAACACCGGTACGCAATTGACGAATGCGAGGCCCGCGTCCAGACACGCCTGGGCGTAATGATGGACGGCATCTTCGGAGCCGACCGGCAGATAGCAGACCAGGACCTCGGCGCCGGAATCCTTCAAGACCTGGGCCACTTCGCAGGGTTTTTCGTCCCCCACTCTTAACGCCTGATAATCGGGATAGCCGTTCATGTGGTCCGCAACACCATCGAGCACCGGGCCCATCTGTACCGTCACACCGTAGGATGGCAGTTCGCGCTGAAAGATGGTCGTACAGTTCGGCAGGGCGAAGACAGCCCTTTCGAGGGGCTGGCCAACCTTACGCCGATCGACGTCGAACGCTGCCACAACGCGAATGTCCGCAAGTACGTACCCGCCGATGACCGGATGGATTAGTCCTGCGTAGCTGGCGGAATTACGGGTTCGATAGTACTCGATTCCTTGCAGAAGAGAGCTCGCACAGTTGCCAACGCCCGCAATCGCAAGCTTGATGATATTGCCCACTCATTTCCTCCTTTGATACGCACGGCCAAAACAGACGAATAGACGCTACCGGTCGAACAATCCGGGCTCCGGCACGAACCCCACCCGCCTATTAGCGAATTGCACGACCGGATTATAGGTACCAGTCCGGTGCGGGGGAACAACCGGAATCTTCCGGCTACCCACGCGAACAAGATTCAGTACATCACCGCTGGTCCGGCAGACCATTACAACGGAAGCGTAGCCTAACGGAGCGCCAATGGGCAACACATTCTCACTTGGCTGCCCGAAATCGGACATCGCAGAGGCCATCCGCGTGGCTGCGAGCATCCTGCCGGGTTCAGGACGCCCGCCGGAGGCAATCGCCGGCCTCGATTGAGGTCAAGAGGCCGAGCCTCAATACCGCGTCAACTTGTATCAATTGCGTACAGCCGTCAAGCGATGACAAAGCGGTCGAGCATGGTTCGCAACGGATCGCCGGCACCATAGAAGCCCGGCCACAAACAGCGGCAGGAAGCTGATCCAGGCCAGCCAATGATACTCCGGCGTCCGCAAGGCCACGGCGGTGAGCAAGGCGCTGAACACCAGCAAGGCAGCAAGTGCCGCCGCTTTGACGCTGCGTGGCAGCTTAAGCGCGATGCCTTGTGGGCTCGAGAACACTTGCCTCGCTCCCCTCACTTGGGCTTCGATTCGTCATCGAGTTGGATCGGGGGATATTTCACCGAGATAGATTCAATATGTTAATGGGCTACGGGACAAATCTCGGCCAGTCACGGTGCGTCCCTCAGTGAGATAGCGTCCGCGCCTCGGCAACCTCAATATCTTGGGATCTTTACTTGAGGACTCCCAGGGCTAGTATGGGGTAGATCACGAGGATACGTGATCTACACGGCGCGCCGTGTTCGATTTGAAGGAATGAATGATGGCAAAAACTAAATGTCGCCCTGAGCGGACAGAAAAGCCCGGGCCCAAAAGCGTACCGGTTAAACGCCACAAGCGGTCTAAGCCCAAACCAATCCCGAAGCGCTGCAAGTAGTCACTCGATACCAAAACGCCCGGCGACCGAGCGTGGTGCGGTTAGCCTCCGACTGTATCGATGATCTCCCTCGCAAGTTCTTCGGTTGCTGTTGCCACGAGGGTTGTCGTTTGGCAAAGATGCTCGAACCCTCCGAGTGTGTTACCGTGTTCCCTTCGTTGTTGCCCCTCGCTGCGCCAAAGTCACTGCCCGGCGATCCACCGCTCCAGAAGGTCTCGGGCCTCACCCAATCCCATTGCTAGTCCGTGAGCTCGTGTCGTCTCATCCTGCTGACCTCCATCCTGGCCCAGCCTCCTGCCGGGCGCTACCATGAGACCAGCAGTCTAACGAATTCTCAGACAGAGCCTAGCTTTCCGTTACTTGGGGGGTACATTGGAACGAGAAGTTGCCTGGAGGAGGGGAACCGGTGTTCAGCTCGCCCTCAGCAAGGCCGGGCACCGCCATGCGTCAAGGGGTGCTTGGCGGCGCTTCGCTTGACCATGCCACCCAGCCTATTATGCGGAAACCATAAAGGACGCCGGGACACGGAAAAAGGGGACCGGCTCCGAGCAATAGGCCTCTTGTGACGACGAAAACGGCTTCCCGCGAGGTGCCCGTCCCCTTTTTCACCCTTGACAGAAGGCTCTTTACGCAGGTATTCTGTTGGAGTCTTATCTGGAACCAAAGTCAGAGAGCGGGTTTATCTGGAAACGATATAAACAGAAGTTAGGCCGTTACACGCATCGCCATGAACATGTGGATGATCGTCACCGTCGAAACCGAGCTGGAATGGCCCGCCGACGAAACATCCGTGCCGTTTATGGGGCACACGCTGATCCTCAGGCCGCCCGATGGTGATTCAGCCGCGGATGTACGACTCCAATACGAGCATCCGCAATCTGAACGAGAAGCGTTGGATACGATCTGTAGGTTTCTGACTGCTCTTTCATGGTGGCACCGTCGCCCCGCGCGCGCCGGGTTGCGCATCGGATGCACGGCGCCAATGCGGGGCGGCAAAGGTGGGTATGGTCCGCCATTGCGCAGGAACTACCAGCTACCACAAGCCATCCAGTCGCCATCGGATCCAGAGGCTCGGATTGCACTTGCCCTCTACCGTGAAGCCTTGAGCGTTCAAAACACACCATACCAATTCCTTGGATATTTCAAGATCATCAATGTCTGCTATCCCACCACCAAAGATCAAATCGCCTGGATCAACAACACACTGCCTCAGCTTACCGACAAAACAGCAAAAGATCGCATTTCCGAGCTTACTGCTTCGCAAAACGACATCGGCGATTATCTCTATTACTCCGGCAGATGTGCCGTTGCCCACGCTTCCACGAGCCCCGTTGTCGATCCAGACAATCCGGACGACGTATTCCGGCTCAGTGCCGATATGGGAGTGGCACGGGCGCTCGCCGAATACTTAATTGAAAATGAACTTGGTATAATATGGGAGCTGTCCAGATAATTGAACGCCGAAACCGCTGCCTAACATGGCGATGCACTCGACCCGGCTCGCGGTTACGCGCTTCGGACGTCGTTCGCTTTGGTGACGGTTTCCGGGGTGCAAACGTTTATTCCGTTGCCCCGCCGGGTGGGTGATCTTAGCCGTTATTCCGCTAACTCATACCGAGATCGTGACGCATGGGAATCCTCACATACGTCGGTAACGTCGTCACTGGACGCGTCGCTCATTGGAATGATGCGAACAATCAGACTATCGCCGACCTTTGGGAAAGGACCAACGATTTCCCCGATCCGCTCAAGATCTCATTTCGGGCTTTCATCGTCGCTTCGTCGTCGCTGATGGACGTTCTTCTCAGCCCGGACAAGGGACGCAAACGCCTTATCAAGAGGGATCCTCTGCGAATTGCACGCCAGCAATTCGCGCGGATGCATGCGGTCATCCTCGAATGCTTAGCTGGGATGTTCATCCAACTCAATCCTTCGTTTTCCGAATCCTGCAAGGGCGCGCTTGCAATTCTAACTGGACGTGACCCGGATCGGTCACGGATAATTCAGTTGATCGAAGGCATGGACCAGCTCGATGTGATGGCCACCGGCTGTGCTGCATGGGAGGAAATCATTATGATTGCCGAATCACCGCAGGGCACCACGGCCGTAGATGCGTATCCGTTTGCAACCTTGCTTGGCGCGCTTGGAGTCGAATCAGTCAAAGAAATCAAGACGAAGCTTGCCGCTGCATCACGTTGACGCCGGGAAACGAAAATGGGACGATTAATACGTGGCATAACAAGGCGATGCACCCGATCCGGATCACTGTTGCGCGCTTCTGACGTCGTTGGATTCAGTAACGTTTTCCGCCGTGTCCGCCTTAGGCGGATTTACTCCGTTGGGCCACCGGGCGGGTGATCTTGGACGTTACGGTTTGAGAAATGATCACACCCCCGATCCCAACAAAGCTAGTGAGCATCGTAGGGCAGGTGGTTCAGTTGCCTTAACCATCTTGAAGCGTGATGGGGACGGTAGGTCATTGACCTGCCCTACCTGGATTGAAGAAACATGGCCACGTAAGCGTGGGCCATGCCACCCGCCGTACCCGGCGCCACGGGCAGACCTCTACGACCCGTGACTACTTCACCTCCAGGACAATGTTGGCGTAGTAGGTGTTGTCCAGTCGGTCGAAGCCGGGTTGCGGATCGGAGTTGTACTCGTTGGCGATGCCCAGCTTGAGCTTCCAGACGTCGCTGTTGGCCAGCGGCAGGGCCAGGGCCGTGTCTAGTGTCAAGCGGTAGTCACCAAGCTCCTCGATATTCGGGGCCCAGACGGTGCTGTGCGTAAACTGGGCCCAGGGAGTGATATCCAAACGATAGTCCAGGCCGAGATCGACCACGGCGTCGTCGGTGGTCTCACCGGTGTCGTAGGCCTCGTGCCGATAGCCGGCGCCGATGCGGGTTTGCAATTCGTGGTCCGGCTTCTTCAACCAGTAATAGCCCACACCCGCGGCCGCGGTCGCACGAAGGTCGAGGTCCTCAAACTCGTCGAATTCCAGTTCGAGCCGCGTGTACCAGTTCCACCGATCTGTAAGCAGGTTCTCGTAAAGAATCCCGCCTTTGTACTCGTTTCTGTTGCGCTCGTCGTCCTTCTCGGCGTACTCGGCTGCAAGGTAGAATTTGAGCAGATCCTCCTGAGACTTGCGACGCACGTTGAGGCGCCCACGGGCGTCGAGCGTATCGGTATTGCCCTCCGTGCGGACGGCACCGGCCTCCAACGTGGCTGACCACTTCGGTTTCATGGCCTCTTGTGCCTTTTTGGCATCGGCCCGCACGGCGACGATCTGGGGATCCTCCCGGCCCTCAGGCCAGATAGCGGTGATATCCTGTACGGCAATGTTGATGGGCCCCATGGCTGTTTGCACGACAGGCAATTCGGTATCCGCGGGAAGCTCGACCACACCGACGAGTCGATCACCGCTGGCGAGATTAACGTTCACCTTCTGCTCGGTAGTGAAAGCCTTGATCTTGGACCAGTCGATCTCGAGTCGGCCGGCGAACTCAGTGGCAATGACCAGTCTCCCGTCGGCCAGTTGCTCGATGGTGCCGACGATCCGGCTTCCATCGACAATCAAGACCGTATCCGCAAAGGCAGTATGCACATCGAGGGCACCGAGCAATACGACCACAAGTGTTATCAAGCAACTCATTCTCATCATCAAACCCATCCAGAAGCGTTCGATCCCCTCTACTCGTGCCACGAAAGACAATGCCGGCTACTTCTTACGCCTTCGGCGTGCGCGATCAATAAGATGCCGCCTGCTCCGGCTGTGGGTTCCTGGAAGCCTGCGATCACGAGGAGCAGCAGGCCCGGCCGCTGCTACTCCCCGTCGTCAAGCTGATCGAACAGCTCATTGACGCTTTGGGTTATGAAGGCGTCGATCGGTGTAAGGACGGCGCCCCTGATCATGTTGATGACCACTTCACGGCCGCTCAAAGTGACCGTCGACGTCGCGGTAATGTCATCAAACTGACAGCCGCCCGGGAGCTGAAAGATCAAGACGCCCAAGCCCAAAGCCGCCAATCTTCTTTTCAGGTTGCGAATGTTACTCCAATGCCTCATTACGCTAATCCCCGTAAAACGAGTTGAATGTACCTGCTCCAAGGTTCTACCGCGCCGCCGGACCCCAGGTCTCGACCTATGCGTAGACCATAGGTGCGGCAACAGACCACGCCTCCAAGAACGAGATCCGCCACGTTCCTACCGTTAGATCTAGAGCCCGTCAAGCTGCATAACGAGAGCCCGGCCGCTCCGAGCCGCTGGATGAGTGGTAATATTACCCTACGACGCTGCCGGTGGTGGGCCGGCGAGGGTGTCGAAGTGTGTCATGACCGACGTGTCGCCGCTGCACAGGAGGGCCATGTCTCGGCGGGTGGTTTCTAGGTTCGTGTCGATGAAGCGGTGGGCGACGAGGCGCTTGTGCTCGCCGGCGACCGCGATGTGCTGGCACTGGCCGTCGGGTGGTTGCTTTGTAGCTGCCGCCGCCTGTTGCAGGAGCAAGTGGCCGATCAGGACGGTTGTGGCTGCATTGACCAGCTTCCGGCCGTAGAGGTCCATGTAGTCGACGCCCCGCTCTTTTACGAATCCAATGCCCTTTAGCGTAAGCTCCTTGCCTTCCACGAGCTTTTGTCTGAGTAGATGCAGGGTCATGTCGAAATATTCGTGCTGTTCGAACTCCTGCGCCAGCTTCTCGAAGGCCCCGCTGCAAACACCTCTTACAGCAGCCACGATTTGCATCTGGCTGGTGCCTTCGTAAATGATTGTGATGCGGGCATCACGAAGGTGTCGCTCAACGGGATAGTCGGCCATGTAACCGGAACCGCCAAGCACCTGAAGGGCGTCGTTGGCCACCTGCACGCACATCTCGGAGGCGTAATACTTGCTCATCGGTGTGAGCATTCCGTTAAGCCGTTTGAGCACGCGGGCGTCGCCCTTACGCCGCTTCAGCTCGGCCTTGTCCGTAGGCGGGTCGGTCTCCAGTACGCGGAGGTTGTTGTTCTCCAGATCGCAGACACGGCTGGTCTCGTAGACCAGGGCCCGGGCGGCCTCGATGGCGATCTTCATATCGCTCACCATCTCGGCGACGGCAGGAAGCCGCTCAATGGCCCTGCCGAACTGCTTGCGGGTGTGTGCGTATTGGCGGGCCACGCGGAACGCCGCCTCGGCGATGCCCAATGACTGAGCCGCGATTCCCAATCGGGCCCCGTTCATCAGGCTCATCACATAACGGATCAGACCAAGCTGCCGTTCGCCGACCAGCTTGGCCGGCGTGTCGTCATACACCAACTCGCAGGTTGGCGATCCGTGGATGCCGAGCTTATCCTCCAGGTGCCGCACCTTAAGGCGCGGTCCGCGTTCAACCAGAAAGAGGCTTAGCCCCCGGCCGTCCTTGATCTCCGGCTCGCTGCGCGCCAGCGTCAGTATGATGTCACCACAGCCGTTGGTGATGAACCGCTTGACGCCGGTGAGGCGCCACTGGCCGTCATTGTCCTGCCAGGCCCGGAGGCTTACGGATTGCAGGTCACTGCCGGCATCCGGCTCGGTCAGGGCCATCGCCCCGGTCACCTCGCCGTCGGCGAATCGCGGTAGGTACTCATCCTTGATCGATGGGTCTGCAAACGCGTTGATCGTCTCGCCGATTCCCTGTAGCCCGAACAGGTTCATCAGCGACGCGTCGGCCCGGCTGATGATTTCGGTGACCATCGTGTAGACGAGACTCGGGAAGTTCAGTCCGCCGTAGCGGCGCGGGAGGGTAAGACCCATAAGGTCAGCCTGGGCAAGGGCTCTAAGGTTCTCCCGTGTACACGCATTGAGTGTCACAGTCCCGTCATCGTTCAGAGTGTTACCCTGAAGGTCCACATCCGCGGCTCGCGGTGCAATACTGTTTGCCGTCACATCCCCAGCGATGGTGAGGACACGCCGGTAATTGTCGATCGCGTCCCGGGCGTCCAGCGGCGCATATTCCCGACCCGGCCCGTCGTGACGCGTGAAGCCGTCCTCTTGGGCGGTGGCGATCTCGTTCAGGTCGAGGTGCTCGAACAGAAACTGGATGTCTTCGTTGTCGTCGAAGAAGTTCGCCATGCTACCTATGCCCGCTCCTTGATGGCTTTGATCATCATGGGGATTACCTTACGAAGATCACCCACGATGCCGAAGTGCGCGACCGAGAAGATAGGGGCTTCTCTGTCCCAGTTGATCGCGATTATCTTGGCGGACTCTTCCATCCCGGCGCGATGCTGTACGGCCCCGCTGATCCCACACGCAATGTACAGCGCCGGACGCACCGTGGTGCCCGTTTGCCCGACCTGATGTTCGGCGCCGACGAAACCGCCGTCCACGGCCGCCCGGGAGGCACCCACGGCACCGCCCACGGCACCGGCCAGATCGTGAATGAGCTGGAAGTCCTCCTTGTTGCCCACGCCGGCGCCGCCTGCCACGATGGTTCGGGCAGCTTTGAGGTTGATCTTGCGCTTCTCGCGATGCCGCTCGATGAGCCGCACCACCAGATCGAAATCGTTGAACTCGACCTTCTCTTCGATAATCTCCCCGCTTCGTTTGGGGTCGCCGTCACGCAGGCGCATTACACCCTCACGGACGGTGGCCATCTGCGGCCAGCGGTCATAGTTGATGATCGTGGCGATGATATTCCCACCGAAGGCCGGCCGGATTTGAAGCATGAGATTCTTGTGGACCGCGTTCGTCTTCGGCTCGGTATAGTCGCCGATCTGAAGATCGGTGCAGTCCGCGGTCAACCCGGCCCGCATCTCCGAAGCGATCCGAGGAGCCAGATCGCGCCCCAGAGGCGTCGCCCCGTAGAGAACAATCTGCGGCTTATGCTTGGCAATCAGCCGGCACATGACCCGGGCATAGGGGAGCGTGCGATAGTGTTCCAGGTGCGTGTCATGGACGTAGTAGACCTTGTCAGCACCGTGGGCGATCAGGCGGTATGACAGCTCGCGGACATTCCAACCGGCCAATACGGCTGCCGCCCGTACCGAAAGCCGATCCGCCAGTTCGCGGGCTTTGCCGCACAGCTCCAACGACACTTCGTTGAGGCTTTCGTCCTCTTGCTCCGCGAATACCCAAACCTCGCCTTTTCGATTCTGTTCGATCATTCTCAAGCTATCAGCATTCAGCTCTCAGCCGGCTGTCAGCGTGGTCATCCAAAGCCGACGGCTGATGGCTGGCAACTGATGACTATCCAAGCGTATGGTCGACAATCAACTCGTGGATTAAGCCCCGTATACCCTCTTCCGTCGGTGGTAATTCCGTGTACCCCTCCTTCGTCAGAACGATTGACTGCACTCGGTGAACCTTGGTCGGCGAACCGGAGATGCCGCACCATTGAAGATCCGCCTCGATGTCGTCAAGGTCCCATTGCTCGATGAGCAGGTCATTCATCTTCAGCTTCTCGATTCGAACCGCCTGCTCCGCGTCGCGCTTCTGTTCGGTAGCATCGGGCATCGCGGCGGAGATTTCGCAGGCTGCTTCGCCCACAGTCCGGGCACGCTTGTATTGCATCACCCTTCTCGCCGCCGCCGGCCTCGGTTCGTTCGCGGTGTCAAGCACCGTCAACAATAGAGGTAGCCTGGTTTCGAGAACCTCCCAGCCGTTGCCCACGTTGCGCCGCAAGCGCACGGTCCGATCAGAGAGCTCGAGGATCTTCTCGAAATAGGTGATCTGTACGAGGCCGAGCTTCTCGGCAAGTTGTGGGCCGACCTGAGCAGTGTCGCCGTCGATTGCCTGCCGGCCGCAGAACACGAAGTCGTAGCGGCCGATCTTCCTTATCGCCTGGCTGAGAATGTAACCTGTCGCCAGGGTGTCACTACCGGCGGCGCGCCGATCATTGACGATGACGGCTCGATCCACGCCGCGGTACAGAGACTCCCGGAGCACCTCGGCAGCGCCCATCGGGCCCATGGTCACCACGGTGACCGTCCCGCCGTGACTGTCACGAACACTCAGGGCCGCTTCCAGTGCGTTCAGATCGTCGTGATTGAACACCGCCGGCAGAACCGCGCGGTTCAGGGTCCCGTCCGGTTTCATCACGTCGCCGGTAATGCGACTCGTATCGGGGACCTGTTTCACACAGACGATGCAATGATAACTCAAGCGTAACTCCGTTATCTGAAGCTTTCCGCGCCTCTTTCGCCTTTTCCGCGCTGCGGACCGGTGTGACGGTATCGGGCCAGGCGGGATGCGTCAAGTCGCTTGCTGAGTTATAGGCCCACCAATACACTGAGCCTCTACATTCGGTGGTGTGAAGACGGCGTGCAGCCGGGGAAGGATCGTGAAAACGCTCTACGGTGCGCTCTTGCAGCCTCGCCATACCACACACGGTTCATACCCGGCGCCTTCGCCCGGCAAAGCCTAGTGGCTCTTAACACGGGGCGGGGCCGAGGCGTTTCGTGTCAATCCACCAGCTTCGATTCCGGTACGTCGGCGTCTTTTGATCTTACGCGGAACTGTTCGGGGCGTGACTTCAGCACCGTTTGCAGCCAGCCTTCCACATATCCGTCCTCGCCCGGGCGACCTTTTTCGTCCTTGACATACCCGTCGTTGTACTTGGTCAGCAGATGTTCACCCAATTGCCGCCACCTTCTTACTACCAGTTCACCGTGCGAGACGCAGTAATCGGTCAGATAACGCGTCATAAGCTCCGGATCAGACCGGGCAAGTTCAATTGCAGTTCTCTCCACCGCAGGCTGCACGGCCAAGAAGGTTCCTTCCAGGTCGCTTTGCATCGCCTGGATATCCACGATCATGTCCGAATATCTTACGTTGGCATAATTGGCAACGAAATTAAACACCCACCACGCCGAATCCCACGAGAACTTGCCGAGACTGCCGACTGTATATGACTCGGGAAGAGCGTTAATACCACAGTATAGTGGTATGTAGCAAGTCGTGTAAGTGTCATCTACACCATACCACAACACGCCACCGACAGGATCAGGAAGCCACGACCGCGATTGGGAGACAAAGGAAAATCCGGTCTGCTGCGTAGAAATCGGACGTTCCCAGGCATACTCGACGCCATCGACCTCCCACACTATCGGTCGACAGCGGAGCGGACTGCCGTATGGTCCGGCATCAATCCCTTTTCTCATATCGTAGACGGTACCTTCATAGTGATCGCGCATCAGGGAGAACACGTCAGCCACCGACAGCTTTTTGTCAGGTTTGATCCACAAGGGATACGGCTGGGCTCCCTCAACCGCACGGTGATAATCGGGCGACAGACCCAACGACGGAGCCGCCCGCCAAAAGACGCTCCACACACGAGTGTCGGCGTAGCGGCAGTTCTTCGGTGTGGCCGGGCAGTAGGCTTCACAGAATCGAAATGGGTCGCCCGACTTGGGATCGTAGTACCCCTTCTCGACAGCAAGGGAGATAACATTGTCGGAATAGAGACAGTATTCAGGATCGTCGGACGGG
The DNA here is from genome assembly GCA_030616775.1 of Planctomycetota bacterium. Lineage (GTDB taxonomy): Bacteria > Planctomycetota > Phycisphaerae > UBA1845 > UBA1845. The sequence goes on from JAUWWQ010000009.1 coordinate 13,636, forward strand.
AACTCACCAATCCTGGCCTTGTTGGCGTGGCAGGATATGTATCCGTCAGGAACTCTGACTGCCACCCACACGGCACCACTGCCGCCGGGACCAGGACCGATCATCTCCAGTATCCACGCTTCGTTGGTGTCAGCGATCGAAATTGACTCTCCGGTCGAACGGTAGCCGTACTCACCCACCAGGTCGGTCATGACTGTGATGGCCTCTCTGGCCGTCTTGGCCCGCTGAAGCGCCACACGCATCAGGTCCCAATAGTGCAGCAGCCCATCCGGATTGCGCAACTCCTCCCGACCGCTGAACGTGGTCTCACTGATGGCCAGTTGGTGTTCGTTGATCAGGCCGACGACGGCATAGGTATGCGGAACCTGCTTGATCTTACCGCGCACGTTCCCTGACCAGTCTTTTATTTGCAGCCAGCCTTCCGGTTCGTGATCCGCCGCCGGGGTATATCTGAGATGGGGATGGAACTCACCATCGCAGGTATACGTCAGTATCACCGAGCCATCCTGAGTGGCACCCTTGGTCACCAAGATATTGGTGCAGGCCTTCAGTGTGGGGGCGCTGTTGGTACCACAAACACTCACAGCCACCACGGCAATAAACACCTTGTTTCTGTTGATCGACTTTCGCACAGCTACTTATCTCCTCTTTACCCACGTAAACACTTGTGCTCGGTTACATCTCGAATGATGGATACAACTTCTCGGTCGTGTCTGCGCATCACCCTTGGTGAATCCCCACGATTGCCCCTCGCCTTGTTCATCCTTCATCCTTCATCCTTCATCCTTCCGAGGCAGTTCCATCCATCACTTGAGCAGTAACGGAACACTAGGCTTACTGCGCTTCGTGAGGTTACCTAACCAGAGCTTTACTACCGCTTGATTGTCCGTAAGAACTCCTGCACTTCCGGGATGGCCCCCTGGTAGATCAGGTACCCGTTGTAGGGCTCGCGCTCGGTGGTCTCGTCGGCGATCGGCGTCAGCATGATTCGACGGACCTCGTCACGGTCATCGGTCTGGCCAAGGGCCCAGCACAGTTTCATGTACGCCACCTCGGGGAGCATGTTTGACGCGGGGACCACGCCCAGCTCCATGATCTCCCGGCCGGTTTCGTACACGTACATCTGCACATACCCCCACAGCGTCTGCACTGTCATATAAATGTGCACGCCCTTTTCCACGGCGCGTTTGAGGGCCGGATAGACGAGCTTGTTGACGTGCCCGAGGCCGGTACCGGCGATCACGACGCCCCGATACCCCTTGTCCACGATCGCGTCGAGGACATCCGGCCTCATGCCGGGGTAATAATACAGGATGGTCACCATCTCATCGAACGCGGTGTTGATTTTGACGCTTCGATCGCTCCGGCGGCGTTTGTAGTCGTCTCTCAGGTGGGTGATCTTCTCTTGATCAACCATCGCCAGGGGGATGTCACCGATCGTGCGGAAGGTCGAGCGGTAGCTGGAGTGCATCTTGCGGACGCGCGTCCCGCGGTGGAGTAGGCAATACTGGTCGGAGGTCGGCCCGAACATACATACGACGACCTCGGCGATGTCGCCTTCAGCCGCGGTCTTGACGGCATTGATCAGATTGATGGCCGCATCCGACGAGGGACGGTCGGACGAGCGCTGCGAGCCCACCATGACAATCGGAATGGGTGAGTCCTGCACCATGAAAGTCAGGATCGCGGAGGTATGATGCATTGTGTCGGTGCCGTGCCCAATGACAATGCCGTCGACACCTTTTGCGATCTCCTCGCCGATGCTTTCGGCCAGCCGGATATACTGCTGGGGTCCCATGTTCTCGCTGAAAACGCCGTAGAGTTTCTCGGTTCTGAGGTTGCACAGGTCGGCAAGTTCCGGCACAGACCCGTAGAGTTCGCCGGGCGAAAACGCAGGGATCACCGCCCCGGTGCGATAGTCAAGGCGACTGGCGATGGTCCCTCCGGTGCCGAAGAGAGTGACGTGCGGCTTCGCCGGGTCGGAGGGAAACTCCTTCTCGGGAATCTTGTAGTGAGCCTCGCGCCGACCGTGCTCAGTGATGTTGGAGATGGAGTCGGCAGCGATGCCGACGTTGTAGCCGTTCTCGAGCTTCAGCACAACGTGCTTGTCATCAGAGGTCTCGCTACGAGGTAATATCAGCCCCGTAAACCGGCCACTGGAGGACTCCACGTCCACCTCGCTCCAAACGCCCACGCCGCAGCGCTCGAGCACCGCCTTGCCCGCACCCCGATAGCCCTGGAATCGCTTGTCACTCATGCCCGGCCCTCCACGGAAGCGCCGCAGTCGCCATGACCGCCCAGTGTTTCGGCAACCATCTGGGCGACGCGGCCGCCGTCGGCCCGGCCCGCCAGATCGTTCATAAGCACGCCCATTAAATGGCGGTGCCTTTGGGCCAATGTTGAGAACCGGTCGTCGTCCAGCCGGTCGACGGCCGCCTTAACGTGCGCCGCCATTTCCTCGTCGCTGAGCGGCTTGGCGTTGAGTGCCTGGAGAACGTCGGCAACCATAACCTCCCGGTCAGGCTGACGGGTGCGCGTCTCGAGCGTCCGGCGCAGAACCTTCACGACACCTTCGCGCGCCAGGCGTCCATGAGCGTAGGCTTTGAATACCTCCACGACCTCGTCATCCCCCAGCAATTCGGGGTTCAAGCCGCTCCGGCGAAACGCCTTCATGCGTTGACAGGTCACGACCGCCGCGAAGGTCGGGTCGGTCCCAAGCTCATCAACGAGCCGGGAGAATAACTTGACGCGCGGCGAGAGGCTCAAGGTCTCAACCATCTCGTCGGACAATCCCATTGCCCGGTACCGGGCCTCGCGGTCCCATACGAATTCGGGCAGCCGCTTGCGAATTCGTTCCACCCGGTCCTGCGGAATGGCCAGAGGCGGCAGGTCCGTGTCGGGATACATCCGATCCGCCCCCGGGAGCACCCTTTCGAAGCCGTTGGTCCCGTCCTTGAGAGCCTGACGAGTGTCACTAGGCACACCCGTGGCGGCTTCGCGAGCGCGAATGACGACCTCCTGGCACGCAGTTTCGGTGTCCACCTCGTTGCCCCACACGAGGATGAGGGCGTCGTTGGGTCCCGCGCTCATCCTCCGGCCAAGCTTCTGCCAGTCCCTACCGTATAGTGATTCCGAGGCCGTGTCGGAGTGCACCATGTTGGGCAGGTGGGTCAGGCATGCGATCACCCGAACACGATCGGAGAACTCCTTGGCGAAGGCGGTGTGTTCCTGTGTCTCCTCGTTCAGCAACCCGGCAAAGCCCTTCAGCACCACGCACTTGACGCGCAAGCCTTGCCCAATTGCGGCTCGCAGGGGCTGGTAGCGGGTCTTGGCGACGATCCGGGTGACCTCGTCGGCGCGGTGTTTGAGAGAATCCGGAGTAATGCCCCGCCGCCGGAGCTCGTCGCGGATGTACAGCAGCGCGCATTGGCGCCGGGCCTCGCTATAAACCAGCCGCGGGATCCGCCAGATTTGAGGTACACCTTTGATTTCAACACGTGTCCCGCCTTTGACACTGACGTTCACGTCCTGGCGAACGGTCCCTATGCCGGTGCGAACCTTGCCGGTGCTGCGGCAGAGCTTCCGGATGATCTGGGCCACATCCGCCGCTTCCTGGGGTGTTCGCATGTCAGGTTCGGTTACGGGCTCGACCAGAGGCATCCCCAAACGATCCGTCAGATAGACGCGATCATGCCCGATATCCGACACCTCGCGGCACGCGTCCTCCTCCAGCCCGAGCTGCCGGATGCCGATCTTGCGACCTTTGTATGGAATCCACCCGTTCACGCCAAGAATCGTGGTGCGCTGGAACCCGGTGGGGATCGAGCCGTCAAGGTATTGCTTGCGGGCGATGTGCAACTCGCTGACCAGATTGAGTCGAAGCAGAAGGGCCAGCTCGATGGCGGCGTCCAGTGCGTCGTCGGCCATGAAGAAGGGCGGAGTGTCGTCAAACTCGTAGGTGCAGACCGTGCCGTGATGGACGCGGTAGTAGATGTTTTTACGGGTCTTCTTCTCCATCAAGGCCGTCCCGTCGTACTCGCCGAGTTCGGAAAGCGTCGGCCTCATGTGACGCAGAATCTCGGCGTCGTAGTCCTTGCTGTAGAGGCCGGCCGGACAGCGACAGAAGAGCTTCGTTCGGGTGATAAGCTGGCGGTGGACCTCCAGCCCGCAGCGAAATCCGATGCCCGCGTAGTCCTCCGGGGTCATCAGATGAAACGGCTTGAACCTAAACGGCATGGAACACCGACTCCTACCTCGGAACGCAAATACTCCATTCTAATGCGGGTGGGCCCGCTACCCAAGTAGCGGCCTGCGTCCCCGCAGGCCGCCGTGACCCTCGGGCGGCGCGCTTTCCGGCAGGATGTGCGGCCCGTGTATTCGGGCCTCTATCTGGGGTGCATCCCGAAAAAGGTGGCAGAAGCTTACCGGGTGGCATGGGCAAGCGGCAGCTTGCCCGTGCAAACCGCTCTCACGGGCAAATCCCGACGTACGTCGGGACCCATGCCACCCGAATTGGGATGCCCCCTCCATCTGTCACTTACGCAGGCTGTTAACCGGTTGGTTGCAGGACCACCGAATGTGGTAGAATGAGCGGCAAAGCCCCCGGCCAGTTGCCGCCGGGGGGACGACACGCGAGGTCAGCACCTGTCCGAGTGGCAGGAGTGACAAAGGTATGCCTGATCTCACCTACGACGTGTTCCTCAGCCACAGCTCAAACGACAAGGCGGTCGTGCGCGCCGTTGCGGAGCGGCTGCGGGCGGACGGCCTGCGCGTCTGGTTCGATGAATGGGAGATCAAGGCCGGTGACAGCATCCCGGCGAAGATCGAGGAAGGGCTGGAGCACTCCCGCGTGCTGGTGCTCTGCATGTCGGCCAATGCGTTCGGGTCCGACTGGGCGGAGTTGGAGGCCGGCACGTTCCGCTTTCGCGACCCCCTGAACAAGGATCGCCGCTTCATTCCCCTGCGCCTCGACGACGCCCCCATCAAAGGCTCCCTGGCGCAGTTCCTTTACATCTCCTGGCGGGCGGAGGACCGCGAGCAGGAATATCCCAAGCTCCTCGAAGCTTGCCAGGCCGTGACTCCACCAGATCCGCGTGGATGCTCGAATGAGCCACCGACTATCATTCCGGATCCGATCCGACACGCACAGGGCATCATTCCCGCAGAACAGCTTCATGCGGCCAGCTCCAGACTCGCTGGCGAGGTGTTCGCAATCGAGCTGCTTCAACGCCCTATTGTGATAGTCCGGCGCCCCCCTGGGCGATATCTGATTATCATTGATAGACGCGGTGTCAGACATGCCGTTATTACTACGGAAGCCAAGAGCCGGATATGCAGGCAGTACGTTAAGGGGCGGGAGGACGAACTCAGAACGTTCGATGATACTCTGCACCAATTCCTTCTCGGCAAATCCAACGATGAATCGATGACCATCGATCTTCCCGCGTTGGGGCTCCCACTGAGATGGGCGTCCGGAGGCGTGATGTCGGTTGTCACCCGCGCCAATAGACCAAAGGAGAAATGGACTCCTCTCTTCTTTCGTGACATAAATCCCTGGGGCTGGAACCTCGCTTTAGGTTCGTGTGAGCGCGAGTTTGATGATCAATGGAAATGCCGGAGGCCTGTCGAGGAAGAATTGAACGACCCAAGCATGTTCCTGCTTCGTGAGTTCCTTGAAGAGACACTCATATTGAGCGACCCCCCTAAGCTAGGAAGCCCCCTATCGTTTAAGCGATTCTACTTCGATCGTGAACTGGCAGACAGACAGCAAAGGATCTCTGCACAGTTTGCGAAGAAGCACATTGATCGTCGATCGATGGAGGATGGGCTTGCAATACAGTCTCACGCAGATCGAGAGATCGGTTTCACCACGGACTCAATACCAGTTCACGATGTCAACAGAGCGAACATGGATATCTTGGTCATTGATCAAGGAGGCGGCGAGCATCTGCACCTCGGATTTCTCGTCACGTTCAACCTTCTCGAATTGGGAATTGAAGTAGTTCGAGTCTTCGAGTATTCAATTGGGGCAAAAGACTACTTTCTTGATGGGGAGTTGTTGGTCGATCCTGAGGGCTCTGCTGTACTTGTCCGAATGCCTGTGGCCCTGATTTCACACCGGGCACTGAAGAGGAATTTTGGGCCGGGCTCGTACAAGCCCGCTTATACCAAGGACCTACAACCATCCTTTATGGCAGGGCGTATCAAGAAGAACGAAATCCGGGTATTCGAGTGGGATATTCAGGAAAGGCTCAAGATGATGCGGTCGCCCACCACACCCGAACGACAGAAAGAAAGATACCGGCGATGGTATGAACGTTTCGGGCAACTCCTGTTGACGAAAGAGGAGAAGTTCAACTACGACAATGTGCCGAGCATATTTATTCCTGGAACCGCGAAGGTGCTCTCCCTTTACTTCTCGAGAGACCATTGAACGACCCGAGATTTCGTCCGGGGCAAGAAGCTGAAGCGCGCCGGGCGGAGCGCGCGGGCGAACTGGAGGTGTATTTCGACACGGCGATCCCGGTGGAGGAAAAGATCATCTTCAGCCGGTATGTCCATGAGCACCTGCTGCAGAAGGGGCAGGATGTCGTGCGGCTGCGGCACTACGTCTGCCCGCACTGCGGTACGCCCGTGGGAAACCGGGAGGTGGCGATGCGACGGCTGGAGGCGTGGCTGGAACAGAAGGCGACCGACCAGGCGGCGGACAGGCGGGTAAAGCGTCGACCGGGCAAGGCGGAGATGCCAACCATCATCTGCTCCGATTGCGAGAAGCGCGTGCCGTTGTGGGATGAACTCGAACAGTGGTTCGCCAGCCCGGAGACGCAACAGCAAGTGCGGGAGTTGCAGGAACAGTCGGATATCAAGCTCGACAGCGAGAGCAAGGAACGCGCGCTGGTGGGCGAGGTGATTTCCACGGTCGCGCTCGCCGGGCAGATCAGCCGGGAGTTCAACGTGAGCGACCACGGCATTGACATGGAGATCGAGTTCAAGGACGACGCCGGCGAGGCCACCGCAAAGAAGCTCTATGTCCAGCTCAAGTCCGGCGACTCCTACCTTCGCAAACGAAAGAGCGACGGCACGGAGATCTTCACGATCAAGGACCAGCGCCACGCCCGCTACTGGATGGCCCAAGAGTTCCCCGTGCTGCTGGTGATCCGGAATTCGGAGGGGGAGATTCGCCGGATGGAAGTGCGCGACTGGCTGAAGCGAGAAAGCGACAACGGGGAGAAACCGGTCAAGCAAATCGTCTTCGACGGGGAGCGCTTCGACGTCATGAGCGTCCGCCGCTGGCGGGACCGCGTGTTAGGCAAACGCCCGTAAGCCGTCGAGGGCGACCCTATGCGTTAACTGGAAGGGCCCTGTTAACGAGAGAAACCGACAGCGCGGCAGCCGAAACGACGCTCTATGACTTTAGGTGCGATCAGGTGTCGCGTCGGCTTCCAGGCGCCGAATCTCGTCCTGCTGCTGTGCGTAAAGCTCGTCGAACTGCGAAACTGTCAACCATTCGACGTCAAACCGGCCGTGCTGAAAAAAAATCACCGCCCGACCGGCCGGCGCGAACACCCGCAGTACGGGAGTGGTCTGGGCGACGATTACCCGCCTGTCACTCTGGCGGAGGTATCGCGCCTCTTGCCTGGAGAGGGACTCGAGCATATCCACCTGCCGTCCCGGGGCCGGTTCCGGCTCGAGATTGAGAGGTAGGACGCCGCTTTCGCCCACTCGCTTGGACAGCGTATTTGCGTGCCACTGAGCCTGCTCCATGGCCCGCTGTCGGCGACGAGCGTCCCCCTGTACCAGGATGAAGACAAATAAGGCTATGGTGGCGACGGCCAAGACGATTGCCGAACGCAGGATCGACAAGCGCCGCCGCGCGGATCGTCGCTTGGCCTCATCGGCGTTGCCTGTCGGTTTGGCGTGAGTTTGCTGATTCATCGCTTACACCGTCAACACTGCAAAGACCGGATGTGAGCGGTGTGGCCCGTAATCCCAGCGGCGGCATAATGTATCGGCCGGGCCAGGCCTATTCCTCTTCCTCGGGATGGATCGCGGTCTGATCCGCACTGGAGGCCAGCTCTTCCAGCGCCGAAATCGGATCGACCTCCTCCTCCGAGGTGAACACGTGCTTCGAGGTGGCGACCCTGGCGCTGTGTTGTCCGGCCCCCCGGCCTGCAGGCACTTTACTCCGGACCTCGACCAACTCGTCGTCACCCGGGTTGTCGTCGATCTGAACGGTGAAGACAACCGGGCCAACCATTATCTGGTCGCCGGGCTCCAGATCCTCCTCCTCAATTCGCCGGTTGTTCAAGTAGGTTCCGTTGGAGGCTCCAAGATCCTTTAGCACTGCACCGTCCTCGTCCAAGGAGATCTCCGCATGGTGGCGAGAGACCACGGCCAGAGGGATGCGAATGTTGCAGTCGTCCTTTCGTCCGATGGTCGTCGTACCCGAGCCTAAGGGGAACACCCGTTTCGAACCATCCTCCCGGAACATAACAAGCTTAACATCCATCGGCACGCGTCCGTCACTCGATACTAACTTCGTGTCGACCCATTCCTCGGCAGGGTTTGGAGACCCGAGTCGTCACCAACCCGCAATTCAATATACCGCAGATCCGGTTGTCCTTCAAATCAGTGGGAGGTGTCCCTCGACCTACGGGGCGGAGGATGCTATTTCTTACGTTTTTACGTGCCCACGCCCAAGGCGGCCCGGCGGTGAGCGGTACGAAACCGGCTGACCCTGACCTGGCAAGTCTGGGTTTAGGTTGGCATGATAGATAGGGTATGGTTGGCCTAGACGATTCCGTTCACGCTCCCGGCCGGGCCTGCGGGCTCTACGTGCATATTCCGTTTTGCGAGAGCAAGTGCGGTTATTGCGATTTTTACTCAGTCCCGGTGGAGCAGCTCGATACGGAACCGCTGCTCAGGCGGATTGTGCGTGAACTTAGGGTACGCCTCGATGACAATCCGCGCAAAGTAGGCACCATTTTCTGTGGGGGCGGGACACCGACGATCCTGCCGCTGGAAGAGCTCACCAGGCTCTTCGGCGAGGTCTCGCGGGCCGGACCGGCTGATCAGATCGTGGAATTCACGGTCGAAGCCAACCCGGGCACCATCGACGATTCCAAGGCCGGGCTCCTGGTAGGCGGCGGGGTTACCCGTGTATCGATGGGTGCCCAGTCATTCATTGCCGGTGAGCTGGCCACGCTGGAGCGGCTGCATTCGCCCGACGACATCGCTCCCTCGGTGGCGACGCTAAGGCGTAACGGCGTGCGGCAGGTAAGCCTCGACCTGATCTTTGGCATCCCCGGCCAAACGCTTGATACCTGGTCGCGGTCCCTTGACCGGGCGATCGAGCTGGAGCCGGATCACATCGCCTGCTACGGCCTCACCTATGAACCCGGCACGCGGCTGAGCGAACTGCGCCAACAGGGTCGGATTACGCCATGCGATGAGCAGCTCGAAGCCGACATGTATCTGGGCGCTGTCGACGGGCTTTGCGAGGCCGGCTACGGGCAATACGAAACCAGCAACTTCGCGAAACCGGGCTGCAAGTGCCGGCACAATCTGAATTATTGGCGAAACGGTTCGTATATCGGTGTCGGCCCTTCGGCAGCGGGGTACGTGGACGGCCGACGGTACAAGAACATCGCCGACATAGACGCGTACATCCGCATGATGGACGTGCAAGGTCATGCCGAAGCCGAAACCGAGGTGGTCGACACGCAGATGCTTATGACCGAGATGATCATGATGCAACTCCGGCTGGTCGAGGGTTTGTCGATCGAGTCGTTCCGGGAGCGGACCGGTGTCGACCCGCTTGCGGTCTTCAAAGACACGCTCAATCGACTCGTCGACCTGGGCTTCGTCACCGTCTCAGACACCCACATCGCCCTGACGCGCCAGGGCCGCCTGATAAGCGACGCGGTGATTGTCGAATTAGCCGCCACCTGCGGCGACCGAGTGGACGGACCGCATTAGCCGTTTCTTGGCAACCGGATATGGAGAGATCGGACGTCTGCTCGACATAAAAGTTCGATCTGCTGCGAATCGCCCCAAAACGTGAGAGATGACCCGCAGCGTTGTTTTGACCCCTCCGTGTTGCTACGCTTCGCGTGTGATCCTGATTATCGACAACTACGACTCGTTTACCTACAACCTCGTGCAGACCATCGGGGCGCTGCCGGGCAGGCATGACATGAAGGTCGTGCGTAACGATGCGGCTGAGGTGGATGAGCTGGCTGCCCTGAACCCCAAACACATCATCGTCTCACCGGGGCCCTGCACACCCAACGAGGCCGGCATCAGCGTGGAACTCATCAAGCACTTCGCCGGTAAAGTGCCGATCCTGGGCGTGTGTCTGGGTCATCAATGCATCGGGCGGGCCTTTGGCGGCAAGGTTGTGCCGGCGTCACGGCTGATGCACGGTAAGACCAGCCTGATCGACCACGACGGCAAGGGAGTCTATGGGGGGCTTCCAAGCCCGTTTACAGCCACACGCTACCACTCCCTTACGGTTGACCGGACAACGCTACCGCAGAACTTCGAGATCAGTGCGTGGACGGCCGATCGGAACGAGCTGATGGGCATCCGCCACAAGATGATGCCAATCGACGGCGTTCAGTTCCACCCCGAAAGCTTCCTCACCGAAGAGGGCGGGCGGTTGATCGCCAACTTCCTGAACATGTGACGTCTACGACGCCGCTTGAAGAGTCCGCGTAGCTGGGGAGGTAACCGTCTCCTGTGGCTTTCGCCGTTGCACGACCGCCCGTTCGAAGGGAGTGGTCGGCGCGGCCTCGGGCTTCATATCCGGTGACGAACGCGCGGCATTTTTTGTTGCCTTCCGCCAGGCGGTACGTTCATCGGGCGTGAGCAGCTCCTGGAGTTTGGGCCTGATTCGGGCAGCCTTGCTACGCTGGGGACACCGCCCATTGTCAATCAGGTCCGAATCGAGCAGCCGGCCCAGTATCCGGAACAGAACCGCCCCCATCTCCAACGAGACGGTCCCCAACCTGACCTCCCGATAGAGGCGGTCCATGGCCTGCCCGATCGCAGCCTGGCTGGTCAGCTTCCGCAGATATCCGTCGAGAAGATGGGACAGCCGGCGGCGGGTTCGTCCACCCCGGGCAGCGAGGCTCCTTCGGCGCTTAGCTGTCAACTCCGGATCATGGAACGGGCAAAAGTCGGTTCCCTGGCGAATCCGTCCACGACACCGGGTCCCCGATTTCGTGAGTGCGATGCATCGCTTGTCATAGGGCAACCGGCGGGTTCGCACCGTCAAGGAATTGCCGTTAGCCGGACTTGTATTCGGGTGCTCCGCCGATGCATTCAAGGCTTCCCAGAACAGCATGGTTTCTTCTCCCTGCTGCCACCAAGTGGCACTCAACAAAGGAGCCTTCAAGATCCCACGCCGACGGACATCCTTGCTGCGTCGGCTCGACTGATTTCACATAACCTTGAGGTGCGTGATCCTTTCCGTCACCCTGTTCTTAAGTCGGTCGTGTCGGTCCCGCGACCGGATCGCCGCACGCCGGCCCGAAAGGTCACGGCCACATAGCGGCAACACGATCCTGGGATTCTACAAGACACTGGCCCGACGGCAAGCTGATAGCGAGTAATACAAGATACCCACAGTTGAGAGATGACCTCACTAGGCGCCATAACCTACTTATTAACAGATAGTTAAGACAGCACAGCAAGCAAAATCACAGGCACGAAAACTCCTGTGACCGACGGGCGCACAGGACATTTCACTTGTGATATTCGTAGGCGACTGCTGTGTCGCACAGTCGCCCGGCCCGCACCTGTTACTCGAGAATCAACCTCTGGGGTGTGTCACCCAGGTCGCCCAGCGGCAAGGCGTAAACAACCGACGATGTGACCGCATAGACATGGTCATCGAAGGGGTTTTTTCTTCGAGGTTCCACGCGGAGGTAACGCAACGTGGCCCGGGTTAGAGTCTTTGCTGATCGAAGCGCCACAGCCCAACGGAGCGGGCAGCCTCATGCGCACCTTCGAGCTCTGCTCCGTTGGGACAGCGGTTGATTTCGACGTAGCGGGCTGAGCCGGCGTTACGGCCCGAGGCCGCAATGCTGCCGACCTGGTAATCCGGATGGTACTGCCCCATGATGTTCACGAACGTATCGGGCGACACCTCCTCTGCCAGGAACCGGAATATCTCTCGCGTCTCGTCGAGCAACCCCGGCATGACCAGGTGACGAACCAGCACACCGCGACATGCCAGACCGTCCGGCGTAAACCTAAGATCCCCCACCTGCCGGTGCATTTCGCAGATGGCCTCACGAGCCCGCTCCGGGTAGTCCTTGGCTTTTAGCAACCGGGCCGATGACTGCCTTGACCAGAACTTGAAGTCGGGCATGTAGATGTCCACCAGCCCATCCATGAGTTTCAGTGACGACAGGGCGTCATACGCACTGGTGTTATACACGACAGGCAGCTTCAGACCGTTCTCGATGGCGATGGCCAGGGCTTCGACGATCTGCGGCGCGACGTGCTCGGGCGTGACGAAGTTGATGTTGTGGCAGCCGCGCTCCTGGAGCGAGAGCATCAGGCCGGCCATCCCCTCGACATCCACCTCAGGGCCGCTGCCCTTTTGCGAAATGTCCCAGTTCTGGCAGAAGACGCAGCGCAGGTTGCACATCGAAAAGAAGATCGTGCCCGAGCCGCGCCAGCCGCGCAGGCACTCCTCTTCACCAAGGTGCGGAAAGGCAGAGCTGACCCGCGGGTGCCGGCCGGTGTTGCAGACCTTGGTCTCGTTCGCCAGCCGGTTGACCTTGCAGTTGCGCGGACACGCCCGGCAGCAGGCAAGCTCCTGGCGCGCCGCAGCCACCCGGTCGCCCAGCGTCCGCCGCACGGCCGGATCCAGATACGCCGGCGTAAACGAGGATACCACAAATCGATCAGGCCCAGCCTCAGCCATAGCCCTAGATGATATCCCCCACCAGGCGCTCAGACCAGTCGGCCGTCCTCGTTCAATTGATCCACGCGGCGCGGACGGTGCCAACTCTCCGCCGGGTCCCATTCTCACGTTTGCGTGAGCATGTATTGCAGGTCCGGCACTGAACATGGCCACGCGAGCGTCCACCGAAGGCGGATGCCACCTAGCCATACTAGCCCTTCACCTCCATCAGGTTGGGCAGAGGACTTACACCTCCAAGCTGCCGAACATGCTCGGCACATATAAAAAGAGAGCCCGAGGCAAGACACCCGGGCTCCCGCTTACGTCAGTCGAGGGAAAGGCTTGAAAGCCTCTCCCACATCAGGTTCCCTTGCGACCTCTTAATAGGTCAACGAATAGGCATAGGCGAGGGCGGCGCCAAAGTTGGGCGTGTCGTCGTTGTCATCCAGGCCGATCTGCACCGAGAAACCCAGCTTCTGGATATCGGACATCGCCCACTCCCAGCCCGTCTCGAGCATGTTCAGGTTGCTGGCGCCCTCGTGGTAGCTCCTGCGGTTCATGTAATCCAGGACCCAGCGGACCGCGCCATCGGCACACAGCGGGCCATCCAGACCGACTACGAAGCCGTACTGGAAGTCGCGCGGCTCAAGCGTGCCCCGATCGCGACGGCCAAATCCGCGCATGCCTCCCCGTCGACCGAATTCGTCCCCGTAGTCGCGGTCCACGTACTGCGCAAAAGCATTGAAATGTGACCGGATACCGCTGTCGTATTCATTGGTCAGGATTAGCCGCAACTCACCGTCAACACCACTCGAGCCGCAACCGGTGGGTATACGTGCGCTTCCTGACAGCGCCAAAGCCGGGAAAGGCCCTTTTCCGCACTGAGCGCACTTCGCGCTCTGGCCGATGATTCTCCACAGCACACCGACGGTTGTGTCATAGTTGATGTCTTCAATGACACCGACGTCCCCGCCGTCACCAACCCAGACTGGTACGCTTATCGAAAGCTCCAGGTCTTCAGCCGCTCCCCACACTATCGATGGCGTCACCACGAAATCGTCATCTGAGTCACCCAGGTTGGCCGGGGCTGACGCCGTTACCCATCCAAATCCCAGGCGAAGATCGACCTGCCCCGTATCCAGCGGGGTGGCGTCCTCCAAGAACCACAATTGGCTGATCAGGTCCTCACCGCCGGAGACCGTCGTCGTGGTCTCGTACGTTACATCCGACTCCTGCGCGAGGACGGTCCCAGCCGCCAACACGACGCACATAAGAACACACATCCGTTTCATGGGCTGATACTCCATCAAATAACTCAAAAGGGATTACGATCGCCCCCGAACCGCGCCGTTCGGGACGGCTACTCGCGCCTCAATCCTTGAAATCTACCACGTTATCGTCCAGCGCCAAGTGTCAACTACGGCGAAACCCATTTGTCTGATAAATAGTGTTGACGCCCGGCGTGTTCCGTTTCCGCTTCGCAGAACACGTAACCTCTTGCGCTACATATTGTTACGGCTTCTTAGCGGCAAGTGGTCGCGGTTGTGTCTATGTCGCGCGCGACGTTGCCAAGCGGCCAAGGTGGTCAAAGACCATGGGAAACCGCTATCGCGGACATGATGACAAACGGATGCGAGACCTCGCTTGCCTTCCCCGAAAGCTTGTCTTCGACCAGAACCTTAAGCACATAATCGCCTGCGGGCAGCGTCGGCGGCAGCGTGATACGCTGGGCCACGAAGAAGTCGGCGCGGCGTCGCCGGCAAAGGTCTGTAATCTCCGGCTCCTCATGCTGCCAGACGGACCGCCCGTCAGCGGTAAGTATCTCGAGCCGGGTCGCCAGTCGCGTGAGATACCGACCATCGTCTGTGGGCTCGGATTGGAAGTTGCCAATCTCCGAGTAGACAATCGTCTGCAAGGTTCGCCCTGACACCAGGTCGTCACCGGCCATCTCTTCATAGACGCCATAAGTGACAACTTTGCGACACAATGCCACTGTCGTGACGGTCGGATCGGCCCGATCGGCCAGGACCTCGCGAAGTTCGTCGATACGGTCTAACGCATCCGAGCCTACTGCCAGCGGGTTCCGGGCAGCCTCCCGCACCGCCACGGCCACCTTGATCAGCGCGGACAAGATCCGCTGTCCTTCCTGTGGGAGGCTCGTTGACACCTGGGCCGCGCCGACGTCACGTCGAACTGCCAACTGTGCAAATCGAAGCCGCCATTCGCTGTCGAAATCATTGGTCTCGGCAGCGCGAGTCTTCAGGTGAGAGATTAACCGATCGACGAGGCCTGGCATTTCAGACTGCTGCATCTCGAGCGGTTCATTCGTCGTTTTCATTTTGACGGGCGAGGCTGCGGGAGTCTCAAGCGGCGGCGCCGAACGGATCGACACCGATTGAACCACAGGCAGCGCCGGCCTTGGGGCAGTGGCCTGGGTACTGGCAAGCATGACCTGCGTATTGGCGAAGGCCTCGTCGCGCCACCCCGGTAAACGCGCGCTTGCAGGACCAGTCCTGAGCGGTTCATTGTTCATCTCGGCGCCGGTTGTGGCACCTGCCGCCGGTGCCGAAGTCGCCCCGGAACTTGACTCTTTTGCGGATGATAGAGCGCGATTGCCAAACTGATATTCCCGGGTCCGCTCCAGGAACTCTTCGATGGCGGTAAGGGCCTCCTGCTCCGTCTCATCTGTCGGCTGGGCCCCCGTGGGTGGCTCCGGCGTCACCCTGGCCTCAGGCTGGCGATCCATCCACTTGGGACGCAAGGTGGCGCAGCCGCAGAGCAGCACCGTGAAACCAACGACGAGAGCCAACCGGGCTGCAATCGCCTCGAGGGATCTCCGTGTCATAGCGTAATCCCTGTTCAGTGCGTGGCCGGGCTACCCGCACTGTGTTTGACGATGAACTTCTCCACCGCAAGATCAATGGTCGAAGCACCGGTCTTGACGGCAAGATCCGCGGCCAATAGGTCGTGCTGCTGCTCCTCCAACTGTTCTTGGGTTACACGCTCCAGGCGCCGTTGGAGCAGCGATGGATCGGTGTACATTCTCCGGGCCAATTCGCGAATGCTTACACCCCGTTCCCAATCTCTGCGGGCTTCAAGAAGGCGGCGCACTCCCCAGGCCAGTCCGGCGATCGCCCGGGCAGGTGCGGCGCGGTCCGTGGCCAGCACTTGCTCCCAATGATGAAGAGCAGTGGCAGCGTCGTTAGACGAGATTGCATCCGTAACCGCAAAGACCTTTTCCTCACGGTGGTGACCGGTCAAGGCGTCGATGTCGTCCGGTGTGATCTCACCGCGCTCACCGACGTAGGCGGCCAACTTGGAGAGCTCGGCGTCGAGTTCGCCCAGGGCGTCCCCAAGATGCTCGCGAAGTATCCCAGCCGCAGGGTGGCTCAAACCCTTCCCGTATTTCGTTTGGGCTCGGGTGACGATCCACTCGACGACCGCTCGCCCCTTGGGAGCATCGCAACTGACAACGGTACCGGCGGTGTTGATGATCTTGTACAGCCGGGTGTTCTTGGCGAGCGTATCACACATCAGGATCAAAGACCCGCTTTCCGATGGCGACGAACAGTACCGTTCCAGCGCCGCCCGGTTGGCAGTAATGAACGAATCCGCCTCGTCGACGATCACCACACGGCGATCACCCAACAATGACTGGGTACGGACCTCGTCCAGGACCTCGGCCAGGCCGGCCTGTGGACCGGCGAAACGGGCCGGCCCCAGCGTGTCCATCTCCCCTGACAAGCGCTCGAGTATTCCCTCCAATACTTCACTGCGCAAAAGTCGGTCGTGGCCAACTACGGCGTAAGTGGGAAAGACGTCCGTAGGGGCGGCGTACATCGTGTCACTTGCCGTTGGGCTGATACCTTCGGGATACTTCCGCCATCAGTTCAAGCCTTCTGCGAGCGTCGGTGATGACTTGCGTGGCATCGGGATCAATCTGTGTGGCCCGGGTGTAGCACTCTCGTGCCAAGACCTCGTCACCCTGATAGACGGCGATATCCCCCAGATTCATCCATACCTCGGCGTCGTTGGGATTGTACCGCAGGATCGTCCGCAACAGCCGAGCTGCCCCGACGTGATCATTCTTCTGCCGGTAAACCATGGCCGCCCCGCGAAGGGCCGACCGCATCGCCGGTTGTCGTCGCAGAGCCAGCTCATACGCGTTTAACGCCCGGTCCAAATCGCCGATACCGTAGAGCATGTCCGCCATCTCGGCAAATGCCTCCGCCCACTGGGGATTGAGCTTCACCGCCTCTCGCAAGCGCGCGATGCCGTCGCGATACTCACCGCGCTTCCGGCAAGCCAGCGCTTCTGAAAAAAGACGCTGCGCCCGCTGTTTGGCTCGCACCGATCCAGTAAGGGCCATCGTGGCGCCGACGGAGGCCACGCCGGCACCGCCTGTGGTTACGGGCATCGATTCCGACCGCTGCTCCGAGTAGGCTGGCAGAATCTCGAGCACCTGCCTTTCGCTGTACACGCGATGCCCGCCTGAGTCGGTAACGGTCAGCCGCACCGCTACAGATCGGGAGGAGACATCTTCCGGCAGCCGCCAGTCGTACCGGCCGGTGTTCGTCAAGGGGTCGGACGTAGCGGGATACCAGGTCTCGTCAGGCGGTCGTTGATAGGCTACCTGCACGGGACGCGAGCCAAAGTGTGCATCAATCGCGGTCCAGCGGATTTGCACCACCCGCTGCCCGAGTATTGTCGTCTGCCGAAGCGCGTGCAGTTGCACGACGGGGGGGGTGTAGTCTACGAACGCCCATAGATGCGGTGGCGTCGCCTGTGTCGGGACCATGCTGGAAGGCCCCGTAGCATTGGTCAGCACCAGGAAAAACCCGTACAGCCCTTCCTGCGGCACGGTGAACGTGATCGGCGATTGCCGATCCTCATCGGGGCTGGATTCGTGCCAACTCGCCCCATGATCCAACGTGTACCACAACTGGACGGAATCCAGAGGTAGTGCGCTCTCGTTGACCGCATACTCGATTTCGAATACGCGGGACCGAATTGCTACGGGATTCTCGCCGTTGGCGACGACAACTAGAACTGCGTTGACCGCCAGACCGAGGCATCCATGCCGAACCGGGTTTCGTGGCATTGTCTCACCAGGAACTCAGGCCAACCTCTGTCAGGATCCGCCTCCATGCGGACCCGTGCGGAGATATCGGAAGGCTTGCCGTGATAGCTGCACTGAATAGGCGTGCCGGATGTCCGCCGTCTGGGGTGGGAGAGTTGAGACCGGCGAACCCCGATTTCAGCACTACTAGACAACCTTACGAGCCACGCCCGTACCAGTGCTGATGCGCGATATACGTCGGTAAATAGCTAGAGATAAAGCCACAATGCCTTTTCTCCAAATACGGTACACCGTGACCAATGAACGCCGGATGGGTCGGGACCTCCGGAATACATGAGTGAGGTACTTTTGTTGACCAAGAACCCCATTTCGGGGCGGCCAGGACCGATTCTCCCGATTATTTGCTTTGCCGGGCAGTAGACCCTCTGATAGACTTGGCCGCGCCATCCAAGGTTCGTGTGTTGAACCTATAACGTTGGCACCTATTGGAGACCCAGGGACATGCAGGAATATGAACGGCTGAAAGAGCTGGTTGAGTCAGCCGCAGATGACATAGCGAAGGCCTCTGGCGGCAACAAGGCCGCTGGTACGCGTGTTCGCAAGGCCATGCAAGACATCAAAGAGGCTGCTCAAACGGTCCGCAAGAAGATCCTCGAGGTGCGTTCTCAGCAGACCGCCTAGGGCCGATTCTTGCGAGCCGTTGGCCTTCCCGATGGCGGTGAGGTGCGTGGTGTGCCAAATGCCCATCGCCGGGAGTGATACCTATGCCGCCGCCGCTGCTGATTGACCTGCAGCAGGTTGATCTTAGTCGCGTTCTGCTAACCCGAGAGCAGATCTATGAGCAGCTCCCCCAGCGCTTCGAGTTCATGCTGCTCGATGGGGTGTGCATGCTCGATCGGGAAGGCACACGACTGGTGGCCTACGCCGACATCCGCTCTGACGACTGGTGGATTCGCGGGCATGTCCCGGGTCGGCCGCTGCTGCCCGGTGTGCTCATGCTCGAGATGGCTGCCCAATCTTCGGCCGTAGTGGCTAAGGTGTTGACTGGTATCCAGGCGTTTATCGGTCTAGGCGGCATCGAGGAGTGCAAGTTCCGTGAAACCATCTCGCCCCCCGCGCGACTTTATCTTCTCTGTGTCGGGGATAACTATCGGACCCGGCGAATTGTCTCTAGAACGCAGGGCGTCGTCGACGGGCGACTCATCTTCGAAGCCAAAATAACCGGCTTGGCTCTACGCTAACCCATCTGCGAAGCGGCCCTTCTCCCCGACCGTCGGTGCAGCGGAAGTCGAAGAGAAGCCTCCGTGCAATCCCACTGGCCTTCCGCGTTGTCTGATCGGGGGACCACCGCTCACGTCCTTGTCGAGATGGTACGTTTGATCAACAAGCTCAGCGGCACGGTGACTGTCAGCGTGCAGGAAGGCTAAGTCCTCAAGGTGGCGGTCACGACCGGCTGCACTGGCCCGATATTATCATGCGTGCCGGATGTACCGCGCGGGGCCCTTCACTGCGGCATATTGATTGGCACACGTTACCTAAATCAAGCGCACTTGACCGCTGACCGATGCTTATACCGACGGTAGGCAGTTCTGCGGCAGATGGCCGCACAGGTCGTATCGGTGTGCGCGGCACCGGTGCCGACTCGTTCGGAGTTGAATACCACAGCATATACAGGGGAGTACTCAAAATGTCACGGTCGATCGATGGTCCGATTGCACGGTCAGGTTTTCGTGTGTTGAGATTAGCTTTGGCCTTTGGAGTGTGCCTACTCACTGGGTGCGATGCGATCACCGGCATCGGCGGTGGTAGTGACGTGGAAGACACACCAAACGGGCCTGAAGAAAGTGATGCGGCGAGCGTCGAGATTGCATTCTCCAGCGACACTGATGGAGCGCTTTTCGCCCGGGCAAAGAGCAACGACGGGTCGGAATTTGCGGTCTTCGTAGAGCGCTCCTCTGACGGCGAGCCGCTGGTACTGCGGGAGGTCACCTCGCAGGCGACGGATGGAACCGTCGTGAAGACCGTGGCTGACAACCTCGGGCGCCCGGTTTGTTTCATGACAAGCAGCGAGTCGGCTACGGTTTTCTACGGTACAGCTTCAGCCACGGTTGTGTATACGGATTCGACAGGTGAACGCACCGAATACGAGGCCCCTCTGCCGGAGTGGATCGACCTGACCTCCAAGACCGCTGTGCGGCTGCAGGCTTCAGATGTAGGCGTTCTGTGTGGTGCTCTATTGGCCAACTATGTGCAGGCCGTAGAAGCGATCTTTGACTGCTCGCAATCGTCTGGTTCACCGCTATGCAGCAGCAGCATCGCCGAGGCTGCTCGTGCCACTTTGATGCTCTGTTCGGAGGAAGCTACGGTCGTCCCGGAAGAGCAACTGGAGACCGTTATCGAGACCGAGCTCGAAGTAATGCCGCTCACGGTCGAAGCTACAGGGAGCGTACGAGATGAATTGAACGAGGTCGCTTTGGAACTCATTGCCGTCGCAACCGGCGGCCTCGGCCCATACGATATTGCATGGGAAATTGCGGAAGGACCGGAGCATCCCAATATACCCAACGGCCCGGCGGTGGAGGTTGGGTTAGGCCAAACCGGGACTTACTCCATCATCGTAACGGCGACCGACGCTGCTGGTGAATCGGCCAGCGACACGGTCGCCGTGGACGTGATTGTTGAGGTACCGATTGGCGACCCACTCGTAGCCGACGCGGGTTCGGGCCAAACGGTCACCGTCGGCCAAGCCGTTCTCTTGGAGGGGTCAGCAAACGGCGGCGACGGCACCTACACCTACGAGTGGTCTCCTGTCACTGGGCTGTCCGATCCGAGTATGGCAGAACCAGTGCTGACACTGGAAGATGCAGGGACTTTTACGTACACCTTGACGGTCACTGACGGTACCGGCGCGGAAGCGTCTGATAGTACAACGGTGACGGTTGTCGGGCTCGAGGCTCTGGTCGCAGAGGCCGGACCGAACGTCACCATCTTCATCGGCGACACCACGGTCTTAGAGGGGTCGGCAAGTGGCGGAGACGGCGACTATGCCTACGAATGGTCTCCTGCCACTGGCCTGTCGGATCCAAATGTCGCACAGCCAACCTTGATGTTGGAGGAGGCCGGGACGTTCACATACACTCTGACCGTTACTGATGGTACTGGCGCGGAAGCAGCCGACGGCACAACGGTTCTCGTTTTCGATGAACTTCTGGCTGCCGAAGCGGGGCCGGACAGTAGTTACGTCATCGGTGCGCAAGTCACCTTCGACGGATCGGCAAGCGGTGGGGATGGGAACTACTCCTATGAGTGGTCGCCTGCTACCGGCCTTTCCGATCCGAACATTCCACAACCCGTGCTGAACACGACAACCGTGGGTATTGGGGCCTATGAGTTCACGCTGACCGTCACAGACGGAACCGGCACCACTGCATCGGATGCCGTTACGATAAGGATCGTAGCAGCTGGCGGGGCGCCTGCGTCAGCGGTCATCAACTCTGTCAAGTGGGGTGCGGACTTTGCCAACGGAGGGTATCAGGTCTTGGTGGAGTTCAACCAGGCAATGGATCAGGCCTCTGCTGAAACGGTAGGCAACTACCAGATCAACGAAACCAGTACGAATCCCACGAGTGCGACACTGAACACTGCCACCAACACGGTTACGTTGGTGTTCAGTGTGCCAATGAAAACAACCGACACCATCGACGTCAGCCTCAGCAGTTCGATCCAGGACAGCTACGGTCGAGCGTTCTCCGAAACCCTCGCCCAGACTATCGCGGACAACGGCAGCGACAGCACCGCGCCCACGATCAGCCCGGTCACTTGGGCGGCGGATTATGCCGGCGACGGCTACCAGTTGACCGTGGTCTTCAGCGAGGCCATGGACAAGACCACGGCTGAGATCACGGGCAACTACAAGATCAACGGCATCGCCGTCAACCCGACCAACGTATCGCTGGGCACCGACGGCAAGACGGCCACGCTGACCTTCACGACCTCGGCTCTGGCAACCACTAACACCCTGGACGTGAGCCTGAGTGGTGCGATCACCGACATCAACGCCGAGGACAAAACCGAAGCGCTCAACCAGACGATCACGGCCAATGATGAAAACAACAAACCAAGCGTCAGCTCGGCAACGGAACTCGACGGCACTCACGTGACCGTCGTCTTTGACGAGGCGATGGACGAAGCCACCGCCAACGTCGCTGGCCGCTACACCTGGAGTGGGGTCATCACGACAAACGATGCTGTGCTACAGACGAATGGGACTGACGTGATCCTGACTACCAGTGGTGATCCTACGGGTGAGGCGCTAACCGTGGCAACGGACACAGTTGCCGATATAAACACTAACACCAACAATGCCTATACGAGCGGCAATTTCCCGTAGTAACTGGGCACGGTGCCTGTGGTGCGGTGATCCATTGCACCGCTCTAGCCCTCAACCAGGCCATTGCCGCCAACGCTGAGAGTAATAAGAGCCTATCCCAAAAAGTGTGGCACGGGTCTGCAACCCGTGTACTTCACGACCACGGAGACGGCGGCCAACCAGGTGACGGTCGAATGCGCCGCGGCCACAAGTCGGCTCAAGGCTTTCGCTTGGCTGAGTGGAAGATGATCAGCGCATACACTTAGCACACACGCAATCGCTTCCATGCGATTCATGGCGGATTCTTCCTCCTGGATTTCCTGAGCGTACGCTGAACCACTCAAAAACTAGGGAGAATATCGCCCCTTTCAACAACGTCACGGAAACTCTCCGCATCCCTCTCCGCCGGCCCCAACGAAAACTGGGGATGGATCAGCTTTGGGGACGGTTGACGCGGGTTTTCATCCCGCTAGACTTCTTTACGCGGCAGCCCGGGTGGCGGAATAGGCAGACGCGCAAGCTTGAGGTGCTTGTGTCCGATTTTGGACGTGCTGGTTCGACTCCAGTCCCGGGCAGTTGCACTGCCAGTCTCGGCGGCCTTATCGCCTCGCTATTCGAGTCGATGCGTCTCTCGCATACCAGTTGCAGACGATCGGTGACGCCGGCAGCCAGGCGAAACGATGCGTCGCCTCGGATACAGGATCAGTCCCGCAGAGCCGATATGCGGACAGATCCGATCATTTCGCTGGATCGGTGTAAGTTCGCCGGCCTAGCAGTTGGGGCGTCGTGGATGTCGGTTGCCACCGGACGGATACTTGTGGGATGAGTTCTATCGCCTCGCAAGAGTCAGGACGGCTTTGTCTCGCGCCTTTTGACCCGCGATACGCGTCTGAGGTCGCTCAATGGGTTGAGACGGACGAGCAGTTGCGCTGGGTGGCGCCCAGCACCCGGCCGCCGTTGACCGCCGCCAAGGTCACCGAGTGGAGGAAACCGAGCGGGGAAGCGTTCACGCTGCTCCGCGAAGCCGACCGGCAAGCCGTCGGATACGGCGAGTTAAACTCGATGCGGAGAGAGCCCGGGCATCTGTGGCTTGGACATCTCGTCGTACGCCCCGATCAGCGGGGTAAAGGAGCCGGCCAGGTGCTGGTGCGCGCTCTGCTGGCATACGCATCGGAGCGGCACCTTGCGAGTCGCGTATCCCTGATCGTGTTTCCGGACAACACAGCGGCCTTGAAATGCTACCGCCGAGTGGGATTTACGATCGTAGGTGAGGAGTATCATCAGTTCGGCGGCGTCGGACCGAGACGCAAACTTCTACGACTCGAGATCGACCCGACCCACATCACACCTGACCGCGAGTGTGCCACCTTCCGCCCATAAACCGGCTGACCTTAGCTCGACTTTTGCACTTTTTCCCGTCGCTAGGCGGCGGGGGCGAGGGCGTATAGTAGCACGGCCTCTATAGGCCGGGATAGTGTTGCAAAGGCTTCGTGATGCCGGGGTGTTGCAAAAACCCAGTCGGTCCAAAGCCAGCGCCGCACGGCGGTGATGACCACGGTCGTCCAGGTCCCCGTCTCGGGGTCTTGGATGGACGCGCTCTCGACGGTCTAAGCCCGCGCAGGCCGGCGGCGGGTGAGGAGGATGGAACCGGCCAAAAGGAGCAGGAGCGTCAAAGCGACCAGGCCCCATTCGGAAACGGCTGGTATAGGGGCAATGCATTCGTCGGGGATGCCGTCACCGTCAATGTCTTGGGAAAAACCGGACTCGATGTCGCACTCGTCGAGTATGCCGTTGAGGTTGCAATCTTTGCTGGGACCGTCGATCATATCGTAAAGGTCTATGATCTCGTTTTGGTTGCAGTCATCCAGTGGTCCGGTGTAGACCCGCATAAACAGATCGAAGTCGTCGTGGTCGATGTCCCGGTCGTGGTCGATGTCCAAGAAGCGACACTCACACAGGCCGTCAGTCGGCACCGGGCCGGTCCAGCAGTTAGGCAGGGGGATAAAGTCATCCAGATCACGATCCCCATCGAAGTCCACATCCCCATTCCTGATCCGTCGCATGAAACGCGTACCGGATGGCACCAACGACCCGCCGTGCCACCACCAGGCAATTTCTCCAGCATTATTGAGATCGGGGCGAATATTTGCGTGCTCGGCGTCAGCGCTGATCTGGTAGTATACGCCGTCGCGGAAGACCCACACCTGAGCGATCCTCTCCAAAGGGGCCTGTCCGCCACTGGTGTAGGCGATGTGGGCTCGATCGTTGATGTCAGGACCGACGGCATAACCGGTGTCCAGTAAGAGCGGATCACTAATCCCGTCCCAGAACTCAACGCCCGCCGTGTCCCCACTGGGAAGCACCCCGGACCAGACGACTTGCCCGAGATTATTGATTTTGGGCGACTGCATCTGCGTTAAGACTGTTGGAAGGACGATAGCGTTCCCGCTCGAGTACAGCATAATGTCAGAGGTCCAGCCTTCGAATCCGCCGCAGGGGAAGCTATACCGCGTCCAAGCCATCTGGTCATGGTCGTTGATCACCGGGCTCTGGTTCGAGAAACCATCGTCAAAAATCTCTACGACTGTATTGCCGTCATAGAAGTAGATGTCGCACTTGTACGCACTGAGCTCGCAACCCCCCGGGCTGTGCACGCTCCACACGACGTGGTCAAGATTATTGATCCTTGGGCTGTGAGAGTCAGACCAGGACCCTAGCGGGGTAATCTCACCGTCTCTAAGGATCACCACCTGTCGCGTCTCGGGGTCAATACGCCGATCCCACACAATCGTTCCTTTGTCGTTGATGTCCGGAAAAACGTTGGCCAGACCGTCGTTAGTGACTTGGGTCAGCAGGCCATTGTCGTAGAGATATATTTCGGCGTCCCAAGAGCTGGTCTCCGTTCCAATGTTAACTACAATCTGCCCGCAATTGTTCATTCTTGGATGGCGGCGCATCAGCGGTTCCATTCCCGGTGTCACTTCGATAATTTCGTAGCCTTGGGGAATCCGGAAGCGCTGGCAGGGATCGTTATCGCATTGGGCGCCACCAAGGTAGCTCCCGCCCATGATGTCGCACAGCTCCTGGTCCATGGGTCCACCGCCGCCATCGTCGTCGACGCACGCGGCGTCCTGCTTGCAGCAGGCACCGGTGGCGCAGACATACTCGGTGCAGGGCCCGACGCCTGCCAGGAAGTAGCCACCCAGCTCCCGACAATCGAAGGCATCGGTTTGAACACACGTCGATCCCAGACAACAGGAACCCGTCACGGTCGGTGCCGGCGGGTTAGGTGGGGTGGCCCATCTCTTCAGAGGTGGGGAACTCGATTGATAGTCGCGAGCAGATCCGTAGGGTGGGTCGTCAGACCCGCCTGTTCGCTCCCTCGTAGAGGGTATTATCCGTACCTCTATCCCGGCGGATACAAGGCCCCAGCGATCTGGTGGGTTCACAGAACCCACCCTACGTTGGTCATCCGGGAAGCAGGCGACATCGCCGGGACGCGGCAACCCGTGCGTCCAGTTCAGGTCGTTATACACCGACCCACCCCGCGGACCCACGTAGGTGGTGTCACAGGTTGGCACTCTGCTTGGGCCTGCCGGCGGGTCAAGATGCTGCCCGACGGCACCGGCGCACATCAGGGCCCCAAGCCCTGCACTGACCAGGAGGTGTCTCATAGCCATCCTCCAGACTGGAAACATTATTGTACCCGATTGGGCTTGGTTTCTCAAGGCTGATTCGGCACGCTTTGGCAGCAGCATATGGGGTCCACCCGCCTCCCAGTTCGTCCGTCAGCAAGGAAGCCAGACCGCTCCGTTCTCGGTGATTTCAGAGGGTAGGAGACAACCGTATTCAGGCAGGTAGGGCGGGCCAAGTCTTCGAGGCCTGCCGCAATGATCCGTTCAAGATTTCTGGTCGAGCGTGATGGCTTTGTTGTCGGCCTCGTCTTTGGCCTTCATGGAGTATTCGTCGTTCTGACGTTTGTGATTGACCTCGAGCTTTTTCAGATAGAGGTTGTACACGTCCTCAGCGCTGAGGCCGACACACTGGGCCATGCTGATCCAAAAGAACAGAAGATCGATCACCTCAACCCGGGCATTTTGCAGATCGTGGATGGCGAAACGTTTCCCTTGCTGCGCCTCGGTGCACCAGTGTTTCCAGAACGTGCAATCGCGCAGCTCTTCCAACTCGTTGCTTGCGGCGATGATGTAGTCGTTGAGCCACTTTCCCGCGGCTACCGGATCGAAGTGATCGCGCAGCGACTTGGTGTCGTAGCCGATGCGTTTATTGAGCGCCGCTTGCCTTTCAAACAGGTCCGTAAGCACCGCGAACTCCTTTCGCGTTTTCACCAACCAGCCCCGGTTTTCAGGCCGCAGATATCCGCGCAGCCTAATCATTGACGCCTCGCGCCCCACTGCGCGGGGCGGTCGGTTGGCGACTATGGTGAAGCCAGGGCGTTGTGTCAAGGACGCCCGTCAATCGACGATATGATCTTTGATCTTGCGGAGCGCATCGCACTCGATCTGCCGGACGCGCTCGCGGGTGAGATGGACCTTAGCCCCGATCTCCTTGAGGGTCATAGGCTCCTGGCCGTCGAGCCCGTATCGCAGCCGGAGGATCGTCGATTCCCGCTCATCCAGCTCATCGAGGAGGGTAACAATCTTGGCCGCCTCGGACTGATTGAGCAGCGCGTCCTCGGGCGGGGGCGTCCTGGAATCAGGAATCCCCTCGGTCAGGGCCTGCCCGTCAACGCCATCGGTATCGTGACTGGGCATCGAGACGGCCTTGACCGCGCTGCGGATATGGTTCACCTTGCTTTCGGACATCTGCAGCTTGTCGGCGAGCTCCTGAGTGCTCGGCGACCGACCCTCCGCCTCGATAAACTTCTCTCGGGCCTGACGGAACCGGGAGATCATCTCGACCATGTAGGCTGGGATATGGATCGGCTTGTCGCTGTTTATTAAGCTGCGTTTGATTGCTTGCTTGATCCACCACGAGGAGTAGGTGCTAAACCTGGTGTTCTGATCTGGATCGAAGCACTCGACCGCACGGATAAGTCCCAAATTCCCCTCGTTGATTAAGTCGTTCAGCGGGACGCCTCGTTTAGCGTATTTTTTGGCGATGTTGACCACCAAGCGGAGGTTCGACTTGACCATTGTCTCCCGCGCTACAGCGGCCTCGGCTTCGGCCTGTTCGCGCTTATCGAGACTGAGCTCGCCG
Source organism: Planctomycetota bacterium (assembly GCA_030616775.1). Lineage (GTDB taxonomy): Bacteria > Planctomycetota > Phycisphaerae > UBA1845 > UBA1845. The sequence continues at coordinate 41,218 of JAUWWQ010000009.1, forward strand.
CGCCCGAAGCGCTCGGCCGTTAACTGCCCGTTGCGAACCACGGTCGCAAGCCGCTTCTCCTCTTCCGGGGTTAGAAGCGGTGCTTCGTTGATCTGCCGCAAGTAGGCCTGAAGATCAGCGTCGGCAACGATGGTTGGGCCCTCCGCGCACGTTCATCACTACGACTGCGAATCCCCAAGGGCCGCCGGACTACTCGTCCGCCGGCTGGGTCGCTGCGGTTTCCCCGGCGTCGGCTTCAGCCTCGGCGGTTACGGCGCTTTCGGTAACGTTCCCCTCAGCCTGCCCCTTAGTCGAGCCTGTGGCCGGCTCCTCGGAGGTCTCACCAGCCGTCTTCGGTGGTGTCCGTCTATTACGGACCGCCGGGTCGAGTAACGCCGCCGATCCCGTGACACCCGTGCCCTCAAGCCCACCGCGCCGCACCCTAGGTGGTTGTACTTCGGATTCGGCATCCTGCTCGACCGACCACTCGGCACGCTTCTTGGACAGCCCGATCTTCCGCTCAGCCGGGTCCACCCGTAGAATCTTCACGAGGATCTTATCGCCGATCTTTACTTCGGCATGCGGGTCCTCCACCTTGTGATCGGCTAATTCACTGACATGCAACAGCCCCTCGAGGTTCTCCTCCAGCTCGATGAAAACGCCAAAATTTGTGATTTTGGTGGCTATCCCCTCAACGATCTGACCCGGGATGTAGTTCTCGGGCACGGCGCGGGCCCAAGGGTCCTCATGCAACTGTTTGAGGCCCAGGGCGATGCGCTGCTTCTCCTGCTCGACTTTTAGGACAACGCACTCGATCTCATCACCCTTCTTGAGTATTTCGGAGGGATGGCTGACCTTCTTGGTCCAACTCATATCGGAGACATGCAGCAACCCGTCGATCCCCTCCTCGATCTCGACGAAGGCCCCATAATTCGTCAGGTTCCGGACACAGCCCTTCATGCGCGTGTTGGGGGGATATTTCTCAGCCACATGCTCCCACGGGTTGGCGTGGGTCTGCTTTATCCCCAGAGAGATCTCCTGCCTGTTCTTGTTGATCTCAAGGACCACGACATCAACGACGTCGCCGACGGCCACCATCTCTGAGGGATGGTTAATCCGCCGTGTCCAGCTCATCTCACTGATGTGCACAAGGCCTTCGATACCTGGAGCGATTTTAACGAACGTCCCATAGTTGACGATGTTGACAACCTCGCCGCTGAGGTGCGTTTCGGGAGGATATTTCTCCTCCACCTCGTCCCAGGGGTTGGCCTTGAGCTGCTTAAAGCCGAGGGCGATCTTCTCCTTTTCACGGTCGATATTAAGGACCTTTATCTCGATCTCGTCGTCGATCTTGAGCAGCTCCGAGGGGTGGCTTATACGGTCCCAGCTCATGTCGGTAATGTGCAAAAGGCCGTCGATGCCGCCCAGATCCACGAAGACCCCGAAGTCGGCGATGTTTTTGACCGTGCCCTTGCGTACCTCGCCGACCTCCAATTCCGCCAGTAGCGCTTCCTTGGCCGTCGCCCGCTCCTCTTCGATCAGCCGGCGCCGCGAGATGACAATGTTACGCCGTTCGGGGTCGATCTTGAGGATTTTCGCTCTGATCGGCTTGCCTATGTGTTCGCCGATGTCACCCGGACGACGAACATCTACCTGGGAGGCCGGCAGGAAAACGGGATACCCGATATCAACCAACAAACCTCCCTTGATCTTGCGCATCACGCGGCCTTCGACGGTATCGCCTTCGTTCTTGGTGTCAATGATGTGATGCCAGTTGATGATCCGATCGGCCTTGCGCTTTGAGAGGACAATATGCCCGCTGTCGGATTCAACATTCTCGAGCCAGACCTGCACCTCATCCCCTACGTCGATTGAGGTGGCATCCTCCCATTCATTGACCGGGACTAAACCTTCGCTCTTGAGGCCGACGTCCACTACGACGTCGTCGCCGGCGCGCCCGACGATCCGCCCGCTGAGAATAGATCCCGGCCTGAACTCGTCGTGTTGCTGTTCGATCAGGTCGCCGACGTAATCGTCGGTCTCAGCCTCGGTGAACATGCCGGCCAGCTCGGCATCGAGCCCCTCTCCCTGCGTGTCCAATTCGGAAATGAGGTTATAATCTACCATAAGTCATCTAGTCTGTCTTACCGGCACCCTGGGCGATCAAGGAACGGGAATCGTGAACGCCCGCCGTCAATGCGAGAGTACTCCCGCGTGTGCGCATATACCAACCCTCGCCGCGGACGCAAGCCGACCTGCGTCTACCACGTCGGCGAGGCAAATCCCACGTGCATATTATCGTAGAAGCCGACAGGCTGCTATTCGTCCGCCCCCGCAAAATCACCCGCGGTGACAGTCGCACCGTCGCGCTTGCGGACCCTCCGATTCCCGGTCTCCGTCCCGGCCCAACCGGGCTTGAGAGCGGCCTTTTCAGCTCATCCGGGCAATCCGGCTGCCGCGGAGCCGACCTCGGCGACCTCTCCCACCGTTATCGACGCGATCGGGGCCAACGCTGAGGTCCAGCAAGGTCCTAGCAGATGCTGATTCTGCGACGGCCATGCCGTCGTTTCGCGTTGATGATCCTCCGCCCGCTGGGTGTGCGCATGCGCGCCCGGAATCCCTGCTTCCGTGCCCGTTTGATCTTGCTGTTCCGCCTCGGGTAATGCATCGTCTGGCTTCCCCTTGCGCTCCGGGCGGTTTACGCCCTCAGCCGGACTCCGATACGCGCAATCCAGCAGAATGACCTAGTCTACCGTCGCCCGTACCCGCGTACAAGCCGCCGTCCTGACCTGCGGGTAGGATACTCGCTCTGGCGCCCACGTGCTAGCATGGACGGACCCGGCTGTGCGGACCCAGCCATGATGACAGGCAACCAAGGATTGAACTGAAAGACCGTACTGCACACGGCTGTTGTATGTCCCAACCGAGCCCAAAATCCCGCCGGTGGCCAAGCGTCGGACCATTTGCCTACGCTCCGGGGTCCGTTTCGAATAGGCTGCGGAACCTGGCAAATGGACACGCGGTTCGTAACCGGCGCATTTTAGTAGTGTCGAGGCTATGCCGCAGCGGATTGTAGCGATTCTGAATCCTGTCTCCGGCCGGTGCAACATGATCCCGGTGGTCCGGGAGGTTGGTCGACTGGTGGAGCGTGGCCGCGGGCGGCTCGAGATCGTGGAAACGGCAGGGACGGGACATGCGACTGAACTGGCATCACAGGTTGTCCCCGACGTCGATGCGGTTTTGGTGGTGGGCGGCGATGGAACAGTCTGCGAAGTCGCCAACGGATTGGCTGGTAAGGACGTTCCGATCCTGATCCTCCGCACCGGAACCGAGAACCTGCTGGCCCGTGAGTTGATGATGCCCACCGCGCCGACCCATGTTGCCCAAACACTGCTTTACGGCGAGCCATTCCCCTACGATGTAGGTGTGATCAATGATCGGCGCTTTCTCATCGTTGCGGGTGTGGGCTTTGACGCCGAGTGTGTGCTACGGATGAGCCGTGTGCGAACCGGGCATATCACCCACTGGGATTATTTCTGGCCGATCTGGCGAACGTTTTGGGCGCATCGGTTTCCGACCTTGCGGGTGGAGGTCGACGGAGCGTGCGTTTTTGAGGATCGGGGACTGGTGCTGGTCGGTGTGATCGGTCGATATTCAGCCGGTCTGCGCGTTCTGGCGCACGCCCGTTACGACGACGGGTTATTAGATGTTTGCATCTTGCCGTGTACCTCGCGGATCAAGCTGGCGACCCACGCCTGTCGCGTGTTCTGCCAGCGACACGTCGGGCGCGGCGGGACGGTTTACCGGCAGTGTCGTCGGATTCGGATCAGCTCGGAGGACAAAGTTCCGACCGAGGTGGATGGTGAGGTAGGCAGCCTTCTCCCGGCTGACTGCACCATTCTTCCAGGCGCGGCCAGATTCCTGCGGCTCAATCCGCATCGGTAGACCCAATAGATATGACTTTTCGCGTCGCGGAGCCGACGCGAAAAGTCATATCTATTCCAACAGCCGCGATAAGACGGCGCGAAAGGGTCTTGGCAATCACCCGGGTGCCAAGACGGAACCGAACAGCCGGATCGTCGGCTATGGATTCGGCACTATGTTCCCGGTAATCCCGACGTAATCCTGGAAACCGTCGTCCTGGGCGGGCGACTGGGTCTCGATGGCGATCACCCGATCACGCTGGAACGAAACGAAGCCTCCGAGCTCCATGCCCTCCGAATCCAGCGGCGGCGTATTGTCGCGCAGCCGATTCTCCAGGATGTCGAAGGTCTCGGTCCGGCCGGAAGACCGGTTGAAGAAGTCAAGCTCCGGAACGTCGACGGCCCCGTCGCAGAGCACTCCGCGCGACAGCTCGCGATTGATGCCCTCGAAGTTGAACTTGATCCGCGAGCGTCTCGTGTCCGGGTTCTCGGTCAACTCCATCGAGAGCTTCACGTCGATGGTCATGCACAGCTTCCACAAGATGCATTCCGTGGCGGCGGTGCTCTGCGTGGCGGAGTCCTCGTCGAGGTTGAGGTCGCACTGGTCGGTGATGGCCAGGTCTCCAAGGTCGAACAGGCTGTTGCCGTCCCGGTCCGCGACCATCGTGAACGTAAGGTTCTGGTAGCGCAGGACAAGCTCGACCTTTTCCGTGCGGCAGGGATCATCGGGGCCTGCCCCGTCCGGACATTCAGGGTCGTCGTCGATCAGCAGCACCGGCGGGACATCGACCCGACCGTTGAGAATCAGGTTGGTGTCGGTGCCGATGTTGTGGTTGCGCTTTATGCGGCGGGCACGACGGCAGGCACGCCGCTCTTGCGAGAGTAGCGGAAACTCCGAACATTCGCCGGTTCGCATACCGACGCAGCGGGCCCGACGGACGGAGTCCGTAATGGTACCGCAGTCCTCGGGCAGAAAGCCGCCCAATCCGCGGACGTCATCGAACTCCGTCTTCAGCCGACCTTTCTGGGTCATGCTGTAGAAGAGCTGGTTGAACAGATCGCCGGAGATCGCGATGGTCACGTGGCCCGCCGGTCGCCCGGCCGCATCAAATAGCGGCGGCTCGGGCAGCGGGGCATTCTTCAGCGGCGTGCCCGGTATCTCCTCGGCGCCGGGATCCAGATCACCGGCCGGTTCAAACGACGCCGGGAGTGATACGGCAATCCCCAGAGGTGTAATCTGCGCGTCTGACAGAGGCGTGTCACCGCCGGGGTCGCGTCGCATTCTCATGCCGAAATCGTTGACCAGTCTGTCGTTCTTGAACTCCACCAGGTTAAGGTCCAGCGGGTCACCGTCCAGACCGCCGAACTTCCCGATCATGTCATCCCCGGTGAACGGTAAGTCGAACCCGGCGAGGTCCAGGTCCAACAGGCCGAAGGTGATGACCTGGACGAAAAACTCGATCGCTTTGAGGAAGAAGCCGAGCAGGCATCCGATGTCGACTCTGCCCCAGAGTCTCGTTCCGTTGTCCGAGTCGCCGGGGTCGAAGTTCAGATCGAGCTTCTGTCTGTGCAAAAGGCGATCCTCTTCGAGATCGAACGAAACGGACATCCCGGTCCGTTTGAACTTCGCGCCTAGGTTAATCGTCGTACACCAAGCGCAGATGCCGAGGAAGCAGTCGCTCTCACAATAGCCCCAAAAGTGTATGTGCTTGTCAATTGCGGGGAGATTGATCTTTACGGGTATTTTGTCCTGTTCGGGCACCGCCTCGACGCTGAAACGGTCAAGGTGGTCGCAGCTCGGGTCGTTCTCGCATTCGTAGATGGCGTCGTAGATCTTCATCCCTGTGTCGGGGTCACACGACTTGGGAATACGGGGCCTAAAGGGGTCCCTACGGATGTTCTTTATCCTCTCTTTCACCCTTTCGCCGATGTCGCGTTTGTTGCGATCTTTCAGCGATTCAAAGAAGGTATTGAGTCCCTCAGTAGAGATGGCGAGGGTGAATGCCCTTTGGACCTCGCTGGATGAGCCGCTGGCGGTAACAGCGGCCAGAGAGCTGGGCGCCGGGATGATCGGGCCCACCGCGAAGATGAAAGTGTCGTATGCGGTGTTGAAGTCCACGTCCTTGGCCTGGGCCACCAAGCGGTTCGTTCCGGGATCGAAGCTGCCGCCGGTGGTCCCGGTATCGATCGCCTGACGCAGGTTGGTAACCGGAATCATAACGTCGAAGTCAAGTCGATAGGTATCGGCCGAGGTTTCGCCGTTGCCGAGCTCCACAGTCTGGCCGCTAACATCCACGTTAAAACCGTTGATGTTGACGGCGGCGATTTCACTGCCGTGGCATACTTCGCCGGTCACCTGCACCGGCTCGCTGATGACCACCTCGCCTTCAGTTGGTGAGGTAACCTCGATGGTGAACACACTCTGCAGTCCCGTGTCACGAAGGTCATCCACGTGACACCCATCGCATACTCCCTCCCCGCCATCGCCGCCCAGCGTTTCACCGTTGGTGCTCTTGAAGGGGGCAGAGAGCGGTTGAGCCTCGACAAGGACGACGTGCCCACCGCATCCGAGATCGGACAGCGTCATCGACAGTGTGTTGGAATGCTCCTCGTCGATGGATCCGCCATCCACGATTAGGTCGGCGATTTCGATCATCTTACCGTTGATTTCAACGGTGCCGCCGTACGGTCCACCCGGGAAGGCGGCGCGGGGGTCCAAACCCAATTCCGCAACAATGTCAACACCGTCAACCATTACTGATAGTGTTGCAACGTCCACCAGCGGGATGGCCACCAGCACCGGTATCCGGCCTCCCGACCCGCCCGAGGAGCCGCCGGACGGCTCGATAACCTGCAAGAACGGGACGTTCGAGCAGAATGCGTGCTCCGTGCTGAACTCATCCTGAACCGTCAGGCGGAGCATCGGGACCGGCGCGAATACCTGGTGCCAGGTCCTCTTGCGGTTGCTCCGCGAGACCATCTTGAAGTCGTCTTCCAAGATGCGGCTGGCCAGGTGAGCCTGATGGCCGTTCTCGACCGCTAATGACTGGATCGGGTTGCCGTCCGGGTCCAGGCCGAGTAGCTCAGCGGTGACCTGAGCATTCTCGGAACCGCCGCCGCTGAAAACGATGCGGTGCCAGCCGTTGCAATCGGCGCCGGGACGGCCGCGCAGGTAAGGCAAGGCGCAGGTTGCGGTCAGTTCGGAAGCTCCGCAGCTCGGGTCGCCCTCGTCAATCATTCCGTCGCAGTCATTGTCGATGCCGTCGGTACAGGTCTCACCGAGCGGTCCCTCGGGCGAAGCGGGTAGAGGCACCGCGGTGCAGGCCGTGCCGTCTTCGGAGGCATTGCAAACCTTGACACCGCTTGCCTCGCACGGCCCCACGCCGGAGGTGCACGGCGAGCCGAGATCCGCATAGTCTTCGTCGATCTCGCTGTCGCCGTCATTGTCCTTCCCGTCGCATTTCTCAGCCTCCTGGCAGTCCGGATCGCCCAGGTCGGTCAGGCCGTCGCAGTCGTTGTCCGTTTCGTCCGCGCACGCATGAGAGGCAGGTGGCTCTTCAAGACTGGGCGGAAGGGGGCTCGCAGTGCAGGTGGTGCCGCCGGAACTGTCGCAAATGACGGTGCCGGCATCGGCGCACAGGCCCACACCGACGCTGCACGGACCACCCAACCCGAAGCCGTTATCGATCTCCCCGTCGTTGTCGTTGTCGAATCCGTCGCAAAGTTCCGGCGTTGTGCATTGCGTATCCCGCCCCTCGACCGAATTGCCATGGTCGACAAGTCCGTCGCAGTCGTTGTCTCGCCTGTCGAAACAGGTCTCAGCCGTGGGATCCGGTATACCCTGATCGTCAAGACCCTCGCCTCCTTCCTCGGGAGGTCCGGGTACCGCGTCGCACTCGGCGCCTGTCCCATCAGCCTTGCAGACAACCGTACCGGTTTCTGCACAGACGCCGTAGCCGTTCACACACATCGCTCCGAGACGAAGATCGATCTCTCGCAGGTACGTAGGTGAACTGGGTAGACAGTTCCCTTCCGGACAATCCTCAGGACCCGTACACTCGTCGCCCGGCGTGTCGTCGACATAGCACCTAGACTGCGGATCGCCGTCACGGGTATTTGCTGTGGCGTTTTCGTCAATGTCTTCGTCACAGTTGTCGTCGACGCCGTTACAGCACTTGGCGTTCAGACCGTCACAGGCTTCCGACATGCCGGGATTCACCGCAGCGTTGCCATCATCGCAGTCTGTTGCGGATCCATTCGGGCATGAGGCGTGCCCGGGGTCTCCGTATCCATCGCCATCGGCGTCATTGCACTCGTCCCCACCGCCGGCTATAAGCCGCGAAGTCGCAGACGTCCTGTCGGACTTGGCGGGTGTTGCCTCGTGCGAGGGTTCGTCGGCAAGGCTCCATGAGGCCGGCGAGCCAAGCACGGCCAGCACCAAGAACAAGTTGACAGCTTTTAGGGCCCCGTACTGGGTCTGCCAGTTACACGTTGTTGAGCTTTTCATTGGTCTCCACTCCGTTCATAGTACGGAAAAAAGCAGGAACGCCGGAACGCTGCGGCGTAGGTTGTCCGGTTTATGACTCTCCCGTAAGAGCTTGCTGTTCGTATCTACCCTCTGTCCCGAAGGCTATTCGGTCCACCAGCGAGAGCGCCGATGATGGAACCTAAGACCTAGTATACCAAGAAAGCCGGTGCATATCGCGATAAGGGAGCCGGCACCACAGGGTCGTGGCAAGGTTCCGAAGGGTCGTTCGGCGGCTTCGTCGTCCCCTGCCGAAGTGTTATCGGAATCATTCACGCCATTGTCATCAACGGTATCCCCCTGCTGCGAACCATCGTCAATGACGGAATCCGGCTCTGGGGGGGCGGAGTCGGGCAGGTCGTCCTGACAAGCGTCTCCGCAGCCATCGCCGTTTTCATCTAGCTGATCGAAGTTCGACACCAGCGGGCAATTGTCTTGATGATCGAGTATCTTGTCGCCATCATCGTCGTGATCGCAGAGGTCCGAGACACCGTCCCCGTCGGTGTCCACCGGGTCGGGCTCGGGCACGTGCGGTGAAACGTCCAGCTCATCTATGATACAGTCATTATCATTGTCCGAATCACACTCATCGCCAATCCCGTCACCGTCCATGTCCTGCCGACCCAGATTCCACGTTAGCGGGCAGTTGTCGTCCGCATCTGGATGGCTATCACCATCGCTGTCCGTACCGGGCGGCTGACCCAGGTACAGTCGAAATCCGAAGAATGGGTTGGCCGTACCGAGAAACAATCCGACGGGTGTAGAGGCGAATGTGCGTACCCCGTAACTGAATTCGTCGCCGAAACCCGTATGCGTAACCAGCTTCCAATCCGTGCCGTCGCTGGTGGACCAGAGATCGAAACCGCCTCCAACGGCTGCGATAATGTCGGCAACTTCCTCCGGATCGAGATACTCGAGAAGCGGTTGCAGGTACGAGTGTTGTTCGAAGTCAACGAACTCCTCCACACGCTCGAGGTCTATGTCTTCCATGTATTGGGCCATAACTGACACATCGAACGTGCCAACGTACAAGACTCCGTCGTGCTCGACCATCCGCCAAATGTACGCGGCCAGGGGATTCCCACATCCGGGCCTCATTCCGCTTACCGGGTCCTTATGGCCGTCCGGCGTGTCGCGTGCCTCGCCGCAAACGATTTCCCAACTGTCGTCGGCCTTCACACGCAGCAACTCGGCCGGAGCCAGCTCGACCTCGGGAAAGAGATTGAGCCCCACGAAATTGATACCCGTGCCCACGTACAGGTGGTCTCCGTAGGGGTACAGGCTGACCACGTTCTGATTCTTCGAGCCGCGATAAGCACCGTCTGCAAGGACTTTCTGGAAAACGTAGGGAGGCTGGCCGACAGCCTGGGTTTTCAGCAATTGAAATCCCTCCAACGTGGTGGCGGTTCCGACGTACAGATAGCCCTTGAAGACAGCCAGCTCAAAAGCCGCAATGTTGACCGGGTCACCGAAACCGGGACCGCTTACGATCCGAAAGTCACCGGATGCCGGATCACTGGCCTCCAGAAGCGCCGAGTCCTCTGCCTCCCTACCGATGACCAGCACGTATAAACGATCCTTGAAGGCAGTCAGAGAACGGTAAGAGACATAGTCGTCATTGTTCAAGGTCATACCGTTTAGTTCGGAAAAATGCCGGCCGTCGGTGGTTCGCAGGATTCTTGGCAATGAGCCGGGCAGCTCGTGCGATGAGAACGTACCGACATACAGCGCCTCGGTACCGTCTTTTTCGCGGAAAACGGCCATAGTTCGATACCCGACATCCCAGGCGACGTTCGTTCGGCTTCCATCCGACCGAAGGGCTTGAACAGTAGGCGAGACGTACACGAGCTCGACTTGATTTGTAACAGGATCGTACGCGTAAATGCGCCCGCGCAAATCCATGTTCAGCAGGTCGGACTCGCATTCCACAGGCACTTCCGGACTCATTCCGCCCAATCCCACCCCACGGATCTGCCGCACTAGACAGACGAAGTTGTAGTTTGTGCCGACGTAGAGCTTGCCGTTGAAATAAGCCATTGACCAGGCATAGCCATTGGCCCGATCACCAAAGCCCTGCTCACCGATTTGCCGGAAATCACCTTCGGTCAACCCTACGGCGCCGGCGCTGGGCGGTAGCACAAGTAAGAGGGCAACTGCCCATACCGTCGCATGGATGAACCCCTCGCGGCCGGCACGAAACAGACCTCGCTTGGTCTGCCTCTTCCTGCCTGCATTTCCCCTGCGTCTAAGCATGACCCAATCCCCCTCTATCATAGCACGGGCGTCCTGAGAGTCCCGCTCCCGATAACTGCCCGCGTGACCGTGCCATTCGGTGCGCAGTTGGGCGCCAGCTCAATCCGGCAAAGTTCCCACGGCCCCTGGAACGGCAAGTCGCCCAGGTTCCGGCCCCCGTTGTGCCCTTACCTCACCTCGAAGCGCTTGCTCGACAGATACCAGGACTTCACGGACAAACCGCGCTGATCGAATCCGCTCCGGAGTCAACACGGATCTTTGTTCGTATTCACCTCCGACGCCGAGAGCTTCCTTGCTGTTCCAGCGCTCGACGTGCCGATCACACAACTCCGACAAATACGCCTGATGATAATCCTCCAACTGAGTAAAGCCTGAACCCCAGCGGATAAGGAACTCCTTAAGCACGACGATGATTACTTCCGGGATCTCCGCCTTGTGCTCAATCTCCGAGTTCAGTCGCTCGTATAACCTCGGGATTATGTTACCTACGGCCGCCTTGAACCGCTCTGGGATCATGCCCACGGAGGGGTCTCGATCGAGCTTGAGCTTCCCGGAGAGTGTCTGGTCTATTTGCCGTTGGATAACCTCACTTTGGTACGGTAGCAAGATAGCATCCATTACCTGCTGCATGGTCAACGCAGCCACTTTCTCCAGCATGTACGGCGCGGTCTGCAGCGTGTGGGCGACAACGTCCATGATGGCCGTCCGGGCATCCTCGGGCAGCTTTGTGATAGCCTCGCGAGCTTTGCCGAGGCGTTCCATACGCTTCTGGCGAACTGCGGAAGACGGCGGCGGCAGGTTCGGCTGGCGCGTAACGGATGACACAAACGCCTTGATTCGCTTTTGGAAGCTATCCCAAGACCGTGACTGTTGGAGCAGTCCCCGGTAACCTTCAAGCAATTCGACGCGTGTCATTCGTTTGGGAATGATATTGCAGGCGACCTTTGGGGCATCGAGATAGAACTCGCGGATGTCGGCAACACGATCCTCGAGCTGTAGCCGAGTCCATAACGGTGTGCCGGGAGAGGCCAACAGCGTATTGATATTTGCACCCGGGATGTTCGCATCTTCCAGGAATCTGATGTGTTCCTCGAAGACTCCCGTGTCGTCCGCGTCAAAGCCGACAATCAAGGCAGCCCGGACCGCAATGCCGTAGGATTGAATCTTCTTGCAGTCCTCGACCAGGTCTCTGAGAAGATTCTGGACCTTATGCGCTTCCTGCAGACTGGCGGGCCGCATCGTCTCGATGCCGACCAGCACCTGCGTGCAGTTACAGTCAGCCATCAGCTCCATCAGCTCTTCGTCTCGGGCCAGGTCGATCGTCAGTTGTGTCAAGTAGGTGAGGGGGGGATCAAAGGAGTTATTGACGGGGATGAGTTCCCGTAGAAGCTGCTTTGCGTACTTGCGATCACCGATGAAGTTATCGTCGCAGATGAACATCCGCTCGGCGCCGAGTTTCTGTAAACTGATCACTTCTTGAATAACGGAATCAATGGGCTTGTGCCGCGGCTGCCGACCGAACAGGTGAATCGCGTCGCAGAATTCGCAATCATACGGACAACCACGAGTGGTCTGCACACCTCCCAAGCGGTACAAGGGGATGTCGTCCGCGATGCTGTCCCACCGCGGAGGTGGGCGTTTCGAGAGGTCCGGCCTCTCCACCTGACGATACTCGCTTCGGTGTGCGCCCCTCTCCCAATCGCGCAGGAACTGCGGCCAAGTGAGCTCCGCTTCACCGAGGAAAACCACGTCGAACGCGTCTCGGCAGAGGTCTGGTGCACCGGAAACACCGGACCCACCGATGGCCGTTGGGATGCCCCGCCGGCGGAATACTTCGGCCAGCTCCACTGCTCGTGGCATGTGGACGATGTATCCGGTCACCCCGATCAAATCGTATTCCTTGCCCAGGTCGGTGCGGTTGTCGATCTCAGCGCGCACGCCCTCGTCCCAGATGTCCACCTCGTGGCCGTCCGGCGTAAGCCCCGCAATGGTGGCAAGCTGAAGCGGCACCATCGCCGATTGCGACACTTTTCCATGGATTTTCAGCTCGGAGAGTTCATAAGCGCGCGAGAACTCCGTATCAAACTTCGGCGAGATCAACAGAATTCTAGACATCGTTCAACATCCTCTCTGAAGCTATCGCGCTTGCAGAACCCTCTTGGCGGCTGTCGCCGCGTCAGCTCAGGAGCGGCGTTCCCGTCGCCCGGGCCGCCGTGTGCCGGTGATTCGCTCAGGCTCCGGCTCCCGTTTTGCCTTTACCTCACCTCGAAGCGCTTGCTCGACGGAGACCAGGACCTCGCGGACAAACCGTGCCGATCGAGCCCGCTCCCGAGTCAACACGGGTCCTTGTCCATTCCCGCCTCCGGCGCTAAGAGCTTCATTGTTGTTCCAGCGCTCGATGTGCCGATCACACAACTCAGATAAATATGCCTGATGATAATCCTCCAACTGTGTGAAGCTCGAACCCCAGCGGATGAGGAAGTCCTTAAGCACCGCAATGATTACCTCCGGGACCCCCGGCTTGTGCTCAATCTCCAAATTCAGTCGATCGTACAACATCGGGATAATGTCACCGGCGGCCGCATCGAACTCCTCTGGGATCATGCCGGCGGAGGGATCCGGATCGAGCTTGAGCTTCCCGGCGAGCGTCTGGTCTATTTGCCGTTGGATAAGCTCACTGTGGTAGGGCAGCAAGATGGCATCCATCAACTGCTGCATCGTCAGCGCAGCCACTTTCTCCAGCATGTACGGTGCGGTCTGCAGCGTGTGGGCGACGACGTCCATGATTGCCGTCCGGGCATCTTCCGGCAGCTTGGCCATCGCCTCGCGGGCTTTGTTGAGACGTTCCATACGCTTCTGGCGAACTGCGGAAGACGGCGGTGGTAGGTTCGGCTGGCGCGTAACGGATGACACAAACGCCTTGATTCGCCTCTGGAAGCTATCCCAAGACCGCGTCTGTTGGAGCAGTCGCCGGTACCCTTCAAGTAGCTCGACTCGCGTCATTTGTTTGGGAATGATATTGCAGACGACTTTCGGGGCGTCATGATACATGTCGCCGACGTCAACCACGCGATCCTCGAGCTGCAGGCGAACCCACAACGGTGTGCCCGGATAGGCCTTCAGCGTATTGACGTTTGCACTCGGGATGTTCGCATCTTCCAGGAACCTGATGTGTTCCTCGAAGACTTCTACGTCGTCCGCGTCAAAACCGACGATCAGGGCAGCCCTGACCACGATGCCATAGGATTGAATCTTCTTGCAGTCCTCGACCAGGTCTCTGCGAAGATTCTGGATCTTATGTGCTTCCTGAAGACTGGCAGGCCGTGGCGTTTCGATGCCGACCAGCACCTGGGTGAAGTTGCAGTCGGCCATCAGCTCCATCAGCTCTTCATCCTGGGCCAGGTCGATGGTCAGTTGTGTCGAGTAGGAGAGCGGGGGGTCAAAGGAGTTATTGACCGGGATTAGCTCTCCCAGAAGTTGCCTTGCATACTTGCGATTACTGACGAAGTTGTCGTCGCAGATGAATATCCGCTCGGCGCCGAGTTTCTGTAAGTTGACCACTTCTTCAATGACGGATTCAATAGGCCTGTGTCGGGGCCGTCGGCCGAATAGGTGAATCACATCGCAAAATTCGCAATCATATGGACAACCTCGGGTGGTCTGCACGCCCCCCAGGCGGTAAAGAGGGATATCGTCCGCGATGCTGTCCCACCTCGGAGTCGGACAGTCGGAAAGGTCCGGCCGTTCGACCTGGCGATACTCGCTTCGGTGAACGCCCTTTTCCCACTCGCGCAGGAACTGCGGCCAGGTGTATTCCGCCTCTCCAAGGAACAGTACGTCGAAAGCGTCGCGGAAGAGATGTGGTGCGCCGGAAACGCCCGGCCCACCGATGGCCGTTGGGATCCCCCGCTGGCGGAATATTCCGGCAAGCTCCACAGCTCGTGGTATGTGGGCGATGTACCCGGTCACCCCGATCAGATCGTACTCCTTGCCCAGGTCGGTGTGGTTATCGATCTCACCGCGCACCGATTCGTCCCAGATATCCACGTCGTGTGCTTCCGGCGTAAGCGCCGCGATTGTGGCCAGGTTGAGCGGTACGATCAGGGACCGCGGTGCGTCCGCCTGGATCTTCAGCCCGGAGAGTTCGTGGGCGCGCGAGAACTCCGAATCAAACTTCGGCGAGACCAACAAAATCCGAGACATCGTTCAACATCCTCTTTGCAGCCACTGTACTCACAAAATCGTCTCGGCCACTGCCGCGACGGCACGTCAGGAACGGCACCGCTGTTGCCCAGGCTGCGCGCTGTCAACTTGCCGTGCGGCTTCACGATTTTCCCCATCAGATCCGTTGCGATCAGCGATGAAACCCGCCGGATCGCGCAAGAATCCCCTAATCCGTTCCAGGAACAATTCAGGGCTTAGCAGCAGGTAGAAGTGACCCGTACCACTAAGTATCTCGCACCGGCAGTTCGGCATCACATTAGCCAAATGCACGCCCATCTCCTTATATGGCGACGTCTCACCGTAGACCGCCACAACCGGCGTGCTGATCTCGGTGAGTCGCTCTTCAGTCAGTCCGGCTATTTGACGAAACTCCCCACTTACGTTTGTCTCATCAACCAGTTTCCTAAGTCGCGGAGTAGCCCGCATGCTCCCCTTTCGGGGGCCGAACTGCTGAGGAATCTCAAAGCTCTTACGTATGACCTCGGACACATCCCTATTTTCCGCGTCGACGAACCAGTCGTAGGTAATCCCGTACTGGGCCAGTTGCTCCCTGTACAGATCCCATCCGGGCCAGTCCCGGATTGTTCGTAAATGCCGTAGGCAGGCGATTCCAGTATCCGACAGGACCACCCCGGCAACACGGTCCGGGTGTAGCAAGGCCAGGTGCAGTCCGATCGAACCGCCAAAGCTGTGCCCGACAAGCCGTGCCTGTTCGATTCCCAAGTGGTCCATCAGGGCCAGGAGGTCGACGGCCATGTCCCGCGAGGTGTAGCCGCTCGGCGTCAAGTCGGTATAGCCGTGCCCTCGAAGGTCGTAGGCTATCACACGATAGTCCGGGGCCAGTGCCGGTATGACCTTAGTATACCAGATGGCGAGAGTCGAGGTGACACCGTGGATGAGCACGACGTCAGGTCCCTCGCCTTTGATCTGATAGTGAACGTTGATGCCGTTAAGCAAAACCTTGGCCATCGCGCGGTTATTTCTCCTATTCGATATACCCCAAAGCTCTGAGGCGCATCAGCACTTCAGTCTCACCCTCTTGTTCATAAGCACGATCGCGCCACTCATCCGGTGGTAGGTGGGGCGGTCTTACGGTGGCCGGACCATAGACAGGCGAATGCTCCTTAAGATATTCCGGGGTAAATGCCTCCGTAACCATCGAGCCTTCAAGGTCCTCCGGAATGGGCAAGCCCAACGCACATAGGATTGTCGGTACGACGTCGACCAACTGAGCGGGTTGCAGAGTCACTCCCATACACAATCCCGGTCCGTGGGCGATGAACACCCCCTCGGGATGATGAGTCCCGACTACCACAGGTCGTTTCTTGAGCACCTGCCCACCACGCAACACTGAGAAGAATCCGTTATCCCGAAGCGCAACAGTCAAGTCCGGCGCTAAATCCATCTTGGGACCGAAGAACGCCTCCTCCCTGGTCCACACTCTGCCGATCAACGGTTCGTGAGTATCAGGATCAACACAGCGCATACGCAACGCCGCCACTAGTCCCTCCCGAAGGCTCTCATACTCCTCGGGGGCGATTCCCTCTTCGCCCCGCTTGCCCCTCACGGGGATGCAGATTCCGTTACTGCCGGCTGAATGAGCGTAGGCGCGCGTTTTCGTCAGGTCGAGAGCATTAAAGTGGTATGCCTGGGGCACGCCCAGTCCCTGCGAATCGTCAGGAGCGACTTTGGCCCCGGGCGCCCAGGTCAGATAACCCTGTTGTTCCAGCCAGGTATTGATATAGAGAATCTCCCTGCTCTCCGCAAAGCCGTGGTCTGAAACGATAAAGACGTACGCGTCGGGTCCGGCCAGCTTCACCGTTTCCTCCAGGAACCGATCAAGCCGGCGAAAGTACTCCCAGCAACGCGCCCGGATCCGTAGAAAGTCCTCGGACGGTCTCTCAGGTTCCAGGTCGGGATCGAGGTAGCCCCACAGTAAGTGCTGCAGCTTGTCTACCCCATCGAACACCACACCCACAAGGGCGCACGGATCGTGCTTCATCTGGTAGCGCAGGATGTTGAACCACTGTTGCTCACGATGTATGTGAAGATCGATCCAGGATTCGTTATCCTCGATCGCCTCCCCGGCCACGGCTCTTTGTTCGACTTTGAGATCCATGGCCAGCTCTTTGGCATCAAAGCCGGGGATTTCACGTTTAAGCTTGTCGATAAGGTCAGCCGGGTGGCTGTACTTTTTCACCCACCGCCACGGGACCCAGCCGGGAATCACGTAGCCGTTGATCTTCGGCGGTGGATTGTGGGCGACGAAATTAAGACTTCCGGCGCGCCGGCCCTGCCGGCTGACAATCGACCAGATGGTCTCGCAGCACATCTCGCGCGATGTAACCACACGAAGGTAGCGAGAGTCATCTGATTCATACTGTAGAAAGTTGGTGATTCCGTGATAGCCTGGCGAGCGCCCTGTGACCAGAGTGGTCCACGCGGGTGGTGTCAGGGGCGGGACAGTCGACATAAGCGGCTCGCGGACGCCGGAGGCTACGAACCTGCCCAAATAAGGCATCACCCCACGGGCTACCAGGTCGTCAAGAACCTTGTAGGTCGCCCCATCCAACCCGAAGAGAATTACGGGACCGCTCATGAGCGTCTCTCTTTCGACCGATTGAGGCTGACCATCAGAAAGTCGAGCAAATCCCTCACGGTGATGTCTTTCGCTTGCCGCTCGCCGGCCTTGGTCAAGAACTCCGCAAATGGCAGCGACTGGTCGAAATGCTCCTCGATCGCTGAACCCAGGGCCACCGCGTCGATGGACTCGAAGCCGAGGTCACCGAAAATGCCGGTCTGCTCGGTGATCTCGTCGGAGTACTCCCAGTCCTCACGCAGTTCCGTAAGGATGGTCAGAAGGTCGTTTCGCAGCGCGAGTCGATCAAGCTCCTTCATCCCTGCTCCTTTCGGGAACCGCCAGTGCAATGACGAACTCACCGTGGCGAATGCTGTGAACCATAAAGCGTTGGTTGTAGGTCTCCGGCGAGCGTGCGTCTGACGATCCGTCGCAACTGACCATCAGACAATCCGGACTGCCACCCGTGCGCCGGGTGTCGGTACTGATTGTGCAAACGGTCATGGCTCGGGGTCCGTCACTCAGACCCCGGCCGGTCGCCTTGCCCGCCGCCTCTTTTGCGCACCAGACCCGCGTGATCCACTCGTCCCGATTGTCCCCATCGAGTTTGCCAAGCAACTGCCGCTCGTTTTCGTTAAAGGCAACGGCGCAGAAACCGGCGTCACGCGGCTCGACACGTTCCAGATCGATCCCCAGAGCCCGCCTTCCAGCCGCAGCAACGGCAACCGCACCTTTATGCGAAATGGTCAGCCGGGGGGCTTCGCCCACGCGACTTACCCACTGGCCGCCGGCAACAGGTGCTCCGTGGGCGTCGTTATCTATTTCCACATCGGCGGGGTACAGATCGAGGCCATAGTGGCGCTTGACCCACGTCCGCACTGCATCCTTGGCAACCGCCCGCCCGAAGAGCCAGTCCGCGCGCCCGGCGTCATCGCTCATAGCGCGATACCCGGCCAGCTCGCGATGGCTCAAGATCAGATGCGCCCAGAGTCTCTCCCAGATGGGTGTACGCATCTCCTCGAACGGTGTCATGCGCCGACACACTACGTCCTGACAGTCATTCGGCAGTGAAAGCTCAATAGGCTCGCTGAGGCTTCCCTTGTTCGGAAACCGCCAGAAGTCATAGAAGTTCGGGGCCCAATAGAATCGCCAGTCCTGCCAACCACGGAGGCGCATCCAGAGTCTGCCGTCCGGTGCGATGATCTCCATGTCCGCCCGAACCTGTCTCTGGGAGACTTCTCGAATGCGCATCTGACAGACCGCCCGCTCACCCGGTTTGAGATTCTCACGATATAGCGTCAACTCGTGCAGGCGAATAGGGAACAGTACGAACCCTTCGTTGAAGTATTCCACGGGCCAATACCCCACCAACTGGCCGGCCGCATCGAGGAGAAAGGGATCGACGTGGAAACAGGGCGATTCCTTAGACCTGAGAAGGTTGTCAGTGGGCAACACTTCCAAGCGGGCAATCAGCCCGTCCTCACCGACCTCATCAAGTGATACCACGCCCTGAAAACGTGGACCGTGGAACATTCGCCGTTGTGCATACATCTGCTCTGCGGTATTGGCAGGCGGCCGGCGATTTTTCAGGTCCGGCAGCTCAACTGGCGGTGCACTCGGGAAAGAGTCGGCGAACACGATCGTGCCTTCCACAACCGGCTGTGCGTCGGCGGCTGCCTCCGGATCTTCACTCCGGCGATGATGAATGGCTGCACGGACCTCGTTGTAAGGTGTGCCCCCCGAGCGATCGGAGGAGCCGGTATAAGCACTGATCATCAGCTCGACCTTCGGTCCGCCCTTACCGACCTCGATCCACTTGCCGGCTTGAATCCCCTTCGCGCCGACTACCTTGCGCCCGGGCATAAGCAGCGCAGCGACCTCAGCCATCATCTCCAGGCTCACTGTCAAAGGTATGACAGCGAGCATGTCCCGCTGACTGTTCGACTCGGAGACCCGAGGGTCGAGACAATGGTCATTAAGGTACAAGTCTCCATTAGGATCGATCTCGCGAACCACAACTACCTCGGTGCCTGGTGTGTGGCTGACAACCCTGCCCGAAAAGGCCAGGGCACCGGCGTCGGGCGGTGGTATAGACCGGTCGTCACCAGGCGGGCTGGAGACACCTTCGAGGTTCTCGAGGAATTCAATCACCTGTCGTAGCGATTTGAGTTTTGCAACCTGCTCCAAGTCGATTTCGCCAGTGGGAAGCGTGTGTCCACCGGTCTCCTGTAGAGCACCCAGAATCTCGATGCGCTTGATCGAGTCGATGCCCAGATCAGCCTCCATGTCCAGATCGAGGTTCAGCATTTCCGAGGGATAGCCGGTCTTCTCACTAACGATGGCAATTAACGTATCTTCCAGACTCCGAGACGGCGGTTCGGCCTTCTCTTCGGAAGCAACGGTGGATGTGGAGGTGATTGAGGCAGCCTCACTTGGCGGAGATTCGGGCGGCGCGTCGCTCGCCTCAGCGTGTGGCCGGGCTGCCAAATAGGCCCGCATCACCTCCTCCTGTGTCTCGAGGAACCTCTCCATCATTCGGAAGTGCTCTTGCATCGCCGCATCCGCGGGGGCGGGTGGGGAACCGTCCTCAGCGGTACGCACCTCTGTCGGCAGTGCCTGTGGGTCAGCGTAGGTGTGTGCGGTGTCAGCAGCTTCGGATTCGAGCAAACTCAAAGCTTCGGTGGTATCTGGTACGACGGGTTCAACCTGCTGGGTGTCGGACGCTGACGATGCGGGTGGACTGGTATTGCAGGACTCCGGGCGTTCGGCCAGTTCCAGCTTTGGGTAGCACAGCGAGACCTGCATGGTGCCCGGTGCGCTGTCCTCGTCGACCGGTCGGTCAACCGCCGGGTCAAGCGTCAACTTCCGCGGTGAGCGAGGGCTGTACAGACACCCGAACTCCAGTGGCACATGCAGCGCCGCGAGCATTCCCACCGCGTGATTCAACGCGGTAATACCCGATCGCCGATGATGGTCGGTGGCGATAGCCACATGTGGACGGCCGCGCAGAATGTCGTCTGTGAATGCGGTCAGGTTTCCCCGTGGTCCGGCTTCCACAAACACACGAGCACCCGCTGCATACATCGCCTCGACCGTCTCCCGGAAAAGTAGCGGACGCGCAAAAGCACCCGCCGCCAGGTCGACCACTTTGGCCGGGTCAGTCGGGTAGGGCTTCGCAGTTGTGCACGAGTAGACCGTCGTTAGGGGCTTATGAATCGCAAGGGATTCAAAATACTTGCAAAGCGGCTCACAGATATAGGTGAACACCGGTGTGTGATAGCCCCGGTCGAAGGGTAGTTGCTTGACGAAGACGCCTTGCGCCCGAAGATGTTTGACCACCGGCTCGGCGTCTTTGGGCCCCACGACAACCACTACCTGGTGCGGACAGTTGTCGTTGGCGATGTGGACCGCTCGGTCTATCTGGGTTGCGAGGCGGAGCACTTCCTCATGGCTCGCGCCAACTGCGAGCATGGTCATCCGTGGGATACTCGTGTCCTCGGCGAGTTTGCGGTACATCTCGTCAAGCCGGTTCATGCTGGCGACGAATTGGTCAATGTCGACCACGCCGGCGCCGGCCATCGCGATCCATTCACCGGCACTGTGGCCGGTGATCATGTCCGGCTTGACGCCCAGCCGCCCAAGTAACGTATACATTGCCCCGTCTGCGGTAAGGACTGCTTCAGTGGCACGTTCGATCTTCCACAACCGACTTTCAGCAGCCTGCGCCTCCTCGTCGGAAAAGAAGGGGGGTGGAAAGATGTCGGCGCTGGGGGGATAGCGATCCGGCCTTGCAACCGCGCGGTCGGCGGCCTCAAAACAGGCCCGAACCTCGGGAAAATGAATACAAAGCTCTGCCATCATGTTGACATACTGGGACCCCTCGCCGGGGAAGAGCAATGCCAGCTTACCACCACGGGCCGGCGATTCCGTCAAGTAGTAGATCCCCTTGGCGTCCCTGATCTGGTCGCACTGCGGATCGCTTAAACGGTCGGCGGCCCGCCCGAGTTTCTCCGCCAGGTCGGGAAGCGACGAGGCCACGACCGCAACCCGGTAATCCGCTCCGCCCAGCGAGGTGTTAAGGGTGTAGGCAAGATCACGAATGGCAACACCATCGGCCGCGACAGCGTAATCGCGCATACGCCCTATCGATTCCAGCAGTGCCTCACGACTGTCACCCTGAACCACACATACCTCGGTGGGCCAGTCACGAATGAGCGTCGACGGCTCATTGTGTTGGGAAGGCACTGAGGTCTGTTCGCTGATCGCCCGGGCAGTCGGTTCCACAGGCAGCGGTGTCGGCGCCGCGGTCCGGAATGTCGTTGGAACTGTGTGAACAGTTGGTGCCCCTAGGCAGCCGACGTCATTGTACTCTTCCAAGACGACGTGGGCGTTGACGCCGCCAAAGCCGAAGGCACTAACGCCTGCCCTGCGCGGCGTGTCGGTCCGGCCGTGAATCCACGGCCTGGTTTCAGTGTTCACGTAGAAGCGGCTGTCGTCTTCGGTCAATGCGTCGACCGGCTGTTGGCAGTTTAGCGTAGGCGGCAGTACGCGGTGGTACAGGGCCAGCACGGTCTTGATCAAACCCGCCGCGCCTGCGGCAGGCATGGTGTGGCCTATCATCGACTTTACCGAGCCTACGGCGCAGACCGGCGGTCCTCCATCGCCTGGACCGAACACCCGGTGCAACGCTTCCACCTCTGCCGAATCACCGATTGACGTCCCCGTCCCGTGGGCCTCGATCAGCCCAACAGTCTGGGGTGGAATGCCGCTCATTTCGTAGGCACGACGCAGGGCCAGTTCCTCACCTTCGACCCGCGGGGCCGTCACACTGGTGGCCTTCCCGTCACTGCTCGTGCCGACACCCTTGATCACCGCGTAGATCCGATCTCCGTGCGCTACGGCGTCTTCGAGGCGCTTGAGCACGATGATTCCGATCCCCTCGCCCGGCAGAATACCATCGCAATCCTTATCGAACGGGCGGGCAATTCCGCTTCGCGAGAGCGCCCCCATCGCTGTGAACACCTGCAGGAACGGCACGTCGAAGAAGATGTGGACCCCACCTACGAGCACCAGATCGTATTGGCCGGTCAGCAAGTCACGAACCGCCAGATCAGTCGCGATCAAAGCGGATGCACAAGCGGCGTCAACGGTGTACGTCGGTCCCTTAAGATCGAGACGGTTCGCCACCCGTCCTGTGGTAATGTTGGGGATCAGACCCGGTGCAGTCTCCGCGCCGAAACCGGGGAGTTTCGAGCGAATGGCCTTCTTGATTTCATCAAGCTGGGCCTCCGTATACTCCGGGTGCAGGGTTTTCAGTATCTCCAGCGTCTGGTGCGTCATCGTTCCGCGCTGTAGCAGGCCTGTAAGACCGGCCCCCAGGTAACTTCCCCGACCCAGAATAAACGCCGACCGGGCACCATTGAGTTCACGTTCGAGATACCCGGCATCCTGCATGGCCTCATAGACCGCTCGAAGCACGAGGAACTGGTCAGGCTCAGCGCCTTCCACCGCCCGTGGCATCGTCCCGCAGCGCAGGGGATTGAATGCAAATGACCCGCCCAGATAACCACCCCGTTTGCAGTACACCCGGTCTTCCGCGTTGGGATCCGGATCATAAAAAACTTCCGGGTCCCAACGTTCGCGTGGAACATCGGTGATGGCGTCCACCCCGCTGACGATGTTGTGCCAGAACTCGGCCAGGTTGCGGGCGCCGGGAAAGGTGCACGCCATCCCGATCACCGCTACGTCACCACGGACGGTCGGCCTGCGCGGATGGCTGCTGCTGTCGACGGGCCTGCTCACGCGCCTCTCCCCGCTGAGCCCGTGCCAGCCTCCGCCAGGCGGTTCAGCGCCTTGCTACACGTTACCTCCAGGTCCTCCATCCACCCGACGACCTTCCCCTCAGCGTTGAAAAAGACCAGGTCGGCATGGACCGAAGATCCGCCTGTGTACTTGCGTACCCTGACTTGGCATCGCACTTCTCCCGGGCCGAGCTGCCCCACGCGGTGATAGCGGCTGAAACGGGAGGGCAGCGGCGTCATGTCCAGGTGAGTCCGCACCCAGACGACCCCCATCTGCAAGGCGCTGTCGACCACTACCGGATCGATCAGCCAGGCGGCGTCGGACGCTTCCGCCAACAACCGCTGAGGCAATGACGGTAAGACGCGTCCAACCACGCCGCCCCTACCGATCGCCTCAATCTCGGAGATTCCGGCAAGAAGCGGACCGTGGAACAACAACCTTTCGTAGACCTCCTCTATCGACATGGACAACGGACGGCCGTCGAGGAGTTCCCACGGCGGTGGAGCGACCACATCCGGCATGGCGGTTCGGAGCTGAGCCATAGTGGTGTAATACACTTGCGGGTGATCGCCCCGGCTCTCCACTCGAAGGTTCACGTCGACGCCGCCCTGAACTTCCGACGGTCGGGCCGCCACTATGCGAAGCGCCGATGGCCCATCTTCCAGCCATATTCCGCGCAAGACGCGCAGCTCACAAAAAGCGGTAAGATGCAGGTCCGGCCAACCGGAAACGACCACTTCGGATAGAAGCTCCAGTGCTATCGCCATCGGCATGACGGGCTTACCGTCGAGCTGATGGTCCGTAAGATAAAGGTCGTGCGAGGGATCGAGCTCACGATCACAGACAAACGAGCCGTCTGGATGGCGTGTGGTGCTCACTCGCCCGCTTAACAAAGGCATACCGGTGGAGAGAAGACTTCCATCTTGCCCATCCGCCAATCTCCGATCCGAAATCCGAAATCCGAAATCCGGGATCGCCTGACCGGGTTTAGCGGTGCGGCCCAGTGATTCCTCGCGCTGAGTGGCCGGGTAGTCGGCGGCGCCGAGTGGACCGCTAAGAATCACTTCCGCTTCCTCCTTACGTCCGTAGAGCAGCTCATCGACAAAAGCCCGCCGTCCGGCCGATGGTGAGATCAGACTAATTCCCGCCTTCTCGAGCTGTTTCGCGAGTTCGGGTGACACCATGCCGCCACTGGACTCCCACGGGCCCCAGTTCAACGAAGCCACTCGCCCCGGCCAACGCCCGTTGAGCCAGACAGCAAGTTTGTTGAGCACCTCATTCGCCGCGGCGTAGTCGCACTGACCTCGATTGCCGTACCGGGCGGTGGTAGAAGAGAAGAAGAAGAGGAACCCGAGCGAATCGCTACGCAGCTTGGAGGCCAGCACCTCTGCACCGACCACCTTCGGGCTTATCACACGTTGAAACGATTCGGGCGTCTTATCCCTGATCAGCTTGTCTTCGATCACACCCGCGCCGTGGATCACGCCGTCGAGTCGGCCAAGGCGGTCGTAAAGCTCATCAATCAGCGCCCCGAAGGCGTCGCCGTCGGTGACGTCGACGGCGTGGTATTCGACGTTCGCACCAGCCCTTCGCATAGCTGCGAGATTAGCGCGAATTTCCCGCTCCCGGCAAACGTGCTTGTAGACGGTCTCAACGCGTGCCGGTGTGGGCTTCTCACCGGACGCCTCAATCTCCCTTAGAAGAGCCCCCTTGAGTTCCCTGGCACCGGACAGATGCGCCGTTTGAGGTGACTCGTGCTCCGGCGGCAACGGCGAGCGGCCCATAAGCACCAACGTACATTTGAACCGCTCAGCCAGCTCCTTGGCCACCTCCGCGGTTATGCCTCGGGCCCCTCCCGTGATAAGCACCACGGAGTCGGCACATAGCGAGACGCCCTTGGAATCGGCGTGTGAAGTCTCCTCACTACGCGAGGCGTCGGATCCGTAAAAGGATCCATCCCCTTCTTCGACCGGTCTGACAGGCGAGGCCACAGGACGTAACGCGACCCGGTGGCCCGAGTGATATCCGACCTCGACGATTCCATCACGCCCGTCCATCTCGTCCAACAGTGCCGACACGATCGTTCCGGGTGGGGCATCCAGCTCAAAGTCGAGTGCCTTACAGGTGACATCGGTCCACTCGCGGGCGAGCGCTTTGACAAAACCGCAAACACCGCCGTGCATGGGCCGGAAGTCCGCGGAAAGGACGCTCGCGGCGCTGGCGAAGGTGCCCCCCATCCGGGTCGCCGCGATGACGCAGCCCGAGCCGTCTTCCCGAAGATCGGACTCCAAATACTGGACAAGGTTGAACAGGCTGTTCAGCTCGACGTTCAACGCCTTGTCCCACCGTAATGGATGATCCGCCGGCGTGAATCCGTGGTCCCCCAGCGGTAGCAGGTGGATCAGAGCGGACACCGGTCTGCATTCACTCCGGATTCGTTCCACGAATTCGCGAGCGGCGCGGGGGTCGGACAGGTTCACGCGCGGGCGCCGGCCATCGCTCTCCCCATTGTGTGTCACGGCAATGACAACAGCGGTCAGACCGCGCCCGGTCAGTTCCTCAGCCAATGATGACGCGACACCACGCTCGTCGTCGGTAATCACCACAACCCCATCGTGCGAAGCCCGACGATCACACTCCAGCGTTTCACACTCGACGGTCTCCAGCAGCATGCGCGGCACGCTTTCTGTCGGTGCGGGACCATGATGGTCACGGCGCACAGGCTGAAGCTCGGCGCTTGGTGGGGTTGGTTGCGCCTCGACAGCGTGATCCCGAATCCAGTCAACGATTGCGCCCAACGTCTTCAGTTTGGCCAGCGCCTCGATTTCGGCATCCACGAACTGATCCGGAAGGATCGAGTCGCTCTGAAGCGCACCGATAATCTCAAGCCGTTTGATTGAGTCGATCCCCAGATCAGCCTCCAGATCGAGCTCGATATCCAGCATCTCAGGCGGATAACCGGTTCGGTCGCTGACGATACCGACAAGACGGGCGACGAGTTCCTGGCGCGTGAAACGCGATCCTGAGGGTTCGTCCGCTGACGACCGGTCTTGAGATTCAGCCGTTGCCCGAGGTTCTGCTGTGGGAATGGGCGTCGCTTCCCTAGCGGCCCACGGACTTCTTGCTGCGGTAGTCGCATCAGGCTGTACCTGCTCAGCCCCGGTTGCTGTCGACCCGGCGCCCTTCAAGTAGGCACACATGACGCTTTTCTGTGTATCGAGAAACCTGGCCATGAGACGGTGATGGGCACTTAGGATCGGATCGTGGCCGTCCAGTTCGGTTGAAGCCTGCGGCTGAGCACAGGCTGCAAGCGGGGTCAAGTCCGATTCCGGTGGCGCCGGTGCAGGCAAGGTCGGCGCAGAAGGCGATCTTACGGGCGTTGTCCGCTTGCGAGCAGCCGGCTCCGGTCGACCGCCGAGCGGAACCGCTCGGGCACCGATGACCATCCACGTCGTTGGCGGCAACGGAGCGGGCTTGGTCTGTTCGACGAGCCGATCGAGGTCCAGCGTTTTCTCTGTTCGCTGAGCGAAGAGGGGAGCACTGTCGAACACGACACCCGCGACGGCAAGCTGCGCCAAGGCGTGGACCAGTTGGAGCAGACCGTTGCGGCACGGTTGGTCCGTCGCCACCGCGATAAACGAACCACCCTCAAGCGTTTGCTCGATCAGACCGCTCAGCGTACTCCCCGGCCCGACCTCCACGAAGACCCTCGCCCCGGCGTCATACATGGCCCGCACTTCATCCGCGAAGCGCACCGGCTTGACGAGATGTTCCACGAGTCTGGTCCGGATCGCCGCCCGATCGCTCGGATACGGGGATGCGGTTGTGTTCGAGAAAACCGGCATCTGCGGCGCCGACAGAGAGACACTGCCCACAAACTCCCGCAACGGCTCCAGAACACTGTTGACAAGGCTGGAGTGAAATGCGCATGACACTCGGATGCGCCGACCCGATACGCCCTGGTCAGACAGCCGTTTCAGCGCTTCCTCGACACCCGCCTCGGTTCCGGAAATTACCGTTTGCGCGGGAGCGTTAATATTGGCGATCACGACACCGTCGACAGCGTCAACTATGCGTGCCACGGTCGATTCGTCCGCACTAACCGCGGCCATCGTTCCGGGCGCCTCTCGGGCGGCGTCCATGATGAACCGCCCGCGAGCCTCAGACAATGGGATCAGATCACCAAAGCTGATCACACCCGCTGCCCAAAGAGCCACGTATTCACCGTAGCTGTGTCCGCAGGTCAGGTCCGGACGAATACCCAGGCCCGACAGAACGCCGTACATGGCCACATCGGCCGCGCCCATCGCGGGCTGTGCCACGTTCGTTTGCGTCAACGCCGCTTCGTCGGCTCTTCGGTCGTCATCCGTAAACCTGGGCTGCGGAAAGACGAGACTACTCAGTGGTCTGTCCAACACATTGACCAGGCAGCAGTCCGCTTCCTCGAAGACCTCTCGGACGCCGGGATATGCGACGGCCAGATCACGAAGCATGTCCACACTCTGCGAGCCCTGGCCTGGAAAGGCGAAGGCGATCTTGCCCTCAGGGGCTAGCGGGTTCGCAGAATAGTAGATGCCTTGTGGGTCACGGAAGTCGTAGCAGCCGGAAGCGTCGGCTTTACCCGCCCTGTTTAGCGCAAGCTTCGCGGTTGCGAGCTTCGACACAAGGTCGTCAAGGGAATCAGCCACGATGGCCAGACAGTGACAACCTGTTCCCCGCCCAGTCTCCAATCCCCCATCCGCCGTTCGACAGACCGCTGCCGCCAGATCACGAAGCAGCGGCCTGGCCCCTTGCTCGATCGCGGCGCTGATCCGATCGAGGGAGCCGACGATCTCCTCCGCCGACTCGGCCCGCCATATAAAGAGTTCCGCAGGCCACTCTCGCAGCGCCGGGGGATTAGTCGTAAGTTGAATGCCCCCGTCAATGCGGCCGGGGTGGACACGTTCGCCTCCGTCCGCGTGTGCATGCTTGGAGGGAGATCGGCTTCCCGGTTCGTACTCTTCGAGCACGGTATGAAAGTTCGTTCCCCCGAAGCCGAACGCGCTGACACCGGCGCGTCGCGGCGCGTCGTCCAGCCTGGCGATCCATGGCCGGGTCTCCGTGTTTACATAGAACGGACTCTGAGGGAAGTCGGCTTTCGGGTTGGGTTTCGTGACTCCGACGGTTGGTGGCAACACCTTGTGGTAAAGGGCGAGAGCTGCCTTGAGCAATCCCGCCATACCCGCCGCGGCCTTGGTGTGTCCGATCACGCTTTTTACGGAGCCAAGTGCACAGCTTTGCCTTTTCGCCCCGGCGGCGCCGAACATTCGTGTCAAGGACTCGACCTCTGTCTGATCGCCCACCACGGTGCCGGTGCCGTGCGCCTCGATGAGCCCCACAGTGTCCGGTCCTACCCCAGCCCTGGCGTAGGCGCGCTTTAGGGCCCGAATCTGCCCGGCGGGGCGCGGCGCGGCCAGACCCTTGTCCTTCCCGTCGCTCGATGAGCCCACCCCTTTGATGACTGCATAAACGCGATCGCCGTCACGCAAAGCGTCCTCAGCCCGCTTTAGCACAGCGATTGCGACACCCTCACCAATGACAATTCCGTCAGTCGACTCATCGAATGTCTTGCATTGACCGGTCGGAGATAGTGCTTGGGTTTTGCTAAAGCAGAGGTAGGAAAACGGGTTTTGCATGGTATCGGCGCCGCCGACGATCACCATGCTGGCCGATCGCGACTCCAACTCGTTAAACGCCAGATGAACGGCTGCCAGGGAGGATGCGCACGCCGCATCGACGGTGCAGTTCATACCACCCAGATCGAACCGATTGGCCACTCTTCCGGCAGCGACATTGAGAAGCAATCCGGGGAATGAATCCTCCGTCCACTCAGGCAAAATACCATCAAGCCTGTCGATCAGTTCCGCCGCCTCATCCGCCGTCCCGCCGGCAATGCGAATGTAGTGCGGAAGCAACGATCGGAATCCATAACCAAGCCCGAGGTCGGCAACACCTCCACCGGCTCCGAGGATCACGGATGTATGCTCACGATCGAAAGGGCGCTCGCTGTAACCGGCGTCATCCAGGGCGTGACGTACGGCTTCCAGAACCAGAAGGTGCAGCGGCTCCACCGAGGACAGAGAGTTCGGCGGCATACCATACCGAACGGGATCGAAGGGCGTCTGGTCCAGGAACCCGCCCCACCGAGAATACACTTTGTCGCGGGCCCGGCGATCGCTGTCGTAGTACAGGTCACAATCCCAGCGGTCACGGGGAACCTCACTAATCGCATTGACTTTACGAAGAATGTTCTCCCAATAACGGTTGAGATTTCCCGCCTTGGGGAACAGGCACGACATCCCGATGATCGCAATGTCGCATTGATCTGTGGGCCGAATCGCCTTGGAATGATCCGCAGCTTGAACAATTTGTGGCTCGGGCGCAAAGGCGTTCAAACGTTCCGCTCCCTGGTGGCTGACATCTTGGTGCAGTTCTTCCATGGTGCTAACACCGCTGCGCAGGGCGGCAACCTGACCGATCATGTACAGACCTTCACGGCGCTGGGTGTCCGCATCGACGCTGACGCGACCGGTCCCAGTGCCATCTCCGGGTCGAGCTTGACCGCGCATAAGACCCTTCGAGGCGATCCGCAGTCGGCCAAGGTTCAGCAATTCCAGGGCTTCGCGAATCTCTTCACCCGTTCGACCCTCGCGCAGAAGGCGGTCTTTCTGTTGGGTGAACTGTTTTCCAAAGGGTGTCTCGGCGCATCGAGTGGCATGGCCGACCCCCGACTCCAACAGGACGGTCCGATCGCACGCGATGGCCTCTTGCTGGAAGCCTTCGACGATCGCTCCGGTGGCGACTGCCTCTCTCGTGAAGAGATAGGACGTTCCCAGGAGCACACCGATCCGCACTCCTCGTTCGGTAAGCGGCGCCGCCAAAGCGGCAACCATCGAAGCCGACAAGGCATCATGAATCCCGCCGGCAAACAGGACGTGGTAATCGTCACCCCGGTCTTCCGTCGCCGCCAGATGATCCAGCATGACACGGATCATCAACTCCCAGAGCACAAAGCTGGTCAGCGGGCCAACGTGACCGCCGCACTCACGACCCTCGAAGATCAACCGGCGCGACCCGGCTCTTAGAAAGATGCGCAGCAACCCGGGTGAGGGTACGTGCAAGTAAGTCCGAATGCCGTCGCCCTCCAGCGACTGGGCCTGGTCGGGGCGGCCGCCGGCAATAATGGCGAAAGGCGGCGGGCACATCCGCACTTCCGCCAGTTGCTCTTCACGCAACTCCCTTGGCAAAAAGCCGAGGATCCCGATTCCCCACGGCGTGGATCCGAGCTTGCGTTCGGTTTCCTGCAGCAGTCTGGCGACTTGCGGACCCCGCAAAAGCCCCAGGGCCAAAAACGGTAACGCGCCCGCCTCCGCCACCGCCGACGCGAAATCAGCCGTATCGCTCACTCGCGTCATCGGGCCCTGTACGATCGGATAGCGCGTCCCGTGGGACTGTGCCAGGCTGCCGCCCGGTCCCAGCGCACGATGTTTCGCCGCAACGCGGCATTCACGTTCGCTCTCGTGTTGGATGGCATCGCAGATGCCCTTGACGTCACGGTACGCTTCAGCAAGTGGAGCTGCGAACGCCGCATCCTGGCCGATTAGTAGAAGCCGGTCTGGCACGCCCGATGCGGGCGAAGAGGACGATACTTGCGTCTCCACCACCCTCCGCCATTGGGCCAGCGCCTCTGCACTGGTTTGAGCATCAAGACCTTGCGACTCCTCGAGCTTTTTTAACTCCGTGAACGCCGACTCGCCGGGTCGGCAGTAGGCCCGGTATCGCATTGGGCAATTCTGACCGAGAATAGCCGTCTCACTCCCGTCCATTCGCCCTACCCGGGCCTTTACCTCCTCGGGGAGCTCAGACTCGAGGCACAGAGCGAGTTGCCAATCCAACACCACCCCTGCGGCCCCGGCGGCCTTGGCACCGGCTGCGGTATGAAAACCGATCCCCCCCCGAGCCCAAACGGGGAGTGTGACTCTGGAAATCACGCGTTGAAGCAGGATAAATGTGGTCTCTTCCCCAATGCGCCCGCCACTCTCATTCCCCTTGGCTACTACTCCGTCGGCACCAACACGCTGAGCCAGTTCCGCGTGGTTTGTACACGTCGCCTCTACCAGGACCTTTAGGCCAAGATCGTGCAGCAACTGGATTTCGTGTTCCAGGCCAGGCGAATCGGGATCACAAAGAATGACACGGCTCAGGCCGTATCCAACGGCTGACTTCAACAGGGATTGAAGGTCGGGGGTCAGTCCGGCGGTCGATACGGAAAAGTGCACCTCGGCGGTACGCAGCGCACCAAGCACGCTCACAGCCTCTGCGACGGTGCAATACTCCAAAGCCACAGCGCCACTGTAACCGGCGCGGCAAGCCGCCACCGCGACCGAGACGCTAGGGAAACCCGGCGGATTCAACCCGATAACTTCGATTCCTGCGGACACCTGTAGCCTTCCTTCAAGAGCAGCTACAGCTCATTGATACTCCAATTATCCCGCCGGGCACACTCAGACGTACCGGCTCCTGCCAGTCCGAGAGCTTTGAATCGACCGGGACCATCACGAGTGGAGCCGTGTCCCTTCCCCATACGACCGTCCTGGTTGCCTCACCACAAGACGCACGTGACCACGTCGGGCCCGGCCCCACCATCATCTGCCTAGCCAACGCCGACCGCGAATCCTGGTCAACGCGGCGCAGCCAAGAATGCACATCGACAGGTTAACAAGACCAATCGCTCCGCACATCTGCCGCGTTCCTGTGGTCGAATCGCCAGTCGGCCGCGTGGCTGAAGGATCTTCTTCAAACACAGCCCGGACAGTCCGATCCTGGTCCATCACAACCGTGGTCGTAAGATCGGTTCCACTGACGTCACCCTCCCACCTGGAGAAGACCGAACCGATCTCGGGCGTTGCAACGAGCGTGACCGTTGCGCCCCTATCAAACTCGCCGGCGGCGGGCGAGACCTGGCCGTCACCGACGATCTCGAAGACCAGGGCGGCAACATCCGCATCACCACCGTCATTCGCATCGTCGCCGTTGCCGTCATCCTGCCCTTCGGGTACAAACACGGCCTCGATGTTCTTGTCCCCATCTAATATGAGGGTCAGCACCGGATCCACACCGGTCGCGTCTCCGCCCCAACCGGTGAACACGAACGCTTCTTCAGGCACGGCGCTCAGCGTGACTTCTGTACCGGATGGATAAACATTCAGGTCGGGCTCGACGCTCACCTCCCCGACTCCGAGGACGGTCACGAGCAGGGTAACTGCCGGCTCAAACCGGGCGGTAATAGTCCGGTCGCGGTCCATCAACACTACCAGCGGGTTGTTTTGTCCCTCGCCGAACGGGATGTTCCCGGCCCATCCCACGAAGGCGGACCCGGCATCCGCCTCGGCTTCGAGTCTGACTTTGGAACCGTCGTAATACCGCGAGACCAGAGCATTATCCACGAAGACACCGGTCGGTGTCGGCTTGACCGTGCCCGTGCCGGTCCCGCTGGCACTTAGGGTCAACGTATGCGTGATCGGCACAAACGTGGCGCTGATGGTCCGCGAGTTGTCCAACGCAATCACGATCGGGTTGTCTTGTGGCGAATCCAGCGGGATGTCAGCCGCCCAGCCCTCAAACTGGTAGCCGTTGTGGACGACGGCGGTCAGCATGACGACCTCGCCGAAATCAAAGACCAATCGGTTCGTCTGCTCTTCGGTGAGCGGTGTACCACTTGGCGAAATGGTAGTCTCGCCGCCGACCAGCCCGGTCGTCAGTGTCAGCACCGGGTCAACCAGGGCTCGCACCAGGCGCGTCCCGATTGGCACACCCGTGGTCACGTTCTCAAATGTGATCGTTGCAGTGTGTGAGCCGGCCGGAAGATCGTTAACCGCCAGGTTCACTCTCACCACGATGCTCTGCTCGTCCGGCCCGCCCGATACCCCGTCGTCCGGTGCCAACTCACCACCCGAGGGCATAACTGACACCCAATCGTCACTGGCCGCCGCGCTCCACAACACAAAACGGTCGCTGCTGTTGACAAGCGTCGATTCCTGCACACCTCCGGACAAATCGACATTGCCCGCCGGCCCGCCAACCCCGATGTCGGCGTCCGGGCGTAGCTTGACGGCTCCCGAGGCGGATGAACTCACCGTCAGTGCGAGGGACAGACTTGCAGTGCCCGAGCCGTTTGTCGTGTTCTCGACTTTCAGCCGCGCAGTATAGGTGCCAGGCGTGAGGCCGAACGGGTTAAAAAAGACGGTGAACGTGCCCGTGCCGCCTGCCGGCACAGTGCCACCGGTCTTGTCGAGATTGAACCACGAGTGTGCCACCCACGAGAGGGTATAGTTCAGGTCCGTCCGGCCGTTGCTCGTCAAAGTCACCGTAACCGGAGCCGGACTGGGGCTGTTCTGGACCGCATGGGCGTTGACGAAGGCCGGCGAAACCGAAAAGTTGGCGGGAGCGACCGTAAGCGTGACGGTTCGGGCCGTATTCCCGGCTCCGTTGTCCAGGTTGATGAACGAGACCGTGGCGCTATACACCCCGGGTGCCAGTCCCGCCGCCTCCCCCGCATCAAGAGACGCGGACACCTCCACGGCGGGGTCCAGGACGGTGCGCGGCAGTGTCCCGCCGGCAGGGTCGGGCACCAGCCACGCTTGATCTGACATAACGCTGAAGTCCAGCCCGACACTATCAACATCTCTGACCGTCCAGATCGTCGGCGTTTCCGCGACAAACGGACCTCCTTCGAAACCCGAGAATGCAAAGACGGTATCAGTATCGGGAGTCACGTCGATGGTCTGAGCCGTGACTCCATTCCCCGCCGCCATGACCAGTGCCGCAATAAGGACACCGGGTGACGCACTTTTCCAGTTAGTAAGAGGTGGCCAAGCCACCCGCTCCATTCGCCTCGTAGCAGGCATATTTAGTTCCCCCTCGCGACACAATTTATGGCCCGATTTTCAAATGGTATCTGCACGGCTATTCATGTCAAGGCCCATAAGCAACGGAGGGCAGGGCCGCGCTCTGGCAGGCTTTCGGCACACAGCCCGCGTACCCGATAAACGGGCAACAGTCGAGACCCGTTTCCGATAACCGCCGTGCCCCGCCGATGCCGATACATCAGTGCCACAACCCGGCCGACCAGTAACATGAAGGTTTAGCGATGAGTGTTCCACCATTCTGTGAGAAGTGATGAACACTCGCGACACAAGACGCCGCCACAACAGAGGCATCAAGATAAACGGTGCGATGGCGACCAGCCCTGTCCCGCATAGGCGTCTTGCAGGTGGGCCGCCTCCGCCGGATGAGGAATCGACAGCCACGCGAACCAGCTTCGATCCGCTCTGGCTCACTTCGCCGTTGACGGTAAACTGCGTGTAGCTGGCAACAACCGTAACCTGTCTCGTCGAGTCGACCGCGCCGGCGCTGAACTCCCCGACTTCGATCTGAGCAACCTCCGACGGGGCGACGATCCACTCGGCCTGATCGGTCACGTCTTGCGTGCTCCCGTCACTAAAGGAAGCGATGGCCGTGAAGCTCACTGTCGAGCCGGCGACGACTTCGTCCGGCCCCTCGACCGTGACGGCCTCAAGCGTGACATCGATGATCGGCTCTCCGTCGGCCAGCTTGGAAATCTGAACAAAGTCGAAATCCGCAGGGATCGATAGATCACACTCGCTGCCGCAACCGCTGTAATCTCCATTCGCGGCACCGAGCCCGACCATCACCGTATTTGGCATTTCGTTGGTGATCGTTCCAATATCCGTGTAGGTTTGGCCGTTCGGGCTGAATGCGCCGACGAACTTGTCACCGCTGCGGAGCAGACGTAAGTAAACGGCGTTGGGGTTTTCAGCGTTCGCCTCGTCGTAAAACGCTCCGGGACGCCGCCCGTCTCCATCAGAATCCTCGCCAACGCTGAGCATGACGATGCCGCGAAAGCGGCCGCGCTCTCCAGAGGCAAACGCCAGGCCGAGCGCCACTGCATGAGCGTCGTCCAGATATACCGCCACACCGGCAAACTCCTGGGCAGCCCGGGGATTGAACTCGACGCGGGTGTCGAGGATGAATGCACCCGACATCTCCCGCAGAAGCAGGTTACGCACGGTGACGCTCTCACCTACCGTGCCTCGCTGGGTGTTGATCCTGAAGAACCCTTCCCTTGCGGTCAGGGTGTATCTGGCGGCGTCTTCGTTGACGATGACCCAGCCCTGCTCGAGTTCCGGGCTATCGAAGTCATCCCGAAACACAACCTCGGCGGCCGGGGTCGGACTGGCGGCAAGCACCATCGTCACCGTCAGGGCGAGTGTCTGCCCTAACGGTTGCCAGTGTTTTCTTGGGTGGATGCACATGAGTCCTGGCTCTGTTGAAGTACGGACCTATCGCCCGAGCCTGGCGCCCGCTCACTGCGAGCCATCGCTTTGGTGGTCGGGCTGGGTAATCTCGAAAAACTCGAAGTCCGCCGGAACCGCTTCATCACAAAAGCTACTGCACAACTCGCTCTTGGCTGCTCCAATTCCAACTTGAACGCTGTCGGACAAATCGTTCACAACCGTACCGACGAGCGTGTATGTGAGGCCGTCGCTGCTATACGAAGCTGTATAGCTGTCCCCTGTGCGCTCCAACCGGAGAAACACGTCGTTGGATTCGTATTCCGCAGCCGCACGCCCGGGATCCATATCCGAACCCCGGTCCGCACGCAGTAACAGGCCTCGAAACGTACCCCGCGGGCCATTGGCGGTCAGCAACCCAAACGCTACCGTTCGGCCGTCATCTCCCCGTATCACAAGACCGGCGAGCTGCAAGTCCACCAGTGTCTCGAACTCCACCTGCGTAACAAGGGCAAAGTCACCGTCCAGGTGACGGAGCAAGAGGCCCTCACTGTCTCCCACAGGGTTGGTTTCCCCATTTTCCGTGTAAATCCGCATAAAACCTGGCCGCTCCGTCAGGCTGCGATTGGCCAGGTCCGCGCCGTCGAACGTCCATCCGGAGTCGAGATCGAGGGTGTCAAAGTCGTCGCGGAAGACCGCTTCTGAGTCTGGGGCGACAAAGAGATCGCCTGGATGTAACCGGCATCCAACGGTCCAGCAGACGCCCCACAGAAACGTAAAAGCCAGACACAATGTGGACCCGCTGATCAGCGCTGCGCTCCCCTGCCGAATCCAGTGCGCAACCGCAACTTTCCGAATCACCGGCCAGCTACGCCGTAAAGCCACGTCTTACCCCTCAAATCACGATCCGAAGTCTACCGCTTAGACCGGTAAGGTGCCCCCCCACCGGTCGCATGTGCTGTAGACTCGCCTTACCCCTTCCATAAACGCCATTCAGCCGTTCCGAGCGTTCTGCCCGCCAGTATTGTTGGCTTAAATCCCCTTACCGGCAGAGGCTGTATTGGCCCCCGCGGCGCGCAACCTCGTGATCTTGGTCTTGACGAACGTCAGCGGCTTCTCACGAGGCAAATCGCGGCTCAGCGAGTAGGCCTCGAAGCCGGCCCAATCCCTCCGGTCCGGATGCACGGCAACCCCAGTCGGCGTGTTGAATCCGTTCACGTGGCATCGGGCCCAGTCATAGGGCCCGATTGCGAGTCCATTCCTATCCGGCCCGCGTTTCTCTAGTCTACCGCCCAAACCCGGTCATTTCAACACCCCAATTTAACAGATTGGATCGGCAAGGTCGGCAGCATCGTACAGTGCACTACGGTAGAAACACGCCTTGCGGCTCTGGCCGTTCGTGCAGGTTGACGAAAGCTGGTCCGAGAACAGTAACTGCCTAGACGGGTAGCGCGCTACTGCGTACCTCAGGACCGGGAGGGTACAATCCTAGGCGGCGTTGGATCATCCTCCCAAACACCATCGACTGAAGATCAGGGTGGCCCACTTGGGCAGATGCCCCAGTCCCATGATTGATTTTATCCGCTTGAACGCCAGTTCGATTTGCCAGCAAACCCGCTCCCATTCCAAAATCTCCAACGGGCTGAGGGCTTCGGCGGGGACCGTGGTCCAACCGAAGACGTACGCCGCACATGTTCGTGATCGACCAGACCGGCGTGCTGGCCTAATCTGGGGCGATCGATGACGATCCTTACGGCAAGAAAGACACGAAGCACAACTGCGTCGAAGGGGCTGTCACGGCACTGCTAAATGGTTCGACCGTTGCGACAACCGTCACCAAGTCGTACGGGTTTAGCTTGAAATACAAGCAGTGGTAAGAACCGGGCGGAACGGCCGCCCGGGTGTAGCGACCCGGCGCCGCAGGGGCGCTCACCCCAAAACCGTCCGGCGACGATGCTTGCCATTGCTTCGCCGGACTTTTTTGTTGGGCAGGCGATGGGGCTTGTAGTCGACAAATCCCAACGTGTGACCAGTGTGGCACTCCCGCCGAGTTGTATGATGTCCTATAATGCGTGCGGGAGTAACAGGAGTGAGCGGTCGATCGATGGATAGCGACAAGGCCCCAGTGCTTGAAAGTGCGCAAAGCATGTCATCGGTGCGAGCGGGAGCAACACCGCGCGACTTTATCGGTTTGCTTCGCCCGACCCAGTGGGTGAAGAACGTCGTCGTGTTCGCCGGACCCGCCGCGGGGCTGAAGCTGTCTTCTGCCGCCGCGTTCGCAGACGCGGTGGTCGCCTTCATCGCTTTCTGTCTGGCTGCAAGCGCAACCTATGCCATCAACGACGTGCTCGATCGGGAGGCCGACGCCCGTCACCCGACGAAGCGAGACAGGCCCGTCGCTCGTGGAGCGATTCGACCCTCGATCGCCTTGGGCATAGGCTGCTTGCTGGCAGCAAGTGCCGCAGCCGCCAGCACGCTGCTTCTGAATGCTCAGGTCACGGCCGTCCTGGCAACCTACTTTGTGATTACCGTTGCATACTCGGTAACGCTCAAGAGAAGGGTCATTCTGGACGTCATAATCGTCGCCCTGGGTTTTGTGCTGCGTGCCTGGGCCGGGTCGCTGGCGGTGGGCGTTGTGACCTCCGAATGGCTGGTGGCATGCGTCTTTACGCTCTGTCTGTTTATGGGGTTCGGCAAGCGGCGATGTGAGCTGGCGATGATCGTCGATAAGAATGAGGCCGGGCACCATCGGCGAACGCTGCTGCGCTATACGCCGGACCTGCTTAACCATCTGATTACTGTATCGGCAGGAATTGCCGTGATCACGTTTCTCCTTTATACGATGGACACAAACGCCCACCCCGCCCCCTTCCCCAAGGAGCATCTGTTTTATACGTTGCCGCTGGTGGTGTACGGGATCTTCCGGTTTGCGATGCTCACGGAACTGGGGGTCTACGCCGGGCCTACCGAGATCGTCCTCCGCGATCGGCCGTTACTCATGGCGATCCTGCTTTGGACCGTGTGTGCCCTGGCGATTGCCTATGAGTCCACATTGTTCGGTCCGCGTGGACTCGGGGTCCTGTTGGGTGGCGGGTAATCGCCCGATTGGTAGAGGTATGATGTGAGTCGTTCCAAGGTTGCGGTTGTGCGCACATCGCCCGAGACGGTGCTCGCGGACTATCATCGGGTGATGAACTTGGCCGGATACCAGGAAGTCATTGCCCAGGATGCGGACACCGCGCTTAAGGTGAACATCAGTTGGCACTTCTTTTATCCGGGAAGCTCGACAACGCCCTGGCAGTTGGAGGGCGTCATTCGGGCGATGA
The DNA here is from genome assembly GCA_030616775.1 of Planctomycetota bacterium. Taxonomy (GTDB): domain Bacteria; phylum Planctomycetota; class Phycisphaerae; order UBA1845; family UBA1845. The sequence goes on from JAUWWQ010000009.1 coordinate 80,181, forward strand.
AGCGCGACGGATACGACCCAAGCCTGATCCATGCATGCCACAACCGTACTGTTGTGATCGACGCTCGGCTCGGCGAGCGGGAAAACAAGCAACTTCCCGTGGTTGAGGCCCACGGCTTGCGCAACGTACACCTCTACGATGCGGATGTGGAGTGGATCCGGGTCGAGGATGCCGTCGGCGATCTCGTGGACGAGTTTCTTTGTCTAAGAGACGTATATCCGAACGGCTTCAGCATCCCTAATCGTTTCATCGGCGAGAACATCATCCATTTACCGACCGTCAAGACGCACGTGTTCACCACGATCACAGGGGCGATGAAGAACGCTTTCGGCGGACTGCTCAACGAGCATCGCCACTGGACTCACCCGGTCATTCACGAGACGCTTGTGGACCTGCTCATGATCCAGAAGAAGATCCATCGTGGTGTCTTCGCGGTAATGGACGGCACGTTCGCCGGGGACGGTCCCGGCCCGCGCTGCATGGTGCCATATGTCAAGGACGTCCTGCTCGCCTCGAGCGATCAGGTAGCGATCGACGCCCTGGCCGCCAAGCTGATGGGCTTCAATCCGCTAAGCGATGTGAAGTTCATCCGCCTCGCCCACGAGCGCGGCCTGGGCTGCGGAGATCCTAATGAGATTGAGATCGTCGGTGATGAAGCCGCTGCGGCCGAGAACTGGCACTTCGTTGGTCCATTCAAGCACATGACCTTCGCCGCCAGGATGCAGCACCTGATCTATTGGGGCTGGCTCAAGAGGTTTCTCGAGTGGTCGTTGAAGACCTGGCTGGCTCCTTGGGCGTACATCGCCAGCGTTATTTACCACGACACTTTCTGGTATCCACTTCGGGGCCGTTCGCGCGTTCGAGCGGCGATGTACAGCCGGTGGGGGCGACTATTTCAGAACTGGGAGGAGGTGAGTTCCAATGGGGCTGGGTATTCGGGAGTTGGGCAGCCGCACGGCACCCTGGTCCGCACCGGCCTTAGTCTCCTGGGCCTGTCCATGAAGATCCTGTGGACGTGCATCCGCGAGGCACCCGAGGTCGCCGCCCGAAAAAGACGGAAGGCCTCGACACCTTAGAATTCCCCAACTTTCGGGGGATCATCGCTGCGTAGGTTGGGATGGAAGCGGGTGCACCAGCGCACGTCTACGCTAAGCAGGGTCTTCTCCCGACCATTGTCTGCCTGGACACGTGGACCCAACGCACACCGACTAATCCGACTCAGCCGCTACCAGGAGTGGAGGTCGACGTCGGCGACGGCGTTTCTTGGCGGATCCCTTTTTAGGCGGCTCCGGCCTGCGTGGCAGCGCCGTTTCGGCGACCGCAATGGCCTGCTTTGCCGTCTTCGCGAACACATCGGCGTTGACTTCCTTCCACAGACCGTCCGCCCGGTTGAAGACGCCGCCGGAAACCATGATGTTCATGGTCGGATTGACCCCTATCTCGCGGATCAGGTCAACCAACTGACGGATGGCTGGTACCCCAGACGGCCGCGTCCCGAAAATCAACAGAATATCCGGGCGAAGATGCCCCGCCAGGCTGAGGATCTCATCGTTGGGAACACCGCCCCCGACGAAGTACACTTCCCAGCCTTCTGTCTCGAAGAGATCGGCGCACATCTGGGCCCCCAGCTCCTCCGGCTCCCCGGGGGCACAGGTGATGAGAATCCGCTTCCCGTTGGGCTCTTGCGTAATCAGATTAATTTGTAGCTGGTCCGCAATCGACCGGTTGATCCGCGTGGCCATATTCTCCGAGGCTGCGTTTATCCGGTCGGCGCGGTAGAGCTTCTCGACTCGCTCCATCGCCGGCCAGAGGAGTTCGTGATAGAGGGTCAATGGGTCATCGGTCCTGGCCAGTTGCTCTTTAACAAGCTGGCGGCAGGCGGCCCGGTTCCCAGCCAGCAGGGGGGTCATGTACCTTTCAACCACGAACGACGACGGCATGGAACGCTCCTCTCGCGCAGACTGGGCTCCGGAGACCCGCCACTAAGCGGAAGGGCCTCCTGCCCAATCCTGGAGCGGTCCTGCGCTTCTAATGCGGTGTCGGGTTTCCAACCCGAGAGTGTAAGGAGTAAATCACCTCCTGGCTTACTTGCCAAGTTTCACTCACGTGCGTTAATATACGCATGATGGGTAATTTAGGTAAGGCTTGTATCGTCCTGGGAGCGGAACTTTCTTTAGGCCGATTGGCTCCTTTTAGGTCGTGCCGGTACGGCCCACGCTCAGTGGGTCTCACGGGTGTATGGCACGGTCCTGCGGGGCGAAGCGCAGCAGGATCTGAATGCGTTCGATCTCACGCAGCCAGTCGTCGGCGCCCTCGGTCAAAGCATCCAGCGTAGGGCCTGCCTACCTGGGGTAGGCCACGCCGAGCTGCTCCGCGGCCATCTGTCGGTAGCGGCTGAGGGTGCGGTCGCCATAGCGGGCGTACGCTGCAGAGTCCTCGGACATGAACATCATGACTGGCACCCGGCTGCCGCCGCAGATACGCAGCTCCGATGCCAGCACGGGATTCGTGTCGCGATCGACAAATCGAAAAAATAAATCTTAGGACATGCCCGGGCAAACTGCTTGAAGATCGGGCGCTGGGTAATGCAATCACCGCACCACGTGCCGGCCACACAAAGTAGATTCATGTCACGGGCGAAAGTGCCAAGCAGGGCGCGTTACGCATCCGTTAGCTCGGACTGATCGTACACAGCCGCCCGACGACGCCGATGCTCCCCGGAGCCGTACCTATCCAAAAACGCGTCGTAGGCCGATGCGGCAGCGGACTTGGCTTTATGGTCGATCATTCTGAACCCTCGGCCAGGTTACGACGATTGACGTTGCAGCGTGTCTTGACCATCCGACCCACGTGGACCGAGAATCATGGAGTGCCGCCGGAGATCGGCCGGGACTGCGCGATTCGCCACGTACATGGGAGAATTATATGCCCTCCGACACTTATGCCGAGCGTATCCTCCGATTCGTTCAAGCCAGAGGGTACAAACCGCAGAAGCTCCACGAGCTGGCCCAGGCAATGGGAATCGGGGAGGACGAACAGGGCGACTTCCACGCTGCCTGCAAGGCCTTGATGAAGACGGGCCGAATTGTTCTGGGTAGCGAGAATGCTCTGATGCTTCCGGGGCCGCCTGGGAAGATCGTCGGCACCTTCCGCGGCAACCGTCGCGGCTTCGGCTTCGTCATCCCTGACACACCCAACTCACATGGCGATCTGTATGTTCCGTCCGGGCGCACCGGCGGTGCGATCACCGGCGATACCGTTATCGCAAGGACACTCAAGCGCGGCAAACGCGGTGGGAAGATGCTCTATGAGGGGCGGATCACATCTATCGTGAAACGCGGCCAGAGTCGATTCGTAGGTGAGCTGTGTCGTGAGTTTAATCGATGGTTCGTTGTCCCCGACGGCCACACGCTGCATGTGCCGATATTGGTCGGCGACCCCGGCGCGAAGCGCTCCAGACCAGGTGATATGGTAGTCGTGGAGATCACCCAGTACCCGACCGAGCGCACAGAGGCCCGTGGTGTCATCGCCAAGGTTCTGGGCCGGCGCGGCCGGCCGGGCGTCGAAATCCTCAGCATCATCGAGCAATACCAGCTCCCCGGTGAGTTTGACGAGGCGGTGCTGGAGGAGGCCCGGACGGCGGCGATGGCCTACAATCCGCGAACAGAGGTGAAGAATCGCGAAGATCTTCGCAAACTGACCGTCATAACGATCGATCCCGCTGACGCCAGAGACTTTGACGACGCCATCTCACTTACCGGAAACCGCGACGGCAGCATGGAGTTGGGAGTTCACATCGCCGATGTAGCCTACTTCGTTCGTCAGGGCGGCGCGGCCGATAATGAGGCCCGGGAGCGATCGAACAGCGTCTACCTTCCCGGCACCGTGATACCGATGTTGCCCGAGGTCCTGTCCAACGGCGTTTGCTCGTTGCAGGAGCGGCAGCCGCGACTGGCCAAAAGCGTTTTCATTACCTACAACCGCCAGGGTAGAGTCAAGAAGACGCGTGTGGCCAATTCCATCATCCGGTCAACCAAGCGGCTGACCTACGAGCAAGCCACCGCAGTGCTTGATGGTAAGCCCGGCCGGACAAGTGCCAAAGTCGTTGCGCTTCTTAAAGACATGGAGCGATTGGCAAAAGCGATTCGGGCTAGGCGTCTGCGCGAAGGCATGCTGGAACTGGATCTGCCCGAGATTGAGCTTGTGCGTGACGAGGATGGGAACGTGGTCGACATAGAGCCGGCGGATACGAGTTTTTCGCACAAGATCATCGAGATGTTCATGGTGGAGGCCAATGAGGCTGTTACCCGGCTGCTGGCGTCGCGCAACGTACCCCATCTACGGCGTGTCCACGATGAACCCCGCCATCTGGCAGCGGGCAGCTTGCGGCGGTTCCTGGCCATTTTGGGTCATGAGCTGCCGGCCAATGCAGACCGGTTTGCTGTACAGGCATTGCTGGACAAGGTGCGCGGGAAGAGTGGGGCTTTCGCGGTTCATTTGGCCGTTCTGCGCTCGATGCAGCAGGCTGAATATGCGCCGACGCTTGTCGGTCACTATGCATTGGCCAGCGAGCACTACTGCCATTTCACGTCACCGATCCGCCGGTATCCGGATCTTACCATCCATCGCCTGATCGATTTGTATTTGACAGGTGCCTTCAAGCGACCGAGCGGTGTGCAGCGGGTTCCCGGCGAGAAAGAGCTTGCAGAACTCGGGTCTTTGTGCAGCGCAAACGAGCAGCGGGCCGAGGCCGCCGAACGCGAGCTGAAGCTCGTGCTTTTGCTGCGACTTTTGGAGAAACACCTCGGCGACGAGTTCGACGGCATCGTCACCGGCGTTGCCAACGTCGGCGTGTTCGTCCAACTCGAGCGTTACTTGGTGGAGGGGCTGTTGCGATTTGAGCATCTGCTCGATGACTGGTGGGAGGTTGATCCAACCCACGGCTGTGTCGTCGGGCAACGTTCGGGATACACAATCACTGTTGGCGACCGGCTCAAGGTTGTCATCGCGAGAATCCACATACCGACGCGTCAGATGGAGCTGGCCCTGGCCGAGCCGCTCGCCGGTACTGAGGCGTCGATGCCCAGGACCGCTCGTGGTGCATCCAAGGTCACAACGCGACGAACGAAACACATACGCGGCAAGACAGCAGCGCGAGCGCGGGCAAGACGCACCAAGGGGAAACGACATACCGCCCCGGTCCGGCGGCGCCAAAGACCACACCGTTGACTGACGCTCATTTGACGCGGAACGAGCGAAGCAGAGGTAAAGAGGACAGCGGAACAATGCGGCGGGAGTTCCGGGGAGAGCCTTTAGGCCGTCGACGGATTGACCTCACCATTACCCGGTGTGCCCGTCGGTGTATGTCGCAAGAAGGCTTCGCCATACACCTGAACCGGACCTTGGTAGTAGTCCAACCCGACGTAAACCGGTATCCTTTCCACGCCCATAGCTTCTGTTCGGTGGGGATTGCCAGGCTTCGTGGTGCGTCACGAGCAAACGCTGCTGGCTTTCATCCCATCGGTTCTGGGCGTGAACCCGCGGCGGTCAGCGCTCAACCTACCGCTCTTGCGGCAGGGAGAAACCGTGGACGGTATCAGGCGTACGGTCCGCCCGGATGTGTCTGGAGAGTGCCTTGAGGCGCGCAAGGTCGGGTAGGAAATCCTCCAAGGAAGGTCCAAAGAGGGCCCACACTCTGGAAGAGCCCAGTCACGCCCAGCGGCAGGAGCATCGTGCGAGATTTGACTGGCGGTGGCTTCTTCCGATCCTCGTGGTCGTTGCGGGGTGCGTCGTCTACTACAACAGCTTCAGCGGCGCGTTCGTGCTCGACGACGACAAATACATCATCAACAACCCACGTATCCGCGAGGTTTGGCCGCTCTCGGAGACATTGCGGGGCCGGCGGCCCGTCGTCGATCTGTCACTGGCAATCAACTACAAGTATGGTGAACTGAACGTGCGGGGGTATCACGCCTTCAATCTTGCCGTTCATCTGCTGGCTGGCTTGACGCTCTTCGGAGTTGTCCGTCGGTCCATGCTGGGCGATCAATTCGGAGGGCATGTCAGAAGCGCGGCACCATGGTTGGCACTGGTTACAGCGCTGATCTGGGTCGTCCATCCTCTACAGACTCAGAGCGTCACCTACATCGTTCAACGCGGAGAGTCACTGATGGGGTTGTTCTACCTCCTCACACTGTATTGTGTCATCCGCGGCGTGGATTCAATGTATCGGGCTTGGTGGTATGTAGCGGCTGTCATCTGCTGCGGCCTGGGCATGGGCAGCAAGGCCGTCATGGTCACTGCCCCGCTGGTGGTCTTGCTCTACGACTGGATTTTCCTGTCAAAGTCGTTTGCAGAGACGCTGCGCCGGCGCTGGGGGCTTTATGTGATACTGATGTCTACGTGGTGCATCCTTGGGACCACTGGCATCGCCATGGGGGTATTGAACCCGGTGCAGCGTGTGGCCACGGTGGGTTTTGGCTTCAAGGGCATCACACCATTCGAGTATTTGGCCACCCAGGCTGGGGTCATCACACACTATTCGAGATTGTCGCTGTGGCCCGATCCGTTGTGTTTGGATTATGCCTGGCCCGTGGCGCGTAGTGTAGGTGAGGTGGTAAGACCCGCACTGCTGATCATTCCATTGCTGTTCGGGACATTATGGGTACTCCTGCGAAAGTCGTGGCTGGGGTTTGTCGGGGCGTGGTTCTTCGTGACTTTGGCACCGACGTCCAGTTTCATTCCAATCAAGGATCCGGCCTTTGAGCATCGCATGTATCTTCCGCTGGCCGCAGTGGTCGTTGTGGTCGTACTCGGCGGCTACGCAGCACTTGGGGGCGCTGCTGATCGGCTGTCGTGGGGAACCAGGTCGCGTCAACTGGTAACCACGGGCCTCATCGCCACGATTGTTGCCCTTTCAGTGTACGGAACGGTACGTCGGAATCGGGACTACCAAAGTGACCTGATCATGTGGCGCGACGTCATTGCCAAAAGCCCACATAATGCTCGTGGGCATCTGGGTTTGGGAGCCACGCTGTTTACATGTGGTCGAACCGAGGAGGCCGAGGAGGCGTTTCGGAAAGCTGTGCGACTTAAGCCCGATTACACCGACGCCCATTACAACTTCGGTAATGCTCTATCTAAGAATGGGAAGCTGGACGAGGCCGTGGCGGCCTATCGCCGAAGTCTGCGACTGCGCCCGCGATATGCAAAAGCTCACTACAATCTTGCCAACACGCTCAAGGAGCAGGGCAAGCTCGACGACGCGATAGCAGCCTATGGCAACGCATTGCGCGTCAATCCACGACACATCTCAGCGCACATCAACTTGGGTAACACACTGAAGCTACAAGGCCGGCTCGAAGAAGCCGTCGAGGCATATCACAAGGCCCTTAAGATCAATCCGCAGTATGCCAACGCCCACTACACCCTCGGCGACGCCCTTCGGCGACAGGGCAGACTCGAAGAGGCTATGGAGGAATTCGAACTGGCTGTTAGATATGACCCCAAGCGCGGCGCGGCACAAAGATCGCTCGAGGCCATTCGGGCCCGGTTGCGCGGACCGCAATCAGATTAGGCATTCCGGGCGTGCTCGTTCGGACCGACTATCTCCGGCGGCGCATGGCCCGGCTGATTTCTCGCTTATGGTCGCGGGCCTGGAGGTCCTGGCGTTTGTCGGCCAACGTCTTTCCGCGTACCAGGCCCAGTGACACCTTGGCGATGCCGCGCTGATTGAAGTAGACTCTCAATGGGACAAGGGTCAGGCCCTTCTGCTCGACCTTGTGATTGAGCTTCTTGATCTCCCGGGCGCGGACCAGCAGCTTCCGGCGGCGCAGGGGCTCGTGGTTTTTCGTGTGGCCGTACTTGTACGGGGCGATATGGCAGCCGATAAGCCAGAGCTCACCGTCGATAATCCGGGCGTAGGCCTCTTCGACGGAGACGGCCCGGTTGCGGAGGCTTTTGACCTCGGTACCCTGAAGGGCAACGCCGCACTCGATTTTCTCAAGGATTTGGAAGCGGCGGGCGGCCCTTCGATTGCGGCAGACAATGTTATCGGGCGTTGCTTTCCTGGCCATAACTTCATTGTTCGCAGGCAGTTAGCGAATTTGCCGGAGAAGCGCTCATACGACCTACAGGCGGGATCGATTTTACAGGGCGGCACGTTTACCGCAACACGCCGCCTCGAAATTGGTTATAATGGATAGGTATGGCACGCGGGATGGTAAGAGAGACCGCGGTAACGCCCAGCCGGGAATATGAGAGGCAACTGGTCGGCCGGGCGCAGGCGGACGACAGGCTCGCTTCGCGCGAGCTGGTCGAGCTGCATAAGGACCGTCTATTCAGCTTTATCTGGCGGATGGTCCGGAATCATCATGACGCCGAGGAGATCTGCCAGGAAGCTTTCCTGAAGGCTTTCGCCTCGCTGGGCACGTTTTCCAGCGAGTATCGTTTCAGCACTTGGCTGTTTACCATCGGCTACCGGGTTTGCCTGAACCACCTGCGGCGGAAGCGGGCCCTAACCGGGGAGCTGGATTTCACTGCATTGCCCCACGACGGTGACAGTGCGCTCCCGGGCTCAGTAGAGTCAGAAGAGGCGGGCCGTCTGAAGGAGTTGGTGTGGTCAGCGGTGGACCGGCTCAGCGCACCCCAGCGAGCGACTCTGGTGCTGTTTTATCGGCACGAGCTGAGTTGCCATGAGATGGCACAGGTGCTGGAGCTGCCCGTTGCGACTGTAAAGAGCCACCTTCACCGGGCCCGAAACCGCTTACGCGAACTGTTGGAGTCGGTGACCGAGCATGAGTTGCAGGAGTTCCGCAATCGTGCCGGGGCGGCTGGGTAAAAGATGGTGAGCGGAGTTGCCGGTCTGTGGGCGATGCCCACGGACTTCGATTGAACACAAGATGCGTTGCGAGCAAGCACGACAACTTTTTGACGCATACCTCGACGGCGAGCTGTCCGGGGCGTTGGCAACCGAATTGGGCGCCCACCGCGTCAAGTGTCCGGACTGCCGGCGGGCCCTGGCGCTTATGGAAGTCAGCGGACATGTCATCGCCTCGGATCGTGAACCGGTAGCGCTTCACGGTGATTTTGCGGACCGGCTTCTCGCTTGCACCGACTCCAAATCCCTCCGGTCGAGGGACCGACTGCGCCGGGGACTGTACATCGCCGGCCTCCTCGCCGCTGCAGCCGTTGTTGCCCTAGCCTTCCTTGGTGCCTTTGATCGGCCAGCTAAATTCGCTGGCGAGAAGGTGGAAACGGCTCGGCCCTTGGCGGTTCCGTCGCCTCAGGAGCAGTCCCCAGAGGCAGGGAATCGCGGAGCCTCTGCCAACGAGGACCTGTTGGAGGAGTGGTTTAAGGAGACGCAGGATAATTGGGCCGCGAAACGTCAGAGCGGGGAGTCCCTGCAACGGCAGTTTGAGCTGACTATCTCGCAGATGCTCGATATTCTCAGGCAGGCGAAGGACACATCCCCCGGGGCGGATCATTTCCCTGGTGCGGATGGTGAGGTCCCGGCTTCTCCACCGGAACCGGCTCCAACGGACGACGAGGACGTTGAGGACCTGTAGGGCTCACACGTGAGAGTTGTGGTCTCGGGTGTCAGCCCCAGGACTGGCGGTAGCCGTGGCGAAGCTTCGCACCATCACCGTTTTGTGAGCCGTGTTGCTGCGTTACATGATATCCCCTTCTCGCACCGGTGAGTCGCACTCCATAGCAACTATCCAACAACTGCGTATCGCCCACCCGGCGGAGTTGGCGAAATCGATTCCGCCGCACTGCACCTGGTTCGCATTCACCGTGCGCCACCAGGCCAGGTCATCGGCACGCCGACAGTGTGGGAAGCTTTGCTTCGGTTTTGTTTTTCTGCTTTTCGCCTTGGCTGTCGCTTCTCCGGCACCAGGACAACCACGAACGGCGGATAAGGCTGGGGCCATCCCTTTTGCCAGGTATGTCCCAGAATCTGCGACGGTATTCATCACAATTCAGCAGCTTGATGAAGCCGACAGGGCGTTGAATCGGGCACACGCCTGGCAATTGCTGCCTCTTCTGACCGGAAAGCCCACAGACAATGGCAAACCATTCGACCTGAAGAGCGCCGTGCCAACTCTGCTGGGGTTGCCTACGTCGATTGGACCTGAGGAGTTGACGCAATCTGGAATGGGTGTTGTTGCCGACTCTTGGTCGCGATTCGGCGGTGCGGTGTGGCTGGTGCGCGTCTCAGACGAAACCGTGCTTGACCGATGGTTCCCTCCGGATCGGCGTACAGGAGGCGGCACGTTCCGCGGTGTGCGTTTCTTCCAAACGCAGGATGGTTTGACGGTCTGTTGGGGTGGGCGCACAGTGGCCATGTCGCATACCTGGGGCCCTGATTCCCTGTTACATGAAACGATGAATCTGATAGCCGGCAAGGGCGGTGACGCTCTTGAAAGCTCTGCTGCGTTTAGGGAGTTGACGGCATACTTGCCGGCGGGCTACCCCGCGCTGGTCTACCTGGCGAGGGATGAGACACTCCCGGTGGATGGGGTTAAGCCGTCGCCGTGGTGGCCTGCGTTTGATCGCGCGGTTGTGGGTCTCTACGAAGGAGAAGGCCGCATCGACGTGGCGGTGCGAGCGTCTTTGGGGGCGCCGCATCACAGACCGAAGCTGGCCCGAACCGCGATCAACCGCCTGCTGCGGCTTCCCCAAACGACCCTTTTCGCGTTGGCAACCACTATCGATTTTGATCAGGCCTATGCAGCGGCAGCGGCGAGCCCGGCGCGCGGAATGCTAGGACGCTACCTGACATTTCTCGCCGCGGTCGCCGGAGCGCCTGATGCGCCGCCGGGAGGTTGGCCCCGGCTTGGCCCTCACGTGATCATCGCCTGGGGGCAGGATCTGCGGGAGGGCGGATCGACACCTCAAGTGGCGATTATGATCGAATGCCGCAATGGACACGCCGTCCGAGACCGTGCCCGGCATATCGCAGACAAGATGATCCAACTGGTGCGGGCAATCGACCCGGCAAAGGCTGACAACACTTTGACGATCCGGGAGAGCAGGCACCTCAGCGTCCCAGTTCTGCATGTTCCGTTGAAGGCTTACGCCGAGGGGTCGGAGCTCCGATTGCTTCGTCTTCTGGCAAATACCGAGCCCGCCTGGACGATTTGGAATGGCTGGCTTATCTTCGCTCTCGGTCGTGACCACATCGAGCGTATCCTGGAGGCGGAGTTTGGCCTGGTTCCCACGCTCGCCACCGTGCCGGATGTGCGGGCGCTGAGCAGGCGATCCGGCGAGCGGTCGGTGCTCTCGGTTATCCAGGCCGGGCTGGCCACAAACGTACTTGACCAATGGCTTGCGGCACATGAGGCCGGCTTGCCGTCGCTGCTGGATCCGTCCTGGTGGGAAAGCGGATCGCCCTCGGCGCCGCAGAGACAACCACGGCTGGGCATCGGTATGAAGATCGTCCAGAAGCCGGGTGTCGTCTCGGTGGCACGTGTATACCCGAACACCGCTGCAGAGGGACGCTTGCTACCCGGCGACCGTATACTCGGCATCGAGGGGTACCTGCTGTCACTGACCTCCCCGAACGCGGACCTGCGGAAACGGTGGGCTGATAGCACGGCCAAGCCCGGACCCACGCTGCGCTTGCAGCGCAGCGGCACCGCGATGGATGTGGTGTTGCCAAAGAAGAAACATGGACCGGTTACTCATGTGCGCATCAATCCGGCGGATGCCGTTCGAGAGTTGGCCTCACTAGGGCGCACTCTGTCATTCGCCAGTTTCGCTGTCAATGTAACCGACGAGAGGCACTACTCGGCGCGGTTGTCGCTTCGGTCTACTCCGGCGCAGGTCTCAAACGCAGCCGAGGATCGCTAACACCTGTCTTGCCCACTGTGAAACTGTTCAGGCTGGTGGGCGACATACGCTACGCGATAGATCGTGCGACCCTTTCGAGTGTACTTGACTTCGTAGTTGGTGCCGTTCCAATCGGGTTCCTCTCCCGCACCGGGTTCTTCCCAGGCAGCCTTTGTCAACTCCATACGCTGGTCGAGCAAGCTTATGATAATCCCGAAGTATTCCTTGTGATCGGATTGGATCAGCCACTTGCCGCCCGTCGCCAATATGCGTACGGCTGCTTCGACGAAATCGGGTTGGATGAGGCGGCGCTTATGGTGACGCTTTTTGGGCCAGGGATCGGGGTGATAGAGGTGCAGTGTGGATACGCAGGCCGGCGGCAGGTGGTGGATAAGGAAGTATTTGGCATCGGTGCGCATGACGCGGACGTTTGTGAGCTTCCACCGGGCCATTCGGTCGGCCGCGTAGCGGAAGTACTTGTTGGCCCACTCGATGCCCAGCATCCGTAGATGAGGATTGGCCCGTGCCCGGCTGAGCAAAAAGCCGCCCTTGCCACAGCCGATCTCGATCTCGAAAGGACCGGGCGAGTCAAACCAATCCATCGGATCAACCACGACGCCCTCAGCCGGCGGGTCAACAATGATATCTTCCATCGTCAGGGTCATACGACCATACTCGCGAATGGTGAAGGTCAATTCAAGAGCTTGGCTGAGCCGCAGGCTTCGGCTTGCGCAGGAATAGCTCATCGATATGCCACTCCACCTTGCTCACCACGTGGCGCGGACGGTCCCAACTCTCCGCCGGTGCCGGGTGCCATGCTCACGCTTGCGTGAGCATGTATTGCAGGTCCGGCACTGAACATGGCCACGCGAGCTTGCCCGTGCCACCCGAATTGGGATGCATCCGTCAGGTGGGCGTCACCGCTCCACCTGCACAATGCGGCGATGCTCGAAATCACGCCGCAAGACGGGTCTGCGATTCTTGAAGATCACCAGGCTACGGTCGTACATTGGCACGGTTCTGGCCGCGGGGATCGCGCCGTCGCTGTTGGCATACAGTACGGTCACGCCACCGCCCGCTACCCCGGGATGAGCCGCGGTACAGAGCACGGCATGCCCGGTGTCAGCGTACGTGACGCCGTCAAACTCAAATCCTTCCTCCGTAAAACGCACGGGAAACTCGATTGCGCTGAGGAACCCGGCGACGTACGGATCGTGCACGGCATCACCGAGGATCAGGGCACATCGCTCCGCAAGGGCTCCCGTCTCGATGCTCCCCACCGTCCGCGTGATACATTCATTTTCCTCGAAGCTGCGCTGAAAGATGGACTGCAACGATGTGTAAGACTCCTGCACCTCGCCAGCGCGAAGCACACACGCGAAGGATGAACCATACCGCGTACCGGCCGTCGTCGGAATGATGTCCTCAAGCGGCACCTTGCGGAACACGTGGTAGTCCGGATCAAGCTCGACGCTGATCGGAGCGATCTCGAGCGGGACGGTAATCTCCTCAAATGCGGTGCCAAGCGGTACCACCACATCCCTGCTACCGCCGGCGTGCGTGATGTGGATGGGGACCTCAAGCTCGAAGGTGGGCTCCCCTTGAGACAGGGCGAGTGTCAGTGTCTGATCCGCCGAGTCATACCGGGCGCTTTCAACCGAAAGCCCCGGCGCGCCGTTGCCACGCACCCACTGACGGAAAAACGTCTCGAGTGAGAGTCCAGCAGACTCTTCGCAGACCCGGCGAATGTCATCCCACGAGGCATAAGCTCCGACGTACTCCTCGGTCATCCGCCGCATCGCCGCCCAGAAGTTCTCCTGACCGATCTTACGGGCGAGCATGTGAAAGACCATGGCCCCCTTTTTGTATCCAACTCCACGGCCACAGCCGTCTTCCCGGTCAAAAGTATCCAGTGGCTTATCATCCTCTGGTTTCAACCGGCCGAGGAAATGGGCATAGTTCCGCCGTTTGCGGCGGGCATTCTCCTCGTCACCGTCAAGGACGTATCCGTAGTAGTTCGTCGCGTAGCTGGTTAACGCCTCGCACCAGTTGCCATCCCGGGGATCAACGTGAACACCGTTGCCCCACCAGCAGTGCAAAATCTCGTGATCCAGCATGCCGTGCCTGGTCTGCAATCGCTTCCCCATATTGATCACGTCCGAGCTAAGCAGCGTGAACGTGGGGAAGGCGAACCCACTGCTGAAGAAGTTGTCGACGATGGCAAACTCCTCCGCGGGGTACGGCCCGATCAGCGGTTCATAACGGTCAAGGTTCCGGCGCACCGCGTCGATCAACCCTTCCACGTGAGCAGCCTGGCTCGGCTTGAGGTGCAGATTGATCGCAACATGGTTATGAGTGGCTTGATGAATCTCATGTGGGCCGCCGACCAGTACCATGCCGTCCACAGGATAGGGAGTGCGCCACGCCAACCAGCCAGTCTGCGCGCTCAGGACGGGGTCGCGCTGCGCCGAGGCCGCCAGTTCCAGGCCGGGCACCGGATCGGCGATCAACACATAATCCCCCAGGATCGGATCAGCGCCCTCGTCCGCCACCGGCTTGGGGTACCAGTACCCGTCGGCCAGGTAGATTCCCTCCTCGCCGATGTGGGCCCGCATGGTGACGTTGTGGATCTCACCAAGCACCTCGCCGGCTGACACGTCCTGAAACAACTCGCCCTGGTACTCGACGAATAAGGTCAACGAGTCGACCGCATTATCGAGGAGGACCACATGTTTTCGCGGAGCGAACTCGGCGTCCTCGTCACTTGGATCCGTCTTCACCGTGCCCCGGTACTTTCCGCGGGCTCCGCTGGTTTGGAGCTGTGTGATCTTCAGGTCTGGATGCAGCAGCAGCTCAAGGGAGACCGGCTTCTGCCCGGCCGGAAGGGCGTCGCCATCCGTTCGGACGAGATCCAGCACCGTGCGTCCGACCAGGCGGTGGGCCGCGGGGTCCATCCGCACCTCTATGCGGCAGCGTTCGGCCTGCATCGAGAGGCGGGGGGCGGTAACGCAGCCAAGGCTGCCCAATGCGACGACCAGTCCTGCCGCCATGACCACGGCGGCGGCACGGGATTCAGTTCTGTTGCCAAAGCTCATAAGATGCCCTTTCCAAGCGCAGATAGAACGTCTCCGCTCAAGACCACTACTCTATAAGGCCGATTGGTACTGAAATTGGGCTGGCACGCAAGGGCCTGTAGATGCCCATCGGCTCGATCAGATGAGGACTATCGGGTCTGGGCGGGGTTGTGGGCCATGCGCTGGTGAGTATACTAAGTGGATTGGTGAGTATACTAAGTGGATTGTTGTCTGCTTCGGCGCAACCGGCCGGAGCGGGGAGACTCGAGGCGGAGGCTGTTTGGACTACCGCGCGAACGGTTGCAGCCTGAGAAGACCGCCAAATACGGTTGCGGTGTGACGAGCGTATGGCGAAGGTCGATGCCATCGAGGCGGAAGGTGTGGTGACGGCGGCGCTGCCCAACGCGATGTTTCGCGTGGAGGTCGACGTCGGCGGCGAAAAACATCAGGTGCTGGCCACCATTTCCGGCAAGATGCGCAAGTACTATATCCGCATCCTCCCGGGCGACACCGTGCTTGTCGAGATTTCGCCTTACGACCTGACCCGGGGGCGCATAATCTACCGACGGTAGCGCACCAGGGCCGCAATCTCCGGCGGCTACCTCCGCATCTGCTGCTCTAACTCCGCAAATCTTAAGCCGTGCAACGACAGCTTCAACATCGCTTGATGAGCTCGAGTACCACGCCCCTGGTGATGGGGGTCCTGAACGTAACCCCTGATTCGTTCAGTGACGGTGGTGAGTATCTCGCGACCGAACACGCCGTCACCCACGCGCTCGATATGATCGCTGAGGGGGCTGAGATCATCGATGTGGGTCCGGAGTCGACGCGGCCCGGCTCCCACCCGGTGCCTGCCGAGGAGCAGATCGCCCGGGCGGTTCCGGTCATCGAGGGTATCCGAGCAAGAAACAACGGTATCGCGATTTCAATTGACACCCGTCTGGCACTGGTGGCGAAGGCTGCGACCGAAGCAGGGGCGGATATCGTTAATGATGTTTCGGCGTTGCGGGACGATCCGGCCATGCTTGACTGTGTAGCAGCCGCAAGCGCCGGGGTCATTTTGATGCACATGTGGGGCAGGCCCGCAGATATGCAGGTCGGTGGCGGGCCGCACTACGATGACCTCCTTGGTGAGATTGCCTCCTTCCTCGAGGAACGGAAACGGTATGCCACTCAGGGGGGCGTCGAGCCTTCGCGCATTATTTTCGATCCCGGAATTGGCTTCGGCAAACGCGTAGAAGACAACCTCTTGATCTTGCGGGATCTCGACAAGTTGGCGGTTCTTGGACAGCCGTTGATGGTCGGCGCGTCGCGCAAGTCGTTTATCGGACGAGTTCTCAACATCGAAGATCCAAAACAGCGCACGGCTCCATCGCTAGCCTGCGCAGCCGTGGCGGTGATGGCCGGTGCCTCGATTGTTCGGACACACGAGGTGCGTGCAACGGTCGAGACAGTCCGCATCTGCACGGCCATAAGACAGGCCAGAACGCACGTCCCCAATACTGTCAACGGTTAGCAGTCCCAGGCGAAACAGCTAAACCTCAGGCTTGCACACTTCGATAGGTGAATCCAGGCAAGTTGCAGTCCAATCTGCGTTTTGACAAAGCATTGGGACAGCCAACGTACCCGTGTGCTTGTCCAGCCAGGTGACTGATACACGGTTCATAGTCTTAACTAATCAACAAGGAGAGCCTAATCATGTTAAAGACTCACTATCTGCGAGTTCGTCGAAGCCTTACCGGCGTCGTGTGGACAGTGCTGCTCTGTGCGGTACCTCTGCTGCTTGGTGGGTGTGGTGGAGGAATGACCGACGGGCTGGATGGCACCGACTCAGCGCCGGACTCCGGCTCGGATCAAGGCCCACAAACCGGGTCGATCAACTACAAAGGGATCATCTCGGGCGTCGTAGCCGAGAGCCGCTCGACCAGGGAGTCGATCGACGCCGCGAATGGGGAGATCGCCGGGCAGGCCCTGCCCCCGGACATCGACCCGTCGGCCGCCAGCGTGATCTTTCAGGATCTGACCGGCGAGCGGCTCCTCGACCCCGATGGTGAGCCGTACCCCCCCAACCTGGTCGACCAGACCGGTGCCTTCACCGTCGAGGACTTGCCCGTCGGGATCGATTTCGTCGTGGCTATCGATCTCGATGGGGACGACAACCCGGACATCCAACAGATTGTGCAGATCCCCGCTGATGACACCGGCCAGGCCGGGCGCATCGACGATGTCGTGGTCGATCCGCTGAGCACACTCATAGTCGCGAAGCTCAAAGAGCTTCTTATCGAGCATGGGATCGACCCGGACGAATTGGACATATCGCCGACCGCAGTCGTCCACCGGGTTGTCGACGCGTTCATCCACCTGTTTGAGGAGAGCGGTGTCGACCAGGATATAACCATCGAGGACATTGGCGCGCTCGCAGGGGACAACGTGATGGAACTCTTCGAGTTGCTCATTCCCACCGCCGCCAGGGCCGGCATCAACACCATCGAGGGGAATCTCGCATTGTCCAGGGCTTCTGAGCTGACGGAGATGCTGCGCGCTGCCGCCGAGGTCTTCCTCCGGGCCGGGTTCCCCATCGCTGACGATCCGGGCGGGGTCGATTTGAGCTTCCTCGGCGACCTGCCCGACGTGGAGACCGAGTCGATTGATTTTATGATGCCGCCGGATGACCTGGTCATTCAGGTCGCCCAATTCGAGAATATTGGCCTTGACTCCGACGAATTCGACGAACTGCTCGGCGATGGCACGATCGACGATCTTCTCGGCGACGGCACCTTCGAGGACTTGCTCAATGACGGAACCCTCGACGAGTACCTGGATGATGGGGAGTTCGACGGTACCTTTCCTGAGACCATCTTCCCGTACGGCCCCGACTTTCCCGTGGAGCGACCGGTGGTCTACGTGAGTACGGTCACCGAGCCCGACCGCAACTTCATCGTCAATGACGAACTTGACCCCGAAGCCGGTCGCCATCCGCTTCCGGTCATCAATGAGCGACTCATCGAGCGTGTCGCCAGGCTGCATCTCGAGGGTCGGTTTATCACACTTCGAAACCTCTACCGCATTCTGACCGACGAGGAAGTCGGATTGGGGGCCAGAGTGACCTATGTGGTGCCCACGCCCGGTCACTATGGCCCGCCGCCGATGATGTTCGAGTCGGCCGACGGACAAGGCGTTGCTCGCAACATCGAGACGATAATGTTTGACTTGCTGGATGCGGGATTTGCCGATCCCGGCGCGGATTTCGACGACCTCCACGCGCGCCAGGAACTCATCCGCGAGACCTTACGCGAGTTTCTGGCGGGCACGGTGCCGCCGTCGATCGGGCGTCTTTTTGGCGCGATTCTGAGCGAACGCATTGAGAGCGTCGACCAACTGATCAGCTTTGTTCGCAGCGCCCGGGCTCACCTGCCCTTCAACCGCTCGGGTCCGTCCACGTTCTTCGTCATAGCCGACGGTGACCCGTGGCGCCCCGACGCCGGGGAAGTCCATCCGGTCTCCGTGGATGTGGAATTCGACCCGGACGGGTTTCCAACTCGTGTCGTCTACAACTCCGCGCATACCGGTTGCTACTATCTTTGTTTTACGCATGAGACCGAGATGCATTACCGGGTCGAGCTTCTGGTTCGCGAAACGGGGCGCTGGCTGCACGGCCCACATGGTGAGCCGGTCTTTTTGAGTATGGCGGATGAAGGTCTATTTGAGCCCGTCGACGGAATGACCTTCGTCGAGTTCGTTTCTGAAGCGGGTACGTTCTGGCCTGGTGTCCCGATAGCTGTATCCAATCCTGAACACCGCCTCGACGAGGGAGGTGATGATCCGATGGGTGGCCCGACCATGCAATTGTTCGTGCTAGCCACCCACCCAGGACCCGACGGCGAGCCGGTCCGCGTCGACTATGACATCAGCACCGGAACGTTTTCCTACAATCCTAACGGCCGGTACTACATGATGTTCCTCCCGGAGTCGCACGAACAGGGCGTGTTCGGGCTCTACGACGTTGAACTGAACTTCATGGCGAGTGTCAATGACCTGACAGGAGAATTCTTTGTCGAAGGCCCACCCCCGCCACCGGAGGAGCCGTTCCAACCGCCACCCGATGAGCCTTTCCCGCCGCCCCCCGACGGCGAGTTCCCGCCACCGCCAGATGATCAGCTACCACCTCCCGGCGAGGAACCACCACCTCCCGATGAAGAGCCTCCGCCAGACGGCGGCGACGAGCCGCCCGGTGATATCGAACCGGCTGAGACTGGTGACGAGCCTCCGGCAGATGAACCTCCACCACCGGCTGATGAGCCACCGCCGCCTGCAGACGAACCTCCACCACCGACTGATGAGCCACCGCCACCTGAGGACGTGCCGCCCCCGCCCGAGGGAGAGTCTCCGCCTCCACCGGATGAGGGTTTCCCTCCGCCGCCCGAGCCCGGACCCATGCCTATCTTCGAACCTGCCTTTGTGGCCCCTGAGGAAGTCGTCGGGCTCGACATTCAGGCGGAGTTCTTTACCTTCGTGTACGGAACCGAGGTCCCCAATGAGAACTACGATCCTAGTCAGTAGTTTCTAAGATTTCAGGCAGCGAGATCGGCCCGTTGGAAGGCGTGGATCGTTACCTGAGGGACTTTTTCAATCTCTTCCAATCGCAGCAAGAGTTTCGAAAACCTCGCGCGGTGGCGC
>JAUWWQ010000031.1 GCA_030616775.1 Planctomycetota bacterium
CCAAGCGGCAAGCTCACGCTGACCATCAGCGGAGCCGGCATGGTGAAAGAGAAACTGCTCGACATGCTCGACCGCCTACGACCGGCCGCGTGAAGAACCCCGACGAGATTTATGCAACGTTGGGGTTACTGTTCCGTTTGCTGGGGTTATTCGCTCGACTGGCAACACGAGCTTTTTGGCAATATGGCCAGCGGTGATACGGTCAAAGTCGCATATGACAAGGCCATGGCAGCTTATTCCATGTGCGCCCCGACCGAGGGATGGTGCATGCGTTTTGCGGGCGATGAGAGCTTTGCCGTCGTCCCGGTGGTGCAAAGGGGCATCTGCGGAAATATCCCCGATCCACCCGAGCCGGAGCAGCCGATCGCTGTTCCCAAGAACCGCTACATCTCCATGGTACCGGGGAATCCGGTGTGGCAGACGGCTTTGAGGGTCACCCTGACCAATTTACCGGCGCCGTTTGACGGACTTAACGGCACCAAGATGTGGATCGGCCAGCCGCGGCAAGTCAGCGAGAACGCCGGCAAGATTGCCCACGAACCAGGCTGGCCGGACTTTATAAGCGCCAACCTGCAGTGCGAGCCATACTGCATGGACTGGGACGCGGTGGGGCTGCTTCACGTTACCGATGACGAGATCATTCCCGGCGCTGTCTATGATGTGCAAACGATCGACTGCGGAGCCGATTTTGACAACGAGGCCAGCTACTCGCCGCCGCTTACGATAACCACAAGCAAGTGGGGCGATCTGGTGGGGCGGTGTGCGGTCATTCCGTGCACGCCGCCGGATGGAGTCGTGAACGTCACCACGGATGTCACGGCGTGCGTCGACAAGTTCAAGAATTTGCCCAATGCGGTGATGAAGTCCAGGGCGGACATCGAGCCCAATTTCCCGGACTGGCTGGTGAACATCGCAGACGTGACGTATGTCCTCGATGTGTTCCGCGGGTTTCCGTATCCGTTCGACGGGCCCGAAGGGTGCCCGCCGCCGCCGCCACACATAGGAATGCATTCCAACAGCGGCTGCTTGCCAGGCAGTGAGGGAGACCTTGATTCGGGTACCGAGCCCTGCGTTGAAGATGATCAGATTGATCTTAAACCCGGTCCGGGCACGCTCGAATTAATCCACCGGAATGCCAGCTACAACTGCTGCCAGGACGACATCCTAGTCTCGTTGTCCATCGTCGGGAATGTGCTCCGGCTTACGGAAGAGGAAATCCCCCAAGGCGGGTACTGCGACTGCATATGCTGCTTTAACGTGGAGTCAACCGTGGTCGACCTAGCACCCGGCCAGTACACCGTGGAGTACTGCTGGTTGGATTACGAGATGGGAGCGCGTTGTCACGTCGAAGACGTTGTGATCCCGGAAGGAGAGCCGAGCATCGCAGCCTATTCCAACAGTGGATGCTTGGACCAAGGTTACCATAACAGTAGCCAGGAGCCTTGCGTGGAGCCGGATCGAATCGAGTTGGCCGTCGAGTCCGGGACGCTTCACGTGCTGCACAATGACGCGACGTACAACTGCTGTCCGGATGACATTGTGGTCTCTTTATCCGTCGAGGGCAATGTGATCAGGCTGACGGAGGAAGAGATTCTCACGATACCATGCTTCTGTCTGTGTTGTTATAATGTAGATGCGACCGTTGTCGATCTGATTCCTGGCCCATACACTGTCGAATACTGCTGGTACGACTACGAAACGGACGGAGAGAAGTGCCACCAGGAAGACATTGTGATTCCATAGCAATCTGAGTTGCCTAAGACACAGAAATTGTGTCTGAGGTGTTTGCATTCTCTACCCAGACTATGGGCTGGATACCAGTTTCAAGATTCCAGACCGGATGATCCCCTTTGCCGACATTGGGCTGTCTGTGCTAGGGTGACTGCGGGATATTTGTGGGGATTCCTGCTGAACCTAGCCGTTCGAGGCGCCAAAGGTTTCGGTATGGCGAAAGGGCGAGACCCTGCACGGGTCGATACTTCCGTGTAAAGAACACCGGCCGGTCTTCCATGCCGCTACTCATAGTGAGCCAATGCCTCGGATCAGCGTTGATGATGTGGATATCGGAGCGCTTAGTGAGCACTTGTTGGGCGTATTGAAGGGGTGGCCAGGACCGCCAGTCCGTGCAAATGACGGCGTTTTTCGGTAATGTTCGCATGTCCAGCTCGGTCACGTAAGAGGTTGCGTCGGCTCTCTCACCGGTATGCCGGCGATTGGGAGCATCCGTCACAGTCACCACACACATGGCGGTCAAAAAAGCGACGGCAACAAACTCGCGCACCCGACCACACTGTTGTCCCAATAGGGGTGAGGCAGCTACGCCGCCAAGGACCGCAGCGGCGAACAATAGAGGGAGCAGGTCTGCGGACTGCCCGTGCACGCGATACGCGCATACGAATACCACGCTGCCAATCACCATTCCCAGCAATAGGGAAGCGCTTGGTCGACACCGGCGGTACGTGATGACTACTCCAAGTACAACGGTGCAGCACGCGATTGCCAACGTGGGCTGGAGTTCGTGAGGCAGCAGTTCATACCGCAGCCAGCGAAGCTTGGACCTCAAACGGGGCCAGGAACTGCCCATGTACTTCCGAAACTGCTTCCCACTGATGTGCCAGGTGATACGCTCCAACTTGGCTTCCCAACCAGCCTTAGCATCCGGCAACACCTTCCACTGAAGATTATACTGCTCGATGTAGTTGTATGGAGCGTCCGGCCTGTCACGAAACCACAAGAAGCCCAGGGTGTACAACACCGGCAACGCAGCGCACAGTGCAGCCAGCGAAAGCGATGTGGCCCATTGGCGCCATGAAGCTTCCCACTTTCTACGTGCCAACCACCACGCGATCAGAAAGAAAGGCAGCGTAAACAGGATGGGTGGTCGATTGGCCAACCCCACCCCAAATAATAACGCCGCGACAAGCAGGTCCCGACGTACCCCAAGTCGGGCGTACCGGATCAGCATGTACGCCGCGGCCACCAGGAAAGCAAGCGACGGCGCGTATACTTCGGGTGCCACCAGGTTTGACCACACTCGCGGGTGGGCGAGCAACACCAGAGACATTGCACTGGCCAGCCAGGCGTTTACTCCAAGCCGCACCTGCACCAATATGCAAAGCCACAGGGCCACAATCCCCGAGAACAGACACGCAAGCGACACCAAGTACGCCGGGTCAACACCTGGAATCCGTGTGATCAAGTACCCCAGGGTCACGTATCCGCAGTAACCCGTCGGATGCATGATCCCGAAGGTTTCCGAAGCAAGCTGCAGATCTCCGAAATCATCGTAACAGATGCTCGGCGGCAACCGCGGCACCGTTGTCACGGCAGCGATCGTCAGAGCGCCTACTATGGCGATCCGGTCGATCCATGGAAGCTTGGGCCACGGCGGCCGATCGTCCGTGCTCGGCTGGGGCGACTCATCGTCGGGATCGTTGGGCATAGTGGCATGGTAGCGGGATCGGGTCAGGCTCGCCAACCCCGCAAGCATCTGCACGCTTGCACTGAACACAACTTACGTTAGATTGCGAGGAATGACGGTAGACAGCGATGCGCCCTGCCGGTCACCGTGGGTCAAAGCCTGAATGGGCCGAACCTGAGTTGGAAAGCGCACTTGGAAACCCTGTCTTCATTCTCGGCCTGCATCGCTCAGGCACGACCCTGCTCTATGAGATGCTCGCCGCCAGCGGCTGCTTCAACATCATCACCGCAAGACACGTAATCTGCTTCGACGAGCTGCGCAACGGGTATGTTGACCGAGAGAGGTCCCGTTCCCGGTCTCGGGAGCGTTTTGCCCGGCTCGGATTGTCGAGTCGCGGCGTAGACATTGTGGATGTGGGCCCGGACACGCCGGAAGAATACGGCTTTATTCTGGACAACCTTCATGCCGGAATTTCGATTACCAAACGGCACTTCCATGTGTTCCGATCCATCTGCGAGGTGATCCAAAGCGACTACGGGTGCGACCGGCCACTCCTGTTGAAGAACCCCTGGGATTTCGGTCATGGCCGGCTCATCAAGACGCTCATCCCGGATGCCAGAATCGTCTACATCCATCGCAATCCATTCCACGTGCTCAGCTCGCTGTATCGAATCGTCGTGACAGCTACCATACAACGCGATGCGTATCTTTCCATGTTGAGTGATCGCTACGCCTCGCTGACCGAGAGCGAGTTCCCCTGGCGGGCTCTGCAACGGCTCGGGGCCGCGAAAGGCGGCCTTCTTGCAAAAGGGCTGATTCACCAGGCCGCGCGGTCCGCTTCGGGCTACTTGAAGAGCGTTCGGACGAGCCCCGCCGGCGGTCGGATTGACGTTCGATACGAGACTCTCTGCCGGCAGCCACACGAGACGATGGCCGCGATCCTCGAGTTTCTCGGAGTCAACGGTGTGCAAGTGGACTACCGCGCGATGATCGGCGCCCATACCTCGCGAGTAGTGCCGGAAATCGTCCGTGAACGCGATCTGGTGCTCGGAAAGCTGTCCGACTACGCCTCAGCCGTCGGGTACGATTTGTCGAAACTGGCAGCGCCCTTTTAGCCGGCGCTTCGATCGTCAGCGAGAGAAACCCGCGTGAATCAAACCAAGCGGCTGTTCTACAACGCCTTTGTCTCATCCATCAGGCTGTATCAGAGACTCTTTCTGGACCTTCAAGTGTGGGGCCGACAGCACATCCCCCCGGGCCCGAAGATCTACGTGCAGAACCATATCACCTCGACCGATCCTTACTGGGTCTTGCCGATCCTTCCCGAACCGGTCCACGTTATCATCGGACCGGGGTACCAGTCAAAGGTCGTGGCCCGGGTCCTGGACTACTTCGAGCAGATCAACGCCACGCCCCGGCATCGCAAGACAGTAGTGGATGACGCGGTCAAATACCTCAAACGCGGCGAGTCTATATACACCGCACCGGAAGGGGATGTGCAAGAGACCTTCCGTTTAGGGCGGTTCTATCCCGGTGTCGCCAAAATATACCGCAAGATTCAGGTCCCCATCATACCTATCGCGTTACTTGCCCCGCGCAGGGCGATGAAGGAATTCCCGCGCTTGAAGATGATCGTCGAAGGTCATGTCTATCGATGCGTGATGGTCCTTGGCGGGCCCTTCTGTGTGAATATCGGCGAACCCTTCCTTCCCGACCTGCACCACGGTGATGAGACGAAAGACAACCAGCGCATCATGGACGAACTCAAAGAACGCATAAGGTGGCTTGTAGAGGACGTCCGGGTCAATAGATCTTGGCTGTAAACGCATTGGAGGTGATTCTGAATACCGTGTCGAAGTGCGCCGACCCACCACCCGCACTGTGGCCTTGGCGCGCCGCCGCTGATATCTCTCGGATGATTCAGATGGGGCACACCAATTTGCCGAGACGCTCTGTGAGCCTCAGATTCTCCGCATAGTCCACCCGGCAGTCGATGAGTGTGGGCCTGCCCGACGCAAATGCCGTATTCATGGCCGGGGCGAGCTCGTCCGCAGCTTCAATTCGAACACCTTCCCAGTCGAAGCTGCGTGCCAGCAACACGAAGTCGGGATTGCCAAAGTCGACATGCGATGATCGGCCGAAGTGAATCTCTTGCTTCCATTTGATCATACCGTATGTACCGTCGTTGAATATCAGACAGACCACCGGGGCACCGACCCGCGTCGCGGTCTCCATCTCTTGACAGTTCATGAGAAAGCCCCCATCGCCGCACGCAGCCAGGATTCGACGCTCAGGGTACAGCAACTTCGCGCCGATCGCGCCGGGCAGGGCGATGCCCATACTTGCAAAGCCGTTGGAGATAAGGCAGGTGTTCGGCTCCAGCGCCGGATACATCCGGGCGATCCACATCTTGTGCGCCCCGACGTCCGAGATCACGATGTCGTTGGGGCCCATTACCCTGCGAATATCGTGGATCATCCGCTGGGGCTTCATCGGGAACGCGCGATCGTCGGCCAGTTCACTCAGCTCATCGAGAATGGCCCGGCGCAGGGTGTGGACAGCCTCGTCCTCGCGGCAAGTCACCGTCTCTGCCAGCTCGTCAAGCGTCTGACAGATGCCCGCTTCGATGCCGACTGTGACAGTGTAATGTGCATCTACCTCGGCCGGGGTGCGGTCGATGTGGATAATCTTCTTGTCCCTGCCGGGATTCCACGTCTGAGGATGGTACTCCACCATGTCGTACCCGATGCACAGGACGACGTCCGCCCGGTCCAGCCCGCAGCTCACCATGTCTTTGGTCTGTAAGCCGACCGCCAGCAGCGACAGTTCGTTGGTATAGGGCAGCACGCCCTTGGCCATGAAGGTGTGTGCGCAGGGAATGTGCGTCTTGTCGACGAACCGCCGCAACGCATCGGACGCACCGTTTCGGATGAGGCCGTTGCCCGCGATGATAAGGGGAAATCGTGCCGCGTTGATGACCTCGGTGGCGCGTTTGAGTTGCGATGACAGCGGCTCGGAATCCTTGGGTTGTTGGACCGGCAGGGGTTCCCCCTCCGCCTCGGAGCCCGCGACATCCTCGGGGAAATCGATGTGGGTGGCCCCGAACTTTTCCGTCTGGGCAACCTTGAACGCCTTGCGGACCACCTCGGGAATGATCTGGGGCGTGGTCACCTGTGCATTGTATTTGGTCATCGGGCGAAACAGGGCGACCAGGTCCATTGCCTGATGTGATTCCTTGTGTAGTCGGCTGATCCCTCCTTGACCGGTGACAGCTACGACCGGAGCGTGGTCCATATTGGCATCGGCGACACCCGTTACCAGATTGGTGGCCCCCGGCCCGAGCGTGGCCAGACACACCGAAGCCTTGCCGGTGAGCCGCCCTTGCACGTCGCACATGAACGCCGCACCCTGCTCGTGCCGGGTCTGGATGAACTTCAGGTCACTGTCGAGCAGGGCATCCATGATGTCCAGGTTCTCCTCGCCCGGCAGGCCGAAGATAAATGGGACGCCCTCGTTCTCCAGACACCTCACGAACAGTTCAGCAGCCCTCATGGCAGACCTCCTGGTTGCAGCAATCGATCACGGCCCAAGCGATCAGATACGTCTCGTCGCAGGATTATAGACCTGAGGTTCGGAGTGCAAAGGCCAAACATCCAAACCCAAAGCCAGGGCGCCGGGAGCGAAAACTCATGGCCAGCCTTCCGGGCTGAGAAATGCAGCGCGCGTTCCTGGTAAACCACAGAACACAGGGAAACGATCTTGCCCAGCGGCTTGACCACCCCGTTCGGTTCTTGCCAGGTGCGCTCGCCGATGACACGCCAAGTCGGTGATTAGTCGGCTAATACCCGGACGAGACAACGTCAGACGCAGCCGGCTGGGGCCACGTCTTGACGGCGGGTCGTGCTGCCTCTCCAATGGCCGCCGTGCGGCTGATGAGACTCGCCGCTGAGAATCCCACCTGGGGAATGGCGAATTAGGGATGAGGAGAGCCGGACCGGCTTCTTCGCTATTGTTAGCTCACTATTCGCCAGTTGAGGGCAACACAGAACGATGGCCCAGCAACGAGAGGTTGAGGCAAGGACAGGTCGTTGCGCCACCACCGGTCGAGTGTTCGAGGAGGGTGAGGAGTTCTACACCGTCCTCTTCGAAGACGGTGAATCGTTCACCCGGGCCGATTACTGCCTGGAAGCCTGGCAAGGGCCCCCCGAGGGGGCCTACTGTCACTTCAAGACCCGCATCCCTGTAAGAGAAAAACAGAAGAAGCTGCTCGTCGATCAGGAATTGCTCGTCAATTTCTTCGAGCGGCTGGCTGACGAGACCGAGCCGGTCCGTGTGCAGTTCAGGTTTGTGCTGGCGCTTATCCTCATGCGCAAGCGCCTATTGCGTTACGAAGGCTCCAGCGTCGAAGACGGTGTTGAGACCTGGCGGATGACACGGACACGAACTCAGTCGGTCCACCGGGTCGTCAATCCTCAACTCACCGATGAGCAAATCGAGGGAGTCAGTGAGCAACTCAGTGCCGTCCTGCACAGTGACATGGGCGAATGGGCAATCGCACACGACGAGACCGGTTCGCCGTATCCAGAATCGGATGAAGACCGGGAAGAGCAATGAGAAGGATCGATCGATGGCCTGCTCACGCGGGGCGGCATATTGACGTTTGCCAGAGTACATCTTGCGGGGACATGTTGGCGCGTTGGTCCGGCGGACAACGTCACAGGCACGCGGCTGTGCCGCTCCCGACTAGCTCCGACTGCGTAACCCGATCCGCCCTTCTGTTTAGCGCTGTAGCAGTGGTGTTGAGCGGCTGTCATCCCCGTCCCGAGCGATTTCCACTCGAGCCGATCCCCATGCGTAACGCGATCCAAATCGTCAATGAGAACACCGGGGAGGTTGCGGGAACGCTTCGGGCGTCGGGTTTTGTGGATGGCCGCTTCGTCCTTCCCGACGGTCGGAGGGGCAGCTACCACCTCGATGGTATACTGTTCTATCTTGCACCCATCTATGTCCGGTTCGACTTAAAGAGCTTCGGGGATCGGAAGTTCCTGTTCGGATCCAACGCGGACTACTACTGGTATTACGACAGAGAGGCCGATACCTATCAATGCGGCCGCCATGGTGTGGACGATGAGCTTTCGCCGGATATCCCGATTTCACCGGAGCAGATCGTCGACGCGTTGGGCTTGACGCCGATCCCAACCGAAGTGTCAGTCGCCGGGCAATCCCAGGCGGTTCAGCGCATTGTGCACGAATACCAGCAGATTCTCTTTATTGTGCACGACGACGAGAACCACGTCAGGCTGCAGAAAGAATACTGGCTCGACCGCTACTGGCCTCGGCTCGTTCGCCGCGTCATCTTTCGCGATGCCGACGGCGTGGTTGAGATGGAGTCGAAGCTGGACAATTACAGACCCGTCACACCCGGGGGACTGCTTCTTCCACAGGAG
Organism: Planctomycetota bacterium; assembly: GCA_030616775.1. Lineage (GTDB taxonomy): Bacteria > Planctomycetota > Phycisphaerae > UBA1845 > UBA1845. Next base: position 8,869 of record JAUWWQ010000031.1, read on the forward strand.
ATGACGGCAGCCTGGCCCAAAACGGGCGCACAGATGCGATTCCGCGTCCGCAAATGGCAACTGGTGGAAGGTGTCGGCCCGGAGAGTCTTCAGTTCACCGCACCAGGCGTATGCGGTGACCAGTAAACCGTGCCGTCGCTGGACACTCCCACAGTCGGGCCACATCGTGCTGGTTGGGCTGTCGCCGGCCTGCTACCACGATACCCAGTGCGCAACCTATTGTATCACAATACGTTACAGCTGAACCCTAACGGCTGCGCCATACAGTAGCCGCTGTCCGATATTGGCCTGCCCGATAAGTTCAGCTAACCGGTCGCTGGTCCGATGTTTCTTTGGGACGTGCCCGCAGCCTGCGCGCTGCGTGTGCAAGACGCTGTAATTCCGATTCCTCTCGTCGAGGTGTGGACACGATGTATTGCAACTTTTTCGGACTTCGCTGCCGTCCCTTTGAGGATCGCGCCGACACGCGCTTTCTGTATGCAACAGCCGACTGTGAGGAAGCGCTGGCAGCGATGGAGTACGAGGGATGCTATGGCGAGGGTATGGCCCTTGTTTTGGGTGGAGCCGGCACGGGGAAGACCCTGCTGATCCGTAGCCTCCTACAACGGTTGGACACCTCGCACCGTGTAGTTGTCTTGACCTGGCCGGCAACCGGGCAGATCAATTTTATCCGCGAGGCCGCCAAGGGTTTCGGGGTCTCACTGCCGCCTGCAAATCACGACGCTCGTTGCCTGGCTCGGTTGCGGCGCCACCTGACACGCAGAGCAAAGACGAATGCTCGCGCCATCTTGATCATCGACCAGGCAGAACACCTGACCAGCGAGAACATGACCCAGCTCGCCTCGCTGGCCGACATGCGGCACAGCAACGCGAGACTGTTGAGTATCACGCTGGTGGGCCAACCACGCATCCGCTCGCTGTTGGACCGACCTGAATTCGCACGTATTTCGCAACAGCTCTACGGTGAATGCATCCTGCCGCCGTTGACGTGTGACCAGACAGGGCAATACGTGCAACACCGCTTGCGGACCGCCGGGGCGGTGGACGCCCGCATATTCGATAAGGAAGCGGTGGCACTGATTCATGAAGCGGCCGGCGGCATCCCTCGCCTGATCAATCATATATGCGACGCTGCCATGTTGGCGGCCTATGGTGCGGGAGTCTCTCGCATCAACCGGGAGATGGCCGCTGAAATAACCAGGGCCACAGGCCCGCGCGAACGGGCTATCGACGCGCGTGAGGTCGGTATTGATACCACTGACCGAGTGGCGGCTGGTTTGACCGGCGCGAGCCGGCCACGTGCTCCCACCGAGCAAGTCGCGGCAGGGCTGACAGGCACGACTCAGCCATTTGTGGGCGCTGAACAAGCACCTCGAGAGGTGACGGGCGCAGGGACAACTGGAACGAGTGGGTCTCGGAGCGAATCCGATCTGTCAATGACTAGTGCCCAAGGAGACGACAAGGGCGCAGGCGACCGACCTGTTACCGGATCCGTCTTGGATCAGACCGCCACGGGACAAGGATTCGAGGGCGATCCGCCGAATGGGGATTTGCAGAAAATGCTGTCTTTACCTGTGGAATCGCTTTCAACGAACGGTGAGGGGATGCTCGATCGGTTGGAGCGGGCATTGGCCCGGGCCGATCGGATGAACGCTACCACTGAAGCATCGCTTGCCCAGTTTACGGCGGTGGAAAGACATTTGAATTCGCTGTCGGACGGCGCCGAGCGGCTTATCACCAGTCTGACGGAAACGGTCCAACGGGCGACCCAATCGGTCGACAGCGTGCAAAGACGCTTGGACGAAATCCTCGTCCAGGCTGAGGATCGTATGGGCGCGGTTGAAGCCCAGATGTCGCGGACATCGGAGGTGTCAAGCGATATTGATGAGCAGGCCAACCGGATAGAGCACACCTGTGAGCACGCCGATGATGTTGAATCGCGCTTGAAGTCGATTGCGGAGCAGCTTGCCGACAAGGCCGACGAGGTCCAGGATCGAGTAGCACTTCTGATGACCGGCCTGGGATCGGGCGAAGAAGCCCAAAACAAACTCGCCGCTCTGCTTCAACAGGCATCGTCTGTGACGGACGATGCCCAAGAGACGATCAACAGTCTGCAACTAAAGTCACAGGAAGCCGTCGAGAGAGGGGAACGGTTCCAAGAACAGTTTGCCAACACCGCTCTGGAGACCTATCGAGCGAAGATGCAGGAACACATCGAGCATTACGAGCGCTCAGGGCTTGAGCGGATCGAGACCGCACAACGTAAGCTTGACAGTGCGATTGAGCAGGCTTCGACTCTCACTTCCCAGGTAGACCACAAGATCGACCGGCATCGACAACAGCTTGAAGTGCTGGAGCAGCAAGAGGGTGAGGTGGAATCGTCTCTAGCGGCGATTACGGGCGGGCTGGCTGGAGCAGGAACCAGGGCAACGGAACTCAGCGAAGCGATCGATGGTTTCGAAGCATCCGTGGGCGAGTTGACCAGCCGCGCCGACGCAGCCAAGACAGGCTTGGCCAATGTCGTACCGCAAAGTGAGAAGCTGGTGCTCGATGTGCATGCGGCCTACGGCCAGATCGAAGCCGGACAGCGCACCGTCGGGGCAATGCTCGCCGAAGTCGGTGGTGCCTGTGAACGCGTCAATGCGCTGCGCGACCAAGCGATGCAGTGTCAGGACATAGTCACTCGGTTGAGTTCCGGTCGGACAGAGGGCGAAACGACAATGAAGCAGCTCGACGAACTCGTAACATCGGCCAATCAGCTTCATGAGGCCATGCAGGGTCTGGTCGCCCACGTCGACGAGAAAATCGGCCAGCTCAATTCACACCACGCCGCAGCCACAAGCGTACTGCGCAACCTCTCGGATACGAACGTGAGCTGTCACAGCCTGCTTGAACGTGTCAACGAGTCGAGAGTTGCGTACGAGCAGTTGGCTGACAATACCAAGGGACAGATCGACCGGCTCGTGCAAGACCTATCGGCGCTGACAGCCCGAACGGAAGTCAACGCAAAAGAACTTGACACGCGGAATACGACGGCGGCTGAATTGATTGACAAGCTCAACACGGCCACCACACCCGCTGAGAAGACCGCCACACAGCTAACTCAATACGTTGACCAGGCGAAGCAGTATCTCGCCAGCATGGCGGAGCAATGCAACCAGGCCGGTGACCTCGCAGAGCGACTGAACACCGTTATGCACCTGCTAACCTCGGCGAAGGAGACTGAAGCCTCGGTCGAGAAGGCGACCCAAGACGCGCGGTCGACGCATGATCAACTTGTGGGGTCGTCCGACGCCGCCAGGCAGCAGGTCACGACTCTTCAGGAACTCATCGACTTCGCAAGCGCCCTGATCGAAACGCATGAGCAGGTAAAGCAGGAAGCGGAAGGGTCTACGGAGCGACTCTCAGTACAACTGACCGCCACCGAGAAGCTGTTCGAGACCGCCAAGCCGCTACTCGATCAGTTTGTCGGGCAAGCGCGGGCACTCCAGGAAAAACTGCGCGACTTGGAAGGCGGTGCCTCCCGGATCGAGGATACCCTTCATGAAGCGACGGCGAGGCCGTTGGAGATCGTGGCCAGCGCCCAAGCCGAGGCTGCCCAACTCGAGCAAGTCTGTGCGGCAGTGCGAAAGGTATTCACCGGTTTATCCCAGGCGAGCTTGGAGGCGAAACAACGCTCCGCCGAGTGCACTCAGGCCACCCAGGAAACAGCCAAGCAACTCTCGCAGCTTACCACCGAGACTGATCGCACGGCCAATACGCTTAACCAGTGGGTTGAAGAGGCCCTTCGGGCTCAGTCGCGTCTGGAGAAGACCTTGGAAGACTGTCCCCCCATCCGCGAAACACACCCCGGGGACGTGATCCACCGAGTGTCTCGTATCGTCAGACCCGGGGGGCGAATCGCCAATGCCAGCGCTATCGGCGAGCTGGAAATGCTCAGTGAGCCCGGTACTACCGAACCACCGCGACAGGAAGGAACAACCAAGCCCCCGGCGCGGGCTGAAGAAATCTCGCAACTGATTGAGGACGCCAAGCGAGCGGTTGCCGAGGCTAAACCCCAAGGCGGCCTTCGGCCGCAACCAAAGAGGCCTTGATCTCCTCTGATTCCAAAAACGGCGTTCTTGCCTGACCGTGGTACTGTTCACGCAGCCATGGAAAGGAGAACGCCGCGAGACAATTCGTCAACAAGCAGCAGGCCACAATCACCGGCACGATTTCCTGTTTCGACCGGATCCTCTTCAAAGGCTATCTGCCCCTCGGATGGCCCGATGCCATGGAACAATTCATATTCTGTCAGGATCTGCGGATCAAAGACTGCGCCGGGTCCGTCTCCCAGCAATGGGCCATATTTAGTTGCATGTAACGGTGCGTGTAACGGCTGGAGGCGTCCTCCAACGATCGGGACTGCCTGCCAGTCCCTGTCAAATTGGCACAAACCGTCGCGAGAAGGCTTCCGGATAATCCCATAAGTCCTTGAAAAACAGTGGTTTACGGCGATTCCATCGCCACGGGACTTCTGGCACGCGATTTGTCTAAGCGTCTTGTGCAGCCGTCCGAGGGAGGACGGAGGCAAGAGGATTTCAAGATCGTAAGGATCTGTAAGAACAAAAAGGAGGTGCAGCATGTTGGCACTACGAGTCAATGGTTCGCACTCGATCAATCGGTTGCGAAGTGAAATGGATCGTCTGTTCGACAGTGCGTTCGAGGGGTTCCCGCGGCTGACCCGCGATGCGTGGTTCGCCCCGACCTCCCCGGCCGTGAACGTGTGGGAGGATACGGACAACGTTTACGCCGAGGCGGAGCTGCCGGGCTTGAAGCTGGATGACATCGAGCTTCTCGTCATGGGCGACGAACTGACTATCAAGGGAGAGCGCAAGGACGTTTGCGAGGACGAAGTGTCGTATCACCGCAAGGAGCGCGGTGCCGGCTCCTTCAACCGCGTATTCCGTTTGCCCGTAGGTGTCGACGCGGAGAAGGTGGAGGCGACGTTGCGTGACGGCGTTCTCACGGTGACCATGCCGAAGGCCGACGAAGCCAAGCCGCGCAAGATCGAGGTGAAGACCCTTCCGAGGTAGTCCAGCTACGTGACGGGAGTACCTCAGAACAAAGAAAGGAGATAGAGCCGTGACAACGATGGCTATTGAGAAACCAGCAGAGCGAGAGATCGCACGTACTGAACCGACGTGGAACAGGCCGCAATTCCGGCCCAACGTGGACATTCTGGAGCGACCCGATGAGCTGACCGTGCTGGCTGACATGCCGGGCACCAGCGCAGAGGATGTCAACATTCAGTTCGAGAATGGAACGCTGAAACTCCATGGCAAGGTCAAGGATCGGGAGCCGCAGGAGACGGGATACGTCTTGCAGGAGTACGGCGTTGGCGACTTCCACCGGACGTTCCAGGTGAGCGAGATCATCGATGCGGCGCGTATCAGTGCCGAGTACGAGGACGGAGTTCTGATCCTGCATCTTCCGAAGACGGAGGCTGTCAAACCCCGGAAGATCGCCGTGAAGACGAACTAGCACTGCGTTTCGTAAGTCTCGCGACTATCTGGGCCGCAGGCTTCAGTCTACGCGGACGTCCGCGCGGCTAAAGCCCGCGGCTCGGGCAAGTATGTGCCACCAGCGTGGCAAACGTTCATTCGCAGAACCACCGGATCTTGATAGACCTCTGGCGTGACGGGCCTATCGGCTCTGGTGGAATAGGTTCTCGGCGTTCGGGCGGGGCGTGTTTTTCTTGTTGTCCCAATAGGGCGAAAGCTTGCGAAGATTTGCCACGATCTGTGGAAAGACTTCGATGATCCGGTCAATTTCCTCTTCAGTGTTGTACCGGCTGAGGCTGAACCGGACGGAGCCGTGAACGGCGGTGAATGGGACGTTCAGGGCTCTTAGCACGTGGGACGGTTCAAGTGACCCGGATGTGCAGGCTGAACCGCTGGAGGCGCAGATTCCGTGGGCACTAAGCTGATACAGCATCCCCTCCCCCTCCACGTAATGACATGAAATGTTCAACGTGTTGGGAAGCCTGGTTGCGCCCTTGCCGTTCACCTGGACGCAAGGGACCTTCTTCTCAAGAGCCTTTTCCAGGCGGTCTCTGAGTCTTCGTATCCGCGCCTCTTCCTTTTCACGGTTTTCCATGGCAAGCGTCATGGCCCGGGCCAGGCCCACGATGTATGGTACGTTCTCCGTTCCTGCCCGTCTCCCTCCTTCCTGGTGTCCGCCAATCATGAAAGGCCGGCACGGTGTCCCCCGCCTGATGAAGAGCGCCCCGATTCCCTTGGGCGCGTGAAGCTTGTGCCCGGAGAAGGATAGAAGGTCTACGTGCCGGTACTCCCCCTCTAGATTGAACGGCATCTTGCCGACGGATTGCGTCGCGTCAGTGTGGAAGACGATGGACGGATCGGTTTCCTTGGTCAAGCGCGAGAGTTGCTCAATGGGGAAGATCACGCCTGTCTCGTTGTTGGCGTGCATGATGGTGACCAGGAGCGTATCTGGTCTAACGGCGCGCACAAACTGGCGGATGTCAAGATTGCCATCTCCATTGACCGGAAGGAAGGTTACGTCGTACCCGCTGCGCTGCAGATCCTTGCAGACCTCGAGCACGGCCGGGTGCTCTACGGAAGTCGTAATGATGTGGCTCCGATTCGTGTTGGCTTTAGCCGTCCCGACAATGGCGGTGTTGTTGCTCTCCGTGGCACAGGAAGTGAAGAGGATTTGTTTGGCGTCGGTCACGCCCAGATGTCCAGCGATTTCCTGTCGGGCCTGGGCGATCGCCGCTGCCGCGCCCCGCGCGGGTTCGTACATGGAGCTTGGATTGAAGTAGTTCTCAGTGAGAAACGGAGTCATCGCCTCGTACACTTCGGGCGCGATTCCTGTCGTAGCATTGTTGTCGGCGTAGATGATTCCCATGGGCTTGCCCCCATCCTATACTTCCACTTCGATGACCCTGATACGCTCGTCCACCATATCTTTCAGAGTCCGTTCCACCATCATCTTGAGGGTCCGGCTCGCCCCGGCACAGGCCGCGCACGCACCGTGGAGGCGGCAGTAGACCAGCGTGTCCTTGATGTCGATGATCTCAACATCGCCGCCGTCCTTCTGGAGCATCGGGCGGATGTACTGGTCCACGGCCTTCTCGATTCTTTTGGCGAACTGATAGGGTGACACGGCGGGCTCCTCTTTCGTCACATCGGCACCGGCCTTGCTCGTCTTACGCGTAGCTCTCTGTGAGCCCTCGCCACTGCCCCATGTGTCGTCGAGAAGATCCTGCAACCCGCCTGGAACGTGATGGCAGGACATGCATGCTCCACCGGCCTTTACTGCGTTGGTGACCTCAGGAATCGTGCGCAGGTTCAGCTCCTTGATCTTGCGCCTCAAATAGGGCTCACTCACAGAGAAGCACTTGCAGACGATTCGGCCTTCCTCCTGTTCATCAGCATGCACATCTATGCCCAGCCGTTCCAGATCGACTCCCCGCTTCTGTGCCCAGTTGAACACGGCCGCTTCCAACGCCTCGGCCCCCATGACGGAACAGTGGATCTTCTGCTCCGGCAGCCCTTCGAGGAACTCTACGATGTCTTTGTTCTGTATCTTCAGCGCCTCAATCGGCGTGTATCGTCCCTTATCGATCAGGGTACACAGCGCCTCCGAGGCGGCGATGGCTGATGTGCATCCAAAAGTCAGATACTTAGCCTCAACGATCACGTCCTTCGTGGGGTCCGTGCGGTGCCGCTCGACTCGGAAGGTAAAACGCATCGCGTCACCGCACACTATCGAGCCGTGCTCACCGAAGCCGTCCGGATCTTCGATCTCCCCAAGATGAGTCCCAGGCTTGCCGTGGACCGCATCCATGAAGAGCCGCGTCGTTTTTTCGCTGTAGTCCCACACCATGTCTGTCCTCCAAAGCGGGCTCCTGGGGCTCCATCACCCCGGCGTCGTTCCGCACTATACACTCATTTTTTCTCAAAAAGGCCTTGACAAGGCTTTCCTATTAGTAATGATAATGACTAGGATTACTAAATACAGGCGGAAAATGCCAAAAACGCGAACACCGCGGTACTGGAGGGTTAAGTGATACTGGACGAACTAGTCAAGGCCGGGTCGGCCCAGGGCGGCTGATCCTCACGACGACGGACAGCATCGACCACCCTGGAGAGTCCCCCGGTCGTTCGTGTAGGAAACTTGGCGTTGAGGAGCGCAGCCAAGCCATATGTGTTTCGACGCGGTGGCGAGAGAGGTGCACAGGGGCGCGTGAGGGCGTACTGGCGGATCTCTTTTGAGATGGGAAAAACCTGAATAGCCAATCCAGCGTTGAGCGTGGCGCGCCCCGGATACTCCAGGACTGGCTTAAAGCCGGTTCTGGAGGCGCCGTCAGCAGGAAGTCGAGAAGGTTTGCCTTCGTATGGTGTCATAGCAATGGCGACCGGGAAAGCCCAGAGAAACACACGGCAGCGTCAGGTGGTGCTGGAGGAATTAAAGAAGCTCACCTCGCACCCGACGGCGGCTGATCTTTACGAGATTGCGAGGGCCCGCATGCCCAAGATCAGCTTGGGGACCGTCTACCGGAACCTGGAGCTCCTCGCGGAGAACGGGGTCATTCAAAAACTCGAGATCGGTGGGTCCGAGGCCCGGTTCGACGGCAACCCGGAGCGGCACTACCACGTCCGTTGTGCTCGCTGCGAACGAGTGGATGATGTGCATGACTTGCCCGGCGGTTTCGTGAAACGCCCGGTCAAACATCTGAGCGGCTACGAGATTCTGGGCCTCCGCCTGGAGTTCATCGGAATCTGCCCCGAGTGCAGGAAGCGGTCGGAACCGGGGAGCGACGAAGTCGCGCCTCATGAGAGAGACCATACGAGATAGCGTGCGTCGGTGCGGACTACGCTGGGTCATCGCACCCGAGCAAACGGTTTTGAACAACAAAACGGAGCGTAAAACATGATGAACCCACAGATTCAGGACGCGTTCAACGAGCAGCTCAATGCGGAGCTCTTTTCGTCTTACCTGTATCTTTCAATGTCGGCGTACTTCGAGTCGCAGAATCTTAAGGGCATGGCCCACTGGATGCGGGTCCAGGCGCAGGAGGAGAACATGCATGGGATGAAGTTCTTCGACTTCATCAACGAGCGCGGTGGCAGAGTGGCTCTCGACAAGATAAAGGAGCCCAAGACGGAATGGAGTTCACCGTTGGACGTCTTTGAGGACACCTGCAAGCACGAGAGCAAGGTTACGGGTCTGATCAACGATCTGGTGGACCTTTCAGTTAAAGAGAAGGATCACGCAGCGAGCGCCTTCCTTCAATGGTTTGTCACGGAGCAGGTTGAGGAGGAGGCCACGGCTCAGGAGATCAGGGACAAGCTCAGACTTGTGAGTGACAATCCAGTTGCGCTGTTCATGATCGACCAGGAGCTGGGTCAGCGCGGGGTGCCGGCCTCTGGTCCGGCTCGGACATGATGGGAAGTATTCTCTTGCGTTGAGGAGTGGATACATGACGATCGAAAAGGCGATACAAACGGCTATTGAACTTGAGAACGAAGTACGCGATGTGTACAAGGCGGCGGCGAAGGAGGCGGTCGATCCGGTCGGCAAGCGAGTGTTCGCCGTACTGGCCGACGAGGAGCAGGGACACGTGAATTACCTTCAGAGCCGGCTGGAAGAGTGGCGCAAGACCGGCAAGGTCAACCCGGTTGCGCTCGAGACGGCGGTCCCTTCTCGCGAGGTCATTGCCGAAGCAGCGGACAACGTGTCGGAAAGCATGTCCGATGTGGATCACGGGACTGAGCTGAAGATGCTCGGAATGGCGCTAGAAGCGGAGCGCAAGACCAGCAGCTTCTACAGGAAGATGGTCGCAGAGCTACCGGTGGAAGGGCAGAAGCTCTTTGAGCGGTTCGTGGAGATCGAGGAAGGCCACTTGGCCATCGTGCAGGCAGAGATGGATTTCATAACCGGCACCGGAGCATGGTTCGACGTCCTCGAGGTTAAGCTGTGACAGCGGCGAATCTGCGGAGCATAACGAAAAGGAGAAGCCAAGATGAGAAAGTGGAAGTGTGGTGTGTGCGGCTACATTCATGACGGTGATGAGGCTCCGGCACGGTGTCCCAAGTGTGGCGCCGGCACTGAGAAGTTCGCGGCCCTGGATCAGAAGGCCGCTGGTCTGGTGGAGCGGTCGCGGCACACCAATGCCCTGCATTGCCGGCTGGCGAACCTGGGTCGCAAGATGGAACAGGTCTGCAAGGACGGCATCGAGGACAATCTGGATCCCGGTTGTGTGGATGTCTTCCAGAAGGCCCTGGCGCACAGCTACGAGATTATGAAACTGGCGATGACCGAGATGCAGGCGCACATGGGCAAGGGCAAGTGGGGATAGGAGAAGGATGAAGGATGAAGGATGAAAGATGAAGGATGAATCGGCCAGATTGACGCTGGGGCAATTCGCGTGTCCTTCATCACTTTCATGAATCGAAAGGAGAATGCTGATCGTGTGTGAATTAGTCACTAAGGAAGCCCCTGACTTCGCGGCCCAGGCCGTGATGCCGGACAACACGTTTTCCGAGCTGAAGCTCTCGTCGTATCGGGGCAAGCATGTGGTCCTGTTCTTCTATCCGTTGGACTTCACATTCGTGTGTCCATCGGAGATTATCGCGTTTGACAAGGCGCTGGACAAGTTCAAGGAGAAGAACGCCGAGGTGATCGGTGTCTCGGTGGACTCTCACTTCACGCACCTGGCGTGGAAGAATACGCCACGCGAGAAGGGCGGCATCGGTAACGTACAGTACCCCATCGTGTCCGACCTCACGAAGGAGATTGCCCGTTCGTATGGTGTTCTGCTCAACGACTCGGTGGCCCTGCGGGGTCTTTTCCTGATCGACAAGGAAGGGATCATCCGTCATGCCCTGATCAACGACCTGCCGCTGGGGCGCAACGTCGAGGAGGCCTTACGAGTGCTGGATGCCTTGCAGTTCACCGAGAAGCACGGCGAGGTATGCCCGGCCAACTGGCGGGAAGGTGAAGAGGCCATGAAACCCACTGCCGACGGTGTGGCCAGCTACCTGGCCAAGCATGCGGGGTAGCGACACGGTTATGTGGTGACAAAAGGTCCATTCTCGAAGGAGAAAAACATGGCACTGGACACTGTGGACAAGATACTGGACTTTGCGATCGGACAAGAAGAGCACGCGGCGAAGTTCTACACTAGCCTGGCAGGTAAAATGGGTCACGAACATATGAAGAAGGTTCTTCTCGGCTTCGCTGAGGAAGAAAAGGGACACAAGGCCAAGCTTATGGCCGTCAAAGAAAGCAAGTTGATGCTGCCGGCGGAGCAACGCGTTCTCGATCTCAAGATCGGCGACTATCTCGAGGAGGTGACCCTCTCGGCTGACCTGGATTACCGCGAAGCTCTTGTCCTGGCTATGAAAGCCGAGAAGGCGGCGTTCAAAGTATACAACGACCTGGCGTCGGCCACGGACGATCCCGGGTTGAAGGCAACCTTGCTGGGCTTAGCGCAGGAGGAGGCTAAGCACAAGCTGCGGTTTGAGATTGAGTACGATGACGAGATCCTCAAGGAAAACTAAGGCGTTTGAGAAACGTGAAGGGTGTGCATGAGAATGAGCAGCTTAAAGGGAAGTCAGACAGAGAAGAATCTTCTTACCGCGTTTGCCGGCGAGTCTCAGGCAAGGAATCGCTACGCCTACTTCGCCAGCAAGGCGAAGAAGGAGGGCTTCGTCCAGATTGCGGACATCATCGAGGAGACCGCCAACCAGGAGAAGGAGCACGCCAAGCGGTTCTTCAAGTTCCTGGAAGGTGGGGACGTGGAAGTTCAGGCGGCGTTCCCGGCCGGGGTGATTGGCAGCACGGCCGAGAACCTCAAGGCCGCAGCCGGCGGCGAGCATTATGAATGGGAGAACATGTATCCCGAGTTCGCGCACGTCGCCCGCGAGGAAGGCTTTGAGGAGGTCGCAAGGGTGTTTGAGTCGGTGGCGGTAGCTGAGAAGCAGCACGAGAAACGATACCTCGGTCTGCTGGCGAACGTAGAGGCCGGCACGGTCTTCAAGAAGAAGGAGAAGGTTGTCTGGCGGTGCCGGAACTGCGGTTACCTGCATGAGGGCGAGGAGGCACCGGATTCGTGTCCGGCCTGCGCACATTCGCAGGCTCATTTCGAGCTGCTGGCGGAGAACTGGTAACGGCCCGACAAGTGGCTGAAGGGACTGGAACGAGAGTCACAAACAGGTTCGCGCAAGGATGTACGAGACTTCTGTGGACATCATTACTGAAAGCTGGCAGGTTCTTGGCCAGATGGCCCCGTATCTGCTGCTCGGTTTCCTGGTGGCCGGGGTGCTGTCGGTGTGGGTCTCTCCTGCGTGGGTGGAACGTCATCTTGGCGGGCGCGGGTTGGGGCCTGTGCTGAAGGCGTCGCTATTCGGCGTACCGCTGCCGCTGTGCTCGTGCGGGGTGATCCCCGTGTCGGCCTCGATTCACCGACATGGTGCGAGCCGCGCGGCGACGACTTCGTTTTTACTCTCCACACCTCAGACGGGCGTGGACAGCATTGCCGTAACCTACGCGCTGCTCGGGCCCGTATTTGCCGTATTCCGGCCGGTGGCGGCCCTGCTCACCGGATTCCTTGGCGGTGGACTTGTGCACTTTTTCGGCGATTCGGGCAAGACGAACGGGACAAGTGAGCCCGAGCCTCCGACCTGCACTGATGCCTGCTGCACAGGGGACCATGAACAAAGCAGGTTCCTGCGCGTGTTGCGCTACGGCTTTGTGACTCTCCCCAAAGACATCGGCCTGGCGCTTTTGCTAGGGATTGTCATCGCTGGGGTAATAGCAGCGCTCGTCCCGCAGGATTCTCTGAACGCGTACATCGGCGGCGGACTGCTGTCGATTCTGTTGCTGATGGCGGCCGGCGTACCCATTTATGTCTGCGCCACCGCGTCCGTGCCTATCGCGGCCGGCTTCATGCACATGGGTGCCTCGCCCGGCGCGGCGCTGGCGTTCCTGATCGCCGGACCGGCGACCAACGCTGCTACGTTTACCACAATCTGGAAGGTGCTCGGACGGCGGACGGCGATTCTGTATCTCGTCACTGTGGCCGTAAGTGCGGTTGCGTGCGGACTGTTGCTCGATTGGCTGGTCCCGACAGCGCGGGCGGTGTTGCCGACGCTCGACAGTCACGCTCACGCGGCTGTAGAAGGCGGCTGGTTTTATCATGCTGGAGCCATTGTGCTTCTGGCTGTGCTGGTGTTTTCTTACTGGTCAAGCAGGGAACGCAGACATGTTGCCGAAGAGGCTGGCAAGGGGCAGGGGGACGCGAACGTTTCTTCTTATGAGCAGCGTGTGGAACTCGTGGTTGCGGGCATGACATGCAGCCACTGTGCCGAGAGTGTCAGGCGCGCCCTGGCCGAGTGCATGGGTGTAGAATCGGCAGACGTAAGTCTGCAAGATGGTCGTGCCGTAGTAACGGGTGGTGATCTTAATCGAAAACAGCTCGTGGCCGCGGTGGCCGAGTTGGGATACGCGGTAGACCTGCAGGACGACATGGGAGCGTGCGCCGCTCCTTGAACAGATGAAGCGGGCTTGCGGAGACGAGTGTGGTTGGTGACGGTGGCCGAGAGGCGAAATCAATGACATACGACATGACAAGATACGCCTGTACCGTCTGCTCGTATGGCTATCACCCGATGAAGGGTGACCCGGAAAACGGCATTCCGCCGGGCACGGCTTTCGAGGATCTGCCGGATAACTGGCGCTGCCCGTGGTGTGGAGCTTCCAAGGAGCAGTTCGTGCCGGAGAAGGAAGAGCAGAGCGACGTTCGTAGAGAGGATTCATGAATACGACATTGCGTGACAACATCGACTGGGTTGGCTATGTCGACTGGACGGTCCGCGACTTCCACGGCTATAACACCGATCGCGGCGTCACGTATAACGCATACCTGATCCGCGACGAAAAGACGGCTCTGGTCGACACGGTCAAGGCGCCGTTCGCGGATCGGCTGCTTCAGAGCATCGCGGCGCTGACTGATCCGGCGGAGGTGGACTATGTCGTCTGCAACCATGCCGAGCTCGACCACGCCGGAGGTATGACGCGGGTCATGGAGGTGCTGCCCAACGCCACGCTCGCATGCAACAAGAAGTGTGAGGCAGTCCTTAGCAAGCACCACGACTCGTCCGGATGGAAGACCCATATCGTTGCGACGGGCGATACGTTGCCCCTTGGCAAACGAACGCTTCGATTCATCGAGACCCCGATGGTGCACTGGCCGGAGTCGATGTTCACGTACATTCCGGAGGAGAAGCTGCTATTCTCAATGGACGCTTTCGGCCAGCACTATGCCTCTTCACAACGGTTCGACGACGAAGTGCCGCTCTGCACCGTGATGGAGGAGGCGAAGACTTACTACGCCAACATCGTCATGCCCTTCGGCAGGCAGGTGGCCAAGGTGTTGGAGGAGGTGGCCAAGCTCGACATCGAGATGATTGCCCCCAGTCACGGCGTGATCTGGCGCAGCCACGCCCCAGCGATTGTCGAGGCCTACACGAACTGGTCGACCTGCCGCCCCAAGCCGAAGGTGCTGGTCATCTATGACACGATGTGGGACAGCACCGGCCGGATGGCCCGGGCGATTCACGAGGGTGCATCGCTGCCGGGGGTGGCGGCCGAGCTCATTCACATCAGAAGCTCGAGCCTTACCAGGATCGCTGCTGAGGTGCTCGATGCGGCTGCGATCGCATTCGGTTCCTCGACACTCAACCAGGGCATGCTTCCGATGGCAGGCGCAGTGCTGACCTATTTGAAGGGGCTGAAGCCGGTTGCCAAAGCCGGTATGGCATTCGGCTCCTATGGTTGGAGCAAAGGCGGGCCGGAAGCGGTGGATGATTACATGAAGGCGATGAAGTGGGAGGTCCTGCGCGAACCGATCAGGGCGCAGTACCGACCCACCTTCGAGGTGTTGGATGAATGTCGCGCGGCCGGGAGGTTGCTGGCTGAGAAGGCAAGAGAGATGGCCGCTGATCGCAGGGCAGGCGAGAGGCTGTGCGTTGATCCGTAGCAATGGGTGCGCGATCGTGGTCAACAGGCAGTTGCCGTTTGGCGCTGTTGGATGGGAAGCTCGGGTGTGAGCTGGTTGAACCTGTCTGGAATCGCGGTTGGACTGGCGATGGATGCGTTTGCCGTCTCCATTGCCGCGGGGCTGATGATTGACGACGTGACGCCCCGACACGTATTCCGAATCGCCTTTCATTTCGGGCTTTTCCAGTTCATTATGCCGGTTCTCGGCTGGCTGGTCGGATCGACTATCTCGACGCAGGTTGCCGCTTACGACCACTGGTTGGCGTTTGCCTTGCTCGGCATCATCGGCGGCAAGATGTTGCTCGATGCTCGTTCGGGCTCTGGAAGAACTGCAAAGAGCGACCCCAGTAGAGGCTGGATGCTTGTGGCACTGTCGGTGGCAACAAGCATTGATGCGCTGGCCGTGGGTCTGAGCATGGCGTTTCTTCAAGTGTCGGTCTGGATGCCATGCGTCGTCATTGGCCTTGTTGCAGCTCTGTTCAGCACTGTGGGCATTACCTTCGCGGGCCGGCTACTGCGTCGTTGGGGACGCATGGCTGACGTGGTCGGAGGGTGCATACTGATATTGATTGGTATCAGGATCATTGTCTCGCATCAAGCGTGAAGCTGTGGAATCTGTATCGATGCGTGGTCTGGAACCGGTACCGGTGTGGGGCAACTGAATCGGTTCATCATCGAGTTTACCGCGACACGGAGACGAGAAGGTGGAAAAGTATGAATGCAACGTGTGCGAGTACGTTTATGATCCCGAAAAAGGCGACCCGGAAAACGGGATCGAGCCAGGAACGGCATTCGAGGATCTTCCCGAGGACTGGGTCTGTCCCGTGTGCGGTGTGGGCAAGGACAGCTTCTCGCTGAAGGAGTAGCACGGTAACGTGGGCTGTCGTGCCTCCAAGTCGGCTTCCGTAGGTGTGCTATGGACCAGTGGCTCGTCGAGTTCTTCGGGCAGTACCACCCCGTCACCCAGGCGCTGATCGCCACGCTCTTTACATGGTTCGTCACCGCGGCTGGGGCGGCGCCGGTGCTGTTTGCCAAGCGGGTCAACCAGAAGATGATGGACGGGATGCTGGGCCTGGCGGCTGGGGTAATGATTGCGGCCAGCTTCTGGTCGCTGCTTGCTCCGGCCATCGAGATGTCGGGCGGTGATTGGAAACCGGCCACGGTTGGCTTTTTGGCCGGCGGGTTCTTCCTGTACATCATTGACAAGATTCTCCCGCACCTTCACATCGGGCTCGAGATCTCCGAGGCGGAGGGCATCAAGACTTCCTGGCATCGCAGCATCCTACTGGTTTCGGCGGTGACACTGCATAACATTCCCGAGGGGCTGGCCGTGGGTGTGGCATTCGGGGCGGTTGCCCAGGCGACTGACGCAGCCGCCGCGCGGGAGTTGATGCTGGGCGGCATCGCCCTGGCAATCGGCATCGGCCTGCAGAACTTCCCGGAAGGACTGGCCGTTGCGATGCCGCTTCGACGGGAGGGACTCGGGCGCTTCAAGGCGTTCATGTACGGACAGGCGTCCGGCGTGGTGGAGCCGATGGCCGGCGTGCTTGGCGCGTGGTTGGTGATGACCATGGAGTCGCTTCTGCCGTATGGCCTGGCCTTCGCCGCGGGCGCGATGATCTTCGTCGTGGTGGAGGAGCTCATCCCCGAGTCTCAGCGGGACGGCTTCAGCGATTTCGCCACCGCGGGTGCCATGGTCGGTTTTGCGATCATGATGACGCTTGACGTAGGGTTGGGATAGGAATGAGAGCGTGCTTGATGAACGGGAAATTGTGATATGGAACTGGATACTTTGTTTCTGTCTCGTTTGCAGTTTGCCCTCACGATAGGGTTTCACTTTCTGTTTCCTCCGCTGTCGATTGGCCTGGCGTGGCTGATCGTGATCATGGAGTGGCGAGGCTGGAAGCGCGGTGATGAGGACTACGTTCGAGCAGGCAAGTTCTTCGGGAAGATTCTGGGACTGACTTTTGTTGTTGGTGTGGCCACCGGGATCGTCATGGAGTTTCAGTTCGGCACGAACTGGGCGGAGTACTCAAAGTTCGTTGGCGACATCTTCGGGGCACCTCTGGCGGCCGAGGGCGTGTTTTCGTTCTTCCTTGAGTCGACGTTCCTCGGCTTGTATCTGTTTGGAAGAAACAGAGTCTCAAAGGGCGTGCACTGGTTCTCGGCGCTGATGGTGGCAGTCGGCGCGACGCTGTCGGCGTTCTGGATCATCGTGGCCAACTCATGGCAGCAGACGCCGGCTGGCTTTGAGATTCGCAACGGCCGCGCGGAGTTGACCAGCTTCGCGGAGGCGGTGTTCAACGCCTCAACTTGGCCGCGATTCTTCCACACGTTTGATGCATGCCTTATCGCCGGCGCGTTCCTCGTGGCCGGCGTTTCGGCGTATCTCATTCTCAAACACAATGCGACCGAGATAGCCCGCAAATCGCTTAAGCTCTCGCTGATATTCGGGTTGGTGGTGTCATTGCTGGCGTTGTTCCCGACCGGCGACTGGCATGCCAAGCAAGTGGCCCGCACCCAGCCCGAGAAGTTCGCGGCCATGGAAGGGCTCATCGTAGGGCAAACGCGCGCCCCGCTGACAGTGTTCGGGATTCCGTCGGAGGAGCCACCGCGTCTGAATCTCAAGATCGGCGTCCCCGGAGTGCTGAGCCTGATGGCGTTCGGCGATATGGACGCGCACGTACCGGGCATTGAGGACCTGCGCGGAGAGGGCCACCCAACGCCGCCGTTTGTGCTCACGTTTGTCTCGTTTCATACGATGGTGGGGCTGGGCACGCTCTTTATCGTCTTGACTGTGTTCGGCGCCTTCCTGCTCTACCGCAGGAAGCTGTTTGAAACAAGGTGGTATCTGAAACTGCTACTGTGGGCGATCCCACTGCCGCTGATCGCCTGCGAAGTCGGATGGATCGTGGCTGAAGTCGGTCGTCAACCCTGGGTGGTGTACCGAGTCCTGAAGACACAGGATGCATACTCCGCGAACATTACCAGAGGTGAGGTGTTGTTCTCGATCATCATGTTCGGTTTAATCTACCTGGTGCTGGGTGTGTTGTACCTTTACACCCTTGCCAGAATCGTCAAGCGCGGTCCTGAAACGCTTCCGGCCAAGGAGGTGCACTGATGGACCTAAACACCGTATGGTTCCTGTTGATCTGGGTTCTGTTGATCGGCTACGCCATCCTTGACGGATTCGACCTCGGGGTCGGAGTACTGCACCTGTTTGCCCGCAGCGATCGTGAGCGGCGAATCCACGTTAGCGCGATCGGGCCGTTCTGGGACGGCAACGAAGTCTGGTTGTTGACCGGCGGAGGTGCCTTGTTTGCGGCATTCCCAGTGGTTTACGCCACGGTGTTTAGCAGTTTCTACCTCGCGATCATGCTGTTGCTGTTTGCCCTGATCTTCCGCGCCGTTTCGCTGGAGTTCCGCGGCCAGGTGGACAGCCCCGGCTGGCGGCGGGTTTGGGATTGGGCCTTTGGATTGGGCAGCTTGATCCCGGCGCTGCTCTTTGGTGTGGCCATAGGCAACATCCTCCGCGGCATTCCGATCGAAGCCGATGGTACGGCCAACGTACCGTTCCTCTCGCTGCTCAATCCCTACGCACTGCTGATCGGCGTCTTGAGCCTGGTCATGTTCACCATGCACGGCGCCGTGTTCCTGACCGTCAAGACCGAAGGCCATTTGCAGCAGCGCATGGCCCGATGGGCTTCGGGCGCTTGGACCGTTTTCATCTTTCTCAATCTGGTGGCTTTCGTGGCGACGTTCTTTGTCTCTCCGTTCCTCTTCGAGGGCGCCTTGGGTAATCCACTATTCTGGATCTTCCTCGTCCTCCTATCAGCCGCTGCCGTCAACGTCCCGATTGCCATTCGGTCCGGGAAGTTCCTGGGTTCGTTTCTGGCTTCGTCTATTGCGATCGCATCGACGATGGGGCTGGCATCCGTCTGCCTCTTTCCCAGGATGGTTCCGTCCAGCATTGACCTGGCCAATAGCCTGACGGTCTACAACGCGTCGTCTACACCGCGCACCCTGACTGTCATGCTGGTCATCGCCCTGATCGGCATGCCCATCGTGATCGTGTACAGCGCCTATATTTACAGAGTCTTCGCAGGCAAGGTAGTCATTACGGAGGACAGCTATTGAATGATCGTCGGAGTCTGCAGGAAACATTCCCGGATGAACGGCGGACCAGGCTCGCCTGCATCTGCAATGAGTGAAGTGAAATGCCCGATAGACCACGACTGCTGTGGCGCAACACGCTGACGCTTGCCGGTGGGGTGATATCGATCGTTGCCCTGCTGTTCATTCTGAGCTTCCTATTTTTCGACGTGGTTTCGGAGGGGCGAAGCGCGTACATCGGGTTGTTTACCTATTTGATCTTTCCGGGATTTCTTGTATTTGGGATCGTTTTGATCATTGTGGGTCTGTTGATCGCTCGCTGGCGCACGAAGCGGGTGAGTAGCGATGCGGCAGGTGTGGCACAGTATTATCCGAGGATTGATCTGAGCCTCAAATCGCACCGGACGGCGCTGGCGGGGATTGGGCTAGTTGTGGTGCTCGCCCTGCCGTTCATCGGCCTAATGAGTTATAAGGGCTATCACTACACCGATTCGAACGACTTCTGCGGGCTCGTGTGCCACAGCGTCATGGAGCCGCAGTTCACCGCTCATCGCCTCTCGCCGCACGCGCGGGTGGACTGTGCGGAGTGTCACATTGGGGAAGGGGCGAGCTGGTATGTCAAGTCGAAGCTATCGGGCGTGCGCCAGGTGTTCGCCGTCGCACGGAACTCCTACCCACGTCCGATCCCACCGGCAATAACGGAACTCCGCCCAGCCACCGAAACCTGCGAGCAGTGTCACTGGCCGGTCAAGTTCTTCGGCGACCAGCTCATCACCATCAATTATGTCGCCTCCGACGAAGCCAACACGCACAATCAGGTTCGCATGTTGGTCAAGACGGGAGGCGGTGATGCCTTTGCAGGTCCGCCATCGGGCATCCATTGGCACATGACTTTAGGGAAGAAGATCGAGTTTGTCGCAACAGATGAGTCTCTGCAGGAGATTCCGTGGGCTATAGTCACTGACCGCACTACAGGCATACAGACCGTGTACCGATCCGACGGTCAGTCTGCCGACGACGCGCCGCCGGACGGAACGCATCGGACCGTGGATTGTATGGACTGTCACAACCGGGCGACGCACATCTTCCGTACGCCGTCGCGGGCAGTCGACCGTGTGCTCAGTGTGAAGCCGGCGCTGCGCTCACTCCCGTTTGCGAAGCGCGAAATGGTTGCCGCCATCGTCAAGCCGTTTCGTTCGAGGGAGCAAGGCCGGTCCGGTGTCGCGGCCGCGCTGAGACAATTCTATCAGACGCACTATCCCGAGGTCGCCGAGGTTCATGGCCTCGAACTGGACCGCCTGATCGAAGCGGGAGAGGAATGCTACGACAGGAGCTTCTTTCCAGGGATGAAGGTTTCCTGGCGTACCTATCCCGACAACATTGGGCATCTCGAGTTCCCCGGTTGCTTCCGTTGTCACGACGGCAAGCATGTGAACGACGAGGGGAACCCAATCACCAGCGAGTGCTCGTCCTGCCACGAGTTTCTCGTTCCCTCCGATCCTCAGGATCCTTCGTCACTGCCCCGCGTCGGGAAGTTCCAACATCCCGTCACGTTGGAAGGAGTGCACGGGACGATGCGGTGTGATCGCTGCCATACCGGTGGCATAGCGCCTGCTTCTACGTGCGCGGGCTGCCATACCACGCAGGCGCAGTTTCTCGCAGGAACGCTTTCCGCTCTCGCATCGTTTGAGATCCCGGCCGACCCGATGGCCGACAGCGTCGAATGTCAGGACTGCCACGATTTGTCCCGACCGACCGACGTCGAGACGATCAACGAAGCGTGCATCGACTGCCACGATGACGAGGAGCGCTTTGAAGGTATGCTCCAATCCTGGAGGCTTCAGGTCGATCACTTACTGGCGGAGGTCCAGGATCAGGTAGACGAAAGCGGCAAGCCCGCCATCGAGGCGCTTCTCGGGGCCGGCCCGCTACACAACATCGAAGCGGCTCGGCAGGTCCTCTCCAGCCTTGCCGGCAAGGGCGAACAGCGCGAGCAGTAGAGCTCGGGCGTGTCGAGGTCGGAAGGGTAGGACTCTTGTTTTCTGCAATCGTTCGGCACCGTTTGGAGTCAAGGGTGGGCTGACATCTACCAGAAAGGGTGATGATATGGAACGAAAACCGGCCAAGCCTTCGCATTTGCTGAACCTGGGCGAGAAAGCACCGGCATTCTCGCTTCTGGACCAGAGCGGCAAGACAGTCACTCTGGATGAGCATCGCGGCAAGAAGAACGTCGTTCTGATCTTTTATCCCGGCGACAATACTCCGGGGTGCACAAGACAGCTCTGCGCTATCCGTGATCAGTATGACCTGTTTGCCGATAGCGAGACGGTCGTCTTTGGCATCAATCCACAGGAGGCTGCATCACACAAGAGGTTTATCGGCAAGCATAACTTCCCCTATCCGCTGCTGGTCGACAGTGAGAAGAGTGTCGTATCGGCCTATGGATGTAGAGGGACGTTGATGACGAAGCGAACCGTCTATGGCATCAACAAGGAAGGCATCATCGTCTTTGCCCGCCGGGGCACGCCTTCCAACGAAGAGATCCTCAAGGCATTCAAGGAGCAGTAAGTCTACGTAGCGGTGCAGTCTTTGTGAGCAAAGCGGTCATCCCGTAAATGAGGAGACAGCAGTGACAACGAACGAGCTGAGCTTCATAGTTGGGGGGGCGGCGGGCCTTGGGATCAAAACGGCCGGGCTGATCTTCGCCCGGCTATGTTCGCGCGCCGGATGGCACGTGTACGGCAACGTGGAGTATCCCTCGATCATTCGAGGCGACCACAACAGCTATCAAGTTATGGTGTCCGAGAAGCGTGTGTTTGGCCACATCCGTGCCCTAAACATCCTGCTCGCGCTAGATGACCTGAGCATCGAATTGCACAAGGATGAGATCCGTCCAGGCGGCGCCGTAATCTATGATGTGAACAAGAGCAAGGCTGACAGGGGGGAGCTGGAGGAACAGGAGGTTCTCCTTGTCGGTCTGCCCTTCCAGTCCATGATCAAAGAGGTCGGTGGTGGACAGCGTCTGCTTAACACCGTCGGTGTCGGTGCCACGATGGGTCTGCTGCACTTTGATTTCGATGCCATCGCTGTGACGCTCGAGGACACATTTGCCCGACACGGTGAAAGCGTGCTCAAACAGAATCTTGACGTTGCCCGGCGGGCCTACGATGCGGCAGCCGAAGGCTTCGCCGATCGCTTCGACGTTACCCTGCAAAGGCGAGACGCGCCGAAACGGATGCTGCTCACGGGGAATGAAGCTCTGGCCATGGGAGCTATCAAGGCGGGGGTCAAGTTCTACGCTGGCTACCCCATGACCCCTTCCTCCTCGATCCTGAACTACATGGCCGCCCGCGAGCGTGAATATGGCCTCGTGGTCAAGCACGCTGAAGACGAAATCTCCGCGGTGGGCATGGCCCTCGGCGCGGCTTTCGCAGGGCTTCGGTCGATGACTGCTACATCCGGCGGCGGCTTCTGTCTCATGTGCGAGTTTGTGGGGTTGGCTGGCATGACCGAAACACCACTGGTCATCGTCGAGTCCCAACGGCCAGGTCCGTCCACCGGGCTGCCGACGCGGACCGAGCAAGGTGACCTGAAGTTCGTGCTCTCAGCTTCGCAGGACGAATTCCCGCGTATTGTCATCGCTCCTGGCGATCCCGAAGAGAGCTTTCGACTTACCTTCGAGGCGTTCAACCTGGCTGAGAAGTACCAGACGCCCGTCATCATCCTTATGGATAAGCACCTATCCGAGTCCACATGGACGTACGAACCGTTCAACTGTGCGGGCATGACGATTGACCGTGGAGAACTCTTGGACGAGTCAGCCCTGGCCTCGATGAAGGAATACAGGCGGTACGCCCTCACGGAGTCGGGTATCTCCCCAATGGTCCACCCGGGGACGCCCGGCGGCGTTTTCTGTGCCACCAGTGACGAACATGATGAACGGGGAGACATCTGCGAAGAAGAGAATGTGCGATCTAGGATGGTGGAGAAGCGGCTGCGCAAGATCAAATCGCTGGATGTCTCGGAGTGTGGCTGGAGACTGCACGGCGACAGTGACGCAGACTTGATGATCGTTGGCTGGGGATCGACGACATCAGCGATTCACGGTGCTATGGATTTGCTGGCGGAGGACGGAACGAGGATCAGCTTCCTCCAGGTGATCTACATGAATCCATTCCCAAGCGAACAGGTGGCTGATGTCCTCACCAAGGCGAGAAGAGCCGTAGTCGTCGAGAACAACGCGACGGCTCAGCTCGCGGATGTCATCCGGGAGAATACCGGAATCAAGATCGACGATGCGATTCTCAAGTATAGTGGCCGACAGTGGCTTGTTGACGAGTTGGCCGATCAGATTCGACGGAGACTGTAGGAGACACCGGAGAGCCAACACTGCGAATCTCCACAGGAAGGAACGGACATGGAAAACGCGACAAGATTCAATACAAAGGCCAAGCCCACGTGGTGTCCCGGCTGCGGCAACTTCGGGATACAAAATGCGATCAAGAAGGCACTGCTGTCGCTTGATCTGCAACCGCACGAGGTGGCAATATCCTCGGGGATCGGTTGCTCGGGGAAAATACCGCATTGGATCAACGTCTACGGCTTTCACGGCTTGCACGGTCGCACGCTGCCGGTCGCCACCGGTCTGAAGCTGGCCAACCACAAGTTAGTGGTCATTGCCGAAGGCGGGGATGGCGACGGTTACAGCGAGGGGATGGGCCACTTCATTCATGCCTGTCGGCGAAATGTGGATATGACGTACATCGTTCACAACAACGGCGTCTATGGTCTGACCACCGGCCAGGTGTCGCCAACGGGTGACAGGGGGTTCGCGTCAAGCACGACCCCGCATGGCGCCATTGAGTGGCCGCTTCAACCGTTGGCCTTGGCGATTTCGGCCGGGGCGAACTTCGTGGCTCGCGGTTTCTCAGGCGACTCCGAGCGCCTGGGCAAGCTCATCTCCGAGGGGATTCAACACAGGGGCTTCTCCTTCATTGACGTACTTCAGGTATGCGTGTCATTCAATCCCTCCAAGAGCTACAAGTGGTATCAACAGCGCGTAGGCAATCTCGAAGATGAAGGTCACGATCCAACCGACCGGACGAAGGCCTTGGAGGCGGTCTTTCGGGACGATGGCCGCCTGCCCATCGGCGTGTTCTACCGCGGCAGTGAGCCTGCGCATGAGGAGGGCCTACCGCAGTTGGCCGCGGAGCCGCTCGTGAAACACGACATCACGGACGTTGACATCCGTCCACTAATGGAAGAACAGGTCTGAGATGGAATACCGAACCGAACGTGATACGCTGAGCAGGAGATTTTTGTGAGTCTCTGGACGGCGTTGCTGGATGTATTGATTCTGCTGCTGGCAGCGTTGCTGCTGGGTTCGCTGTGTGAGCGATTGAAGCAGAGTGCGCTCCTAGGCTACCTGCTCGCCGGGACGTTGCTGGGCCCCAACGCCTTGGACTGGATGCCGAATCACACAGCGGTGGCGACGATCGCGGAATTAGGCATTGCGCTGCTGCTGTTCACGATCGGACTTGAGTTTTCCTGGCGCAGATTGCGAAGCATCGGGCCGATCGCCCTCGGTGGAGGAACTGTTCAGGTGCTGCTGACCAGCGTCCTGGCGGCCGGGATCTGCCTAATGCTGGGGCTCGGGGGCCGGGCAGCGCTGGCCTTCGGCGCCATGATCGCATTGAGCAGCACCGCCTGCGTGGTGCGCCTGCTGGTGAGCCGCGCGGAGATCGACGGCGTCTACGGCCGCAACGCGCTGGGCATCCTGCTCCTCCAGGACATCGCGGTGGTTCCGCTGGTGCTCGTGGTAACCGCGTTGGGAGGCGAAGGTCAGGGTTCGATGGCGCAGATCGGCTTGGAGATGGGCCGGGCGGTCGTGGTGGCGGCAGTTCTGGTGGGGGCGCTTTTCCTGCTGCTCAACTACCTCGTGCCGTTGTTGTTAAACACCGAACAAGCGGCGCGGAATCGCGATTTGCCCATTCTGCTGGCGATTGTCACGGGTGTGGGGACAGCATGGGTGTCACACACTTTGGGCCTTTCGCCGGTGCTCGGGGCGTTCATCGCGGGTTTGTTGCTGGCTGAGTCCCCCTTCGCCACGCAAATCCGCGCTGACATTGCCTCGGTGCGCACGCTGTTCGTGACTCTGTTTTTCAGTTCGATCGGGATGTTGTGCAATCCGGCGTGGGTGCTGGAACATTGGGCAACGGTGGCTGGCGTGGTAGCGGTCATCGTGTTTGGCAAGTCGATCGTGATATTCGGCGTGGGGCGTCTGTTCCGCTGCTCGCCGGGCCATGCGGTTGCGACGGGCATTTGCCTGGCCCAGGTGGGCGAGTTTTCATTCGTGCTTGCCGAGGTGGCGCGACAGGGGCAGTTGATTGACAGCGGCTTGTTTGAGTTGATCGTTGCGTCCACGATTGGAACGCTGTTCCTCACGCCGTACCTGGTGGCTGCCGCGCCGCATGTTGCGAGGGCCGTCGGCAGGCTTTCGGCTTGGCGCACCCAGGCACTACCCCGGCAGCCTGAACCGTTGGCCGAGTCCACCGCAAAGATGAGCGGGCATATTGTGATCGTGGGTTTTGGTCCTGCGGGCCAGTGCGTTGCCAGAGCACTCGAACAAGACCACCAGGCGCTCGTTGTGGTCGTCGAGTTGAACGCCAAGTCAGCGGACGTCGCTCGGGGCTACGGCCTGCGGACGTACATCGGTGACGCAACCAGCCCGGAAATGTTGGAACACTTGTGCGTCGGAGCGGCTAAGGTCGTCGCGGTGACAATTCCCGATCCAGCCGCTGCCCGGCAAATCATCGAAGGAGTTCGTTCCCTGGGAACGGATACGTCAATCATCGCCCGGGCGCGGTATCATAGGTATCGTTCGGAATTGGCCCTTGCCGGAGCGGTCGCGGTCATCGACGAGGAAGAACAGGTCGGCCTCCAGATGGCCTCGGCGGTGCAAGAGAAACTGCGGACCGGCGTGGCCCACGGTTACCCGAAGCCCCCCCCGGGTATCGAACCAGCAGACACCAGGTGGTGACGGACCGTGCCGTTTCGGGACACAACGCCTTGCAGGAGGGTCTCTCACCCGCCGGAACTAGGGCTGCGATCGTACTCAAAAAGAGCATATCACTGCAAGCAGGCCAGGGTATTCGTTGCCTGAATCCTTGGTCTTCCACGAGCGAATCCCGCACATGTGGGCTACGGATTGTCCGGGTGCGGAGTCGACCTCGCCCACTGATGTTCCGGTGTGAGCAACGCATGTTCAATACGTAACGGGGCGCGCAAGGGCGTTCCGCCTTGCCGGCGGTGACGCTTGACTTCCTTTTGCTTGCCGTGGTGAGTGCGCTTCAGCCAAAGCGACTTGGTTCAAGGCACTGCCAAGGTGATAGCCTGCGGCCTGGATGCCTCCCGTATGCCCCAGACGGTTTAGCTTGGCTGGGGTACCGCTCCGCCCCCAATGTCGGTATGTGGTTTGGGATCAATGGGCACCGGACGGGCCACCCCGACCTCCGGCTCGGGAACGGCACTGTCAAGCAGGTCAGCAACTCCCGGACGCTCGAGCGATTCGCCGCGGATCAGGGCGTTGACCTCCTCCCCCGTGATCGTCTCCAGCTTGAGTAGGGCCTGGGCGATCGCTTCCACCTTGTCGCGGTTCTCCAAGATGGTCTGGCTGGCTACCTGGTAGGCGCCGTCCAGAATCCGCTTGATCTCGGCGTCGATCATCTCAGCCGTCTTGTCAGAGTAATCGCGCGTGCCCAAGTCGAATATACCGCCTCTTGCCTCGTCATCGCCGTAATACACGAAGCCGGCCTTTTCTCCCATCCCCCACTCGCGGACCATGCGCCGAGCAATTTCGGTTGCCTGCTTGATGTCTGCGGCAGCGCCGCTGCTGATGTCATCGAAGAATACCTGCTCCGCGATTCGCCCACCGAACATCACCCGCATCGTTGCCAGCAGGTACAACTTGGCATAAACGGTGCGATCTCGCTCAGGTAGTGAGAAGGTCGCCCCACCGGCAGGACCTCGCGGGATGATGCTCACCTTGTGAAGTGGGTCCGCTTCTTTCTCCAGCGCTTGGATCAGTGCATGGCCAGCTTCATGATAGGCGGTGATCTTCCGGTCGCGCTCATCTATCACCGCGCTTTTCTTGGCCCTGCCCCAACGGATCTTATCGCGAGCTTCCTCCAGATCCTCCTGCTCGACGAACTCCTTGTTTTGCATCGTGGCGATCAGGGCAGACTCATTGGCTATTGCGGCGAGTTCTGCGCCGCTGAACATCGGCGTGCCTCGGGCGCAACGACGTATATCCACGTTGGGCCCCAGTTTGATCTTGCGCATGTGCACCTTCAAAATCTCATAGCGACCTTGAAGGTCGGGCAGGGACACGAATACCTGTCGATCAAACCGTCCAGGCCGAATCAGCGCCGGGTCGAGTACGTCCGAACGGTTGGTAGCGGCAATAACGATGACCTGGGAATTGGTATCAAATCCGTCCATCTCGACCAGGATGGCATTGAGGGTCTGCTCGCGTTCGTCGTGACCGCCGCCGGCAAAGCTGGCCCCACGCCTTCGCCCCACGGCGTCAACCTCGTCCAGGAAGATGATGCACGGCGAGTTCTCTTTGGCCTGCTTGAACAGATCGCGAACCCGCGAAGCGCCCACACCGACGAACATCTCCACGAAGTCCGAGCCGCTGATCGAGAAGAAGGGCACCTCCGCCTCCCCGGCGATGGCCTTGGCCAGCAGAGTCTTGCCGCAACCCGGCGCTCCCACCAGCAGAATGCCGTGCGGAATCCGCCCACCGAGGCGCTGAAACTTCTTGGGCGACCTGAGAAACTCAATGATCTCCGCGACCTCTTCCTTGGCCTCGTCGATGCCGGCTACATCGGTGAACGTGACGTTGGTGTGTTCCTTATGGCTTACCTTATGGCGTGATCGGCCGAAGTTGCCCAGCATACCGCCGGGCCCGCCGGCACCGCGGATCTGGCGGAATATGAGAAACCAGATGATCGCAAAGATGAGGATATACGGAAGCATGCTGAGTAGAACCAGCATGAACTGGTTTGGCTTTTGAGCTTCCACGTCGGCAACGCCGCGCAGCTCCTCCTCCATGCGTTTCACGAAGTCGCCATCGATGGCCTCGCGCGGATAGATAACCTTGAACTGCCGTGGAGTGTTGAGCGGCTCGCCCTCATCGAGGATCCTCAATCCCTCGAGGAATCCATCCTCCTTGATCACCAGCTTTTCGATCTTCTTATTCTGAACGAGCTGCTGGAACTCGCTAATTGAGAGCTCTTTCGACGGCGTCAACTGGCCACTCAACACCGCCACCAGCAGCATCGCCAGCCCGAGAAGAACGAGCCAACTGAAGATACTGCGGGAGACCTTCATGTTGGGTCCACCCGGCCTCTTCGAGTCAGGAGGCTGTTGTGGCGGTGAACCGTTGTCGTCCGCCATCGGATTACTCCGTTTCCAGTGAAACTTGACCTAATGGTACGCCGCTACCGAAATATCATAGCGGCACTACCAGCTCGATTCCATCGCTTCGACGATCTGCTCCGCCATCCCGTCCAGCGCCCGGGTCATGCCCTGGTTGAATGTCTCCCCAACGGGGGGAATATAGCTGGTCTGGTAGACGAAACGCGGCCTATCCACCAGGATATCTCCGCTGCGCATGTCCTGCACGCGAAAACGTATGGCCACGGTAGATCCAATCTCCCGTGGGAGATCCAAATCGAAATCGTCGCCAAAGGTTCGGTTCTCGACGGCTAGAATCTCGCCTGTCAGGATTGCGTCGGCCGTTCGCCGCGGCGCGATTCGGTAAGGCGTATCCATCTCGATCCGCTTAACGATCGCTTCGGTCAGACGAAACTCCAACTCGCGTCGAAACTCCTTGGAGTGGAACATCTCCACGTGGATCGTTTGAATATCGGTCCGAAACGGGCGGGTTGTGGTGTAACCGCATCCCGTCATGCCGATAAGGGGTATCGTTACCAGCGGTGACATCCAAAGACGAGTCTTCGGCTCCATTATTTGTCCGGCACCTCCTTCGTGTCCACCGTTTCCAGCGCGCCGAGAAGTTCTAAGCGCGCCGTCGCCTTGGTCGCAGCGATCGTTTCAGGCCAGGTATCATGCACCAACTGATAATAGAAGATTGCCGAGCCTATATGATTGGTCCATTCGTAAAACTCTCCGACGGAGAAATCCTTCTCGGCACGCATCTCCCGGACGCGGTCGAGAATCAACGCCACGCCGTTGCGATCGGCCTCGGCCGGGTATCGCAGACGATACTCGCGGTAACGCTCTTCGGCTTCGACCAGCGCAGCCTCGTCGTAATCCACGCCCGCAAAGCTTGCCATGGCGGCGTCAGCCGAGCGGCGCAGTGCGAATTGATGGTATCGGCTTTGCGGATAATCCCGCAGAAGGCGGGCGTATTCGAGTTCCGCCAGGGCGTGTTCGCCGCTCTTGAACAGATGGTCCGCCTTGGTTTTGATCGCCAGCTCCGCCAGCCGGCTCTCAGGATAGTCAGCCGATATCTCGTCGAGAATCCGAAACGCAATGTCCTCACCGGAAAGCAGCCGGACACCCCAAACCTTACGCTTCACCCCGCCTAAATACGCCTCCGCAATAATGAACTCCAGCCGAAGCGTTTCAGAGGTCAGGGCCATACCGCCGAACTCGCCCAGAAACTCCTGCAAGACGATGTGGGCCTTGTGGTATTCACGCCGACCGATCAGAGCCTCCGCCCTTGCGAGCCTGACCTCGGGGCAGAGCGGATGAGACTCGCCGTAACGATCGATGAATTTCGTGATTGCTGAAAACGCCGGTTGGTATTTCCCCTGCTTGATCTGCACCCTTATCGCATGCAGGTCGCCCTCGGCCGTACCGGGCGCCGGAGGCGGAAGCTCCACCCATTCCTTGCGATCGGCATCGTATGTCAGGGTCCGCGCGCGTGGCTGCTGGGCGTAGGCCGTCTGTAGCGTTGCCATCGTAAATACGGCCAACAAAGCACCCTCGATGCGATACCTTCTAAATCGAATCACCACACACTGCTCCCACATCCGCGCCACAGCGGGAGTCAAGATACAAGGCCAGCCCGGCGCTGGTAGCGTATGCCATTGTACCGCCGATCGGCCATGAGACGCAAATCAGCCTCAAACGTCATTATCCTACCCGTGAGCCCACAATCAGATCTCACCTACCCGATAAGGATGATCGATGTTGTCGTTTGGCGGTCGCGCCTGTAGATTGCGAGCAGATCGCTGCCCAAGAACAGGCGCGGGCTTATACTTGACCGGCAGCCGGCGGGACGCCGCCGCCCTAAGTCTGACGCAGATAGGATCATCTAAGTTGAGAGCTGTTGTCTTCGATGGCGCGCTCAGATTCGAGCCGAACCACCCGGACCCCAAACCGGGTGACGAGGACTGCTTAGTTCGTGTGCAGTTGGCCGGAATCTGCGCGACCGATCTACACATCATCCACGGGTACATGAGCTTCACCGGTGTATTAGGCCACGAGATGGTCGGTCAGGTCGTAAGCGGGGCTTCCGAGTGGCGCGATAAGCGCGTCGTGTGCGAGATAAACTGCGTCTGCCGGGAATGCGAGATGTGCCTGGCCGGTCTGGCCAACCATTGTCGCAAGCGGACCGTCCTGGGCATAGATGGGCGTGACGGCTGCTTCGCCGATCTGGTGGCTGTCCCCAAGCGAAACCTGCACGTACTGCCCGACGTCATCTCGGACGAGGAAGCCGTGTTCGTCGAGCCGCTGGCATCGGCCTATCAGGTTGTCGCCCAGTGTTCTTTCGATGAACGGACGAAAGTCTGCGTTCTGGGGCCGGGGCGATTGGGGCTGCTTGTGGCCCAGGTGCTTGCCTCGACCG
Source organism: Planctomycetota bacterium (assembly GCA_030616775.1). Lineage (GTDB taxonomy): Bacteria > Planctomycetota > Phycisphaerae > UBA1845 > UBA1845. The sequence continues at coordinate 39,932 of JAUWWQ010000031.1, forward strand.
GATGCAAGCTCACCGTCATCGGGCGCAACCCGAGAAAGTTGCTGCTCTGCGAGAAGAAGGGCATCCAGGCGATTCACGTCGACGACCTGGTCCCCCGTCAGGACCGTGACGTTGTGGTGGAATGCACCGGATCACCGGAAGGATTGAACATCGCCATGCAGCTCGTTAGGCCGCGCGGCACCATCGTCCTGAAGAGCACCTGTGCCAAGCCGGGGTCACTCAACCTTGCACCGATCGTAATCCACGAGGTGAATCTTCTGGGCAGCCGCTGCGGCCCCTTCCCCGAAGCCATCAACGCTCTCGCCCGTCAGGCCGTCGATGTCCGCTCACTCATCTCCCGAACCTTCCCCATAGAACAGGCCCTTGAAGCCTTCCAGGCAGCCCAAAACCCGGACCATGTCAAGATCCTGCTCAAGATCAATCCGAGATGAGGGCTTATCGTGCAGTACGGAAGCTGCACGAACATGTTCGACGAACGGCTTTGTTCCTGTTGGCTATGGCAACCAGCGTCGGCTGTTTGTCCATCCTGCTACAAGCGGGTGACCTGACGCGCGTTTCCCAAAACGGCGTCTGGGAAGCGGTTGACGCGGTACCACAGGCCGAGGCCGGGGAGATGCCCTGGATCAGGCCCGGCGTGTTCCGCCTGTTCAGGCTGAATCGGGATGAACTGGTTGACACTCTTCCACGGGCGCCCCGGGAGTTCACTGCGGAAACGCGACAGGCTGACGTAACCATGACCCGCCATAACATATCGGGGTGCAACACACGGCGTTCGCAAGACATGGTACGACCGCCTAACGGCCTCATCGAACTGCTTCCGGAGTACCCGGGTCCGCTCGGGACGTGACGGGGGTCCTGACACCTACCGCAACGTTTCCACCACTCATGGGTGGGTAAACTGAGGCCACAGAAACCACAACGCCATTCGCTCATGATCTATCAAGAAGAACTGTGCCGCGGTGGGCGGCTGATGCGATCTTCGGGAGAGTCGGGTTGTGAGTCTTCCACGTTGTGCCTAGTGGCGTCTGATTCTGCCCCGTAGGTGCGGTGGGCGACGGCGAGCCACACCGCCGCCACGACGACAACGATCCAAGCCAAGAGACAAATGTAGAGATCGATCGTGCCAAAGACAGCAACCCACATCAGAATGACAATAGGTAGGCACAAGGTGACAATGACACCGGCCAATAGCCCGGACAGGAATGCGGTGTCTTTGCGCGAAACTTCTTGCTCTGCCGGTGTAATGGGCGGATCGGCAAAAGCCTCCGGGCCGTACGTCTGCCACAACCGCTGCCTGCGGGAAAAGGGCAGACCGCATTCTGAGCAGTACCCGGACTCACCCAGTCCTTTCAAATCGTGATCGCACCGCTCACACCGGATGGGGAAATCGGCTTCCGGGATGTGCGATATGTCAACCTCCGTCCAATCGTACATCAGCCATACAGGGATCGAAAGGACCAACATCCTTACCGTTACAAACGAAACCCCACAATGACGGGTCCGGGCATCGTATAGCTGTGCCTCCTCGCCCGCCACATCCAGCCTCTGTGTCGAGACGTGGGCGGGATTTGTGAGGTTGCGCCGGAAGGGGTTTGGACAACGGCATTGGCTCTATGCCGGGGCCAAGCCGGACAACACTTGTCATTCCGTCATTGATCGACGATCATACCCGAACCGTTCCGAGGCTACGCGAAGCCACGGAACGCATCGGGTACATGGATCGAATCGTCGATTGATGTACTCTGGTCCGGAGCGGGGCCTCCGGAGAATTGGATCACGTCGGTCCTGGCTTGCTTAACCGCACCTCATAGGTCCCGATGCCAGGTAGCTGTCGAATGCTGGCTGCGACGCAAGAAAAACAGGGGTGGTTACTGCCCGCTGTCCGCAGGTCCAGCCCTCACTGCACCTTACATGATGCCACAAGGTAGCGTCCTTGCCCCGTTTCAGGATCACGCCGATAAGGATGCCCGGAGCGCTTTCAAGGGACCGGATTCACCTCCGCCGTAGGTTGCTGAAACCTTCGCGGGACTTGTGCGTCTAATCCTGCGGTGTGAAACAGTATAGGTTCATTTGCCCCATGCGAACGTGGCGATACACGTACTTGGAGGTCACAACCATGACACGACAAACGCTTCGGCTATGTATCACGATGGTAACCATGCTGGCGACATACGCAGGCTCGGCCGGCGGCCAGACGATCATTATCGACCCCCGGCCGGTGCCGCCGATACACCCCCCGCATCCGCATCCACCAAGACCTCCACGTCCGCCGCGACCGCGTCCCCGGCCGCCACAGCGGAACATGCCGCTCGAGGTGAAGAAGCACGCAGTGGACACGTCGATCGTTGATGGCGTGGCCGTCACCAAGCTCGATCAGGTCTTCTTCAATCCCTATGACCGAACCGTCGAGGGCACCTACATCTTTCCGCTGGCCGATGACGTTGCCCTCAGCAAGTTCAGCATGTACGTCAACGGGCAGGAGATTGAAGGTAAGCTGCTCGGTGTCGAGGAGGCCCGACGGCAGTACGAGTCGATCGTTGCCAAGATGCGCGACCCGGCCCTTCTCGAATATCTGGGTACGCGGATGTTCCGAGCCCGCATCTTCCCGATCAACCCGAAAACGGAAGTCCGCGTCAAGCTGTCGTACACGCAGATGCTCATCAGCCACGACGGCCTGGTCCGCTACCGGTATCCGCTGGGTACCGAGAAGCATCTGGCCGCTCCCGTCGAGACCGTAAGCGTCCTGGTCAACATCGAGAGTAAGACACCGATCAAGAGTGTCTTTAGCCCGTCACATAAAATGGTCATCAGCCGGCCATCCGAATACAAGGCCAGCGCCAGCTACGAGGGTAAGAACGTCTTTGCCGACAAGAACTTCGAATTCTACTACGCGCTGGGCGACAAGGAATTCGGCTTGACGGTTCTTACCTATCGTGAAGGCGGCCAAGACGGCTTCTTTCTGGCCCGCATCGCCCCGCCGGTCAAGACCAGCGCTCAGGATGTGCTTGCCAAGGACATAGCTTTCGTGATCGACACCTCCGGCAGCATGGCCGGCGAAAAGATGGACCAGGCACGTAAAGCGCTGAAATTCTGCCTCTCTAACCTGAACAGGGAAGATCGGTTCAACGTCATACCTTTCTCGCACGAGGCCACGACATTCCGTGACACCCTGGTTTTAGCAACGGGTGAGAACACGGAGGAGGCCCGCAAGTTCGCCGATGAGTTGCGCGGAATCGGTGGCACCAACATCAACGACGCCCTGCTCACCGCGCTGACCTCTGCTCCTACCGCTGATGCTGATCGGCCCTATCTGATCATCTTTTTGACCGACGGCCAGCCCACGATCGGCGTGACCGAACCGGATGAGATTCTCAAGAACGTGTCGGGCAAGAACACCGGCCGCGTGCGGCTGTTCGTCTTCGGGGTAGGTTATGACGTCAATACCCATCTCCTGGACCTGCTGGCCGAGCAGAACCGCGGGGCTCGCGACTACGTAGAGCCGGATGAGGATTTGGAGCTGACTCTGGCGAGCTTCTATCGAAAGGTGTCGGAGCCGGTGCTCGCCGATCTGTCGCTGTCGTTCGGCGATCTGAAGGTCTATGACATGTTCCCGCCAGAGCTGGGCGATCTGTTCGCCGGAAGCGAGCTGGTCGTCGCCGGTCGCTACAAGGACGTAGGCGCCAAGGCCGTCACACTGACCGGAACGCGCCGAGGCAAGAAAGAGCGCTTTGTCTATGAGACCACTTTCCCAAGCGAAGCGCAAACTCATGACTTCCTGCCACGCCTGTGGGCCACCCGCAAGGTCGGCTATCTGCTCGATCAAATCCGCCTGCACGGGGCGAACAAGGAACTCAAGGACACGATCGTCGAGCTGGCCACGAAGTACGGCATCGTCACGCCCTACACGGCCTACCTGGTCACCGAACCGGGCAGCGTGGCCTGGCGCCACCGGGGACGTGGCAACCGTCTCGCCCAAGCACTCTCCGGCCTGGACGAAGAGGATATGTCCGCTGACTACAAACGTCTCGCCATGCGACGTCCGCAGGATGACCGTTCCGGAGAGTCGCTCTTTTCCGGAGCTGGAGCAGGTGCGGTGCGCGCGTCGAAGAGAGTGAGGATTCTGCAAGACGATGCGGCTGGCACGCTGGTCATTCCCGTATTCGCGGAGCGTCAGGAGGGCGAGGCGAAGAAGCGGGAGTTAGCGTCGCGAGTTGGGAACCGGACATTCTACCGTATCGGCGAGCGCTGGATCGATGCCGACTACGACGAGGAGGTTGAAACCAAGAAGGTCGAGGTCTTCTCCGAGGAGTATTTCCAGCTCATCCGCAAACACCCGGAGTTGGCCAAGTGCTTCGCTCTCGGCGAGCGGATCATCGTCGTTGTCGACGGCACAGCCTACGAGACTGTACCTTCGGCCGAGGAATGACACGGACTGCGCCAGGCCGGCTCGGGTGAGACTATCAAGCAGCAGCTCGAGCCGGTTCACGGCGCAGTTGGCGGCTTGGCCGATTCTCGTGGCTGGCAGCCCGGTTGCCCGCTTTCGTCCACCCTGTGCTGTGCCGCTTGAGCGGTATCCGTGCGTGCGCGAAACGCGGATCGCGACCTGTTCTCAGAGGGAACGCCGCCCCGGGGAGACGGCCTCCACCGTGATTCGGACCTGTTTGTCGTTCTTTGGGCCGTTGCCGCTGTCCGATAAGGGGCATATAATCTATGCGGGGTTGGGAGGACCACCTTCAGGCCTTTTGGGGTCAGACGGTAGATGAACGATTGGCTGGAAGCAGAGCAGCGCATCGAGCGGGCTCAGCAGTTATCCGAATCGCAGCGGTGGGAGGAAGCCCTCGCCGAGATTGACGTTGCTCTTTCGATCAACCCCAACAACGCCATGTGGCATGCACATCGCGGGTATATCCTGGAGGAGCTCGATCGCTTTGAGGAGGCGGCCCAAGCCTATGGGGCAGCCCTCGAACTCGAGCCCGGCGATCGCGATGTGGCTGTCGCCCTCGGCGTCAACCTGGCTCGCTTAGGCCGCTTCAGCCGGGCGTTGGAGATCTTCGGGGAGCTGGCGAAGGTATATCCGGGTTTTGAGCCGGCTTATTGTCACCGGATCGGCATCTACGCTGAACTCGGCCAGCATGACAAAGCCGAGGAGATGTTCTACCTTGCACAGGAACTCGACGAGACCTCGCCGCACAGCTTCTTCCACATGGGTGTCTCACTGGCGGCCCGAGAGCGGTTCGATCGAGCGATCTACTGCTGGCAGCGCGTGCTGGAGTTGTCCCCGGAGTACATCGGGGTCAACCGGCTCATCGCCCAGGCCTATCGGGCCCAGGGGAGACTTGATCTCGCCAAGGAGTACTACCTCCGTGAGGTTCGCGATGACCCCGGCAACACCGATCTTATGTACGAGCTGGCCGAGCTGACTGTCGAAGCCGGTGAGTTGGCGATGGCGGCCGCCAAGTTCGCTCAGATCGTGGAGCTCGATCCGGAACATGTGGAGTCCCATTTCGCCCTCGGTAAGATCTGGCTGCTTCGGGATCAACCCGGGAAAGCGCTGGCCTGCTTCGAGGCGATACAGTCAATCACACCCGGCGAGGGTGATCTACCACAGTTTGAAGCCAAGCTCGGCGAAGCATTGGTCCAGCTCGGGCGGTTCGCCGAGGCCCGCAAGCAGCTCGATATCGCAGTGGAAAAGGATCCCGGCACGACGGACACCCATCTGTTGCTGGGCAACTGTCTGCTGGCCATGGACAAACTTGGTGAGGCGGGTGATGTGTTCCGCCGTGTGCTGGCGTCGGATGCTGAGAATGCCGTTGCCCATCACCGATTGGGCATTTGTCTGATCCGGCAGGGACGTCACGCCGCGGGACTGGACCATTTTCTGCACGCCATCCGAGCCAGGCCCGATTTTGGACCAGCCATGTATATGGCGGTTTTGGCCCATCTGCACTTGGCCCAGTGGCGTGAGGCGCGGTCCATGTTGCGTCGTGCCATGCGGCGTTACCCGGAGAACGCGGATCTGCGGCAGCTCGGGAAGCGGGTCTGGCGTTATCGGCTGCGGCATAGCCTGCATAGGGTGTTCGGGCTTCTAGAAGGTCCGTTCGGGAGCCGTCACGCGTAGTCACCCTAAGTTGCCAAAAACTGCGAAGAAGAGAAGAATAGGGCATTGGACGCATAGTGGACGCGTGTGGCAGCCGTTATGTTATGTGTGGATCGGTGATCTCAGTGGCGCGGCACCGGTCGGTTGCCCCCTTGCAACCCGGACAGTTTCCGTTTGTTATAATCTGGGAGCGGGAGCAACCATTAAGAGCTTGAGTGCCCCAATGGGACGTGAGTGTGGATATGGGGCGTAGGTATTACACCATGACTTTGCGAAAACGAGCAGTCTGTGCGCTCGGTGGATGCGTCATTTTCTGGAGCGGCGCAGGGCGGGCGGAAGAACCGGAAAAGGTGAAAAAGCCGGAGAAGCCGGCCATAGTGGATGCAACGGAAGCGCTTGATTCCGGCAAAACCCCGGCTGCCGCAACGATTGACCGGATCATGGAGCAAGCGGTTCGGAACATCGCGGCCCGGTACAATCTCAACGACGTCCAGGCCGAGGAAACCGACAAGCTCATGAAACGCGAGGTGTATCGTTTCCTCATTGAGCACGAAAATGAGGTCTGGCCGATCATTCGTGATCTGCTCAAGTGGCAGCTCCAGACGCCGGACGATCCTGAGAAGATGATGGATATCGGCAAGGCGGCTGGGCCGCTTGCTAAACTTGCCGAAGAGGCGATCTACCGATCGAACGAGGAGTGGGGGCTGATCCTGACCCCCGAACAGAAACGGGTGCACGACTTTGACCTGACCGAGATGAGAAAGACCTTCGAAGAGATCCATCAAAACTTCGCCGAATGGGAGGCAGGCCGCCCGACCGAGAAGGGCATCGTCCCGGATCCTCAAATTGCCGGGCGTGATCCGCCTCGCCCTCCCCGGCCGCCGAAGGGTCGTCTCCCCGATCCAGAGGTGGAGATTTTCGATCCCAACCAGATCTTTGAGACGCTTGTCGAAGAGTTTATCAAAGAGTATGGGCTGGACGAGGGGCAGATCACCTCAGCCCGCTCAATCCTCGAGGAGTTCAAAGTCAAGGCAAATGACTTTCGAGAAGCGAAGAAAGTGGAGTTTGCGAAGATCGCGCTGAAGCAGCAGGAGGCAATGGTTGACCGAGACCTCGACACCATCAAAAAAGCGCGAGCGGACCAGAAGAAGCTCCTTAGACCAGTTTACGAACTCTCTGCAGAAATGCACGATCGGTTGGAGAAATTGTTGACTACGGCGCAGATTCAGCGCCATGCGGAGAGAAGTAAACGTGCTGATGAGAAACCCAAGGCCTCAAAGGTAACGAAGAAAACGTCGCCTAAGAAGAGCAAGCCCTCGGAAGGCGAATCGAGCGAGTCCGGCTCGCAGGCCAAGAGCGACAAAGGTTGACACTCTGGGGGTTCCGTCTGGTTCGATCAGCACGCAAGTGATTCCTCTCTGTCGATGTCCATCCTGTTCGTCACGCTTTCCTGCTGGCCTCATGACCGGTCGGTATTGTTCAACGCGTGCTGAATATATGTGGCGTATACGGCTATAGGACGTCACCCACTCGCCGTCCATCTCCAACGTTTGCCTACGGTCATTGCGAATCCTAACATCTGATTGGGGTGCGATGTGCTTCGTGCTGTCGTCGAGCCCGGCCCGGCGGCGGCATGGTCACTGGTGATGCAGGTGTATGATGGAGTCGATCAGACGGGACCATCCTCTCCGGCGTTTGTTTGCGGGACTTGTCGAATACGCCTTTTGCACAGAAGTGGGGATGTGCGACCCGGTCCTTACCGAGTATGTCGTGGATCTGCTGGTCAGCTTCACCCACGTCGATCGGCTTCACGCGATCCGAAACGCTCAAGGTAAGCACCTGGAGCATATAGCCGCCATGTTGACGGTCCTGTCTGATGAACAGCCAGTGACTCCCGTGGATCGCGACCGAACGATGTATCGGAATATCGGCGACTACACTCTGTTCTGGGCCGGCGTCTATCCGGAGCAGCTCAGACGGTCCAGCCGGAACCCGTCCGACGTGTTGCTCGACTACGTGTCCCAGGGGAAGCGCTCCTACGCGATCGTTTCCCAGCTCGCCGGGGAGGACGATGCCCCGCCCTCCTCATTGTTTCGCCACCTGAGCGAGGACTTCGAGTTTTGCCTTTACGGTCTGGGTCTCGTCCGACGCGGGTGGGAGCAGACCGAAAGCGCCACTGGGCGGTGCGGCGGGGAGCTGCTGTATTGATCGCATACAACAGGGCGAAGGGCCGTTGCCAAGTTGAAGGCTGTGGAGGGCGCCTGGTCCACAATATCTGATTCAACCAACCGATATCACCGCGGAACGGCAAGGCAGCCGATATTGACTTGCCGGCTCGATACGCTACGTTACAGCCTCGACCGTAAGCGGGAGCGATGCTCAACTACGAGGATTCCCCGATAGCTCAATTGGTAGAGCGAGTCCCGATGTCCATCGGGATTAACCGTTGGCGGGAACGGGGACGACAAGCGGGAGAACTTTTCCCCGATAGCTCAATTGGTAGAGCGAGCGGCTGTTAACCGCTAGGTTGTAGGTTCGAGTCCTACTCGGGGAGGTTCGCGGCCCGGAACGGGCCGCTTCCCTCCGTGGTTGACGCCGCCGGGTCGCATTTCCGAGTTCCGCGCGTTTCGTAAGTTGCGAACGGGTCCGGCTTTGCGGTAACGGCCGCGTTTCGTCGCGATCCTCTCTGTTTCGTTGCACGCCCTCGTGCGTCTTGGACCTGCCACGAAACGAGATCCAACGCGTGCGTTCCTCTCCATTTCGCCCATGATTTCGCGTTCCGTGGTTAACTGCCGCGATCTTGGTCGTCGGAAAGGACAGCTGACCGGTCGACGAATCGTGTCATGTCGTTTCGCCGTCCTGCCTATCCTCGGCCGAAGGCAGACCATTTGAGCATCGTCCTACCCTTTCGAATGAATACTTTTGCGTGGCATGGCTTTCTTCGGGTGGCGCACTTCACGGTTCACGTTGATCATAATGCCGAGGATCGTCGTTGTACTTGAGAAAGCCGGCGCTCCAACTCCTCAAGCTGTTCGATCGACGGCGAAGCTGCGACTAGTGGTCGCAACTGTCGCTCGGTCAGCCGCGGGCAACGCATTGGGTCGGCGAGCAACAGCGTTTCCAGGAGGGCGGGAGGCAAACGAAGGAGGCGCATGATTTGGCTGACGCGGGCCCGCGTCATGCCGA
>JAUWWQ010000070.1 GCA_030616775.1 Planctomycetota bacterium
CAGGCACCTCGCCGGGGGCGTTTCTCGGTGGCGTGATCGGCCATGAGCTCGGAGCCAGTCCCCTTTTTCAACAGGTCGATTGCCCGAGATCGAGCCCGGTAGGTCGGGCTTCGCCCGACATTCGCAAGTAAGACGTCGGGCCGAGCCCGACCTACGCGCTACGCGCTTCTGGGTGGCGTGATCGGCCATGAGCTCGGAGCCAGTCCCCTTTTTCAAATGGATGCATTACGCGATGATGGCGGACTGCCTAAGACGGGCGATCTCCCTGTGCGAGAAGCCGGCTTCTTTGAGAACCCTCTCGGTGTTCTGATTGTATGTGGGGGCACAGGGGAGGCGTCGTTCCACAGAGGCTAGATGTTCCCGTTCGACCGACGGCGGTGGTAGGCGGACGCGGTTGCCGGAAGGCGTTTGCGTCTCGAGCAGAGCGTCTCGGATGGGGGGGAAATCGATCACTTGCGGGACCGTATGGATCGGGGCGGCTACGAGGCCTTTGGCGCCTAAAAGTTCCACCAAGGCGCCGGCTTCGTAGTTGTGCGTAACCGACTCGATCTCCCTGTGGATCGAATCCCGCTCCTGCTTGCGGCCTTGGTTCGTTTCTCGGGTAGGCGAGGCGAGGCTGGAGAATGCTTCGATGGATGTCAGCCGGGCCCACTGCACGTCGTTCCCGATGGCCAGGTAAATGTATCCGTCCGATGTGGGGTACACATTTACGGGCACGAACTCGCGGTGCTCGTTGCCGCTGCGTCTTATCTCATGGGGTACGTATCCAAGATCCAACAATGGAATTGTGGTCACCAACCACGAAGCTGCGGCCTGGGCCATTGAGATATCGATGCGGGTACCCTTACCGGTGCGGGCCCTTTCTGCCAAAGCCAGGCAGACATTGGCGAATACCTCGTCCCCGGCCTTAAGGTCAACAAAAGGCACTCCACACAACATGGGCGGACCATTGGGAACACCGGTGAGATCCATGTATCCCATCATGGCCTGGAGGGCGGGATCATAGCCCGGGGCATCGGGATAGTCCGGGCCCAGAGCGGAGAGTCCCACCCAAATCAGCCCGGGATTCACGGCACTTAGGGTTTCGTAGTCGATGCCCAGCTCTTTGTATCGTTTGGGCAGGGTGTTGCTGGCGAAGATGTCCACCGGCAAGTCGGCAATAAGGCGTCTCAGGATCTCTTGCCCTCTTATATCCTTTAGATTCAGGCTGATGGCCTCTTTGCCTACGTTGGGTCCGATGAAGTAGCTGTGCAGATCGGGCCGGTCTCCCTCCTTTCCCACGTACCGGTTGGGATCGCCGGGAAGGCGGTTGCCGGAGGGAGTGGCTTCGATGCGGATCACCCGCCAGCCAAGCTGCACGAAGCGCTGCGTCCCATACGACAAAGAAAGTGCCTGCTCCAGGGAGAGTACGGTAAGGCTTTCCATCGCTTGCCTTCCTCCTTTGTACAAGCCGCGGGTACGCTCGGAAGCATCATCAACTTCAGGCGGTGCGGTCTTTCCGCGCACCTCCCTGAGCTTCATGAGTCAATAGTATAGCCGGGGCGAGACTCTTTTGTGAACCCGCCGTCGTCGTCGATGTCGACGACACCGCGGGTTGACACCGTAAGCGGCTATCACGACTGGCTGGCCGAGGGATTTGCCGCCCGGGCGAGTATGTTTGTCGTGCCACCGTGCCGAGAAATCCGCGTTATTTGTGATTGTCCGTGATTTGTCGGGCGGGGTTTGCTGTTTTGGCGCGGGTGAGGGCAGCGCGCGAAAGTAGCGGCCGGCCCCCGTGCCGGCCGTAGCCCGTCGCGGGTGCGCCACCCGTAGATTCTATGTCACGTACCGTTTAAGCGAGCCCCGGTTCCCAGATGCGGTGTATCGAGCACCAAGGCATGATTGCCCGAGTGGGTGTTGGCAAGGTCTTCAATTGAATGCCGGAGGAGGGACTCGAACCCTCACCCTGTAAACCAGGACGGGATTTTGAATCCCGCGCGTCTGCCGATTCCGCCACTCCGGCTGCAAAGGACTATCAAATCCCTATCATCAATTCCACTCCTTTCCGATTGTAATCGGAGAGCCTGTTTCCGGGAATCGGCAGACCATCATGCCGTCTTCTAAGAAGCGAATCAAGCTCGGCTACCACGGGTGCATCCCAATGGGTCCGTGACAGTATCGGCGGCTTCAGCGCCGCACCCTCATGCAGCCTGAAAGGCTTATCGAGAGTAGCCGTGAGCAAGTCCGCCCCAGGCGGACGCCGCCCACGGTAACCCCAACACCCGTTCCATTCCACCCTGTAGGGGTCGTATAAACGCCACGTCGCACACGCCGCAGAGAATAGACGACCCTTTTAGGGTCGGGCGGTTCGGTGGCGGCGCCATCCGGGGGCGGCGCTACGCTTGCCCCCGGCTATTACAGAGCAGGCCTTCAGCCTGCGACCCCACCCGCCGATTCTGTCACGGACCCGGTGTGGACCCATGAAGGTGCTCATCTCATCGTGGCCGTGTCTTTCCGTCAAACCAAGCCTGTGAGTTTCACATTCTTTCGCATCGACAGGAACACTTGTCATGCCGAACTGATGGAGGATTAGACGCAGTACAAACCGCGTGGGCTCAGGTAGGATGGCGATCACGTTGGTGACATGCCGGGACTGACATGAATCTCATGGTTGGGTGGACATCCTCTCGCCTGGTGGCCATCATGCAACAAGCTCGACGAGGAAGGAGGAACGATGGCTAAGAAGACGGGCCAACGAATGTGGATGCGAGTCGGGACAGAAGCCGACGTGGAGCAGCTCCGCAAGCTACTGGCCGCGAAGGGAACGCATTGGGATACCTGGGAGTACAAGCTCCATCGAGGCAACATTATCATCTATTTGCCCGTCACGCCCTGGGATTACGAGGCTGGTTGCTATGATCGGTCCAGGCGTCGCATGGCCAAGCACCTGCGAATCGTGCCGGTTCCGCAAGGGCCGTTCGGGCTTGAGTTCATGCGGCACACTGGAAGATGGTGTCCCATCGACCCGTGCGTTGGCGATCTCCAAACCATCGCGGACTTCATCGCTGAGGATCCGTTCGGCCTCTGCCAACCCATCGATCCTCCGGACGTGGAGCAGCCAAGGCTGAAGTACCATCCACCATCGGAGTAGACGATGTCCAAGGCAAGAAAAGCACCAAGCGCACGTGGGAAGGCCACGGGAACAGCTTCGCCCCTGAAGGAGGTGGTTGGCGACGAGGTTAACGATGTATAGGTGAAGATGCACAAGAAGCTGGTCCCCGATGGCCGCACGCACCGCCTTTCCGTTCTGGTGGCGTCGATGCTGGTCTACGCTTCGAGCATCGCGTGGTCCAGTCGAGACGAGGGTGATGGATGTGGCGTTGATCGAACGCATCACTACTGCGGCGGCGCGCTCATAAGTGTTTCAAGGCCCGCAAGGTTGACCTTATCGGTGGCCGTCGTGGCGTACAGCTCGTAGCATGTACCCCAATGGATGGACAGGAAGGCGTAGGCGGCGAGGATCACGTAGGTCCCCAACTCCGTAATCCTTGCCCTGCGAAATCGGAGCAACGGATAGCTCCCGATGAGAACCAAGCCGATCTTGTACAGTACAATCGACGTGATCCCGCTCTGAAGCATGTGCCGGGCGAGTGGATTACCTTCGTGGAGCACTCCCTGCTGGTGTGACAGGACGGTGAACGTCAGGTCAAATGCGTTGAGCAGCCAGATGCCCAGCACTAGACAGATCACCCGGTGAGAGCGGGCATCGGCCACCCAGTGAAGAAACCGCGTTGCCCACGGTCGGCGTGTCCCGGTGCCGTCAACGGCATCGGAGAGCTGTGTTGTCGGGCACCATGACATTCCGCAATCGGTATCGGCCCAACCGGCGCACGACATTATTGATCATGGGCAGAGAGTCCGATCCGATAAGCACGGGCCGGTCGTGTCTTTTCGTCGGAGGATTATTTGCCTATCCAGCCGTCGTGGGACAGAATAGCGGGCCATGACGCATGAAGACGAGCAGCCTCAGCTATCTCATGTCGGGCCGAGCGGCGAAGCCCGCATGGTTGATGTATCGCAGAAAGACGTAACCGATCGCCAGGCCACCGCCTCAGCCGTGGTGCGCATGAAGCCCGCCGTTCTCGATGCCCTGGTTAGCGGTGAGCTGCCCAAGGGCGACGCTCTGGCGACGGCCCGTGTAGCCGGCGTACTCGCAGCCAAGCGCACCAGCGAGTGGATCCCGATGTGTCATCCCCTGCCGTTAAGCTGGGTGCGGGTTGACTTCTCCCGCGTCGGACCGGACGAGATGTCGATCCGCTGTACCGCCAAGACGGCGGCCCGTACCGGGGTTGAAATGGAAGCGCTCACCGGAGCTGCGGCTGCGGCATTGACACTCTATGACATGGCCAAAGCGGCGGACAAGGGGATCGTGATCGGTCCGATCCAGTTGGAGCACAAGACAGGCGGCAAGAGTGGTTCGTACCGACGCGCTTCCGCAGGTAACGCCGACGCTTCCTCGAGCTGATCCACGCCACATGACATGCCCTTTCAAGGCCTGTCTCCGTCTGTTCCGCATGTGCAGCAGACCCGGCGGTTTTCAAAATATTTGAAAACGATTGTAGCCGTTGTCTGCGGCTCAGTAGAATTCAAGGCAGTAGCCGGCCATGCTTGCGGATACCAAGGGCGGCACGGAAGTCTAGAACCGGCACCTAACCGATGAACAGTCCCACCTTATCTCTGGTTGACCTTTATGCCCCGATTCGCCGCGACCTGGTAATCGCCCAGCGCATCTTCGATGACGAACTGGTAAGCGAGCTGCTAATCGTTAACGGCCTGTGTGAGCATATTCAGTCCTACCGCGGCAAAATGCTTCGCCCGGCGCTCTTGCTGCTGTCCGCACAGGCTACCGGTGAGGTGTCATCCACGCATCACACCCTGGCTGCGGTCGTCGAAATGGTGCATATGGCCACGCTCGTCCATGATGATGTGCTGGACGAGGCTGATGAACGCCGCCGGCTGCCTACGGTTTGCGCCAGGGCCGGCAACGTTACCGCCGTGCTTCTGGGCGACCATCTGATCAGTCACGCCTTCCACCTGTGCAGCGGGCTTGACAGCCAATATGCCTCAAGGCGAATCGGAGCCACCACCAATACGGTCTGCGAGGGTGAGTTGCTGCAAAACCACTTTCGGGGCAATGACCGGCTTGGTGAGGCCGAGTACTTCGACATCACCCGGCGTAAAACCGGGGCGCTGGCAGCCGTCTGCTGCGAACTAGGCGCGTCCTATGCAGGCGCCGAAGAGTCAGTCGTTCAGGCGATGTATGCCTATGGGATGTCAGCCGGTGTGGCGTTCCAAATCATTGATGACGTACTCGATATTGTGGGAGATCGCCGCCAGGTCGGTAAGACCCTGGGCCGGGACCTGTCGCTAGGCATGCTGACCCTGCCTACTATCCACTGCTTGTCCTCCGCCAGCCCGGCAACCGCATTGGCCCTTCGGGCGGCCGTAACGGGCAAGGAACCGTACCACCCCAAGCAGCTTCGTCAATGGCTCGACGAGGCGGGCAGCATCGAATACGCCGTGTCGGCGGCCACGAGTCATGTAAATGATGCCCTCCGCCAACTTGACCTGGTCCCAGTCAGTGATGCCAGATCGTCCCTTGTTGCCATGGCGGAATTCATCGTCGAACGGCACTACTAAGCATCTGCTCCGGGTCTACGGCCGCGAGGTTGCGCATGGTCCGCTAACTAGTGCCGTGTTTCACAAGTAATCAGACTATATGTTGTGCCGAGTCCCGATGTGCATCGGGATTCTCGGCACCTGCCAGAGGACCGAGAAGGGATTCTCGGTCCAGCGACGATAGCCGCGTTTTCTATGAAACACGGTACTAGCACTATTGGATCTCATCCTCTCGCTGTCTCCGGGCAGCAAGTCTCATTTACCAAATGTTGTGGTATAATGGAGCTGTGGGAAGTGCGATGCCCGTGTTCTGCTAAGCGCTTCATTTGTGAGCATCGGCCACTCAGCACGGCTGTGGTGTGGTGAGAGGTGTAGTCTATGTGCAGACTGCTACAAGCTAATCGCTTGATGCATATGACGGTCACGGTCTTGGCACCGGTGCTGGTAACTAGCATGCCGACAGTGGTATGTGCTTCCGAAGGACCGGACGACCGCCCCGATCCTGCCGTGCTGGAGAGCTTCCATCGCCTGACCGAGCAGATGGAAGGGCTCGACTGGGACAATGAGTATCCCTCCATCGAACGCGCTGTGGACAATATCTGGCAGCGTAACGGGTGGACGGATGAGGCCGACCGCTTCGCCCGCAATTTGGCCTGTGAGATCGCCGCCGTCCCTCCGTGGGAGCCTATGAAGCGTTTGAATCTTGCTAACGAGCGTATCTCAGCGCGCTATGGGCTCTCACAGGAGCAGGCGGGCCGGTTTCAGCGTGCCATGTTGCGCGAAGCCGGCGGATTCCTTATGCGTAACGCCGGCGTCATCCTCGAGCAAACCCGCGAGGGGATGCTGGCCCGGGGGCGCGGAGAACCGTTTAGGCCTCAGCAGGTCGCCCGATGGGCGAAGCAGAACCGGCCGATGATCCTCGAACTCCGGAAGAGCGTCGATCGCATCACGAAAGAGTTGAGGCCGATGCTGGAGCCGGACAAGCGACACATTCTGCAGAATGATCTGAAGAGCGTTGAGAAGCGACGGAAATTCATGGACAAGATGACCATTCGCTGGACGGAGGGGAGGTGGCGGCCAGAGGATTGGGGCCTGCAGGACGATCCAATTCACACCGCCGCTGCGGATCCAGACAGGTTGGTACCGCGGCGCCCCATCCGGGAATCCTCTCCAAAGCAAGAGCAGTACAGATCGTTGAGTATCCCCCGGTACGTCCCCCACGATCCGTCCACCTGGTTTGCCTATGTGCTCGATTTCGAGAACTGGTTCAACCTGGATGCGGCACAGTTGAGCACCGCTGAGTCGATTCACGCAGAACTCCTCGAACGTGCTAACGGCTATGCCGAGACCCACTCCGAAACACTGATAGCGGTTGCCCCCCGCAAGCGTGCCACCCATGAGGCCTACGAGCCGATCCGCTTGCTTTTTGTGGAATTGCGAGAGCGGCTCGACGCCATTCCCACCACGGCCCAGCGCGATCGTAGCAGGCAATGATTCTCCGAATCGACGAATGCCTTAAGAGGGCCGGGCACAAGGACGTGCCTCCTGCAGCCTTGATTTCAACTGTGCAGCGGACTACGATTTGCCGATTGTAACATCATGCTGCAGCAGGACTTGTCGCTCAAGCAATGCGGGGGATACGCATGGTAGATCTGCGGAAGTTACGGTGTCCGGTAGCACGTCGCGAGGTCGGCATCATTGTCTCTGCTTGCCTGCTGTCCTCCACCGCTGTGGCCCAGCCCGGCACCAGCTACAACCCGACATCTACAACCGACGCCTATGGTAATGCCCGCCCACACTATTTAGGTCGGCGCCCGGTTGGCATCTTTCAGAACGAGGTTCAGCGGGTGGGAATGCGCGGCTACCAAATGTGGGGACGGCGGGTGGACCGGCGCGGGGGATTTATCCCGTTCGCCCTGCCGGGCGATGCCCTGGGCCGGATGCAGGTTCGTTCGAGGACAGTCGTCCCGGGTCTTCTCGGACCAGGTAGATCGTCGCCCGGGCACCGAAGGGCGTTCGATCGTTACGGGGGCTTCGGGCGCCGGGTCGGAAGTGGCGATGCCGCCGATCTCTACACGGTTCTGGGCCGCCGCCAGGCGCTCATCGCGGCGACGTCGCTAAACGCTCCCATGCACCGTGCTTTTCTACGGACCGGTACGTCGCCGGGGCTGCCGTCAACCATTGGCCGGGTGCCTTTCGTGCCAGCCGAGGAGAGCGACACAGCCGTTTCTGCGGTGGCGCTCGGTCAACGGCTGCGTACAGGCGCGGACGCAGCGCACAAGCGCGTACGGGCGGATGCCTGGGCGTGGTTCCGGGAAGCTGAGTACCGCCGCGCCGCCCGGGCCTTCGAGACGGCTGTGATGCTTCAACCCCTGGACGCGGAATCGAGGATTGGCGAGCTGTTCTGCCATCTCTCGTTGGGCGCTACCCGGACCGCGATTGCCGTCCTGGGAGAGTTGATCCGGCGCGACCGGAACCCATTACATTACGACCTGATCCTGACGGATGCATACGGTGACGCATCCGAAGCACGCCGCGTGCGCGTCCAGGCACAATTGCGGGCAAGCATTGCCGGCGACAGTGCCGACCATCGGGCGTTACACGTATTGGCGCTGTGGTACCTTGGTGAACAGGACGAGGCCGTCGTGGCGGCCTCGAGCCTGGTTCGTGATCTTCCCGGTACGGCTTACGCTGATTGGCCTGCGAAGATGCGTGCGGCCCGGTCGGCCCCGGCCCCGGAGACCGACCAATCAAACCCCTGAACAGACGCCGTTATCCTGCCGATTGAGTTGGATGTGGTGATGCCTGTTCGACGATCCGGTGGCAAGAGACGTTACGACGAGGTAGTGACAGCGACGTGAGCGAGGAGGCGAGCAACTCACCGGGTTTCGGCCCCGAGCTGATGATCCGTCACCGCATGTCCGTCGTGGTGACAGCTCATGGCATTTTGTTTGCGTTGGCGCTGTTCGCCGCGTTCTCGCTGGCGTACAACTTCCGCTGGATGCTTCACCGCGATCGGTGGCTCCTCGATCTGTATCTGCCGCTGCTCGCCCTGGCCCTGCCGATCAAGCTGCTGGTGTTCCACTGGACCGGCCAGTATCGCGGATCGTGGCGATACGTCGGTTTGCGCGACCTGCTGAGTGTCATCAGCGCGTCATTGGTCGGGACCTTTGTCTTCCTGCTGGCCTATTTCCTTCTGGAAAACGGCTGGCAGTACGCGTTTGACGAGCTGCTGATAGACCGCGCCCCCACCCGGGCCTTGCGACAATCGTCCGTGTTCTCGCTGGACTGGGCGGCCACCATCGCTTTCGTATCCGGCGCCCGAATTCTGGTGCGATTCTATTACGAGGATATTCAGCGACAGCGATTGAGCAATCCGAACCGGGTCTTGATTGTCGGCGCCGGCGACGCCGGTGAGGCGGTTCTTCGTGAACTGCTGCGCATGCGCCCCGGGCCCTACGAGTGTGTCGGGTTTCTCGACGACGACGCACCCCACTTGCGCGGGCGGATTCACGGCGTCGAGATACTCGGACGAACTGCCGGCATTCGCGAGATCTGTATGGACCATGACGTGCAGGAAGTGTTCATCGCCCTGCCCCAGGCCACCCCGAAGACTATTCGCTCGCTCGTTGAGCGGTGCCAGGGCACCGGCGTTCTCTTTCGCACCATTCCCCCGGTCAGCGACGTCATCGAGGGTCGCGTCCAGGTCAGCCAGATTCGCGAGGTGGACATTGCCGACCTTCTGGGCCGAGAACCGGTCGAACTGGATACCGACGAGATCGCACAGCAACTTCGCGGCAGGCACGTGTTGGTGACCGGTGCCGGCGGCAGCATCGGCTCGGAGATGTGTCGTCAGATAGCCGGCTTTCTTCCCAACCGCCTCATACTGCTCGAGCGGGCCGAGAACGTCCTCTTCGAGATCGACCGCGAGCTTCGCGGAAAGCACCCCGACCTCGATATCATCCCCTGCGTCGCGGACATCGGAGACTCGCTGCGTCTGAAAACGATCTTCGAGAAGGAGAAGCCTTCCATAGTCTTCCACGCCGCAGCACATAAGCACGTGCCTATGATGGAGATCAACCCCGGAGAGGCCATCAAAAACAATATCGGCGGCACCGCCATGATTGCCGACGCCTGCATCGAGGCCGGCGTTGAGAGGATGGTATTGATCTCGACAGACAAGGCCGTCAATCCCACCAGCACAATGGGGTGCACCAAGCGCGTCGCGGAGATGTACGTACAGGGCCTTGGTGGATCAGGGGGTACGCAGTTTGTCACCGTGCGCTTTGGCAACGTCCTGGGTAGTAGCGGCAGTGTTGTGCCTATCTTCAGACAGCAGATCGAAGACGGTGGTCCTGTCACCGTCACCCATCCGGAGATGCAACGCTTCTTCATGACCATCCCGGAAGCCGCTCAGCTCGTTCTCCAGGCCGGGGCGATGGGTAAGGGCGGGGAGATTTACGTGCTACATATGGGCGAGCCGGTCAAAATCGTCGATCTCGCCCGCGACATGATCGCGCTTAGCGGTCTTAGGCCGGAGGTGGACATCGAGGTTGCCTTCACAGGCGTTCGTCCCGGCGAGAAGCTCTTTGAGGAGCTATCCAGCGAGGACGAACACATTGGCGATACCGCCCACCCCAAGATTGGAATCTGGAAGCATCGTCCCGAAGATCCGGACAAGATCCGGCAGGGCATCGATCGCCTGATCAAGATGGCGGACACCACCCCCAACGGCCAGCTACAGGAGGAACTCAAGCACCTGGTGCCCGAATACACCCCAGCCGCCGACGAGCCCGCACAACCAACGCCGGTTTTCGAGCCCGCACCATAGGTCGACAACCCGCCTATTAGTGCCAATCGCGTAACGCTGCCGGGTCTGCTCCGGCATTAACCGCGGCGCGCACCGAGCATGAGAGCGACAACCTGCCCAACTCTCTACCTGTCTCTACCTGCCGACCTTTCGATCACAAACTCGGCATTACCAGGCTCAGCAACGCAAAGTCAGCACAGCGGTCGTTGAACCTGTGACGCTTCACCGGGCCTGTCAGACGCCATTGGCGATGAGCTTCGCCGGTTGATTACCCGCCCTTCTTGCCTGACTCCGTCTTGCCGGACGTTCGGCGCAAAGCCTTGGTCAAACCGGGCACCTGCTCGGCACCTTTCGGCACGGTGATGCTCGAACCCTCGAAGTCGTCGCCTATAGGCTCGTACCGCCCGCCCAGGTGCTGGGCTAGAAACGCCTCGGTTACGGCGTTGAATGCCAAACGGTTTTCCGGCCGGGCGAAACCGTGGCCCTCATCAGGGAAGAGCACGTATGCCACCGGAATGTTCTTCTCCTCCATGGCTTTGACGATCTGGTCGGCCTCGGCCTGCTTGACACGCGGGTCGTTGGCTCCCTGGCCAATTAACAGCGGCTTGCGGATGCGATCCACAAATGTCAGGGGCGATCGCTCGGTCAGCAGCTTCCGGCCCTCCTCCGTCCGATGATCGCCGACTCGCGTGGTGAAGACGTCCAGCATCGGCTTCCAATATGGGGGAATCGACTGCAGCAGCGTGATCAAGTTCGACGGCCCCACAATGTCCACGCCACACGCGAACACATCCGGCGTGAAGGTCACCCCCACCAACGTCGCGTATCCGCCGAAACTGCCACCCATGATGGCGACGCGCCCCGGTCTGGTGATCTTCTGCTTGATTGCCCAGTTGACAGCGTCGATGAGGTCATCGTGCATCTTGCGGCCCCATTCCATGTCGGCCGCGTTGACGAAACTCTTCCCAAACCCGGTGGAGCCCCGGAAGTTAACGCTCAAAACCGCATATCCGCGATTGGCCAACCACTGATCTATAGAGCTGTAGCCCCAACTGTCGCGCCCCCACGGCCCGCCGTGTACCGAAAGCACCATCGGGACGGGCTTGTCCGGCCGCCCGTCGTCGTTCTGATCCATCCACACCGGCAACGAGAGATAGCTGACCATATCCAGGCCGTCTCGCGACTTGATCACCACCGGGTGCATGTTCGCCAGGGGCAGGCCTTCCAGTGCCTTGCGATTGCTGAAAAGAAACTTCGCCTTCCCCGCCGCTCGATCGTAGTGGTAATAACGGACCGGGCCGTTGTCCATGACGTATACCACGATCCAGTGCTTGTCATCCAGCGTACGGCTGGTGACCAGCGCGTCACCGTCCGCCACCGTCTTGAGATAATCAAGATCGGCCTTGATCGAGTCATCGAGGATCTTCCACTCGCGCCGCGTGTATGTGAAGGAGACAGCCTCGATTGTCTTCTCCGTGGGATGTGCCATCACGCCGCCGACGTCGACCCGTGGATTCGACGCCAACATCCGCCTTTCGTCCGTCTCCATGTTGTATGCGACCAGGGCGGCCGTATTCCGGCCCACGCTGTCCCGCATGTAGAGAGTCTTGCCGGTCTTGTCGAATCCAGCCGGGCCGGTGGTCATCAGATCATCGCGCGAGATCTTCATGAACAAGGTCCAGTCCTTGCCGCCGTCGGTCGGTTTGTACAGCTCGTTTCCCCCATCCGGCGTTATCTTTGCCGCCAAGCGGACGTTGAAATCATCATCGGTTGTGAATCCCAGATAGCCCTCGTTCTGCAGGATCAACTTCCGCTCCCCGCTCTGAATGTTGATGCGATAAATATCATGGAGCTCCGGGACGCGATCATTGATCCCGATCAGCATTTCGTTCGGGAATTTGTAGCTACCTTGCTGGAACCGCGCCTGGACCCCGTCAATCGGGGTCAAGTCGCGCGTCTCATTCGTCTTCAGGTCCGTGGCATAGAGGTGCCAGTTCTCATCGCCGTCCTTGTCCTGGATGTACAGGATGTGGCTGTTGTTATACGCCCAGCCGTACATACGAATTCCCCGCTTTTTGTCTTTGGTCACCGGCCTGGCGGCTGCCGGGTTGTCCAACGGCCCGACCCAGACGTTCATCACGCCGTTGACCTCCGCCCGGTAGGCCATCTTCGACCCGTCCGGGCTGATCTGCGGGCTGGCTCTATCCGGGTTACCGAATAGCACGTCGCGCGGAATCAGCGGCGTGCTGCTCATGTCCTTTGGTGCGGCGCGTTGGCCCTCCGCACGCCAGCCAGCCTCGCTGCACCCCACCATAAACGCGACAACAAGAAACGATGTCAACCAAGTTCGCATGGCAACTTCCTTTCAGGTTTGAGGAACTGAACCAATCACGATGGGGGCGATTGTACAGCCAGTGCCCGGCTTAGTGGAGACCCTGGAGCCTGGGAATAATGTCGGAATGTGTGGCCCCCGAGGTCGGCCGGCCAGCGTGATTCCGTTTGAGCCGGGCTCGGAACACCCTCTCTATGTCAGTATGCCGCGCCGGGCACACGCCTGTCGAGCACGACGTATTCGTCCCGGGGCTGATGGGCGGCGGCGCGATAGCGTCGACCGCCCCCGGTAGGGTCTGTAACATGCGGCTGACCTGCTGATTCTGTAGGCTCAGCGTCGAAGGTGGTCGATACAGGGCATATACCCCCGCAGTCAGCCAGGATCACTGCGGAATGCAACGACCTGAGGACCTGTTCGTTTTTCGTCACTAGGGCGCTGATGGGAGACTCGACAATGCCACAGCCTTCACAGAGCCGGCGTGGTCTCCGCAGGGCGCTTACGCTGTCGCTGGCGGTCTGGGCCACGGTGACCGCAGTGGGTGAGGACGGTAACCAGACAGCATCCCTACTCGCACAGACGGCCACCGAAAGTGAAGCGCCAAAGCCAGTGGACGAAACGGCTGAAGCGGAGGCCGAAGCATTAGCGGAGACCCAGGCTTTTCTCAGTGCGGGCGGCAACTTGGATGCCGTTGATGACGACGGTGAGACTCGCCTGCACAGGGCTGTGTTCCAAGGGTACAAACGCGTCACGGAATTCCTCATCGCCGAGGGGGCAGATGTAAATGCCAAGAGCCAACAAGGCTGGACACCGCTGCACGTCGCCGCGCGAGAGGGATACCAGGTACTTGTCCAACTCTTAGTTGCTAATAGCTCGGACGTAGATGCGACTACCAACGAAGGTTGGACTCCGCTGCATGTGGCAGCGGGTAAGGATCACCTCCCGGTGATGGGATTCCTCATCGCCAAGGGCGCCGACATCGGCGCGAAAGACCAGGACGGGTGGACGCCGCTGCACGTGGCCTCAGGTAAGGGCCATATCATTGCCACGGAGCTCCTCATCGCAAGGGGGGCGGACGTAAACGCCGCGGACAACAGAGGCTGGACGCCGCTGCACCGGGCCGCCGTGGGCGGTCACGCCGCTGTCGCCAGGCTCCTCATCGCCAAGCACGCCGACGTAAACGCGATGGATCAGCAGGATCGGACTCCGCTACACGTAGCCGCAGAGTTGGGTCGCGATGAAATTGTGGAAGGTCTCATCGCGAAAGGCGCGAACATAGACGCGAAGGATCAGCAAGGCCGGACGCCGGCGCAGGTTGCCGTGGTCAAGGGCCACGACGATATCGCAGAACGCCTGCTCGCCACAGGTGCCCAAATCATTGCGAAAACTCAGGACGGCTCGATACCACTGCACTGGGCCGCACTGCGGGACCGTGATGGAGTGGTGGAACTCCTGATCGCCACGGGGGGGGACATAACCACCACAAGCCGGAGAGGCTGGACACCGCTGCATTGGGCAGCACTGCGAGATCATGGCGAGGTGGCGGAACTCCTCATTGCGAAGGATGCGGACACAAATGCAAGAACGCAGGACGGCTGGACACCGCTGCATGTGGCCGCACTGCGGGGGGCCGGTAGGGTCGTGGAATCTCTTATCGTCAAAAACTCGGACGTGAATGCAACAGCGCGTGACGGACGGACGCCGCTGCACATGGCGGCAGAGTCGGGCCACGTCGAGATTGCAAAACAGCTCATCGCCAGTGGCGCAGACGTTAATGCGAAAGGTGAGCAAGGCCGGACACCGCTGCACGTAGCGGCATTGAATGGCCATCACACGGTGGCGGAACTACTTATCGAAATGGGCGCGGACGTAAATGCGGCGGACAACAGGGGTCAGACTCCGCTACACAGAGCCGCCGCCGGTGGCCACAGCGAGACGGCGCAACTTCTCATCGCGAAAGGCGCGGACATCAATGGGACGAGGCAAGACGGCTGGACCTCACTGCATGTGGCCGCGGAACTGGGGCACGATGGGCTGACGCAACTTCTCATCGCAAAGGGCGCGGACCTAAAGGCGATAACCCACCATGGCTGGACGGCGCTGCACGTGGCGGCGAAGTTTGGCCGTGACGCGGTGGCGGAGCGCCTCATCGCGATGGGTGCGGACATGAGTGCAACAACCAGGGATGGCCGGACCCCGCTGCACGTGGCCGCAGAGTTCGGCCATGACGGGACGACGCAACTCCTTATCGCCAAAGGCGCGGACGTAAGTGCGACGGACGGGAGAGGCCAGACACCGCTGCACGGCGCCGCTGCGGCGGGCCATAGCGGCGTGGCGAAACTTCTCGTCGAGAAGGACGCGAACGTAAACGCGAAAAGGCGGGATGGCCGAACACCCTTGCATGTCGCGGCAGAGTTGGGCCACGACGACATGGTGAAGAGTCTCATCGCCAATGGTGCAAACATAGATGCGAAGGACGGACAAGGCTGGATACCGCTACACGTAACGGCAGTGAGGGGCCATGACAGCGTGGTGCAACGTCTCCTCGCAGCCGGGGCGGATGTGAATGCCCAAGCCCAGGACGGTTCAACGCCGCTGCACTGGGCGGCGCTAAGAGGTCATAACCGGGTAGCTGAGCGTCTCATTGCCAAGGGCGCAGACATCAATGCCAAAGGCCAAGATGGTTGGACCCCGCTGCACTGGGCGGCACTCCGGGGTGACATAGGAGTGGCAGAGCTCCTTATTGCCAAGCAGGCGGACGTAGGTGCCCAAGATGAGCAAGGCTGGGCCCCGCTGCACGCGGCGGCCCTGGCTGCCCGCGTCGGAGTAACGGCACTACTCATCGCTGCCGGAGCAGACGTTGATGCAAACACGCAGGATGGCCGGACGCCGCTACGCATGGCGGTAGAGTCAGGCAATCACGAGACGGTGAGACAGCTCATCGCAAACGGCGCTGACGCAAATGCCGGGGACCAGCAAGGCCGGACACCGCTGCACCTGGCGGCTGAGTCAGGCCACGACCAGATCGTGACACTCCTTGTCGCCAGTGGTGCGAACGTAAATGCGAAAGACCAGAACGACTGGACGCCGCTGCACGCAACTGCAAAGTCAGGTTATGAGCAGATAGCCGAACTCCTCATTGCCGGCGGCGCGGACGTAAACGCGCCGGACGCCCAAGGCCGCAGTCCTCTGCGAATCGCCCAGCGCGAACACTATGACGCCGTCGCCGGCATCCTCCGCGAGCACGGGGCGCAAGAAGAGGATTAGTACTGTGGATCCCATGGGGGTTGCGACATCTCCCAGCGGGTGAGTACCCAGCGACAATGGCTCTGATGCGGCGGACCATGGGGGCGACCCTTTTCACTTCCTGAACAACACGCGGTGAGTCTGCAGACCCGGGTTGGGCATAGCGTGACTGTACGCGAACGTCCGCAAAGGACTTCAACCTCCAAGCCGCCGAACATGCCTGGCACACACCAAAACGGCCGGCACTTAAGCACCGGCCGTTTCCCTCGCAGTTACTATCCACTCGAGACGATCCCGAGCGCTTCCACTCAACTGCGGCTTAGGTAACCAGGTTGTGGATATCCTCTGATGTGATCTTGCCCGCCTTCTTGTGGAGTTTTCTGCTTAGCCAACTCATCACGACGGGTGTGTGAGGCAGGCTGCCCGTCTTGACCTTCTCGACCATCCGTGTGTCGCGCCGCGCCCGCTCCCTGGTTTTGACGATCTTGTTCCGCGCCATCGTCGTTGCGGCGTCCTCGCGTCTTCTTCGTCTTTTCGCGCTACGATGCATGCCCATGGCAGAATCTCCGTTGCTGAACGCACGAAAACGGCGAATTGTGGGGACTTCGGCAGGATCGGTCAAGACGTCCGGCATGAAAAATGGGCTCACCCGCACCGTGCCCTACGGGGTGTTTCGGATCGGGTCATTCTCATAACCTATGCAATATGAAGGCTTTACGACAATAGTATTCGCTATTGCGACGACAGGTACCGCTCAACAATTGTCAGCGCGGAAAGTAGTCCACCACCGGTCACAGGCTCGTGTGCAAGGCCGTAAGGCATAACGCCTTCATGGATGCAGGTCTTGAGGGCATATCTGCGGTCACCGACACCCGTCTTCGAGGCAAGCTCATCGTTAAGGCTGCGCGGCACGTCGCAGATGCACTGAAGCATGTACGCAAGTGTGCCCTTGTCGAGAATCTGCCCTGGCCCAATCCGCCAGGCCTTCTTCACCGCACCGCGCCGGCGAAGCTCTTCGTATCTCTGCTCGAATGTCGACCACCTGGCACTATCACCAGCAAGCAATAGAACCGCTCGCATGCCCTCATCGACAGTCACAACGGGAACCGTAGCGAGATAATGGAGAAACGACACGTCATCGAGCGTCGCCGGGTCTTGCGCGGGCTGGTAGGTGCGCTGGGGCCTCGTGCAACTCCCGGCCTGCAGCATCGTGGCAAGGCTGAGTACGGCGACCACAACCCATCTGACACGCCGGTAATTCCGGTTGGATATTAACGCGGCTCCCGTCCCTATTGCCGAAACGTTCATTTCAGAAGCTCCATGTCATACCGACAAGGAAGAATGTGCGCGTGGTGCGGTCGCGGAACGCTTTGCCGGGGAAGAAGACGCCCAACCGCGCCGTCCAGGTCAGATCGGCAGTCATCTGCCAGTTGGCATAGTAGTCCATCTCCCAGCCCAGGTACCCGGACCGAAGATCGGCCGTCGGATCGGAGACAGCCGCGGATCGGTGGTGCTTATGGTACAGATACCAATCGGTGCCCAGTTCAAAGTATTTGAACCGACGGTGATTCGGCCAGGGGTAGCACGAGGCGCCCGCCCGCCACATGTGCAGGTTGCTGTAGCGTGGTGCAAATGACAGACCAGTGTCCCTGTAGCCGAAGCCGACAAAGCCGGTGTCATCGAGGTCTCCCAGGTTGCCGCCGATGGTGTTGGTCGGGCTTGCGAACCGATCCGGATCGCCGCTGCCGAAGACGTACTCGATTGCTGTTCTGGCTTTATGCTCACCGGGGAAGAGGTACTCCAGCTCGGCCTGGACTGCCCAGGCGTCGATGTCGTTGTCATGGATGAACTGCCGGTGGCCGAAGCTGCGACCGGTCTCGTAGACCCATTCCGTGGTATATCTTAGCCCCTTGGCAACCTCGCCGGTCGAGCCAAGTCCCACGTAAAACGAGTCGTAGTCAAATCTCTGGAAGGGCCGATAGGCAGCTTCTCGATTGCGATCGCGCTGCCAGAACGCGTATGCGAAGGGTTCGTGACGCTCGAAACCGAGGTGTTTGAGCTGTGCACCGAAGAAGTTGCGCCGCGTGCGGATTGCGGTTCGCGATAGATCAAAGTCCTGGCTGCTGCCCACGGTTCTACCGGCGAAGCCGGTCAGCTCAAAGGATTTGTAGGTTCCACGGGCCGACACATGGTCCAGCGGTGTGGCCAGTGCCAGGCCGGTGCCAAACAGCACCAGGTCCCGCCCACCGGTGATCACCAGGTTGTAATCGACCCGGCGACGCTCGTACGCCCGGATCGCCTTCGCCAGGTCAAACCGGTAGTACCCGCGTTCAAGGTTGGGGCCCTCCACATCGTCATCGTTGCCGTCGTAGGCGTCCCCGGTGTTGAAGTCGAGCAGACTCAGCCGCGTGCGGGCGTAGACCTCGTGCGTCCCCCTGTCGACGCTCAATCGGCCCCACAGCCTCAGGTCGTGACGCCGCAGTGTCCGTGAGCTATCCACCCCGTCGTCGAAAAGGAATACGTGGTTGCTGTACCACCCACCCCAATCGAACATCGCCCGCATGGAGCCGCCAACCTCTTCATCGACTTGGCGTCTGAGACGTTCCTCGAGGGCTCGCTGTTGATTCAAAAATGAGTCGGGATCCCGGCGAGAATGCGCCGGCTGAGCAAATGAGGGGCTGACGAGACTTGGAGCGATGACACCCAACACAAGGGCCAAGCGCAGCGGTCTGGGTGTACGACTTCCTTGTAAACACGGTCTGACCACGCCAAGCTCCCCGAAGCGCCCACCATCCTGACGGCAATTCGGCAAAAGATCAACGAGAGAATCCAGGCCAGGGCATGGATTCATGGGGACTGGCCCGGTGTCTGCTCCACGAGGGCACCCGGCCATCTCGGGTTGGAGCCGCAGCAGCAGTCCTATCCGAATCTCACAGAACGATTGCCCGCCCTGGCGCGGAGGGCAAGGGGCGGTTTGGATCAGTCGTTGCGAGAGCGCACTCAAAGTGTTAAGCTGACTTCATAACGCACGCGGCCCTGACAAGTCGGACGCTGAAGACGGGTCAAGCTGATGAGACTTTTGCGACACCGGTCAACCCTGCCTGGTTCCATTGTCCTACCGCGCCGATGGCGCCGGTACGGCTTCAATGCGCTGGTAGTAACAATCATCGCGGTAGGTCTGGTATGTACCCGATCGGCCAAGACGCCGGTCCGGGGCGATGACTGGAAACGCTACCATGACCGATCGTTTCGCGTTGTCCATGTAGTGGATGGCGATACGCTCGACATCGACGTCCCTGACGGTGACAAGAGTGTGACACGTATCCGGCTGTGGGGAGTGGATACGCCGGAGCTGGGTCGGGGCGGGAAGCCGGACATGCACTTTGGCCGTGAGGCCAAAGCGTTTGCCGAGCGCACGCTGGACGGTCGGCGTGTGCACGTTGTCCTATCGCCCAAGCGGACGCGGGGCAAGTTTGGCCGACTTCTCGCATACGTCTTTCTGAAGCGCGGCGGGCCCATGTTCAACGAGATGCTGCTCGAAGAGGGATACGCCTACGCCGACTTGCGGTTTGACCACCACTATTACAAACGATTCCAAGGCATCGAGAAGCGTGCCCGCAAAGCGGGCGTCGGCCTGTGGACCGACGTGACCTTCGACAAAATGCCCCCCTGGAAACAGCGCTTCGAACGCAGCGCCCGCAAGTCGCCTGGCTGAGTTTGACATGAGGAATGCCTCCTGTGCGGCGGATCGGGTGTATGCTACTCCGGACTGCTGGTGCGAGAATCCTTTCTCAGCACACACTGGGGGACCGAGAAGGGATTCTCGGTCCAGCGAGAAGCCGGGCCTGGGAACAACCCGTCAAAAGTGTGCCATGCATCCGGAGAACACGGCGCGGAATCCTGCTTGAGCCGTGGGTGTCGATGCAGTATACTACCTGCATTATCGGCCCGGGCGGATGACGGTATGGACCCGCCGGTTTGCGATACTGAACGGTTGCATAACTTGGCGCTTGCGCCAGAGGAGGGATCAAGATGATCACTAACGGCTTTCGGTTTCGTGTCGGCGTGTCCTTGGTGCTCGGGCTGATCTGGACGAGCGCGGCGGTGGGAGACGGTCCGCTCTTCCCCGGGGCGCAATACGCCGTCGGCGAGAACCCTACATCCGTAGCGATCGGCGACCTGGACGGCGACCAAGTGCCCGACCTGGTCGTGGCGAACATGTTCAACGTCTCGGTGCTGCTGGGGCTCGGCGGCGGGACGTTTGCCGCCGCGGTGCACTACCCCGCCGGCGGCGGCGACCGTGTCTCCGTAGCGATCGGCGACCTGGACGGCGACCAGGCGCCCGACCTGGCCGTGACGAACAAGTACGGCGACAACGTCTCGGTGCTGCTGGGGGTCGGCGACGG
>JAUWWQ010000065.1 GCA_030616775.1 Planctomycetota bacterium
CCCGGCGTTAACCGAAGCGGGGTGTCAACCGCGAGAGGCCGAGAGTTTGAGAGTTTCACGCGGGAGAGCGGGCGTAAATGTAGGGGTTGCGGTCGGGCCGACAGATGAGGCGTTGCAAACGGAGAGCACGGCCACTCGGGCAGTCGAGCGCAACGTCGCGTGGCTGGCGGACTTACGGCGATCGCCTTCGGCGACGATTCCGCGTGGAGCCGTTAACAAAAAAGCCACCGAAGTTCTCGGTGGCCGGGTGACCTCCCCGGACGTAACCCTGGCAGCAACTCTCTCCTGGTTAAACGTTGCGATCTCGCTATTCTTCCGGTGTTTCCCACGCGGCCAATACCCTGCGGACCTGCTCATCGGTCTGGGCGCGAGCGTCTTGCCGTTCCCATCCCCCGGCCAGGAGCTGGTCGTAGGTCGTTTCGGCATGACGTATGTGGGCGATTACGGCAAGGTGCACCGCGTTCTGATCGAGGCCTTTTGCGGCAGCCGAGCGCCCGATTCGTCCGCTGTAGGTGAGACACGCGTGTTCGGCAATGAGTTCCTCCCGGCCGGGCGGACAGTGCGGGAACAGCTCGCGCACCCGGCCCGCGAATCGCCGCACGTATTCCTGGTCCAGCTCTGCACGCCGCGCTGCCTCACGCTGCCGGCGGCGGGTCCGCGCCTCGTGGTCGGCCAGACATTCTCGTTCGGCAAGTTCAAGGGCAACCTCCGTAATCAGCAGCCCCTGCCGCTCATACCGCTTTCGGGCACGACTCCACTTCAGGACGACGGCGCTCAGGGCCGAGTGTTTGTTTGCACGTCGAGTTAGCGCTGCATCGCCGGAAGGCAAGAAGACCAGATGATCCAGGTCCGCACATGGAAGGCACAGGGCTGCCCCGTCTTGCTGCAGCGTAATCCATGCCCAGCGGTCCAGGTTCTCGCCGCATTCGTCGCAGTGTGAGTCGCGGCTCGAAATGAAGACCTTCATCGAGTTCATGCGGATTCTCCGCAAGATGCCAAGTGGCTCAGCAGCTTCCTAGGACCGAAGCGCCAGTCGGTCGGCCCGCGGTGGCCCGCAACCTCCGTATCCCACGTCGCCCGGGCCAAATTCCTCGATGACAACTTCCCGGTCTGGACGGCGATGAGCCGCTGGTTCATAGTCCGGCTAATTCGTAGCGTGCTTGGCCAGCAGTTCGGAGATGTCACCCTGATCGAACGAGACATCACACGCCCACTGGCCGAAGCCACCATGCTCGTTGACGGCCTTGACCCACTCGGCCAAGAATTCCCGCTTGGTGCGGCTTTGCTGGGTGTCCTGCCCCTTGACCTCCAAAACGAGCATCTTGCCCGTGGCCAAGCGGATCAGGAAGTCGGGGCGGTACTTCTGCACCACCCCCTTGTAGACATACATGATCTCGAAGCCGAGGTGGTCGTTCTTCACCCACGCCCGGACATGCTGGCTTCGCTCCAGCTCGAAGGACTCGGTCGCTTCCCATGTGCTGTCGTAGACGCAGTGGCTGATGTGCGACCGCCGAGTCACCTCGCACGGCTTGCCCGTATACCACGGGCGCACATCCCCGGTGTAGCGGATGGGATGCTCGCTGTCGAAGACAGGCTCCAGCGCTTCGGTGTTCTCGAACCGGATTGCCTCCCAAATATGCTGGACCACCTTGGTCATGCTCAGCGTGATGATGATCCGCCGACGAACATCGTCCTGGTTGAATAGGGGAGAGTTGATGACAATCCGGTCCGAGCCGATGACCTGCTCCACCAGCCCGAACAATTGCGCAAGCAGGCACTCTTTGTTGCCCTTCCAGCCCGGTTTCACCTGGTCGTAGATGTCCCGCGCCGTCTCAAAGACCACCTTCTGGAGCCGGAACTTGTGGCCCAGCGGCTCCAGGTCTATCTCGGACAGCCGCGTGATGTCCGGTTTACCGTCCACCACCGGAGCCAGTTCCGCAACCGAGCGATCTCGGCGCTGCTGATCTCCAGCGGCTTGACCTCTTCAAGATGCAAGCGCGGCTATCGCTTGTCGCTGTCGAGGCGCAGGGGGGCGAAACGGGCCAGGTTTGTTCCGTTACCGCTACACTCCTGGCCGTTCGAGCGGCAGATCAAGCGGACCCGTGAACGGCTGCAGCCGCGGCCAAGCTCGCGTAGAACCCGCCGAATTCCGCCGGGTATGCCTGTCGCGGCTGCGGGGGGACGACATCTGCGTCAAGTCGTGCTCCTGTTCGCCAGACCCTACATCCTGGGTTGTGATGGACGGGGGGCACAATATGTTGGCGACCACAGCGAGCGGCCTTGACTGCTTGCCGGACGCCGAGTATATACTCAGGTGAGTATATACTTGGCGTCGATGGAGCGACCTGATGGACGGGCTCACCCCGCGTCAAACTGGCTGTCTAAGGCACATCATCGAGTACATTCGTGAGAACGGCATCGCACCGACACGCCGCGAACTCGTGCGGCTTGCAGACCAGAAAAGCACGAACGGCGTTCGCCAGATTCTCCTCGCCTTGGAAAAGAAGGGATACGTCAAGCTTCATCCACCGGGCCGGGTTCGCAACATCGTCGTGCTCCGGGGCCTGAACGATCACCGCCAACTCGCCAGACCTCCCGCGCGAGCGCGCATAAGTGAGGACGATTGACATGGGTGACACAACTCTGAAAGAAATAGCTGGCCAGGTCGAAGCGCTGGACAAGGAAGTCAAGAGTATCCACTCGAACGGCTGCAGCCAGCGATGTCAAGGCGGCATGCTCAGTTGCGTCCACTTACGCGACCGGATAATCGACCCCGCACTTTCTGATGATTACTTGCGACTGTTCAAGGAGCGTAAGTGGGACGAGATAATAAAACTCGGGCGACAAAAACAAGAAAACAAGGAGGGGAAGGACGAGAAGCGATTCCTCATCAGCGGCTTTAGCGAGTTCAGCCTCACACCCTTCTCGTACGATCTGTCCCTTGGGAGCCAGGTGTTCTCAATCCAAAAACCTGGCGAAGGGGTCGTGAATGTACGTAGTGAAGCACCGTATCTGTTACAGCCGGGGGAGGCTGTCATTGTCATGACAGAGGAACTCATTGCGATTCCACCACGGTACTCGGCTACGGTATGGCCTCGTTTCAGTATGGTCAAGAAAGGTGTTTTCCAGAGCATGGTCAAGATTGACCCCACGTGGTACGGGAAGCTGGCCATCGCCATGTGCAACCTCTCGCCGTTGCCTGTGAAACTGAAGCCCGGAACGCGTTTTTCGACCCTCATTCTGTATGAGCTGACGCAGCCGACCGACGTAGATCTGTGGAGGCACCAAGACCTCACTGAGGAACAAGTCCCACTCGCTGATGACGTGCAAGGATTCCGAGATAGCCTTGAAGCCCTTCTTTCCCAGGAGCGGAACGGCCTCATGAAGTACTGTCGGCTGTATGGGAATGCACTATGGGTCAGGGGCCTCAAGCAAAAGCAAGTAGAAGCTCTGAGAGCCCTCAACAAGAACCCCAATTGGCAGAAGTTCGTGGACGACACGGTGGCGCCGCGATGGGCTAACGCTAAACATGCCGATAGCAGGAGACGGATGATCGGGATGGAGGGCCTCGGGTTGACCGACCTCAAGGACATCGTTGAGGTAGGAGAGTATCAGCAATTGGAAGCAGAAGGCCCCTGGGGCGAAGTGTGCAAGTTTGATGACCTCACCACGGCTGCCGTCCAGTACGGTAGACCGTTCGACTTGATTCCGAAACTCTGGACGACGCTCGTTCAGAAGATGGAAGAACGCGCAGACGAGGTAAGGAAGGAAGCTCTTCCTCTGATGAAAGCGGAGGTTGAGGCGGCCGTGTTTCCAAAAGTCGTCT
Organism: Planctomycetota bacterium; assembly: GCA_030616775.1. Classification (GTDB taxonomy): domain Bacteria; phylum Planctomycetota; class Phycisphaerae; order UBA1845; family UBA1845. The sequence continues at coordinate 3,827 of JAUWWQ010000065.1, forward strand.
TGTTGACGCTGACGGTTCTCGGTTTTCTCTCTCTGGTCGTCGCAGTCATCGCCTTCGTAGCAGGCAAGTATGTTCTACCGAAGGATGTACTTGCAGTGGACTGGCCGATGGTTGCGCAGTGGACCGTAGTAGGAGTCTTCATAGTCGTCGGCATCTGCACAGCAATGCTCTTGCGGTCCCGAGTACCGCCGTGGCCGCGCGTCGGGGAGCTAGGGAAGGAACTACAAGAAATCAAGACTCGCGTGGATAAGATGACGTCGCAAGGCCTGGAGGAGAAACTAAAGGCAATCGATAAGCGCGTGGATGAGATGGCATCGCAAGGCTCGGGAGAACACGGACGGAAGGGGAGTGCATAGGGGCGTCGGACGTATCAGCAATAAACCGGCGAGATGCCCTGGCGGTTGCACGGGTGAAACGAACATGGGAAGAGATGGATACAGTCTGGAACACGTCGACATTGAAGTCAATCACCGCTGCAACCTGGCGTGTCGGCATTGCTCCGCACGAGCGGCCAAGGGGCGAGCACCGGAGGAAATGAGTGTCGCGCAGATCAAGGGGATCCTGTCACAGGCGAAGGAACTCGGACTCTGCAAGGTAGGATTGACCGGGGGCGAACCGCTCCGCGACGTGGCCAAACTGGAGGAGGTCGCCAGGTTCTGCCTTGATGTACTCGACGTTCCGATCCACACGCACACAAATGGTACCCTTGTAACGGAGGAGCACTGCAAACCAGGTGGCGTTCTCGCGCTATTCGAAGCGGTGAGCGTCACTTTCCTCGGGGCGAATGCTGAGAAGCACGACTACATGACGAGGGTCAAGGGGTCCTTTGATGGAACATTTCGAGGCGCAGAAACGTGCGCACAAGCTGGTCTGCCGCTTAGCTGCTATTTCATCCCGACGCACGGTCTTTGCGGCGGCTTCAAGGGACTTGCGCAACAGCTCAAAGGCGTCGGAGTTACGCGCATTCGTGCCATGGCGCTGGCCCCTTCAGGGCGAGCGCGACCGATCTTTGGAGAGACAGCCCCGACCCGAGACGAACTGCGAGAATTCGAGAAAGACCTGCTTACGATCGCCGACGGGCTCGGCATGAATATTGAGGCCGGGAATTGTACGAGATTGAGCATGCCTGGACTGGCCGTACTACGGGGACATGAACAGTGCATGTCAGGTGTGAATCGTGTCCATATTAACTCGAAAGGGGACGTGTTTCCCTGTACTGCGGCAAGCGGCGTGAGGGAGTTGCGGCTGGGAAATGTGCGCAAGAACGGAACGCTTCTGAACGATCTCTGGCGGACGTCGCCACAGCTTGAGAAGATTCGGCGTGTGCGCCGGCAGCAGCTACCGAGCTGCGCCGAGTGCACACTGAGACCGAAATGCCAACATGGATGCACCGTCAGGAACTGCGGCACGATGCCAGAGGCGATGCGACAGCTTTGTCCGCTCGTGAGCGGTACGTCGTGAACACCGTACGGACTTCGAGTTCGTGCCAAACGTCGAGTAGCGCAGCGCGGATCCGAAACAGAGCGCTAGCAGCCCTACGACAGAATGTGAAACGTCAAAACTTCGTTCCAAACGAGGGAAATCCGGCGTATGCGCAGGTAAATGGCCGCAAGACAATTCTTCCGGCGTACGTTCCGTACGTAGGGCGGCGATACTTCGATTTTCGTCCGCGCGTGCTGTGCTATGCTATCAATCAAAATCTCTCCAGGCACACTCGGTGGACGGATGAATGGACAACGAAATGGGGCAGCAGTCCTTCCATCGCCATCGACCGTCTAAACCGGGCAGCGGCTAACGGCGAGGCGATCCCCGTCAAGCCGTACGTCGAAGGTTTCATGCCGCTGGCCGCCCTCCTTGCGATTACGCGCTCTGTACAAATGCTACAGGCCGGACTCCCGGATCTGGTTGATGATGTGCTAGGGGTGACGAACTTCGTCAAATTCAGCACAGCGGATGACGCGTCAAGCTCAAGCATACCTAACTCATGGTGGCGGGAATGCGCAAAACGATATGTAACGCAGGAGATCCGTGAACTCAAGCCGGACTTGATCGTCGCCTTCGGACAGAAAACGGCATCCGCCCTGCACGTGACAATGAAGGACTTGTGTTTCGGAGCGCGGCGACCCGAACTCCTAGCATGTAAGTTCCCGGGCCGTATACCATCGGTCAACTCGCGCCCTTTATCTGAAGACGAGCGAGGTGTCTGGGACGACCACATCCTCCCTCTGGCTAGCCGAATACGCCCGCCGAGTGAGAACGCACACCACCGTTCGCGCATGCTCAGGTTCCCGGGGTACTTCATCGATATCGCCAGAGGCTGGCTGCCGGCTCTGTTCTGAGCGAACGGCCACTGGCCCTCCGTGAAGTGCATCACGCGTCCAGCCATGCAGTGCTGCAGCCCGGACACCATGGCTGGCACCAATGCTCGCCCTTGGCACCGTGGGGCATGGCCCGATCAAGGAAGTGGAGAGGTCGTAGGCGCCTGCCCCAACCGGTTAGATCGAAATCCGCTCGACGCGGCTTCGCTGCACTCGCCAAAGATCCAGCAGATTCGTCAACGCTTCGTTGGCGTGCTGGCGCGCCTCTGCCCATTCGGGTTCAAGCTTGAGCCGATGTTCCAGCCAGTGTTCGGAAAGCAGGCCGCTGTTGCGCACGGGGGAGAACGGCAGCGACGGCTGTGTCACTCGCTTTTTGCGTCTCCCTGACACTTGAACGACTCCTCCATCGTGGCGTTTGCAAGGTCGGTAGCAGCCCGTGCTGCGCCGCAACTACCGCTTGGCCTCGCCGGCCCAGACGAGCTGCGGGTCGAGGTGCGGGTCGTACTGGTAGGTCTTCTTCGCGCCCCTCTCCGGATCGGTCTCCGGCGTGACCAGGCCGACCGGCGGGTTGTTGGCCCGCTTCTTGTCCTGGTGGTCATAGGACTCGATGGGCTTCTTGGTCGCCCCCTTCTTCGTCGCCTTATGGGCTCCACGCTTCGCCATCGTCCGGCAGCTCCTTCTTGCCTATTTCCACACGCCGATGTGGGGCCGCGATCGCCCGCGAGTGGCCGTGCAACTGGATATCATGCAGCAGAAATGGGTCTACGACAAGCGCCAAACCACCAGACATGGTGGGTTGATTCATGGGATTCCCTGGGGAATTGGCTGTCTCCCCGTGGAGTCCACCACAGCGGCGTGGGTCTCCATACTCCCCTCGCGCCTGGAAGCGGAGATACCAAGGGCGTGGTGGGCAGCGGCACTGCCGATTGACGGCTCGTGTATCCCGTTACCAGACCCGCCCTCGAATCCGGGCCGCCCCGGCTGACGCCAGGGACGACACCGTGCTGGTCGACCAGCTCAGGCAGCACGTCGGAGCGGCCGCCGGGATCAAACCGCAGCACCGGGGCAGGTGTGCGTTGTAGGCGTACTGGGCTTTGGAAACGACCGGGACCGTGCCCTCGGCGGCGATCTTGGCGGGTGGGTTGTTCTTGCGGGTGGCCGCGTGGCGATAGTCGCTCATCGGCGGCCCATCGCCGCCTTTAAGGCCGGCCGCGCGGTCGGTTCCACGTGCGGATGTCGACCTTCCGGTTCGGGGGTTTGCGTCCTCGTTTGGCCACGTCCAGCTCTCCCGGCGCCGCGCACCCTGTTCGTTGCGGCTCCGCCCACACGCCCCGTTCGCTGCGGCCCCGCCCACACGCTCTCGACGGCATCGCGTTCAGTTCGGTTCAACGGGAGGACCCGAGCAGCCGCACGTCATAAGGCGCGCCTCTGGCAAGGCCAACACAATTGCGGGCGCCGCCGGTGCCGCGAGCTCTGGTCGCCATAAATGACGGCCAAGACGGGGTTGGCCAGGAGGTTGTGGTAGCGGACCGTGAGGAGCGACGGGGCGGGGAGCCTGACGACGACGCGGCCTCTTCGGCTCAGCCGCTGCCGTTTGATAATCATCGCGGCCGACGGCTGCGGCTCTTAGGCATTTGAGACCTTAGGCGGGGGAATCGCATTCGATAGTTACCCAAGGCAAAATCGACGCTCTTGACCGCAAGAACACGATCTTTGCGAAGCTTACGAAGAAGCACGACTAGACTACTGGACCCGTCGAGACTATCGGAGGCCATTGTAGACCGGGCTTCTCAGGTACTCGTCGGGCACACCCTCTTCGCCAAACGGCCAGACGTGGTATTGCGAAACCTTGATGCCTTACGATAGGGGCACGTCAACACGGCCGTGACGATCATCGAAACAGAAGCCGCAATGAAGAAACCCCCGCTCACCGATCCAACTTGATCGCGTCGGTGCTTGAATTTAGCGGTGCAATAATTCGCGTGTGACTTCATCAAAAAGCCGCGGGCGAAGCCAGGTTAAGTTCAGCACGGATCGAACCCGAGCCGAGGGCGCTGTGATCAGACGCGAAGAGTGTACAGGTAAGCTCCATACTGGGATCCTTTCGGGTATAGTACCTGAACGTAGGGGTGCCCGTCAGCTCGGCGGCCTCCCCGCGTTTCGGCGTTTTCAGCATTTGGAGGTTTCAGCCATGCTTCGTTCACGGATTTCCGTTCTCGCTCGTTTGTTGACTTCAGTGATCCTCACTTGTCTCGTTGGCTGCGTTTTCGATCCCTACGGTCGCGGAGACGACGAAGCAACCAAATGCAAGCCGGAGGGTTTCCCCTGCCAGCTGGACGCCAACTGCTGTCAGGGCCAGCGCCTCGTCTGCATCCGAGAGCCAGCCGAAGGCGAAGGTGAGGGTGAATGCGTTGCCCCGATCTGGTCCGATGAATTCGACGGCCGCGCAATCGATCCGGCCAACTGGGAGCACATGATCGGCGACGGGACTGCCTACGGCCTTCCGGCTGGCTGGGGTAACGGCGAGTTGCAGCACTACACAGATCGGCCGGACAACTCCTTTGTCGCCGGCGGGTACCTGCATATCGTTGCACGGGAAGAACCGTTCGCGGGCTACAACTACACTTCGGCTCGACTCCGTACCAAATGCAACCAGGACTTTCTCTACGGGCGGCTGGAAGCGCGGATGCAGCTGCCCACCGGTCAGGGCATGTGGCCGGCGTTCTGGATGCTGCCCACGGACGAGGCCTACGGCGGCTGGGCGGCCAGCGGGGAGATTGATATCATGGAGTCAGCCAACATCCCCACGGCGATCGATGGGACGATCCATTTCGGCGGCCCGTGGCCCAACAACATCTTCTCGGGTGGTACGTTCTCAGACGACACCGATTTCTCAGGGGGCTTCCATACGTTTGCAATTGAGTGGAGGGCCGACGCCATCCTGTGGTATGTCGACGGTGTCCGATACCACACCGAGACCAGTGCCAACTGGTACAGCGATGGCGCTCCGGGCAACGGCCGCGCGCCGTTTGACCAGCACTTCCATCTTCTGCTCAACGTCGCCGTCGGTGGGCGTTTCCCGAGTCCGCCGGATGGCTCGACCGCGTTTCCCCAGGAGATGCTCGTTGACTGGGTCCGGGTCTACGAGTTCGCCGAGAGTCAATCGCCCGGCCAGTGCTCTAGTGTGCAATTCGAGGCACCCACCTACAGCGCCACGGAGGACGCTGGCAGCGCCACTATTGCGGTCACGCGCAGCGGCGGTCAGACCGGCGAAATAATGGTGACGTACACGACCAGTGATGGCACTGCTGCGGCAGGATTGGACTACATCGCTGCTGCCGGAACGCTCGTCTTCGCTACGGGTGAGACCAGCAAGAGCTTCACTGTCACCGTCTTGGATGATACCGTGGTCGAAGGCGACGAAACGGTCAACCTCGTCTTGAGTAACCCCACGGGCGGCGCCTTATTGGGCGATCCGAGCACGGCGATACTGACCATTGGGGCTGAACCACCCCATCCCCAGGTGCAATTCAGTGCCGAGGCTTATAGTGTGGAAGAAGACGATGGCAGCGCCACCATAACGGTCACCCGTACTGACGGTGATGCCGGTCAGGTGACAGTCGTCTACACAACCAGCGGTGGCACGGCTACGGCGGAGTCGGACTATGTCACCGCGGCCGGCACCCTCATCTTTGCTGAAGGTGACACCAGCAAGAGCTTCACTGTTGCCATTCTGGATGATGCGCTGGTCGAAGGCGACGAAACGGTCAACCTCGTCTTGAGTGACCCCACGGGCGGTGCCTCATTGGGCGAACCGAGCACGGCGGTACTGACCATTCTTGACGACGGCCCACCACCTCCTGGTCGGGTGCAATTCAATGCCCAGGCTTACATCGTGTCAGAAGATGATGGCAGTGCCACTATTACGGTCACGCGCAGCGGCGGTCAGACCAGCGGATTAACGGTGACGTACGTGAGTAGCGATGGCACGGCTACGGCGGGATCGGACTATGTCGCCGCTGCCGGAACGCTGGTCTTCGCTGCGGGTGACACTAGCAAGAGCTTCGCTGTTCCCATTCTGGATGATGCCCTGGTCGAGGGTGACGAGACAGTCAACCTCGTTTTGAGCAACCCCACGGGCCCCGCCTTATTGGGCGATCCGAGCACGGCGGTACTGACCATTGTTGATGGCGACGAACCACGTCCTGGCCAGGTGCAATTCAATGCCCAGGCTTACGTTGTGTCAGAAGATGATGGTAGTGCCACGATAATCGTCACCCGTACCGGCGGCAATGCCGGTCAGGTGGGAATCGCCTACGCGACCGGCGATGGCACGGCTGCGGCAGGATCGGACTATGTCACCGCGGCCGGCACCCTCATCTTTGCTGAAGGTGACACCAGCAAGGACTTCACTGTTGCCATTCTGAATGATGCCCTGGTCGAAGGTGACGAAACAGTCAACCTCGTTTTGAGCAATCCCACGGGCGGTGCCTCATTGGGCGGCCCGAGCACCGGAGTACTGACCATTGTTGATGACGATGTAGAAGATCCTGGCCAGGTGCAACTCAATTCCCAGGCGTATAGCGTGGCAGAAGATGATGGTAGTGCCACGATAATCGTCACCCGTACCGGCGGCAGTGCCGGTCAGGTGACAGTCGTCTACACGACCAGCGATGGCACGGCTACGGCGGGGCCGGACTATGTCACCGCGGCCGGCACCCTCAACTTTGCTGAAGGTGACACCAGCAAGGACTTCACTGTTGCCATTCTGAATGATGCCCTGGTCGAAGGTGACGAAACAGTCAACCTCGTTTTGAGCAACCCCACGGGCGGCGCGTTATTGGGCGATCCGAGCACCGGAGTACTGACCATTGTTGATGACGACGAACCATCTCCCGGCCAACTGCAATTCAATGCCCAGGCTTACATCGTGTCAGAAGATGATGGCAGTGCCACTATTACGGTCACGCGCAGCGGCGGTCAGACCGGCGGACTAACGGTGACCTACACGAGCAGCGATGGAACGGCTACGGCGGGTTCAGACTATGTCACCGCGGCCGGCACCCTCAACTTTGCTGAAGGTGACACCAGCAAGAACTTCACTGTTGCCATTCTGGATGATGCCCTGGTCGAAGGTGACGAAACAGTCAATCTCGTTTTGAGCGACCCCACGGGCGGCGCCTTATTGGGCGATCCGAGCAGCGCAGAACTGACCATTCTGGACGACGATGAACCTGCCCAAGTGCAACTCAGTGCCCAGGATTATAGCGTGTTAGAGGATGCTGGCAGCACCACGATAACGGTCACCCGTACTGGTGATGATACTACTCAGGTCGGAGTCTCCTACACGACCAGCGGTGGCACGGCTACGGCCGGGGCAGACTACGTCACCGCTGCCGGTACGCTCGTCTTCGCCGCGGGTGACAATAGCGAGAGCTTCACCGTCACCGTGTTTGACGATACCGTGGGCGAAGACGACGAGACGATTAACCTCGTCTTGAGTAACCCCACGGGCGGCGCCACATTGGGTAACCCGAGCTCCGCCGTACTGACCATTGTTGATGACGATGAATGTGACGGCGAAAGTGACTCGTATCAGTATCCTGATTTCACATTGACAAACGTATGTACCTATGAGGACAACTGGTGCGGATGGGCCGACCGGCCGGGGAAGGCCGTAGTGTACGGCGAGATGTCGAAAGTCGTGCAGGTCCCTCCCTCATGTGATAAGCTCGACGTGACTATCTCTATTCCCTGCAATGGGTGGGGAGAGGGGTTGGCAGGACCTGATGGATCCTCGGCACATATTATTGTCAATGGCGTTATTAGAGCGGAAACGATAGATGACACAATGGATTTCCACCATAACGCCTTTTACCGTTACGAGTCCTGCGAGAGCTTTGTCAACACTTTTGACGTGACTGGGGAGGCGCAAGCTGAGTTGATCATACGGATGAACGGTGGCGCATCGATGGATTTCCAGCAGGCCGAGTTGGAGTTCTATCGAGATTGACCCACGAGACCGGAGGATTTTTCAGGGGCGGTATGCCTATCTTCACCGGGCCGAGTTCGACTCTTCGACGCCGTAACGGTCAGCAATCATGGCGAAAAGAGCTAACAAGAGACGCGGATCTGCGAAGCCCAGACAGGGCAGGAAACGAGAAGGCCCAGCCTGGGCGAAGCCAGGTCAAGTTCAGTACGAATAGGACTCCAACCTGACGCGCGCAAATGCGACACGGAGAATGGACAGCTAAAATGCATACTGGACCACTTTTGGGTATGGTACGTGATCGTAGGGGCGACGGTCCGGTCGGTGGGTGCCCCGCGTTTCGGCGTTTTCAGCTTTTGGAGGTTTCAGCCATGTTCCGTTCACGGGTTTCCACTCTCGCTCGTTTGTTGACCGCAGTGACTCTCACTTGTCTCGTTGGCTGTCCTGTTCCGCCGGTTCCGTGCGAGACCGACATGGATTGTAACGATGGGAACGCTTGCACGGGCGACGCTTGCGTGGGGGGCATCTGCGTGCACACCGATGTCGTTTGCGAGGACGGCGACTTGTGCACCACTGATTCATGCGATCCGGATACGGGTTGCGTGTTCGAGCCGTTAGTGTGCGATACAGGCTTCGCCTGCGTGGACGGTTCTTGCCCTCCCGGGCCAGACGGAGAATGTGACGAGCAAAGTTATACGTATACTTATCACGATTTCACATTGACGGACGTATGCACCGAAGAGGACAACTGGTGCGGATGGGCCGACCGGCCCGGGAAGGCCGTCGTGTACGGCGAGATGTCGAAAGTCGTGCAGGTTCCTGACTCATGCGAAAAGCTCGACGTCACTATCTCTATTCCCTGCAATGGCTGGGGAGAAGGGTTGAAAGGACCCGATGGATCCTCGGCACATATCATTGTGAATGGTGTTATTAGAGCAGAACCGATAGATGACACATTGGATTACCACCATGAGGCATTTTACCGTTACGAGTACTGCAAGAGCTTTGTCAACACTTTTGACGTGACCGGGGAGGCGCAAGCCGAGTTGATCATACGCATGAACGGTGGGGCATCGATGGATTTCCAGGAGGCTACGTTGAGGTTTTATTGAGATTGAGGCACGAAACCGGAAGTCGTACACGGGAGACGTCCGCATGCGCACGCCGGAGTTTCCGGGCGGTGAGATGCCGCCCGTGTGGGGGAGTGGCCGCGGGTTTGACTCAAAGGGCCGCGCAGATCATAAGCCGCAAAACCACCTGCAGGTTGACACCACGTGCGATCTGCCGGCTTGATGTCAGTTTATGCGCCAGCCGGTTCGATTCTGCGATGCGATCCCGGAGAGGCGTGATGAGTAAAAAAGAGAGAAAACGTGTCAAGGGACGCCAATCAAGGAAGCGCAAGGGCAAGGAAGAGGGCACGGAGCAACAGAGCGCGCGGCCGGCAAGCGCTTCATCAGGCGACCCAGATGGCGAACGATGGCCTAGCCCCGCTGGCAGGTCTTCGCCGAGCCGGCAGGATCTCATCCACAAACTTGCTGCCTTGCTACAGTGGCTCCGGACACGGACAGTGGCGGTCCCGGCCATGTGGGTGAGCCTGCGCCACCTGATCCAGAGACTTCGTGATCTAACACGGTGGCTCTGGGATATAATACTGTGGCTCTGGAGGCACCCAGGGCAAGCGACCGTACTCATAATTGTGGTAAGCGCTGTCGGAGTCGTCTCCGAGCGGGTTGTCACAGTGTGGCAGTGCCGTCGGTCGGTGGCGCCCATTAAAGACGCGACGGCTTATGCCAATTGGTACTCAGTATCCGCGAAGATAACCGAGTGGGAGCAGGAGTGTCGCGGGTGTTCCCGAGAGCTTGATGTCGAGGTGAACGTGTACAAGGCGCTGAGTGAGGTCTGGGCGGGGCGAATCTCAAGCGCGAAGAAGATCCTCGCCACGCTTATAGATACGGCGGCGGGTGTTTCGCCTGATCTGGGGACCCGCGTGTGCTATGTAAACACGGTCCTCGACCGGGCTGAGGGGCGAATGGGCGTAGCGCGCACACGTCTTGACGAGTTGTTGAATAGGAAGCCTCTTCCGGACGATGTTCGATTCGACGCGCTGTACGATCTGACCATCCTGGAGATGTCTGCCGGTAACTACGTGCAAGCCGACAAGCGGCTTAAGCAGACCCGAAAGGACGCCGACGACGATGAAATGCGGGGGCGGCGCGCAGAGTTGCTGACTGGGTTGATTAAGTACACTGGCGGGCAACGGTCAGAAGCGGAACGAGTCCTCAAGAAAATCAGCTTCGACTCTGGAAGAGCACCATCGCGCGAAGGTCTCCGTTGGTTTCTTTTGAGCCTTTGCCGTGAGCAGGCCAGAGACTTCGCGGCTGACACTAAGGAGCGTAACGACGCTAAGGACTGCTTCAAGGAGGCTCGCAACAAGTGGGAGTTTCTGGATATCCTAGCGCACGAGGTCAATTACAGGATCCACGAGGCGGATCGCAAAGCCAACCGCACGCCTGTTCCGCCCGGTCTGCGTAATGATATAACTAGCGCATCGAGGTCCATTGAAGAAGCCCGTAGGCTGTTCTCCGATCTCCGAGGATCGACAGAAGAACAGGCCAAGATGACGCAGATGGATCCTCTTTACTGGATCCACCTTCGGCTGAAGCTATCGGAAGCGGAGCTCGAGATTGTGAAGCTCAGAGTGAAGAGGCCGGACCATGAGGAGCGTGTGCAGGGCGTACGTGGGGACGTCAAAGACGTCTTGCTGGATGCGAAGGGGAATGTGCATCTCCAGGTACGGTGCCACCTTGTGCTGGCACAGCTCGCCACTCTCGCAGAGGATCACCGCGAGCGCGCAGAGAACTACTTCGAGCAGGCTCGCGAGCTGGCGCACAACGCGGGCCTTCTGTACGAGAAGGCCAGGGTTATTCTGAAACGCGCCGAGTATCACAGACGCGCTGGCGAGCAGAACAAATGCGAGCAGGATCTCCGGGACGCGATCGTGATTTGGAAGAAGTTAAAGAACGATGTGGCGGCGCAGAAGACGCAAGAGGATCTGTACGCGGGACGCTGTTCGTATACGCCGCCCTGAGGAATCCTCCGGAACCCAAATCACCCACTTGCGAGGTTCCCGAGGCGCGATTGAACAGTGTCAGAGCGGAAAGTCCGAAGCAGGTAACCCTACTCCCCGCGGATCAGCCGTATGTTGTCCAGCCACACCGTTCCCGCTTCCTCTTCGTTGAGATCCCGCTCGATCACGACGGCAATCTCTCCGAGAGCGTAACGCCCGGAAATGAAGATTTCGATTTCCTCAACAACATCCTGCAACATCATACAGCTTCGCGTATCCTTCACGATCGGGGGGTCGTCCGGTGTCTTCGTCTCCAATCGTACGGTCGTGGGTGTGCTCACTTTGACGTCAACAGCCAGAAGGTCGCACGGCCCGACTGAAATCCCGTCAAACACCAAGACGACAAATGGATCGCTTCCGTCCGGCGCCGTGGCAAAGTCCCATTCAAACTGCAGTACGTGGTTCGCACTGGCGTCAGGGTGCTCAACACGCTTAGCCTTACCCCCTATTGTGGGACGAGGATCGATTGCACGCTCGAAGTCGAACAGAACCTCGGGACTCCGCTCGAGGCGCAGATTGTCAACGCAGAACACGCCCTCCGAAGGATCGCACGCGCCGCCGACAGGGTCGCAGTTGTTCTCGCCGCCGATCACGAAGTCAACTTCCGTAAGCGTGTACTTGTCCGTGATCGGGACCCACACCTCCGGCTTCCACGAGTTGGGCATAAGCGTGAAGGCTCGGAAATCCTCCCTTTTCGAGAGGGGCGGCAAGACGCCCGGCAGGTCGCTTTTCGTGCCCACCTCAATGACCTGTGAACGATCACACCAAATATCCGCCACAAGCGATTGACCTGGGCCTACCTTCTGGCTTTGCGGCACCCGCGCGACAAGGAACTTGTAGTCCTCGAACCCATCAAGCGACCACACCACCTGCAGAACACGCGATCCCCCGCGTTGAATGTAGGCAACCAGCGTGCCACGACCGTCCGTGAACAACACGGATGCGTCACGCTCACAATCGTCGAGAACCACGGGTGCAGTCATCCCACAAATGCGGAGGGGAACGGCCACGCCCAGCTGGAAGATGCACAGTTCCTCGCGCACTCTCCGCGGCACGCGCACGGTGCAGTCCGGATCTGCGCTTCGTCGAATCGTAACATCTTCCGCCGAGCAACCGTTGCGGAGATTGGTGATTTGGACAACTTCAGCCTCCTCGAGGCCGAGCTCGTCGAAATACGCACCGTCCAGCAAGATAACTCGTTCGTCACGGGCCAAGTCGTCCGAAGCGTGGCATATCACCGGTGTCCTTGCGGGTGTACCCTCGATCACTTCGACCCGATCGGGCCGGCCATCCTCATCGCCGTCGGGATTGTTGGGGTCCAAGCCGAACTCGATCTCGCAGCCGTCCAGCAAACCGTCATCGTCGGTATCCGAGTCATCCGGATCCGTTCGGACCACAAGCTCCTCGAAAGTGTCTGCGAGGCCGTCTTGGTCCCGATCAGGCCCATTAGGATCAGGCAGCATACAATCCGGGTCCAAGGGTATCACCGGCAACATCGGCTCAATGGGACTAATGGTCCCGGCTTGATCACCGTACAGATCCTGGATTCTGGCCATGTCGTCGGCCTGCAGCTCGGACCGCGTTGCCATGTCGTCTGGGGTGATCAAAGGATACATGATCGCGTCCGGCTCGTCGCTGTGGATGAGTCCAAGGTTGTGGCCCAGCTCATGCAGAATGACGGCTAGGAGTATGTTCTGTACGGTTTCATCCTCCAAGTCGTCCGGGACGGCAATCAACTGCCTTACCGGCATGTCACGATTCGGGAACGTTGCCTGGCCCGCAAACTGCGTACCATCTTCGTCTGTCAGCGCATCACATGGGGGCTCAATATCGCCCCGCTCACAGAGCTGAACGTCGATGTCAACTGTCTCGCCCGGCCGCGCCGACCGAATGTCCAGTGGTATGAGATCTGACCAGGCGCTGGCTGCCTCCTCGTACAGTGCAGTTACGATTACTGCTTCCGCCGCGTCCTGGGCGCCTTCCAGCCAATAAATGATCTCACGCTTCGTCCATTTGGCGACTACCAATACGCTACGAAGACCAGTGGTGCAATCCGGCGAGGGGCCCGGGCACGAAATGGACTCATCGATGACAACAGACGTGGACAGGGTGTTGTAACACTTGCCCTCGCGGCATTGGTCGTTCGTCTGGAGGTGGTCATCGTTGCAGTGGTTGTGTGCCAGGCACTCGACGCACTTGTTGATACCTTCGTTGCAGTACCGAAGCGATGGGTCTAGACACGGACTTCCGCTACCGACGCACGCGCCGTTCGAGCACGTATCAGTGGCTGTGCAAAAGAGGCCGTCGTCGCACATGGCGGTTTTGTCAGTGTGCTCGCACTCCCCCGTGTCAGGGTTACACGAGTCGTTGGTGCAGGAGTTCGCATCGTCGCAGTCGATCGGCGTACCGGCGCAAGTCTCTGCTGCGCACACATCGTTCTCAGTGCAGGCGTCACCATCGTCGCAGACCCCGGGCGTACACCTCTCGCCGTCCTCGCCCGTGCCGCCTCCCCCCGGAGGCCATCCTGGGCAACCAAGAATGAACGCCAGGCCAGTCGTGGCCACGCAAACGAGGATCAGCTCACGGATTCGGAACATGAGGTGTTCTCCGACAAAATGCGCTCGCAGTACCCCAGCGCCAGCTCCTGAGAAGCGAAGCGGGCAGCACTTGTGTTTCCGCCCTTGCTATATTCCACGACGCGAAGCTGCGTGCAGGCGTGTCTCACGGCCAAGTCGTACTGGAAGCCAAGCCCTTTCTCGGCCGTGAGGCCTGCCGCGGCTACCGTGTCAACGCAAGAGGAGATTATACCGGCCCCGCCCGAAGCGGTCCACGCCCTGATGAGCCCGGTATTGGGACACTCGGGAATGCACCATAAGCCTGATACCGGGAGGAGCACCCCTGTATCTGCCCCATAAGCGAACGCATCATAAGCTTGATACGCGGACCGGGCCAGCCTCCCGGCCGCCGCGATCGGCCCGGGGAATGTTCCCCCCTCGCCTGGCGCCTCATGAAGGCGCGCTGCTAGCGCAACGCGCCCAAGCCACAGGTGTGTGCAGCCATGCGTTAGCACGCAGGCGTTGGGAAGCCCGTCCACAAGCCCGCCTGCTGGCGGCGATGCTCATCGCCGGCGGTGCCAAAGTTCTGCCACCATCGTGTACCCCCGTGACGAGCGGCTCATCGGGCTCAAACCACGTTGAAGGCGGTAAGGCTGCCGACACCGAGTTGCTGTTACGGAAGCGAGCGATACAGAAGATCGCCCACACGTCGACGACGGCTGGCCCACATGTCGCTACGTGCGGAACAGCACGAGAGCAGCGTGAGTCTACGCTCCCGCCCAGCGTCGACGGCGCATCGCTTCGATGACGGCTGTTGGGGCGAGGTGGTCGAGGTAGCGGGCGGTGGTGGTGATGCTGGCGTGGCCGAGTTGGCGGGAGATGATGGCGATGTCGACGCGTTCGGCGCGCAATTGGGCGGCGTGGGTGTGGCGGAGGCCGTGGGCGTGGACGAACCGAGCGCGCGGCTCCCAGGTTAACCGTTTCGCGTTGGATGCTCCTATGATCATATGGAATACGCCCCCAACCTGAACTTGCCTCGCATCTGCCCCCGATTCGCCTCGGGCGCGGGACCGACTTGCTGCGGTGGAGCCCGACTTGCCGAACCGCCAGGGTTCGCCATCTGGTCACCAAGACACCTTAGCGGTCAGTCTGGGCGCACTTCCCACAAGAGAGTATCCGTGGTGTCCCCGATTTCTGATCCCGGAATCTTGGCTTTCGTTTGGCGGAGGCGTTGAGTGCGGCTAGAATCTCGGCTGCGGAACCGCGGATTGGGAAATGCCGCTTGCGCGTGCCACCGCAACTCTGTAGTACGCAAGAGCTCGACGGACCTGGGAGGCCTAAACGATGGCGCGAACGACGATCCTTCACCTGTCTGACCTCCATCTTGGCCCTGGTGAAGCCGAAGACGTGGCATGGAAGAGCTTTCCGAAGCTAGCCGAGCGCCAAGCGAGGCACAAACGCCTAAAGGAGTTCTTGAACTCCCTCGATCCCCCTGACTACATGGTCGTCTCGGGCGACGTCGCGATAGCAGGCCATGAAGATGGCTTCAAGATCTTCGTGGATATGATTGGCGACCTCATCAAAAGCGGTCATGCCCCACCCGAAAGCCGAATCCTCGTTGTCCCTGGGAATCATGATGTCACCCGGCTCCGTGCTCAGGACGCCGAAGATCAAACGGACCGTTGGAGATATTTCTTTCGTCATGTCGCTAATCGCTTCGCACGCCCCTGGTTCGTGGACGATGACGCGTCTATCGATGATTTGCGGAAGGCGCTTCTGTCACAGCTCGGCGCGCAGGGTGGACTTCTCGGCGGAGCAACGGAGACGCCAAATGGACTCAGAGTGAATCTTCCTTTTCTCCTAGACCTGAAGTCCCAATTGCTCGTGTACGCGTGGAACTCTGCCAGCATTTCGGGTACACATTTGCGCCTGCCAGACGAGATTCAGGACTCCGTCCGTAGCCTGCGGAAAAGCGACGCTGCTACTGACCCAGCCATTGCACGCGTCTTGGACGCATTTGACCGCGAAATCGAAGTTGACCCCGCACGCATACAGCCCTCTGAGCTTGAGTTGTTTCGCGTACTGACCTATGTCCTCAGGGACGCTCTGGAAGAAGGTCCTTTCAACAGACTTCTGAAAGTTGCCGTCCTACATCATCACGTCGCGCCGATCTTCCTTGAGGAGGTTAAGAAGTTCGAACTCCTGCTGAACGCGGGACAATTCAAGCGCGAGCTTCGCGAGGTAGGGTTCGATCTGATCTTACACGGACACAAACACTCGTCGGAGACTTTCTTGGACACTGAGCACTTCGAGCAGCCCTCGCTAGTCGTAGTGTCAGGAGGAACGATCGGAGGCGAGCTGCCCACTGGAGAGAGGCCAGGGTTTAACTGGATCGAGTATGACGGAGACCAGCACCAACTCTCGATAAGATTCGTTCCTTTGAAGCAAACGGGGATGCCGAAGAGTATCTTCGGCGACGCTCTGTTGCGCCCCATCGCACTACCCGTGGCATCTCGGCTATTAGTAGCGCCCGCGCCTGATCCCCTCCGTCTGAGTCTGCAGGATGTCTACAAGAGAACGGGATACCGCTTACTTGAGTACTTGAGAAGGCAGACAATCGCCCAACGGCAACGAATAGGCTGGAGCCAGCACCTAGAGAATAGGACGGTCTCAACGGTGGCAAGCGCCTATGGACTTGCGATAATCGAACTCATTCATGCGCAGCATGAACAGCTTACCTGTGTTATCCCAGGCGTGATCCAAACGCTGTGGGACCTGCGCCTGGAGGACAGGTGCTGGAAAGCTAGCAGCCAAAAGGGCGGTAAAGGAACGATCGAAGCCACGACATTGGTGCTCGGGGCGCTGAGCCGCTGTGTACCGAGATCCGTGCCGCAGGGGTCGGTCGATGCTCTCGAAGAACTCATCGGCCGAGAAGACGACGGCTACAACAACCGGGTTTACTCTCTCGCAACCGCAATACGTGTTCTGTCCTCGTTACGCCCGAGTTCTCAGGTTCTCCCACGTCTCGTTGACGCCCTGCATCGCGGCGCCCTAGAGTACGCGGAGGGATACCCAGTGTGTTGGTCTCAAGAGTGCCGCACCGAAGCGACAGCGACCGACCCACAGCGTGTTCTCAGGTCCTCCGTCGTGCATACGGCACACGCTGCGCTTGCCCTAGGGCGGGCATCTCAGGCGACAGGCGGAGGGATAGGAGTGGCGTGTTCCGGACTGTCTGAAGTTGCCAGTTGGCTCCTTTCGCAAGACGCGTGGTGCAACGACCATGAGGAGATTCTTAGACCGCTGGCTGGTGGTGATCAGGATACGCTAACAGTGAAACACTACACGGACACGTGGGTGGTCCGTGCTCTGCTTGAGCTTGGGATTGATCCTCGCGAGCCCAAACTGGTTGACGCAGTGCGCCGCATATATGCGTCTTGTGATAATGGCCTGTGGAGTTGGGGGAGCTTGGCGTTTCCGATTTGGGCAACTCACGATGCACTCGACGCACTTACCGAGTTTTCGCTGCGTGCGTGCGAAGTGTAACTCTATGAGGACAGCCGCAGAACCCGCTCCAAGGTGTACAATATGCTTCCTCGGATTCTGCTCGCGGACTTCTCGACGATCCCACTAGCTCCCCCGCCCAGATACACTCACCTACTCAGGCAACGCCTCAAAGCACAGGAAATCATTAAGCGTCGCTGGAACCCCACGCTGCTCAAGCGAGGCTCACAATGTTTCTCTCGCGGACTCTTGAGCATTGGCACCGTTTTGCAGAAGCACGAATACCCCGTGGTGTACCGGCACTCGCCTCTCCGTTGGCGCGACATCGACGAAGAAGTCGAGCGGTTTGATATCATTGGCGCAAGCTGCACAACTGCGAGTGTAAACCGTGCTCTGGAGTTCCTGCGATTTGCGAAACAAGCGAAGGCTGATTTGCTCACGGTGCTTGGGGGGCCTCACGCCTCGGCGAAAGCGATTGAGTTGCTGGCAGAGTACCCGGAGATTGTTGACCTAGTTGTCACGGGCGAGGGCGAGACCGCCATGGTGGAGATTGCTGACGCTGTGCGTGAGAGCGGTACAGTTGCTGGATTTAGGTCTGGCGCCTACGGAGGTTTAGATCGTCGCCTGATCGACGGGACAGAACGCGCGCGGTCGAAAAACGCCCCAATAGTGAATCCTGGGTACGAGCTGCTGCCCTATTCTTTGCTCAACTACGGAGTCAACGTGAATACCTCGCGCGGATGTCCATTCGCCTGTCGTTACTGTTCGGAGACCGAGGTGATTGGCCCATACAGGCGAACTCCCATTCCGCAAGTCCTTGACGAACTCCGGGACGTCGCAAGTCGAGTCCCACATGGGACGATGGTACATTTCTGCGACAGTGTTTTCAACTTCGACCGATCGCATCTTGCATCATTAGTTGTCGGCATCCGAAGAGCGAGACTGGGTCTAGCGTTCTCCTGTGATTTGCGTCCCGATTGCGTTGACGTGGAGAGCATCGCTCTTATGCGGGACGCAGGTTTTGTCAAGTATTGCGTGGGTATCGAAACGTCTCAGGAGAGTGTGCTGCGGCAAAACGGTAGGATGCAGAGCGTGGTCGATGTCTTAGTGGCGCTCCGTACCATTAGAGAATGCGATCGGCGAGCGTTCGTCGTCGCGTACTTTCTTGCCGGGCTGCCGGGGTCAACGTCTCAGGGTATGCTCGACGATGCGCGGTTCATGCGCCAACTGCTGTTATCTGGATTGACAAATGCGATCGGGAATAAGGTGCTCGTCCCCTACCCAGGCACTGCTGTCCACCAGAACCCGAGCGAGTTGGGGGTCAAGATAAGGCATTCCGATTGGCGATTATACTCGCGGTTTGGGCCTCCAGTCTATGATCTCGCAATGATCACTGGGCAAGAGATCTTTCGGCTGTTTCTTCAACAGGAGGCCGTCGTGCTCCAAACATACTGCGGGCTGCAGGAGCTAGATTGTGATGCGTTAGCTGATGTGCACCCAAGTGACTATGTCTACGAATACTCGCTGAATGACGTGTATCAGGATTCAGCCTTTTCGTGTTCGTAGGGTTCCTCGTCCGACCGCGCCCCTCATTGCATCTGGCATATCGTAGGCTACCGTGAATCCTGTTAGGCACGAAGCCCGCTAGGCGCTGTGGCCACGGTGTCTTGGTGACCACGGTGTAGAGAGGGTTGGTGCAGCTGGAGGGAGTGGCGAGAAATCCGAGGCGAACCGCGCGCAGCATGAGCAGCTAGCAAGTTCTGTTTTGGACGACGCTGCGTGGACGCCAGCCTTTAATCTCGGGCTTCGAAGATTGTCGAGAGGCCGCCGAGGAGGGAGCCTTCGCCAACAAGCTGCGCCGATTGCTGCGCGACGGCTTGCGCCTCCCGAGGCCGGCCCGAGGGGTTGCCGCTTTGACCCGGCTGCCAGCGATACGGCGCGAGCCACGGGGCACGCTCCTCGGTCATGGCTTCCTCGACACCGGAGGCAAGCGACTCCTCGACGATGGGCTCGGCGTTGTCGTGTTTGTCCGTCACGTCCATTCCTGGCTCCGGCGTCGAATCTTAGCCGCACGATCATCCCGCCCTTCCAGCCTGTGGAAGTAGCGTCATTCCAGAAGCACGCGGAACCGCCGGCCACATTGGCATCGGACCCACCACAGCGCGCTGCCGTCGCCCTGGTCGGCCAGCGTGCGGTACTTCCGCAGCTTCACCCCACCGCACGCCGGACATCGCGGCCGCTCGACGGTGACCGTGGTCAGGCGTCGCCGACACCCTGCAGGCTTCTCTTGAATGGTCATTTACGCCGCCCTCCTCCCCCAGACTCGGACCTCACAATTCCGCTCAAATCTTCCGGAATTCGCTTGATCCCGTTCGCAGGGCTTGCCCTCATGGGGCTGTACGCGATGGCCTGTCTGCGTAGGCAGGTAGACGCGGCAGGACCCTTTTCTAGGAGACATGTGATGAAAAAGAACGAAGTGAAGATCGGCGGCATGTACGTCACCAAGGTGAGCGACAGGCTCGTAACGGTGCGAATCGACGGCACCCACAGCAAGGGCGGTTGGAACGCGACCAACACCCGGACGGGCAAGCGCATCCGCATCAAGAGCGCCCAGCGCCTGCGCGGCGAGGCCAGGAAGCCGACGAAGGCCAAAGTCCCCCAGGCGGTCGAGACCAAGAAGGCAAAGCCGAAGAAGGTCGGTGGCGAGCAGAAACCCAAGCGCGTCAGCGCCCTCGCCGCCGCCGCTCAGGTCCTGGCCCAGGTGGAGAAGCCCATGCGGGCCCAGGAACTGATCGCCGCGATGGCCGAGCAGGGCCTGTGGTCCAGCCCCGCCGGCAAGACCCCGCATGCGACGTTGTACGCCGCGATGCTGCGCGAAGTCGGGACGAAGGGCGACGCGGCCCGCTTCAAGAAGGTCGACCGCGGGCTGTTCGCGTTCAACAAGGCGGGAGCCTGATCGATGACTGCGGCACACGAACGCAATGAGACCTTCGAGGTCATAGACGACCACCTGGTACGCAAGGTCGTGCCGCGCCGCGGCGAATCCTACGAGCACCGCTGCCCGCGGAAGGCCTTCGAGCAGGTGGCCCACGCCATCGACGAGCTGGGTGACGAGACCTTCACGCTCGAGTCGCTGGTCGAGCGCGAGGACCTGCCGTTCACGCAGGTCACCGTGGCCCTGGCGTTCCTGAAGGAGCGCGGCATCGTACAGACGCGCTATCGGCGCAACTACGCCGCGACCGACAGCGTGCATCTCGATGCGATGACCGAGTACTTCGCCTTGGCCCAGAACGGCTGACCACATCATTTCCCCTCCACCAACGCCTCGCGGGCCCGCGGGGCGTTGCTCCGGCCTGAAATCCGCTCCGCCTTCCGCCCCGTAAACTGTTCCCACCGCTGCACGATGAC
>JAUWWQ010000038.1 GCA_030616775.1 Planctomycetota bacterium
ATGCTCCCCCGGGACTTTGTCGAGATTGCTGTGAAATGTTGTCGAGTCCGCCGCGGCGAACGTCGGCGCAGCTTGGTGGAGAGTCGAGGCGATATACGCTGACCTGCCCCGGATTGACATGCTGAATAGTGCTTGGCCCGTAGGCGGAATCGTGACGCCAAGTGCCGCATTCGGACGCACGTCGGCCGCACCGGCCGTGCCAACTGGCCTGGCGTCGTCGAGCTCGGCATCCGCATGTCACCCTTTCTCGGCCTGCCACGCTCTAACCTACGACAACACCTGAAGTTGTGCGCATTCTGGGGGTCGAAAGGCCTGCCAAAACTGCCTAGAATCCCGAGAGGAGTTCCCGTGTGCAGCGGACCCGGGGAGTTTGACGGACAGGTCGCTGACATTCTGGACGTACATCCTGGAGAATGCTGCCGGTCGGTTCTACATCGGCCACACCGACAACCTCGAGCGCCGCCTGCTGGAGCACAACGCTGAGGAGAAGATCGGGACCAAGCATTGCCACAAGCACGGGCTGTGGCAGCTAGTTTGGTCGGAACCGCACCCGACACGTAGCGAGGCAATGCGGCGCGAACGTTTCATCAAGTCGCGCAAGTCGGCAACGTGGATCCGCACGCATTTGCTCGCGAGTAGAGCGAGTCCCGATGGACATCGGGATTAACCGCTAGGTTGTAGGCCGAAGGTCCGCCTATGGAGGATTCGAGTCCTACTCGGGGAGGTTGTCGTTCTTTGTATACGTTCTTCAGAGCGAAACGACGGGACGGACGTACGTCGGGCAGACCGGTGATCTCAAGCGCCGTCTGGCCGAGCACAATCATCCAGCGCATAATCCGCATAAGCAGACCACCCGGTTGGCGGGTCCCTGGCGGGAGTAAACGTCTAAACGTCGAAACGTCAAAACTTGGGGGTTGATATGAGGGCGATGCTGCTAACTGCACCGGCGCCCATTGATGAGCGGCCGCTGGTATTGGGTGAAGTGGCCGATCCGACACCCGGCCCCAGTGAAATACTGGTGCGGGTCAAGATGTGCGGTGTGTGTCGGACCGATCTTCACGAGGTTGAGGGCGAGCTTCCCATGCGGCGGTCACCGGTTATTCCCGGTCATCAGGTGGTCGGCACGGTGGCCGGTGTGGGTCAGGGTGTGAAGCGTTTTGAGGTTGGCAGCCGGGTGGGGATCGCCTGGTTACACGACACATGCGGTGCCTGTGAGTTCTGCGCCCGTGATGCAGAGAACCTCTGCAATGGCGCGAATTTCACCGGATGGACGGTTAATGGCGGCTACGCGGAGTATACCACCGTTCCCGAGTCCTTTGCCTATGACATCCCCGATGGTTTCACCGACGAACAAGCGGCCCCATTGTTGTGTGCCGGCATCATCGGCTACCGGGCCCTGCGGATCAGCGGCATACAGCCGGGTCAACGTCTGGGTCTGTATGGTTTCGGCGCCTCTGCTCACATTGCCATTCAAGTCGCTCGACACTGGGGCTGCGAGGTGTACGTCTTTACACGCAGCGATGCAAACCGCCGGCTTGCCGGCAAGCTTGGGGCGGCGTGGGTTGGCAGTTCCGGCAACGAACCACCGGGAAAAGTGCACGGTTCGATCATCTTCGCCCCGGCGGGCCCGCTCGTGCGCGACGCCCTCGAAGTGCTCGAAAAGGGCGGGACGGTGGCTCTGGCCGGTATCTACATGAGTTCCATACCGCCGCTTGATTACCTCAAGCACCTTTACGACGAGAAAGTTGTTCGCAGCGTCGCTAACGCAACCCGTCGGGACGGGCAGGAACTGCTCGATCTTGCGGCTAAGATCCCGATCCGCACGGCCACCCGTACGTTCCCACTTGAGGAGGCGAATCAGGCACTTGTGGCACTGAAGACCTCGGGCGTAACCGGTGCTGCGGTGCTGCGGGTTAATGGCGAATAGGGAATTATCTCAGGCTATTCGCCGTCTCTGATTGTAGATTCGCGGTCCGCTTGGGCGAAGGTCTTGTATGACTTTTCAGGGAGCTGTGGTTCGGTTGGCACTTGCTGCAACCGGTCCTAAGTGATTGAATACACGTGGAATCGGTCTATACCTGGGAGTGCTTGCTGTAAGAAGTCTGTCATGTCTTCATGGAAACACTGGACGGTAAACAGCGTGTTACTTGTCGCTGCGGTGGTTTTGATCGCGCTGCTGGTGTCGCTCGACGGCGGCGCCGCACAAGACTCGACACCGCCAAGTGACCCGGGGACAGGGCGCGGTCGCCCCGCACCACTAGCCTCCGGCGAGTTTGCTAAAGTGCGCGACAAGATGGTTACCAGAACGATCGAGCGTCCGTGGGATGGTCGCACGCGGGTCAAAGACTTCAACGTCCTTGCCGCCATGCGAACCGTGCCGCGCCATGTGTTCGTTCCGCCCAATATGCGCAGTCGAGCCTATGCAGACTCACCGTTGCCCATCGGTCACGGGCAGACAATCTCGCAACCGTATATCGTGGCCCTGATGACCGAGTTGCTGGCACTTACACCGGAGTCCAAGGTGCTGGAGATCGGTACCGGTTCCGGGTACCAGGCAGCCGTGCTCGCCCACGTAACGCCCCAGGTATACTCCATAGAGATCATCAAACCCCTTGCCGAGCGGGCGGCCGAGACTCTGCGCCGGCAAGGCTACACCGAGGTGAAGACCCGCCGCGGTGACGGCTACTTCGGCTGGAAGGAAGAGGCGCCTTTTGACGCCATCATCGTGACTTGTGCAGCCGGGCACCTGCCGCCGCCGCTGTGGGAGCAGCTCAAGCCGGGCGGCCGGATCGTGATTCCCATCGGTGGCCAACATGAGCTTCAGCGACTCATTCTTGTCACCAAGACGGCGGATGGAAAGCGGCGATCCAAGACCATCACCGCAGTCCGGTTCGTCCCGTTGACGCGCGATGCCGAAGGGGAGTAGCAGTCCGTGAGAACGCTGAAACCCGCGGTGCGCAGGGGACGACCGGGCTGGGTCGTCTTTTTCGTGGCCGCCGGGGTGCTGGGGTTCGAACTCTCCCTGATGCGGGTGCTGCTGGTTGCAAGCTGGCATCACTTCGCCTTTCTGGTGATCAGCATCGTTCTTCTAGGCTTCGGTGCCAGCGGTACGGCGTTGAGTTTGTTCCGAACAAAGCTGCTGGCTCGCGGTGAAGGTGTGTTGTTTGCCCTGGTGTTAATCACCGCCACGTCGATGCCCGTTTGCCTGGGCGTCGCCCAACACGTTCCCATTGAATCACGCTTTGTACCCGCGCTCATGTGGCGACAGATAGGTCTCTGGATCCTCTACTGGTTCTTGCTGGGTGTTCCGTTTTTCATCGGTGCCGGTGCTATTGGTCTGGCACTTATGACAGCCGGGCAGAATGTGGGGCGCGTTTACGCCGCCAACCTCCTGGGCAGCGCAGCAGGTCTGATGCTCGCGACGGCCGCTATGAACGTCATACCACCGCAGTGGCTGCCACTTTGGACGGGTGGGCTGGTTCTGGTTGGCGGAGCGGGGTTATGTCCTACATCCGTACGGCGTCGCATTGTCGCGACCGTTGTCTGCGCCGGGGCCGTTGCTGCGCAGTGCGTGATCGATCCGCCTCACATTCGCATCGATCCGTACAAACACGGCGCGTACGTGCGGCGACTCGAGCGGCAGGATCAGGCCGAGCGCGTCGCCGTGGCTTACGGTCCTCGCGCGGTTGTTGAAGCCTATCGCAGTGAGCTGTTCCACGACTTACCGTTCCTGTCGGTTGGCGCGATGCCGCCAGCCATAATGATGATGCTGGCAGACGGCCATGCCGCGGGTTCGGTGCTCAAGATCGCTCGCCCGGAGGATGCGGAAGTCATGGACTTTTGCCTGATGGCTTTTCCTTACAACCTCACTCCCGCAAATCCCAAAGTGCTGCTATTAGGCGAAGGGGGCGGAACCAATGTCTGGCTTGCCGCTCGCCATCAGGCCGACGTGATACACGTCGTACAGCCTGACGCCAACCTGATATCACTCCTTCGCGGGCCGCTTCGTGAACACGGTGGCTCAGTGCTCGACCTGCCAACCGTACGCCTCGTGACGACTGAACCGCGGCATTTCGTGGAGCATACGGGCGAGCGCTTCGACCTCATCCAGTTTGTTACTCTGGAATCCTCCGCGGCGGGATCAGGTGGGGTACGCGGGCTGGCTGAGGACCATCTGATCACCGTTGAAGGGGTCGGCGCGGCTTTTCGGCGCCTCACCGATGACGGGTTGCTGGTGGCGACGCGAGGCATTCAGACCCCGCCCAGGGACAACTTCAAGATTCTGGCCACGTTCGCAGCCGCCCTACGCGGTGATGGCGTCGCCCACCCGGCACGTCACATTGTCATCGTGCGCGATTACCTGGCCGTTTGCACGATCGCTAAGACTACGCCCTGGACGCCGCAACAGACTGAAACTGTTCGCCGGGTGTGCGCGGAGCGGGAGCTGACCCCGGTCTGGTTTCCCGGCATCCGGGCGGACGAACTCAACCGGCCCGATATGATGAACGGGCCGCCGGATGAAGAGGGGGATTGGTACCACTTCGCGGCCAAGCGACTATTATCGTCGACACCCGAGCGATTCATCGCCGACTGGCCTTTCGACATCCGCCCGCCCACTGATGATCGCCCGTTTTTTCTGGACTTCTGCAAAGTTACACGGTTAAACGAACTCAAGCGGGCGTTCGGTGACATGTGGTTGACACGGACGGAGCTGGCGTTTCCGTTCGTCCTGGCGGCGATCGTTGTCGTCGGCGTGGTCGGCGCCGTCTTGACAATAGTGCCGTTGTTGTTCGTTCGTGAGTACGGGTATGGCGGCGGATTGGGAAGCATTCTGGCATATTTCGCAGCGATCGGCCTGGGCTACATGCTCCTTGAAATGGCCTTCCTCTCCCGGTTGACCCACTGGGTCGGGGACCCAATTAGCGCAGCCGCGGTGACGATTGGAGGATTTCTGCTGTCCTCCGGTTTGGGGAGTCTTTCCGCCCAGAAGTTTCGCGGCAAGCCGAATAAGTTGATTCGCGCGGTTGTAGGCGGTCTTATTCTGATGGGCCTATTGGAACTCATTGTCGTCCCCACCCTTGCCGGGGCAGTTGGCTCACTCCCGTATCTGGCACGCTGCGGCCTGGCCTTTGGGGCTGTCCTGCCGTTGGGGTACCTGATGGGCTTTCCGATGCCGATCGGGCTGGCCCGGCTGGATCGTGCCGCGCCTGCGACTATCCCCTGGGCATGGGGGATTAACGGCTTTGCTTCGGTCATAGCCGCACCGGCCGCGATCGCCATCGGCATGAGCGTGGGCTATACCGCAGCCGGGGGAGTGGCGCTGGCCGTATATGTCGTACCGGGTCTCCTCTTTGCCAAGCTGCCACGGAGAACGTGAGAGCCAGAGGATTAACAAGTCGGGGGGGCCAGGATTCTTGCGATTTGTTGCCCCGAGTCCTCGATGTTTCTTATGGGCACGGGCGCGGGCCGTCGAATGGATACGGCATGCCTCTGAACGCGTCCGCTGCCATTGTGGCATCGATGATGTCGATGACGTTGTCCGGCCTACTGGGGTACAAATCAGCACTTGCCTTGATCGGGGCGCCCGGTAGACTCCTGAACTTGTCGAGGATCGCCACCACGTCGAGAATGTCCGGCTGGGTAGAGCCGCCCGACGTAGCGAATGGCTCGGCAACGTCACCCCACTTACCGGTGGTGAATGTAGCTGCTGGCGCACCGGTCTCTTCGACTACTGTGCCACAAGCTTCTTCGAAGGCCCGCACCTCATACACTGCGCCGGGGACAATTTCCTCCCCGAAAACACGCAGGATGTCCACCGTACCCCAGTCCAGAAGTACCGGTTCGCAGGCCAACCTGGCTCCCTTGAAGGTGGGTGGCGTGGTGCCCGAGGTGCCGGGGAGCTCCGAGACGTCAAACGGCTGCCCCACCCAGCGGGTCTCCCCATTATGCACGTCCAGAGGGGGTGGTAGATCCGCCAGGGTGACGCGCAAGGCCGTCTCCCGGCCGCGGTTCCACGGGACGAACGAGAGGTAGCGATTCCTCTCAACATGGTACAACTCCCGGGTGGGTGGTGCCGTTAAATGATACTTCACAGAAAGGGTGACAAATGACGCGCCGTTACACATCGTGGCATTCACGCTGCTCGACGGTTTCAGTTCGAAAACCGCAGGCCCATCACGGACGACGCCGTTGAACGAGTCAGCACCAACGATGATCTCATCTGTTTCGGGTACCAGGGGGCAGTCAGCGGTGTTCCATTCAAAAACCTCTCCGACCAGAAGGTAATTAAGACGGACAGCGATGAACTCTCTGTCAGAGGAGAAATCTCCTATCGCGGTGAACGAGAGGGTAACGTCACTACCGGCGGGAGGCGGTGAAAGGATAATCAGGGTTTGCGGCGATGTATCTCCTATGTTGCCCACCGGCGGGAACGAGTATGTGAATCGGTACTCGCGATAATCAGGAACGCCATCAGCGTCGCAGTCGGGACAGGCATAAACCTCAACATCGTCCAAGTACCAGCCGGTCACTCCAGTGCATCCGTCCTTGCCGAACTCGAAGAGTAGCTCAATCGTGTCCCCGCCGCCCGCCAAGTCGCTGAGGTCGGCGATCGAGGTACCCCACTGTCCGCCAAGTCCGGTCCAACCCGCTTCGCCCGCCAATGGGTTGGTGCTGCCCTGCGGAGAGGCTGTATTGAGGCGGGCATTGTACGGATTGTGTTCAAATGCGCTACGCGGTACGATTTGCCAGGGCCCGCCGTTCACCCGGATCTTCACATTGCCGCCATCCCAACTGCCCTCCGTCCTGATGTAGTGCGTGAAAGACAGCATGGTCGAATCTGCATCCCCAGGCAGTACGATGACAGGGCTCAGAAGCGAGTGGACGGCGGACTCGTCCTGCTCGTCGCAGTCGCCTATATTCCTATCCTCACAGAACCATGCCACGCCGGGCCGTCCGAAGGGCAGCACGCCGGTGGTCAACGCCCAGTCGTAAGGCGTGGGCGGCCCGGAGTTGAACATCATCCAGCCGTCGGCGCCGCTCTCGAAGTCGTCCACAAAGATCGTGGTCCACGATGGACAGCGAAACGCCGCGTTGGAGGTCAGCACCCGATCGCCGAAACCACATTGACCGGCGGTGTCCATCTCCACCGCGCGCAGCGCCCTTGCAACTTCGAGTACGTCATCGGCGGTGATAGGGCTGTCAGAAGGACCGCCCGTACGCGGATCGTCGGGGATCAGGCCGATCAAATCTGAGCCCGCTTGGACAAAAGCGAAGAAGGCGTCCGTAAAATCGGAGGCCGGCGTCAGGTAGGTGGTCAGGGCGCGATACCAGATGGCGCCGGCTTTGATCGGGCCGATAGGGGCCACGGTGTAGCCGTTGAAGGTTTTACCGTCGGTGACTATGGCAAACGCATGGTTGGGCACGCCGCTGCCGATGTGGACACCGCCGTTGTCGTACCACGGGCAGACGAAGAGGGGGCTGTTGGCCCGGTCGGGATCGCCGAAGCATGGCGGGTTCCACATATCGCGGATTGCCCCACCAAACGCGGCTGCATCCTCAGTGACAAGCCAGCGGACACCATCGCCACAAGATGTGCCGCGTGGATCGTTCGGGGTGTCGGTGCCCGGGCCGGTGGGGTGTGTCGGCCACGGAGCCCCACCCGGCGGACCGGCGAACGCAGCGTCGCCGTTGAACAGGTCAACCAGTTCTGAAAACACGTCGGAGAACGATTCGTTCAACTGCCCCGATTGATTCTGATAGATCAGGTTAGCGGTGAATTGCGTCACACCGTGTGTCAGCTCGTGCGCGGCGATGTCATCCGTGACCGTCCCCGGGCAGAACACCATCTGCACTCCGTTCCAGTAAGCGTTCGGGCACACCGGCGCGGTTGATTCCACTGTGGCGACTATGTACATGCCTATGCCGTCAATGCTGTCGCGGCCAAAGGCCCGCAAGTAATAATCATAGGTATCGCCAAGGTAGTCATATGCGGCGTCGACATCGAAGCGGCCGGTGGACGGACCACCCTCGGTGCGGGCGAGCGTTCCCGGTAGCGATGGGCTGCCGAACCCGGTGTAGATCATGCGATTCCGCGCGGTACAGATCAGCGTCCACTGGTCTATGGTTTCGCCGGTGTGTGCATCGACAAAGAAGGCCTCCCGTAGCGCCGTGTCGGAGAGGATGATATGGTAGGCCAGACGGGCCCCGGTGGGCGGATCACCGTACCAACCCGGGTCAACGATGACGAGTTCCGAGTGTTCAACTGTTGGTTGCCCCACTGTTTGCCTCATGTGAGAGAGTTCCGCTGAGGCGATCGCCGCAGCCTTACCGGCCGTAATCGTCGGCGTCAGTGTGAGCTTCGGAGAGATCGGGTAGAAATCCCCGTTGGCCGCCACGATCTGTCCCTCCCTGTCTTGATGGACTCTCAGCACTCCGGAGAAGACGGGGATGCCCTTGTGAACCTGCCGGTAGGTGGTGTGGGTGTGGCCGATCGAGTCGACCCGCGATTCGCAGACTTCCAATTGCGCAAGTGGGTCCGTTACGCCAAAGAGCCCTCCGTGATCCCGCAAAAAGTCCACAGGTTGGACGCGCGCCTGTCCGCGAGGGGGCTTGACAGGGATAGGATCACCGTTGACTCCCGTGACGAACGAAGCAAGGCCGGTTGCTCGTGAATGCCGTACGTGCAGCGCATCCCCTGGGCTTTGTGCCCATGCGGGTGCGACCGTCACAATCATAGCCACAGCAACAGCGAAGATACACGGCAACAATGTGAACAGCCCGGCGAATCCCTTTCGGTAACTGATCAACATGTTCCCTCTCCATCCGACACGTCAATCGAGTGAACCGGCCCGACGCAAGCCGTGAGCCAGCTACTAAACCGTGTCTTACAGACTGTAACCACGGCACCCCACACTTCGCTTCCCACCGGGCAATCAGTGAGAATATTCTACCTGATGTCCTCAAGCGTTGCAAGAGCAGGCGTAGCCACGTGGAACATATCGCCCGTGGGAGCTGTGTACGACCGCGACATCGACGCCCACGTCGGTCTGACAACCGTCTTCGCTCGTGCCTTCGGAGCGTTTTCAGTGAATCCCGCGCGGCAAGGTCCTAATTGCGGTCTCCCTGTCTGGACCGGATTTCCGCCAACTTGGCCGCCGCTTGGGCATCATCCGGTCTGATGCGCAGCCCGGCAGCGTAGTGTAGAGCAGCCTGTTCGAGTCGTCCGAGTGACAGGAAAGCGTCGCCCAATCTGATATGCGTGTCTGCCGAGTCTGGATCCACCTCCAGCCACTGCTTGTAATGATGGATTGCTTCTTCATACTCGCCGGCTCCAGCCAGTGCGATGCCAAGGTCGTAGTGCGCCCCTTTCAGTCTGGGATCGACGCGCAGGGCTGCCTTTGAATGGGCGATGGCCTCGGCGAACCGGCCTGTCCTGGCAAAGCTGGAACCCAGGTAAAAGTGGGCTGCGGCGTGATCGGACTTGATCCGAAGGGCGTGCGTAAACCGGCCAATTGCCTTCTCCATCTGGCCGTCCAGATAGAGCGCCAATCCCAAGTTGTACACCGTGCCGAGTTCGTTGGGCTGTAGACGCGCAGCTTCGGTATAGTGCACGATGGCTTCTTCGTGCCGCCCTCGAGCGTATAATGTTTGAGCCAGAAACACATGCGCCGGAGCGTTATCCGAGGTGACCTTCAATGCGTGCTCAAACAGCGTCACACTGTCGCGCCAATAGCCGACCTGCAGCCAGGTTACTATCATCGACGCACCGATGCACGCACTACCCACACCTCCCAGGATGACCCTTCGGACCCGCGTCCGACGCCCTGAGTCGCCAATCCCCCAAGCGATCATCACAAAGATGCCCACAAGGGGCACATAGGTGTAACGATCCGCCATTGCCTGTGATCCGACCTGGACCAGCCCGATCACCGGTACCAGCGTCCCTAGGTACCAGAGCCAACCGACGATCAGGTAAGGGCGGGTCCGTCTCACCTGGATTGCCACAGCCGTGACAGCAGCCAGCAGCAGGACCGCTCCGGCTACGTGCAAACCCGGCGCGGCCTGATATGAGTGCGGATAATACACCGCCAGACCAGCCGGCCAGACCGTCTTCCCAAGATAGCAGACGTAGGCAATCAGGGCGTTGCTCAAACGGGCATCCAGAGAGATCAGCGCTGAACTGGCAACCGCGCCGCCGTGCTTCTGTGCCAGTATCGTCATAACGCTCGATGCCGCCGCCAGCGCGATGAGTGGAAGTTTCTCCCGGATCAGCCGCCACCACGTTTGCAGCGCCCCTCCCTGCTCGCATTTGGTTCGTTCGAATCGCCCGAGCGGCCAGTAGTCCAGAAGTAGCATTACGCACGGCCAGGTAACCAGCATCGGCTTGGCCATCAGCCCTAGCGCTAGAAGAATCGCCACAAGCCAATAGCGGCCGGCGACCGGTCGCTCCGTATATCGTACATATGCAAGCAGTGTCAGAAAACCGAAGAACGTGCTCAGAACGTCTTTCCGTTCCGCTATCCAGGCCACCGATTCGACGTGAAGTGGATGTACGGCGAACAAGGCGGCAACAAACGCACTGGCCCATATGCTCTTTGTCATCCGATTCAAGACGACGAAGAGCAACCACACGGCGGCACAATGCAACAGAAGATTCGTGAGGTGGTGCCATCCTGCGTCAGTGCCAAACAGTTGGCAATCGAGCATGTGCGACAGCCAGGTGAGCGGGTGCCAGTTCGACGCGTGCGTCGTGGTGAATGCCCAGGCCACACCTTCGGCGCTCAACCCGGCAAGCACCTTGGGGTTCTCCGTGACATAGGCGCGGTCGTCGAGGCGGATATACTCGTGCCTAAGCACCTGTGAATAAACCGCCAACGTACCTACGATCAGAAGCACGCTTATAATAGTGCTGAGCCGCGGGTCTACGCCCGCGTGAACGTCGTCGGAGCTTGAATCCTGCAGCGGACGAAGGACCGGGCCGGCGCTCTTTCCTTTGGAACTGCCTTTACGTCGTTTGGGCATTGTCTCCGGCCTTGTCTGCTTTCGTGCTCAGCAACCGGGCATGTTCACCGGCCTGGTAAGCATCGGGACACGACGGCATCTGTCAACGGTCATCCCGGCTGCGGTCGGGTCGAGCGTGGCTGCGGCTTGCGAGGTTCTTCCGTCCGTGCCATGCTACAGTCCACCAGCACATGGCGCGCTGCTAACTGTAGTGGGAGTTGACTTGTTGAGAACATTATGCCCGACCGAGTGATTGTCGTACTACCGGCCTACAACGCCGCCAGAACACTGGAGCGAACGCTAAACGATCTCGACCTCGAGTTTGTCCGCGAGATTATCGTGGTCGATGACTGCAGCACGGACCGCACTGTCGAAATCGCCCAGCGGCTGCCGGTCACCCTCATCTGCCACGAGCGGAACACAGGCTACGGCGGCAATCAAAAGACGTGTTATCGTGAGGCTCTTGCTCGTGGGGCTGACTATGTGGTGATGCTCCACCCGGATTACCAGTACGACGCCCGCGTCGTCCCCCTTGCGGTCGGCATCTTGAAGCTGGGGATCTGCGATGTGGTTATGGGGAACCGGATTCGCACCCGTGCGGAGACTCTTGCCGGTCGCATGCCTGCGGTCAAGTACTTCGCCAACCGGGCCCTGACGATCGTCGAGAACATTCTCGCCGGGCAGAACCTCGGTGAATGGCACAGCGGCTTTCGTGCCTACACCCGTCGCGTCCTGGAAACGATCCCCTATGAGCGCAACAGCGACGATTTCGTGTTCGATTCACAGTTTCTCGTGCAGGCGGTTCATTTCGGGTTCCAGCTCGGCGATCTGCCCGTCCCGGTGCGCTATTTCGACGAGGCCAGCAGCATCAACCTCCGACGGTCGACCGTATATGGCCTGCAGACGTTGTGGACGTTCGTCCAGTGGTACGCACACCGGTACCTGCCGTATCGCTGTCGATTATTCATGCCACCTGGCAGCACTCAGTCACCGATGTAGCCCAGTGACTTGAGGCGTTCGAGCAAGGCCTGATCGGCCACATCGGGGGTGGTGAATTCGACCGGCTTGGCGAAGCTCGCGTAGGCATCCTCGAGTGCCTTGGACATGACAGCGGCCAGCTCGGGCTTGACCGCCGCCAGGTTCGTCTTTTCCAGAGGGTCGGCCGTCAGGTCATAGAGCTGACGGGATGGCGGTGCCGGCTTGAGTTTGGGGTACGACACATCGTTCCCTGTCGAGATGACGTACTTGAAGCCGCCATGGCGTATGCCGATGCGCGGAGGACCTTTCTTGGAGTGGGCAGTGAGCGCCAGTCGATTCTCGGTTTCCGCACCGGTCATGAGTGGGATGAGACTCTTCCCGTCGATCGGCCTGTCGATCGGCACACCCAGCAACTCGGCGATTGTGGGCATTACGTCGATGAGCCTGACCTGCGCCACCACCTCGGACACGGGGTACTTCTGCAGCGGATTGTATAGAATCAACGGGACCAGAAGCAGCGGGTCACGAAGGGAGTGGCCGTGATCGCCGGTGTTGCCCGGATAGTGGTCGTTCAATTCTTCGCCGTGATCGCTGGTGACCACCACCAGCGTCCGGTCTTTCAACCCCACAGCTTCGAGGAACGAAACGAAGGCGCCAACGTGACGATCAGCGTGAAGGATGCCGCCGTCATAGAGGGCTTTGACGTATTCAAGCTCGGCGCCGCTTAGCACGATTTCACCTGTTTGGAGGGGCCGCAGAAATTCGATCGTGAAAACCGGGCCCACTGCGCCTGCATCCATAGTCCGCGCAAAGTCACGGCGGGTATACGGTGTGTGCGGCTCGTACGTGTGAATGAACAGAAAGAACCGTTCGTTCCTGTGTTCGACAAGCCACCGCCGGGCGAGGGCAAACGTGTTTTCGATGTCGCCGCGTGCGTTGGGGTCGGGCTTCTCACCAGGCTTCAGAAGCTGGACCGGCCCCTTCTCCTCCACGTAGTGTGCAAACCCGCGGTCCATTCCGAAGGCCCGCGAAACGTACCCACCTTCGGTAATGCCGGCCGTCGAGAGGCCTGCTCGCCGGAAGTGCTCCACCAGCGACCACGAAAGCTCGCCCGACTGCGCGAAACCACGCTCGGGATACTCGGCCGTCAGCATCGCACCGACGCTGGGCAGCGTCCACGGCGATGGGGCCACCACCTGCTTGAAGTGCACGCCCTGCTCCGCAAGGGCATCCATGTTCGGCGAGGTCTTGCGATCGTATCCGTAGCATGACAGGTGGTCCGCCCGAACCGTATCGAGCAGGATGAGCACCACCCCACGCAGCTCCCCCGAGGCTGACGCGGTTTGGGCCTCGTCCCGCCTACAACCAACGCCAACAATAACAGCCGCCACAAGCGTGATAGCAACGCTCAATCCGCGTGTGTGATCATGCCCTGATAAGGACCGGACATTATGATGAGGATTCAAGGCATCAGACTCCTCGGCGCCGCCCCCGGGCCGAAGAATTGGTGCTGGTGTGAGAATCCCTTCTCACGCCCAGCCTCAATCCTATCCCGTGTCTCAAGAAGGACCGAGAATCCCGGCGCGCCGGGACTCGGTCCAGCACGGTTGGATTCTCGCGCACAAGTTGCAGGGGACGCTACTACTTCTTGTCTACGCCCACGGGCTGATCGTCGGTGATGGTTCGCTGAATGGCCGTCTTGATGAAATTCATCTTCGTGTTGGTCGATTCGTCGACCTTCAGAATGACTTCGCTGTCCTTTACCGAGACGATTGTCCCGATGACACCGCCGATTGTCAGCACACGATCGTTCTTGGTCAGGCGGGCGTGCATCTCCTCCCGCTCGCGCTTCTCGCGCTTCTTCTGGCTGCGGGCGCTCAATAGCATGAACACCACCAAAGCCACCAGAAGTGCCGGAAACAGAAAAGCCATGGGATTGGGTTGCTGAGGACTCTGAGTCTGTGCGATAAGAGGCATAAGTATGTTCATCAAGCTTCCTCGGTATCTGGCGTTGAAGCCACCATCGACGCGATCGGGTACCTCTCCACGATTGTCGTGAGTCGACCCTCCTGAATCAAATCACGGATATCCGACATAAACCTCTGGTAGAACCGCAGGTTATGAATCGAGGTCAGCGTCGGCCCCAGCATCTCGCTGGTGTTGAACAGATGACGAATGTACCCTCTGGAGAATCGTTGGCAAGCCTCGCAATCGCAATCTCTCTCAAAGGGCTCGGGATCGAGGCGGTATTTCTCATTGCGCATCTTGAGCGGTCCTGAGGCGGTGAACGCATGGCTGTTCCGCCCGTTGCGCGTTGGCAGCACGCAGTCGAACAGATCGACGCCGGCCAGTACGGCCGCCAGAATGTCACGCGGAGTGCCCACACCCATAAGGTGCCGTGGTCGATCAGCCGGCAGCAGCGAGGCGACCGGTTCGAGAATCCCCACCATTTCCTCGTGCGACTCGCCCACCGACAGCCCACCGATCGCGTACCCGTCAAACCCGAGCTCGATCAGCGCCGCTGCACAGCGCCGGCGCTGGCCAAGATCGAGCCCGCCCTGGACGACGCCGAATAGGGCCTGGTCGTTGCGTACGTGGGCGTCCTTGCAGGCCGCGGCCCAGCGAATCGTCCGATCCACGGCCGTGTGCACCGTCTCCGCGTCGGTCGGCAATGGTGGGCACTGGTCGAAGGCCATGATGATGTCTGCACCCAGTTTGTTCTGCACCTCCACCGCGATGCGGGGATCCAACCGCATCGGTGTGCCATCCACATGGGACCGAAAATCCACCCCTTCGTCCGTGATGCGATTGATCGCTCCTAAAGAAAAAACCTGGTACCCGCCGCTGTCCGTCAGAATCGGACCGTCCCAACCCATAAAGCTGTGCAGCCCGCCCAGATCGCGCACAACGTCCGCCGTTGGCCTGAGCTGGAGGTGGTAGGTGTTGGCCAGGATCATCTGGGCACCCGTGGCGGCTAGCTGGGCGGGCGTGACGCCTTTGACCGACCCCGCCGTCCCGACGGGCATGAACGCCGGCGTCTCGACGCGACCATGGGGCGTGGTCAGCACCCCTCGCCGGGCCAGACCGTCGGTATGCGTGACTTTGAACGGTAGCATTCAGAGGATGCTAGATTCCCTGAGGTCACCAGGCAATGAGCGGCGCGCCGATCCGTTACACTTTGGTCTCCACGCCCAGTATCCCCGCAGACTGATAGCCGGCCCGGCGATCTCGTGAGCAATCTGTTTGAAGTAAACCCCAATCAAGTTATAAGAATACATTCGCCACCAGATGGGGAGGGCGTCGAGACATGGCTGTGAAACTCGCGCTGCAACAGATCCGGCATTGCAGAGCTGGGTTCGCCGAGCTCGTCGATCTGGCTGCTCAAGCAGAGAGATGCTTTCTTGAGCAGATCGAGATCGACATGGCTGGCGCCTCTTGGTTCGATGCAGACATGTGTGCGGCTTTCGGGGCGCTCCTCTATCGGTTCGGACACAACTTGAACACGGTTCGTTTGCTCAACATCCCCAATCTTGTGGAGCAGATCCTGTCGAAGAACGCGTTCTTGAGCAGCTACGGACGGAAACCGATTCCCGACACCTGGGGCACGACTATCCCCTACCAACGGTTTGAGACAAAGGATGAACGCTATTTCGCCAGCTATATCGAGCGCGAACTTGTACAGCGTCCAGAGATTCCAGCGATGTCCCCCAGGCTGCTCAAGAAATTCCGCGAAAGCATTTTCGAGATCTTCAGTAATGCTGTGATTCACTCCGAGACCGAGTTGGGCATATTCAGCTGTGGACAGTTCTACCCTAAGAAGAACCTCCTGGTATTCTCGGTGGCTGATCTCGGGATCGGGATCCCCGGCAATGTGAAGAAGAAGATCGGCAGTCAGCTTCTTCCGGAACGCGCTATCGCCTGCGCGGTTGATGGTCGCTTCACGACAAAGAGCGGGCCCATTCCCGGCGGCCTCGGTTTGAAGCTCCTGAGCGACTTCATACGGCTGAATAAAGGGGCTTTCGTCATCGTCTCTGATAAGGGATACTGGGAGCTGAGACGAGGTCAGACGCTTACAGATAAGTTCAGGAATGCGTTCCCGGGAACGGTTGTGACGATCGAGATAAACACCGCGGACACTCATTCCTATGCCCTGCGCAGCGAGATCTCACCGTCGGAGGTCTTCTGACTTGCCCAGGCGGAAGAGACGGTAACATGAGTGATGCACTAACGATCCAGGTATACGAGGTTGTCGGAAGCGTGCTATGCGTTGCATCGGATGACGGACAGAAGGTCCACGATCGCATCGCGGCGGCGCTGCGCGAAGGGCGCAACGTGGTCGTCTCGTTCCGAAACGTGAACGGTCTGACGTCTGCGTTCCTGAACGCTGCCATTGGGCAGCTCTACGATTCGTTTTCCGAGGGCGAGATACGCGCGAAAGTGCGCGTGGAGGACATGGAGCAGGACGACCTGGTACTACTCAAGCGCGTTGTCGAGACGGCCAAGGCGTACTTCAAGGACCCCGAACGTTTCAGTGATGCCGCGCGTGAGGTGCTGGGCGATGATGACGCGTAACGCCGTACAGAGCATCGACGCGTATCAGTTCAGCAGCACCGACGCCCTGTTATTCGACGCGAACATCTGGATCTACTTGCATTGTCCGGAGAGCAGCCCGCGAACGAGAGTCGTCGCCTGTTATTCGGGAGCACTCAAGCGGCTTCTGAGCGCAGAATGCCATATCTTCATCGATGTGCTCGTCCTCTCCGAGTTTGTCAACCGCTATGCCCGGGTCGTACACCAAACAACACCAGCATGGCGGGCACGGAGATTCAAAGACTGGCGGGACAGCGACGACTTCGGGCGCGTCGCAGGCGCCATCGCCAACGCCTGCCGGAGAATCCTGAAGGTGTGCGAGCCCACAGAGAGTGGCTTCGAGTCTGTCAATCTGTCGGGCCTGTTGAGCAGTTATGAGGCGGGCCACTCGGATTTTAACGACCTGATGCTCGCCGAACTCTGCAGGGCCAGAGGGCTGGTCCTCATCACTCACGACGCTGACTTCAGGGGCTCCAACATCACTCTGCTCACGGCCAACCACAGGCTGCTCCGGACCTAGGCACGCGCCCAGGGGAGTAGCCCTGATTCCAGGTTCGCTCAATGACTTGCAGCGTGCGTGTGCATCGCCGTCGTCGTCGACCACACCCCTGTCAGAACACAGCAGTGGCAAGGTACGTGGTAACGGGCTTCCCAGTATGCTTGGGAGGTTGTCGTTGCCGAGTGGAGCAGGCGGCGGTAGGATAGGCGGTCCAGGCAGGACACGTACTTCCAAAGGGCATAAGCCATGAAGCGCGGGGCTTGGTCAGTCGAAAAGCTTGTACCGGTAGTGTGGCCGGGCGAAGCCGGCGAATTCGTCAGCCACGAAGTCGTACGCACCGCTGTCCCAGGTATCCCCGTAGTGATAGAGGATAGTCTTCTTGCGGACGCTCTCGGGTAGGGTCCGCAATTGGGACAAAGTGGCATGCACCGGTTCAGTCTGATCTTCGAGCTGGACCTCGTGGAAATTGAGCTTGGCGGTACCCATCATCCGGCCCAGCCCTGTGAGGTCGAAGCGCGTGTCTCCTGAATAGAGGATGGTGTCCCTGGTCGTGCGGTCGGCAATAAGCAGACCGTGGCTCGGCCAATCATACTCACGTTGCACCTGGATGTGATGAGTTGGGAACATGGTGAACTTGTACCGATCCAGCATGGTGAAGCGGTCGGGTTCGCCCTGGCCGGCTGGGTATAGCGCTAGTACTTCAAAGTAGTCCGCCATGGTGGCACGACGGCCGGTAAGCGCCCCTAGTCCGCCCTTGAGAGAGTGATCCCACAGGTCTGCGAGGACGTCGCTTCCGCCGATGATCTGTGGCTTGAATCCCCGGCCGCTCCCGGCATCGGCACAATAGTGCATGTTGGTGCCTGCCAGCTCCTCGAGTCCGCCTATATGGTCGCTGTGCTGGTGGGTGATGAAGATGCGGCCGATGGCGGGGTAGTAAACCATCCCAACGCGGTCCAGGTAGGAGAATCCGGGCACGCCCTTGAGCTGGTGCAGGGCGACAGGACCGGTCGTTCCAAAATCAACCAGCAAAGTGTCGTCCGGCGCGGCCTGCCGGTCGGGCTGTGCCGACCACGCTTCGATCAACGCGTTCGACTGAAAGTTTCTCTTGGCGTAGGCTGAACCCACACCGAGAAACGTCAGCGTAAGCACGAGAACTCTCCGAACCCCACCAGACCCCGACGGAGTCTCGAGATCCCCGCCAGGGCGCGCCGCAAGGCCCGATGCCTCCGTCGTCGTCGGCACACTCGCAGCCCGTTAGGTGTAAGCGGCAACTCAGCGGGTGACTCGGCGGTCCACCGGAGCCCCGCCCGGAAACCCCCTTGGCAGGGGTGGACCGCGGAGTTGTCGTTGCTCTGCCGGTCCACGTACCGGCTAAGCTGACGCTCACTTGCTCATTAGCGTAGCGAGTTTCGACAGTTGCGAAAAGGCCTTACAGGCGTTAAGGCAAGGTACTTACGCCTGGGGCGATCGGGATCGCTGTGAGTTTGCTCGGGTGAGAGCATCGAAGGCCCTAAAGCCCGGTGGTGGCACGCCTGGCCTGCCCGAATGAGCGGCGGAGCGGCTGCGTATACGGAGCGGACAGCATGAGGTACGGACTGAAAGATCGGGTTGTATTCATAACCGGAGCTTCGAGTGGAATAGGCCGGGCATGCGCCATCGAGTACCATCGGGCGGGCAGCCGGGTTGTTGCCACTGCGCGATCCTTCGACAAACTCGAAGCGCTCGCATCGCAGTTGGGCGGCGACCGGATCGTTCCCGTGGTGATGGACGTGACGGACCCGGTCGAGCGTGAGATCGCACTGCGGACCACCCGTGAGCGTTTCGGGCCCGTCGACGTACTGGTCAACAACGCCGGGTGGGCGAGTTTCGGCACGGTTCTTCGGATGCCCGACGAGCACTTCGAGCGGATGTTGGCGATCAACTTCACCGCTCCGGTAGCGTTGATACAGGCTGTCTTACCGGAGATGCTCGAGCGGGGCAGCGGACAGATCGTGAACATCTCCTCGGTTGTGGGTTCCCAGGCGATTCCCCGCATGACCACCTACAGTGCCGCTAAAGCTGCGCTTACTGCTCTTAGCACCGGGCTCCGCATGGAGCTTAAGGGTACGGGCGTCGATGTGCTGCTGGTCGCGCCGGGCTCGACGAACACGTCGTTTTTCGAGGCGGCGGGCACCGTGGACGCGAAAGCAGAGCGGCTGTCACAAGCGAGTTATTCTCCTGAACGCGTGGCCCGGGCGGTGGTGCGGTCGTCACGCCGCAGACGCCGGGAGATAACGCTCACGTTGGAGGGGAAGCTGATCACCGTAATTCGCCGCGCCTCGCACCGCCTGGCCGACGCCATAATGTACCGGGTCGCCAAGTCGACCATGCCGGAACTGGAGCGTTAGATCAGGCTCCGTCGGAAAACGCACAGGTCGCCATTGACTCCCCTGATAGTTGGGATATAAACCGCACCATGGAACGCTTGGGCTGACGGCCTGCCGCGGAAGGTAGACCCGCAGGTAGGTTGGCCCGTCGGGCCCGGCGGATAGATGCTTGTTCAGGTGTTCCCATATGCAGTTCGGGTGGTTTGCAGACATCTCAGTAGTTCCGTGTTAGGAGGAGCGTTATGCGCATAGCGCTGGTGGCAACGTTTACGCACCCGATCGCGCTGGGTCTTCGTTATATCTCGGCCTGTCTCAAAGCACGCGGGGACGACGTGGAAATGTTCTTTATGCGCTCTAAACGAGACACAGCCGAGGCTGACTTCTCACCTGCTCTTCTGGCAGAGCTCGTGGAGCGATTGCGCCCCGCTGACCTGGTTGGGATGTCGCTGATGACCAACACGTTCCATCGGGCGTGCGTTCTGGCGCAGTCGATCCGGGAAGCCGGGCTTAAGACGCCGATCATTTGGGGCGGTCCGCACCCCACGATGGCACCCGAGGAATCGCTCGAGGTCGCGGACATGGTCTGTGTTGGTGAGGGTGAGCAAGCCATGCTGGAGCTGGCTGAAACGCTGGAGGCGGACAAGAACCCGACGACCATCGCAAGCCTTGCGTTCAGACGAAACGGAAAGACGATTCGCAATCCCGTAGCCCCGCTTCGAGATGAGTTGGATGAGTATCCGTTTCCCGACTATGATCTGGACACGCATTGGGTGGCCATGCGGGATCATTTCGACCCGGCCGCACCCCAGAACTTGCGGGGGGCGTTGCATCGGTATCGCATCGAGACGGCGCGCGGCTGCCCCTATTCCTGCACCTTCTGCACTAACGCGGCACTGCTGGGGGTCTACAGCGGGAAGGGCACCTGGGTCCGTAAACGCTCCAATGACAACATCATCCGAGAAATCGAAACGGTCCGGGCGCGGTTCCCGACCATCGAAGCCGTCAACATCGTCGATGACCTCTTTTTCATTCGCGGCGAGACCGAGATGGAAGAGTTCAGCCGGCTATACAAGTCGCGGGTCAATCTCCCGCTCCAACTCGACGCTCATCCGAACACCATTAGCCGGATGAAGGTGGAGTCGTTGGCACGGCTCCCGATCGCGCTGATCAGCATGGGGATCCAGAGCGGATCGGAAGACACCCTCAAGAACATCTACAAGCGCCTGACTCCGACCGAGAAGATCATCGAAGGCATCGACCTGCTGGCCGACCATAAAGTCCCTGCCGAGTATCACTACCTCGTGAACAATCCCTTCGAGTCAGATCGCAACCGGATCGAGACGCTTCGCTTCGCTGCGACGTATCATCGGGGCCCGGCGGTTGTTCGGATCTTTCCCCTTCAGTTCTACCCCGGCACACCGTTGTACGATCGCGCCCGGCGGGAAGGAATCATCGCCGATCGTCACGATAGCGCCTACCAGTACACATATACGGGCAAGACACACCTTTTGGACTCGGGCTACCTGGACATCTGGCTTCGCGTCGTCTTGAACCTGCGCAACGTGGGCGCTCCCCGCGGTCTGGTCCATCGTCTGGTCGACGTGGTGACAAATCCTGCGGTTCGCTCCGTCCTGGACCGCAGGTGGTTCGTCCCGGTCGCCTACGGCATCTACCGCGTTGGCCGGTTCGTCGCACGTAAGATGATCTACCAACCATTCATCCGACCGCTCAAGTATCTTCGACGCGGGCGACGACACGAGGGAGAGTACGTAAAGGATGAGGCGACGCTGCCACGAGCGTCAATAGAGGCGGCGCCAAGCCCAATGACAGGGGAGTCGAAGGAGCACGAGTCGGTGGACACGCCGGCAACTCGGTGATTTGTCGCCGCAACGGGTAAGCAGTACAATAGAAGAGTGTGTTCGGTTGCGGTGGGAGTAGGCCTGCGTGTCCCGCAAGACGGTTTACCTCGAAACGATGGGCTGCCAGATGAACGTGCTCGACAGCGAGCTCGTGCTGGGCCGGCTCCGCGCCCAAGGGTATGAGCCGATCTCGGACATGACAGCCGCGGACGTTGTGCTGATCAATACCTGCAGTGTGCGCGACCACGCTGAGCAGAAGGCCCTTTCCAGGCTGGGCACGCTGAAGAAACCCAAGCAACGCAACGGCGAAATGATCGTCGGCGTGATCGGTTGCATGGCAGAGCGCGACCCGGAGGGTATCTTCACCAAGATGCCGCACGTCGACCTGGTTTGTGGTCCCAGCGAGCTTAACAAGGTGCCCGCCCTTATCGAGGAAGTGCGGGAGAACCGGATCCGTGCCATAGCCTTGTCGCTGTCATCGTCGCGCAAGAGCACGCCGCTGCAACGGGCTTTGGAGTACGATTCTGTCGAAGCTCTGGATCTGTCGCGGGACCCTGCCCCGGGCCACGGCGTGTTGCAATCATACATCCGAGTACAGCGCGGCTGCGACAAGTTCTGTACGTTCTGCGTAGTACCTTTTACGCGTGGTGCGGAGCGAAGCCGGCCACCGTCGCAGATTATCGATGAGGCCAGAATGCTCGCCGACCGTGGTGCAAGAGAGGTGACACTCCTGGGGCAAACGGTCAACAGCTACGTAAATCAGGACAATGGTCGGCCGGTTCGTTTTGCAGAGCTGCTTGCCGAAGTGGCGGACGTGCCTGGAATCGAGCGGGTCAGGTTCGTGACCAGCTTCCCCGGTGATTTCACCGACGACATCTTCGAGGCCATGCGCGATCTGCCGAAGGTATGCGAGTATCTGCATCTTCCCGCTCAAAGCGGCAGTGACGCGGTTCTGGAGCGCATGCGCCGACAGTATACCGTCAGCGAGTACGTGGACCTGATCGACCGCGGCCGCGATTACGTGCCCGCCCTTACGGTGGCCGGCGATTTCATCGTGGGCTTTTGCGGCGAGACGGAAGAAGACCACGAGGCATCGGTTCGGCTGATCGAGCGATGCGCTTTCAAGAATATCTTCGTGTTCAAGTACTCCCAGCGGCCGGGGACCGTGGCCGCCAGACGAGGGACTGACAACGTGCCGGACGAGGTCAAGCGGCGTCGCAACGGCGAGCTTCTGGACTGTCAAGAGCGGATCTCCGCCGCCGCCAACCGGAAGCTCATCGGCTCGGTGGTGGAAGTGCTGGTAGAGGGCTACAGCAAGGCGGCCGCAAAGGCCCAAGAGGCGGAGCAGACCCGTGGGCAGGAAGTGAGCTGGCGCCGGTCGGACCAGCTTGTAGGCCGCACCCGGACCGACCGGATTGTGGTGTTTCCGGGCAAGCCCGAGCACATCGGCCGGCTGGCCCGGGTCCGAATCACCGCGGCAACGGCCCTGACCTTGCACGGAACGCTTGTGGAGGAATCGTTGGAACAGGATCGGGTTACCGTGCCGGCGGGGATTTCTTTGCCCGTTCTCGGTTCGGTTTGAAGAGGTTGCATCGCGGAGGGATTCTGCTAGATATCTTTACGCTATGACCATGACGATGGAAGCAGTTGTAGAGCAGACAAAGCAAGCGACGAAGGTCGTTACCGGGAGAGAGCAGCGGCCGAAGAAGCAGCACGGGTTTCACGTGATTCTGCTGGACGATGACGACCATACATATGATTACGTCATCGGGATGCTGCGCAAGCTCTTTGGCTACGCGACGGAAATGGCCTTCCAGCTCGCAAGCGAGGTGGATCAGACCGGGCGGGTCATCGTAGACACCACGACCCTGGAACGCGCCGAGCTGAAACGCGACCAGATTGTGGCGTTTGGCCGCGACTGGCGCATCGCCCGCTGCGAGGGAAGCATGAGCGCGGTGATCGAGCCGGCTCCCGAGTAGCATGGGGAGCCCGGGACGGCTGCATAATCCGGCGGTGGGCAGTATTGGCGAGGCCATACGTGTACATCCCCGCCGTGACATGGGGCTCGGGCACCTCGACCACCGACGCTTGGAGTGTAGCCCGCCGGCTCGACACGTAGCGGTAAGACGCCCGTCGTGGCCCGGAACGCGAAGCCTCTATAGGACCTGAGGATCCCCGCGCCGGATCACCCCCCATCGCATTGACACGAGGATGCCCCAACGGTACGCTGAAACTATAGAAATGCGCGGGTGTAGCTCAGTGGTAGAGCGTCACGTTGCCAACGTGAATGTCGTCGGTTCAAGTCCGATCACCCGCTGTTCTTGACCGCCGTGGTCTACGAGCGACAACGGCGTCTTACCTTTGACGGGGGCGCGAGTTACGACGATCCCGCCGCGCGTTCCCACAAGCCCCGAAACACCGTTCGTTTTGCCAGCAAGTGACCGGAATTGACGGCAATGGACGCGCGTACGTGCAAGGTTTAGTGCAAGGTAAACGGGAAGGCCAGGCTACGATGGGCCACGCTCGGGCCTACAAAGTCCGCCCTACGAGGCCACTTCGGCCGCGGTTCTCGGCGTTTCGCTGCGCGTATTAGGAGGTGGCCCGGCGGTGGATTGGAAATCATGCCCCGGCTGCGGTTGCACCGGTCGCGGCGGCTTCGGGTAATTGCGTAGACGGCTCCTTCGCCCTCGAAACCTACCTC
The DNA here is from genome assembly GCA_030616775.1 of Planctomycetota bacterium. Lineage (GTDB taxonomy): Bacteria > Planctomycetota > Phycisphaerae > UBA1845 > UBA1845. The sequence goes on from JAUWWQ010000038.1 coordinate 23,995, forward strand.
TTGACGCCGGTGTCGCCGGCTCATCGCCGTCGGTACAATGACCCCTCACGGTTCAGTGCTGATCGGTAGGCGTAAGCGGGTTGGCGTGTTCTCTTGACGGCTCCTGAGAACCAAAACTGGCTTTCGGAGGCCGATTCGTGGGTACAATCGCCCGTGCTGGTCGCTTGGTAGTCGCGCTGTGGTCGTTGCTACAACAGCGGGAACATGGGTAGACTGGACCACACTCAAGTTAGGCGTTGGAGGCCGTCGTTCCTCATTTGGCCAAAGGAGAAGAAAATGGGAATTTGGGGCTCAATCCTTGGAGGTGTCTTTATCCTTCTCTTGCTGGGAGCGGGTGTGTTCAGGAACTTGATGGGCGTGGCCTTTGGCTCGCTGGCTAGCGGCTGGCCATTTTAGGAAAGGTTGAAAAACGGCGCGACCCCCAGGGGCAATTCTCGCGAGGTAACCGAGGGGGTCCGGGGCGCCCGAAGGGCTCGCTGAATCGGTCAACGCTCGCTGCGCGTGAGGTGCGGCGTCGAGTCATCGACTCATGGGGGCGGGTGGACGCTCATCCTTGCAAGGCGTCCTCGCGGCGTTTCCGTCCGGCACCCGGACTGATTTGCTACCGGGATCGCGGGCGGGGCTCGGCAATGGGTTGGAGATCACGCCCCAGCTGCGGTTGCTCCGGTCGCGGCCTCGGGCGGGAGCGCCAGAGCGGGCAGCTCGTCGATTGCTCCGGCCACGTCGAGCAGCTTCGGATCGGTATAGATGTTCGCGGTCAGCTCGGGCTTGGAATGTCGCATCGCGGCCTGAGCCGTACGAAGCGGAACGCCCGCGGCGCACAGGTGGGTGCCGAAGGTCACTCGGAGCGCGTGAACATCGACGACGCGGTTTCGCTCGTCACGCTTGGGGATGCCTGCGGCCGCCAAGTCGCGGTCGAGGATGCGCGTCAGCCCAGAGGGGATGTGGAACAAGGGAGTAGACGCCGGCAGGCGCGCCGGTATCGGCTTCCCACTCTTGCGGGCTTGTTTCTGCAATTCGCCGAGCCGCTCCCCAAGCCACCACGACAGCTCCGTCGCCACGTCCGCTCTCAGAGGGATGTTCGAGCCCTGGCGGTTTTTCTCGTCAGCAGCATTCAGGACGGCGTACGCCACGGGGCTACCGAAGTCGAGTTGTCCTACGGTCAGCGACGCCAACTCACCCTTCCTCAGGCCGGTCAAAACGAGCGTCTTGTACATCAACGCACGCTCACGCCCGGTCCGTTCACGCCGGGCGATCAGATCAGGATTGTTCTTCAGGGCCACCCGTGCCCGCTCCACGGCCGCGTCGATGTTTTCGACGGTCAACGGTTCGCGCTTCCACGTGGCCCGGCTTTTCGGCGGTCGCTTGGGATCGGCCTTCGTCGGGGTGATCTCGCGGCCGAACTCAGCCAGAGGGCGCATGCGGGCGATCTTGAGCAAGCGCATCATCTCCCCCTCCGTGAGCGCCCGGCGGTGATGTCGGCGGTCCACGTTCGGGTTGGCCCTGGGAACGTCGGCGAAGGGGTTACGCGTCAGCCGGTGCGTGCGGCGGCACCAGTTGCCGAAACAGACGACGGCTTCGCGGTAGGAGTTGCGGGTCGATGCGGCCATACCGGCGTCGGCCTGTTCGACGAGCCAGTGCTCGATAGGACCGGCGGACATCTTGTTGAGACGGGTGAAGCGGCAATCACGAGCCAGCCGCTCGAGTCGACGGCGAAGCATCGAGATGCGGCGTGGATTGCCCCCCTTGGCGCGGAGATGTCGTTCGTAGGCGTCGAGGTGCCGGGAGAGTGGCGCTCCGGCATGGTTGGCTGCATCACCCTCAGCCACGGTCATCACACCGGCCCGGATGAGTTCAGCGTGTCGCTCAAGCTGGGTAAGCACCGCCCGCGCTGCAACCTCGTCGCGGCATCCCGTGGCGATCTCGACCATCTCACCACTTCCATCGCGGTAGCGGGCCATGTAGAGCCGAGACCGGCCGCGAACGCGGAGCTTGCCGTCCTTACAATCGACCACCTCCGCCGACCGAAGTTGCCCGTTCCGCAGCTGCCAGCGGGCGACCCGCTGACCGTTACGCTCGCTGATTTCCGCACGGGGCGGCACCGGCATCGTGTACTGTTTGTGGAAGATCATACCCATGCGTCAGATCCCGACCCGGGCCCATCCCGGATTCCCCCACTCAGCCTCAACTCGCCAAGAAGCTCAAGGCGATTTCCCGCCTGTTTTCGGTCTTTTCCCCGCTGCGGCGATGCCGTCGTCTGCTGCGGAACTGGAGCGAGGTAACCTGCCGATACCATTCGAAGTCACCTGTCCCCTTGGGCTTCCGGTTTCTATGACCGCCTGCTTCGGGCCTTTGGGTTCGCCCCACGAAAACTCCATAGCCCCTCCGAGGGCACTGACAAAACTGACAGATTAGGGTCATGCACTGCCTCTCAGGGGGATTTGTCAGTTTTGTCAGTTCCCCCGGGCCGCCTGCGCCGCAATTTCGGATTGGCCTGATATCGCGTCCGGGAGCGTGTCCGAGTCGACTGTTCGACTTCGGCCAGCCAATCCAGATCGCACAAAACCTCTACGGCGCGGGCCGCGGCATCGCGCGTACACAGGCCGATCCAGCCCTTGCGGTAGACATCGCGAAGGGCGAACTCGGCCGGCATCTCGCCTAAGATGATCTTTTTCGCCAGCGCGATCGCTTCGGCCGTGTCTGGGGCGACAGCGACCGAGAAGATGCGGCGAGCGTGCGACTCGAGGTACCTGCCCCACTCGATTGCCCGCTTGAGAGAATCGACGTCGACCGGACCTGTGCGCCCCTCTGCCAGATGACACAGCAGGGCAAGCGTCGGAATCAAACTGCGGTACTTGGCCAAGTGTGAGACCATGACCAGGTGCTCCTCGCCTGATCGCAGCCGATGTTCAAGCTCTCCTCGCCATTCATCGAAACGATCCTGTGCCTCGGGATCAAAACGCAGGTAAGGGATTGCGTCGTCATCGGAGTGGGCGCCGACCGCCGAGGGTTCCAGTCGATCCAGTGTGCGGATCACCTCGAATGCCCGGTTCTTCGCATCAGTGTCCGGCCAACGGTCTACATTCCGCCACGTTTTAGAGATATCCGGGTAGACGGCCAACTGGAAGCGCTGCATCAGCCCGTCTGCGTCTACGTCGCCCGACACCGCGCCGCGCAGATAGCTTCGCAGCGGTCCAGGCTGAATCGAGCCGATCAGCGAAACACTCGCTGCCTCGATGTCGATCGTGCCCCGGCCGATGCGATCGTAGGTATAGCGTCCCGTTCCGTTCCAAGCTTCTAGATAGAAGGAGCGCGCGCCCTCCTGCCCCTCTTTGTCCAAGGACTTCAACAGGCCAATCAACTCGTCGCGGTATGAGAGCACGCCGTTGGGATTCTCGTTGAGGATTTCTCCGAGCTTTTCGACGGTTGCATCGTTGACGAGGTAGCGTCTGCGGACGGGTGGTGCTGTGTCATCATGCATCGCGTCACGAGCGGCCGCGAGTGGATCACCGCCTTCACTTGTCAGGGCTTTCTTGATTGCGGTCTTCGCGAGTTGCTTCCGTTGATCGGCGACGAGTTGGCGCGCCTCAAATCCCTGCATCTCCGCGTCGAATTCTCTCTTCGCTTCGATCTCCAGTCGCTTCAGCGGCTTGAGTGGCTCCTGGGTCGCCGGCGTTTTCATCACACTCGGCGGGCCGATTGGCGCACCCCACAGGTTGGGAACCACTATCCAGTCATCACGCCGCTTGGGCCGGATGCCGACCTTACGACCGACAACCGTGGCAAGCGTGATCATTGCGGCAATCGCGGGGAAGTCGGGCGGGCACTGCACGCGCTCTGCGATATCCTGTATCCACGGTCGTAGGGACGACGGGAGCAGATCGAACTCAAAGGGCGCGACGGGTGGGAGTTCGTCAGGAAGCCGCTGTGGTTCGGGCCAATGAGCAAGTGGCACGTCGGGTTCGTTCGGTGGTTCGTACTCCGGCGTTCTCGCGATGAGCGCCATGATCTCCGCTTTGGTCTCGTCAGCTTCGCGCGAGTCTCGATCCTCGTTGATGAAGTCGTGGAGGTCCTCGGCTTCGCCGAGCCTGGGCAATTCGACGATCTTCACGCTGCCAGCAGGATTGAGCGATTTGAGCTGCTTAGCGACCTCCTTCGCGTACTGCTCCCCCGGCTCATCGTGGTCTGGCAGGATTACGACGTCGCGCCCGCGCAAACTGGTCCAATCGGCGGACCGCGCCGAGACTGCCGCGCCACTCGTCACGCACGGCAGGCCGATCGACCACCCCGCGTCACAAGGCTTCTCGCCTTCGCACACAACGATGATTCCGTCAGGTGGCAGCTCACCCACACGATAGAGGGGATGAGGCTTCGGTGGGCCACGCAGCGCCCAGCCGGTGCCGCTCAGTGTGATCTCGCAAAAGGTCTTACCATCTGGCAACCGGATGCGCGCGCGGCACCAATCGTCGGACCAGCGATAGACTCTCTCGACGCTGCCCCCCTTCCAGCGTGCGAAGCTCTCCGCGGCGGCCTCGGGGGAATCAAAAATGCGTGGGCGCTTAGCGATCGCTGCAGACGTGCGGCCACTTGTGGACTGCTGATCTTGCGGGCGCCGATAGACTGCGAAACCGGAGGGCGTCTTTGCAAGGCGCGTAAATCCGTTCACCTCCGGCTCGTCGACCCGATGACACTCGTGCGCGCCATCAGCCGTGCGCCGACACCAGTCTCCTTTCCCACAGATGATGCACGGCTCGCGGGGGTCAACCGGTCGAAAGGAGTGGGGCTCATTCATCCCGCCGTGCCCTTCGCGGACCGGATCGGCTGGCACCCGCCTTCAAGCCAGCTCATCAGCTCGGCACGCCGCCATCGCACCAGGCTGCCCAGCTTGATCGGAAGCGGCATTTGACCGGCGTCTGCCAGTCGGTAAATGTGGCGGGGCGAGCACCCCAGCAGCGACGCGACGGCCTTCACGCCCAGCAACTCCGCGGAAACGACTGGCGGCGCTTCCGGTGCTCTTTCGTTCATGGCCGCACCCCCGCGGCACGGGCCGCCTCGTATTCATCGCGTGAGACGCATCCCAGCCGGACCCACTCGTTTAGGTCCGATTTGCGCCAGCGGACCGACCTAGAAAGCCTCAGAGGCTCGGGCATTCGCCCGGACGCAAGCAGCTTCCATACCTGTCGTGGGCTGACTTTAAGACGCAATGCTACTTCTCGTACCGTAAGCAGCTCCATCGAATCGCTCCCCAAAAGTAAGCATCCGAGCCGGACTGTCGACCAGCACTAACAGGGATGATACGCGAGCGCACGGGCAGGGATTGGTTAGGGCGATTTATTTCCGGCGCTCACATCAAAGGGAACACAAAGGAATGGCCAGGAAGGCCGAAGAACTGGGCGCCGGAATTTATTTGGAGGGCTTGACGCCTATTTCTTTCCGTCGCCGTTGCGACGTTTCCGCTCGCGGTCGATCGCCTGCTTGAACGCTAGTCTGGTGCAGCCTTTTGCCTTTCCGGCTTCGGCAAATGTGTTGAATCGACCTGACATCCACAGTCGCCAACAGCTGCGATCGAAGGTCCTGTCCGTATCGCCGCTGCCCTTTGGGCGGCCCCGTTTGCGCTTGGCCTTTGTATAGCGGTCGACAAGTTCGAGCAGACGACAAACGCGATCTCGTGCCTGAATGAACCGCTTAGGAAACTCAATGTCACAGATTACAGAGTCTTCGGCGGCAATACCCTTGTAGGCAGTGCGGATACATTCGATATCGCCTGACAGACTCTTTTGGCTCAGCACCAGCTCATGGAGTGCCTTGTCAAGAGCACGTACCGCCAGCGCATGTCCCGACCACCTCTCACCCAGATCGGCTTGAGCCTCCAACCGATTGAACGAGCTGACCAGCTCACATACTGCATCACGGGCATCGTCCATCGCAACCGCGAGGCTCTGAGACCATCGGCTATCCGATAGCACAAGTCTTTCAGGCACGTCCAGTCCCTTACACCGGGCCGGACCGGCTTGGCCGATGAGGGGCTGTTTCACCGACGCACCCAGTCCGTCGAACGGAAGCGACCCGCAACTCGGAGACTAGTCAACAACTGAGTCTCTGATTGTTCTTGCTGCCAGCCATTTCTAAATCACCGTGCGCGATTACGCGCCGCTTTTCCGAGCCGCGAGCGCCAGCGACCGGTCATTGGTCCCGCGCTCGCGCTTGGGGCTCGGATTACTGGCGCCTGATCGCGCACTGTCGTTTAGTAGCCGACGTCGTTCACTGTGACGAGGTACTTGACTGAGGTACTTCGTCTGGCGTTCGTTCCTTGGCTTTTTGCGCTTTGAGTATCTCTTCCCCGCGCGGCTGCCAGTGATCCAGCACGATCGGTCCGGGATCGCGATCGGAACAAGCGGCGACAAGTTCAAAATCATCAAACTCTCCGTTTGCCGCTGCCACTTTGATCCCCAACTTCACCCATCGCCCGAAGCCAATTCCTTCCATCTTCCCATCTAGGTCGTTGGAGTCCGCGGCCGCAAAGAGTGGGCGGCCTTCGCTGAGCACAATCACCTCTGCAATTCGGTCGGCGTTGTCGCTTGGAATGTCAAGAAACTTTCCGTCCATCGCCGAGTGATCGGACCACCGAAGCAAGAAACTCTCGCCTCGATGAGAATGGACAGAAGGATAGCAATGTGGGTTGTTCATGACGTAACCAAAGTGCAATGGGAATGCATCCATTAGTCGCACGGAACATCCGTTGAGCGTACGTCCGCTGAGGTTGCGGATCGCCAGGCGCGCAGTTACTCCATCGGTCTGTGGCCGGGCTAGTGTATCCCCGCAAATCGGGCGAATTTCAAAACGCGGTTTTCTCCAAAGCCGAACCAGGGTTGGCCAGTAAGGTAAGCCAAACAGCAAGCCAATTACCGCCAAAGGAAAAAACGGATGCGTGATGACTTTCCAGGTATGGCCGAGCAGCGACAAGGCAGTCTGCGCTTGCCCTACAGCGTTCAAAACCCAGTTGATGACAGGCAGAGATACAGCAACCGCCAACGCCGCGAATCTAAATGTCGGATGCGAACGAACCCACCCAACGATTCTCTGTGGTACCCCATTCATATCAGCATCTTCGTTACCGACCCTGGCTGGTGGCGTGCTTGGCCAGCAGTCCGGGGATGTCTGCCGGATCGAACGACACATCCCACGCCCACTGGCCGAAGCCACCGTGCTCGTTGACGGCCTTCACCCACTCGGCCAAGAACTCCCGCTTGGTGCGGTTCTGCTGGGTGTCCTGCCCCTTGACCTCCAGAACGAGCATCTTGCCCGTGGCCAAGCGGATCAGGAAGTCTGGGCGGTACTTCTGCACTACCCCCTTGAAGACATACATGATCTCGAAGCCGAGGTGGTCGTTCTTCACCCACGCCGTGACATGCTTGTTCCATTCCATCTCAAACGCCTCGGTCGCTTCCCATGTGCTGTCGCATACGCAATGGCTGATGTGCGACCGCTGTGTCACGTCGCAGGGCTTCGCCGTGTACCATGAGCGCATATCCCCCATGCAGCGGATCGGGTGTTTGTGCGCGCCGACGCGTCATTATCACGCACACACGCTGCAGTCACCCCTAATCCTTGTACTCTCTGAATCCTTCCCATAACTGCTTGAAGGATTTGGGTTGGTACTTGTCAAAGCTCGCTTCGTCAACGTATACGAAGTCAAACAACGCGTCCGTTTGAATTCGGTTGACGTCCTCGCACCATTGTCGCAAGCGTTCCATTTTTGGAGGTACATCCAGATCCTCCTGACCCTTGGTCTCGACCACGACAATCCGCCTGTCAGACAGCTTGACTAGGAAGTCCGGGTAGTAGTTCGATATGCTTCCGTCCGCGTTGACATAATCCAGCTTGAAATGCACCGCCAAGTAGTTCTTAGCATAGGACACAACATCACTGCACTCTTCCAAGAAGCTCGCGAAGCGAAGCTCCAGACGGTTGTCACCAATGATGCGGTTGAAGACGCTCTTCTTCGGGACCAGGTATTCCCGGTCTTTGGTGACAAAGGGTCGAGTCTGACGCAGCTTGATGGTGTCTCGTATTTCGGCATCGCCCCTGTCCTGTACGGTCAAGGCATTGATGGCCTTCTTGAAGGTTTCAAGCAAAGTCTTGGTCGCAGCGAGTTCGGAAAGGTTGCGCAGCGTGTTGGGATGATCAAGGTCTACTTCCCGGTCGAACAGATCGTTCTGGACGAAAGCCTTGACCTTGCCATACAGAACATCGTAGCCGCCAACAAGCCGAAGGTCTTTCATCATCGTCTTGGTGAAATAACCGATCACGCTGCGGTAGTCGGCAACACCGGCCGTGTCGAGAATCGTGGTGTGGGTCACTTCGCCGGTGGTCATGTCCTTGAAGACGATCTCCCGCTGCTGTTCTTCGCTGAATTGCTGATAAATCTGCCGCTGATGCCCCATCGCACTCACGTTCAAATCGGCAAGATTCTTGTATTCCCTGTAAATCCGTGGGGTCAGCACAGGGATTTCAATGTCCAGCGCGCCGATGTCCTTCTTCTCATTCGCGTTGTCAACCTCAACGACCAACGGTGCTTTAGGTTTAGTCCCTTCGCCCATCGCCTTGCGTTCGAGTTCCACGCCCTCGGCCTGAATCGACTCGACAAACTCCATGAACGCATCCGTGCCGACGACGCTGACTTGTTCCTCTAAGCCTCCCGGATACATCTTTCGTAAACCGCGACCGAGGGTCTGCTCCGGCAAGATGTTGCTCTTGGCCGCGTACGGGCGCAGCCCGACGATGGTGGTAACATTCTTCACGTCCCAGCCTTCCTTGAGCATCATTACCGATACGATCGCCTTGTACGGGCTATCCGATCCGTCGATGTTGTTGGCCTGCTTGCGGAGTTTGTCCAGCTCGTCCTTGGCCTTGCCCGACGCCGCTTCGGAAATCTCGCCGTTGTTCTTGGTGTGAATGACCAACACCGCGCCCTTCAAGTCGGAGTGGTGGTCTTCCAGGTACTCGGCCACCTCATCGCAATTGCGCGTGTCGTCCGTCATCACGAAGAGGATGGATTTCTTGCCGACTTTCTCGTGTTCGGCATACGCCTTACGCCATTCGATCACACCAAGATCAAGATAGTCTGCGTACTTCTCTGTGAACTTCGCGCTCTGTCGTTCGGCCAGCTTTGCCCGGCTGGGCGCGTCGGGTAACACCGGATGCTTCACCACGTTCTGCGAAATCGCTTCCACCAACGGGTAATCGGCGACGGTCTGCACAAAAATCGCGCCGTTGTTGTGCTTCGGTGTCGCGGTCGTATCCACCTGCAAGGACAGTTCTCCGCCCTTCTGGAGCAAACGATTATGGATGTCCTCGATCGACTTAAACCATGCCATGTTCTTGTCATGGATATGATGCGCTTCGTCATTCAGCACGACCAGCTCGTCGATGTCGCGCACGATCATTCCCAGGTCCACCTTGGAGTCGGTGGTCGCCCCCGTAGGACGCTTGCCGAGAAAGTAGTCCATCGTATCTTCATCGTCGGGGCCGGGCGAAATGTCGTCGCCTGCGTAGACGCGGTGAATGTTGGTCAGGAAGATGTTGCCGGTGGGTCGCGTCACGCGCACCTCGTCTTGCAGGTGCAGCGTGAGTTGAAAGTCATCCCGCCAGTTGCGCCCCTCGAAGCCGTTGTCCGGGATAACCGGGTCTTCAAAGAAGATGCGCAGCCCCTGAAAGTCCTTGTAGATGCGGTCAAGCACGATGATGTTCGGCGTAATCACCAGAAAGTTGCGAGCCAACCCCGACTCAGGCTCGTACAGCTTGTGGTAGAAGCTCCACGCCAGCACCAAGCTCATCACCTTGGTCTTACCCGATCCGGTGGCCATCTTCACCACGAAGCGACGCCAAGTCTCGTCAAACATCCCGGCTGACACCGCGCCTGAGCTATCGAAACGCATCAGGTCGTACTTATCCTTCACGCCCACGACGTCGTACAGATAGACGATTGTCTCCAGCGCCTCCCGCTGGGCGAAGTAGTATTGAAACTCCGCCATCGCAGTGTCCGATTGGTCTAGCAGGTGCGGCGCAATGAACCACCAGTTCAGCAGGCTTCTGCTCGTGTCCGCCGCCCCGACGTACCCGCCGTCGCGGAATTCTTTAACCTTTCGGCGAAGCTGCGACACCAGTGGCGGCATCAGCTTGTCACTTGTCGTCTCGCGTAGCGCCTCGTCTGCGGGGAACCAGCGAACCGAAGGGTCGAGGATCGCGTGCGGTGATTCGGGGAAGTCGGGGTGCAGGGCCATTACTTCTTCCCTCCGTTCTTGCTGTTTTTCCGCACGGTCACTTCCACGATGGTCATCGTGTCGGTTCCGAAGATGTCCACTACCTTCACCGCCAACTTCCGCCGTCCGGGTTTGCACACGTGGAACACGCTCGTGAGTTCCAGCGTGCGATCCTTCTTCGTCCGAAACGATTGCCATTCGTTCTCGAAGATGAAGTCACCCGTCCAGGTCTCCTCCCACTCGTCGGTCGCCTCGTTCTTCACTCGGACGATTTCCCGTTTGCTCTCGAAGTCGAAGTCCACCGCCCAGTAGTCGATCCAGTCCGTCCATTTCTCGGTGAGCACCTCGCGGTTGACGATTCCCTTGGCGTCCTTGCTCACCTTCACGATCTGCCCCTTCTCGACCACGATCCGGCTTCCCTTCTTCTTGATGGCCTCCTCAGCGTTGGCGATCGAGTCCTGCGAGTAGAACACCGAAAAGTCCGTCAGCTCCACGGCCACGCTGCTCTTCTTGACATGCGGCTTGACCTCAATGAACGACACGTCGTGGAACACGACCTGATTCTTCTCGACAGCCCGCTTGTCGAACACCTCAGCCGGGATGTATTTGGGGGCGATGTCGATGCCCTTGGCACGGGCTTCGTCCAACACATTGGGAAACAAGCCCATCTCGAACTCAAAGCCCAGGATGTCCACCTTGGTGATGTGATTCTTGCGGCATTCGAGGATGATCTCTTCCACGAACAGCCGCGTCACCGGCAGGTTGACCGGCCCCACCGCCACCAGCCGTCCCGCCTTCTTGCCGTGGAACGCGGTATAGCCATCAGTCTTTTCAGCCCGGTACGCGCGAAGGATCAGATCGAGGAACGCGGCCTCTTTCTCTTCGATCTGCTTACGCTGCTGTTCCTCGCGCAGGTCGGGGTTGACGCCGATGTAGTGCTGCCGCTCGTACTTACCCAGGTTGAGAATCTCGAACGCGCGGTAGTCCTTGCCGTCCTCCTTGAGTTGTCGCTGCACGCCGATCATCCGCTTGCGGGTCGTGTGGATGGCGAACTTGCCCAAGTCGCTGACGATCCACTTGCGGCCTAGCTTTTCGGCCACCGCCGCCGTCGTTCCGGAACCGCAGAAGAAGTCGGCTACGAGGTCGCCTTCGTTGGACGAGGCTTTGATGATTCGTTCGAGCAGCTTCATTGATTTCTGTGTTGGGTACCCTAGTGACTCCCCAGGGTATCGTGTTGCCCTTTGAATATCTAGCCAATAGTCTTCTGGCACCTTACCACCTTCATTGAGTTCGATGCTATCAAAGTCCATTCCTCCTTTGGCGATGACGTTTCTGTTCGCTCTGTCAATGCTTCCTTCTGCGTAAGGAATACGAATTGCATCTTTGTTGAAAGTCCATTCAGTACCCTTAGCGTAGAAGTAGATTGTGTCGTGCTTTCTTGGGAAGTTGCCGCTGACGTTGCTTGCGCCTGTCGTACACCAGGCAATTTCATTAACCAAATGCCCTTTGCCAAATATTTCGTCTAGAACAAGGCGCACAAAGCTGTTCACGCGATAGTCACAATGCACGTAGATGCTCCCATCCTCGGCGAGCAAGTCACGCATGAGAACGACCCGCTCGAAGATCATGGCAATGAAGGACTCTGCACCCTTGCCCCAGGTGTCGCGGTAGGCGATTTCTTCGAGGATGTTGGGCTTCTTGGTGAAGGTGTCGCCACCGATCTCGATGTCCATGGAGAAGTCAGCCCCCACGTCGAACGGCGGGTCGATGTAGATCAGCTTCAAACCGCCTTGCTTCTCGATCTCCTCGTGCAACGGCCCGTTCTTGAGCGATGACAGGATCAGCTTGTTGTCGCCCCAGATCAGCTTGTTGGTCCAGCCCTTGAGCTGCCGTCCACGCTCGTCCAGGCTGAACAGCAAGCCCTGATCGTCTTTTCGCTTGGTGTCTGTTTCCGCACGGGGTTCATCCACATGCTCGATGGTCTGAAAGGGCAGGACGATGTTGCAGATCTCGTTGGTCTTGCCGTTCCAGACCAGTTCCACCTCCCGCTTTTCGTCGAAGAGCAGAAAGCGGTACTTGTCGGGCAGGGGCTTGCCGGCTTCGAGGAACCGGATGATGTCTTGCTGTTCCTGGTCGGTCAGTCGTGGCATGAGTATCCTCCTTATTCTAACAGGCGGCGCAGCGACTTGACCGCTGGCGCTGTGAATGACGATGACGCTGAGTCGATTCCTCCGCGGGTCTTCATGGAGTCACTCGCCACGCCCGAAGATCCGCTTCAACCCGGCCTCGGCCATCGCCGGAGGTTTGATCCGCTCACGGATCTGGAGCGAGACGGTCGGCACCTCGAAGGTGGCACGCTCGGCCTTGCCGGCCCAGACGAGCTGCGGGTCGAGGTGTGGATCGTACTGGTAGGTCTTCTTCGCGTCCCTCTCCGGATCGGTCTGAGGCGTGACCAGGCCGACCGGCGGGATGTTGGCCCGCTTCTTGTCCTGGTGGTCGTAGGACTCGATGGGCTTCTTGGTCGCCCCCTTCTTCGTCGCCTTATGGGTTCCACGCTTCGCCATCGTCCGGCAGCTCCTTCTCGCCTATCTCCACACGCCGATGTGGGGCCGCGATCGCCCGTGAGTGGCCGTGGAACTGGATATCATGCAGCAGAAATGGCTCGTCGGCAAGGGCCAGGCCACCAGACATGGTGGGCTAATTCATGGAATTCCCTGGGAAATTGGCTGTCTCCCCCCGGAGTCCACCACAGCGGCGTGGGTTTCCGTACTCCCCTCGCGCCTGGAAGCGCAGATACCAAGGGCGCGGTGGGCAACGGCGCTGCCGAGTGACGGCTCGCGTATCCCGTCACCTGACCCGCCCTCAAATCCGGGCCGCCCCGGCTGACGCCGCGGACGACACCGGGCTGGTCGACCAGCTCAGGCAGCGCGTCGGGGCGGCCGCCGGGATCGAACCACAGCACCGGCGGCATGTGTGCGTTGTAGGCGTACTGGGCTTTGGAAACGACCGGGACCGTGCCCTCGGCGGCGATCTTGGCGGGCGGGTTGTTCTTGCGGGTGGCCGCGTGGCGATAGTCGCTCATCGGCGGCCCATCGCCGCCTTTAAGGCCAACCGCGCGGTCGGTTCCACATGCAGATGTCGACCTGCCGGTTCCGGGTTTGCGTCCTCGTTTGGCCACGTCCAGCTCTCCCGGCGCGCCTGATTCCGCTACGGCCCTGCCGACGTGCTTCTGGCAGTATCCGGTTCGGTTGGACGGGAGAAGCCAAGCAGCCCCTAACATCACGTGCACCTCGGACGAGGGGAACTAGTCGACCGGAACTCCCGGCGGCCGCTGCCATCGGGCGGCTCCTTCGTCAGGCTGTAATGCGCGCCATGCGGCTACCCGCACGCCTTCGACTTCTTCTCTTACATTATCACCTGTAGAATGTCCCTCGCTTCATTGCGGATTCGGCCAAACTTGGCGACAACAATGGCTACGGCGTCAACGACATCGCTCCTGATGGCGAGCATTCGCTCCCGACCCATACGCGTCGCGTACCTTGTCGACGCCGCAACTTCATCACCCGACTACCTGGATAAGGTGTTTGCATACTCGGTCGGCTACTGGGGTGGGCGCTTTCACGGGGTGTTCCCGGTTGTTGGAGGCAATGTCGCTGAGTCTTGGTGGAAACCGCTGGAACTTCTCGATCCTGACGTTGTGGTCGCGAACACCGACCTAACCAACGCATGCCTTGACCGTCTCGAACGGTGTGTCCTCCCGTCTCGTTATCTGGGGCTTACCGAGTCGGAGCGGAACCGTTGCGCTGATCACCCTTACGTGCCGATTTACGGACTGAACTTGGTCGATATTACCGCGATCCCGCAGCGGATCTGGGCGCTTCGAGGACCCTTAGAGGATCCACTGTTCGTCCGATTCAAGCCCCGACACCCCGTTGACGAGGTGCACCGGGTCGTGCTTCGCAACTTCGGTGTGCTTTCTGATGACGTTGGTACGAAGGGAGCGTTTCGCGATCTTCCTGTCGAAGACATTGATGACAGCGCGACCACGATTGACGCGTTATTCAACCGCCTTACGGAGATTGGGAGCCGTGCTATCCTCCCTGTTGATCTTGCTTTGCATGCCGCCGCGTTCCCAGCGCACCTCCAACACGACCCGTCCGACAGTCTGTTCCACCTTACTATCGGTGATAGCTGCTACGACGCCGCGTACCATTGGAACCGCGTCTTCTCATCAGGCGCTGGTCATGGGTGCTTGTCACTTTGGCTTCCAAGGGCCGCTGTAAGCGATGATCAGGCGGTGGCAGCCGTGGCTGCATGGATTGAGCGGTCTTACTGGCAGTCCGGGGGGCAACGGACCGGCTCGATCGTTTCCTTCAGCCTTGATGACACCGAACTGCGTCAGCTTTCAGAGCGATTCTCAAGAGGCGGAAGACTGCTATTACGCCCGCTCCCATTGACGGAGGCCACGTACTCCTTTTCTGAGGGCCGACCGCCTCACCACCCCGGATGGCAGGCAGCTTTCACGCCACTCGGCAAGCCAAGCATCAACACATTCGTAGCACGATACCACCTGCCCTTCTCCAACGAGCGCGCGCTGCTCGAGATCCCGCGACCGCCGGTGATCGGGGAGTATCCCGGTAGTTCGAAGTGGATGGTTGACCTGCAGTTGCAGTTCCATCCTGACCGTTACGAGTATACGAATGTGCGCCCCGATTGGACGCTTCCCAAACGCCGCGGATTAGCAGAACTGTTTTTCCCAGACGCAGGGTGCAGAGTCGTATCTGGCGGATTGCCGAGCCTACAAGTCAGTGCAAACACCCCAACTGTCGCGATTCAAGTCCCGACGGACCGGACTGTGTTCTGCTCGCTCCTGCTTGACCATCCATATTGTAGCCACGAGTCCATCCCTGCCCGCGCGCGGCGTTTGAAAGACATGTGGGCATCTCCTGAGGGAGTGACGCTTCGCGGAATGATCACGCTCTTCGGTGGGCTTTGGTATTGCGGGTACCAATTCGCTCAGCCGTTTTGGCGCTCGATTCTGTCGGAGATGGCTGCGGCAGCTCCCGGGCATCGAGACCGAAGGCGCACTCTTGCAATGCTTAGGCAACGTTTCGGCATCTTGAAAAGCGATGCGATTAAGAGCGGGATCGATGTCGAGTACTGGAAGGCCTACCCCTCTTTCGACGAGGATTTCCGGAGAGCCTTCGACGAACTCGTTGAGCGGGGCGTACTGCAACAGGGAGTAGAGACCCGCTGTCCGAGCTGCGGGTCTCTCTACTGGTACGCGGTCGACCAGCTGCGCCCCCACGTTCGCTGCCTCGGATGTCGCACGTCAATCGCCTTACCGACGGAAACCGAATGGTCGTTCCGCTTGAACGATCTTGCTGCGAACGCGCTGCAACCGAAGGAAGCGCTTACGTGTCCCTCCTGCGGCAAAGATGTTCCGCTGGGCGCAAGGGGGAAGCGAGCTAGAGGAACGCTCGCGGTCGTACAGGCTTTGTACTGTTTGCAGGACGAGGCACGAGGCGGCATGTTTCTGGCGCTGCCATGCCAAGACTTGGCGCAAGAGTATGGCGGTTCCTCCGAGATGGAGTTGGACGTTATTGCGCTGGTAGGGAGCCGATTCATTATCGGTGAAGTCAAGTCTCATCCTAATGGGTTCTGCAAGGAGGATATCGGGCGAGCAGTTGCAGTCGCTGAGGAACTCAGACCGGACGAGTTAGTCCTTGCAGCTCCCGGCGAAGACTGGTCTGGCGAGGTACTGGGCTGGATAGAAGGTGCGAGGACAAAGTTACTAAGCACGCCGATAGCGGTGCGAATCCTCAAGATGCGATGGTGATGGGGCTACGCCCTTCGGATGAAAGTGGCTACCAGTGACGGTGTCACTCTTCGATCTTGACCTGTGGTCCAGACACCATACCACCGTTAAGCTCGGACCCTACGCGCATGCTGCGAAGTGCGGAACAGCACGTGAGCAGCGTGGGTCTACGCTCCCGTCCAGCTTCGACGGCGCATCGCTTCGATGACGGCTGTTGGGGCGAGGTGGTCGAGGTAGCGGGCGGTGGTGGTGATGCTGGTGTGGCCGAGTTGGCGGGAGATGATAGCAATGTCGACGCCTTCGGCGCGGAGTTGGGCGGCGTGGGTGTGGCGGAGGCCGTGGGCGTGGACGCGCTTGTCGATGCCGGCCCTGGCGGCGAGGCGCTTGAGCAGGACACGGATGTAGGCGGCAGCCATGGGGTGACCGCGTAGCGTGCAGAAGACGGGGTGGCGGCCGCCCAGGCCCAGGCGGGACCGGGCGTCGAGCCAGCGCTCGATGACGACGGCGGCGCCGGGGTCCAGGCCGACGGTGCGTGACCGCCCACCTTTGCCGTTGAGCACCCGAATGCAGCCGTCGTTCAGATCGAGGTCCTTGGGGTAGAGGCTGAGGGCCTCGTTGATTCGCAGCCCGGCGCGGTAGAGCAGGGCGATCAGTGCCCGGTCGCGCAGGCCGGTCGGGGCGTACCGGCCACACGCCTCCATCAGGGCACAGACCTCGTCGTTGGTGAGGACCTCCGGCGGCAGGCGGCGCTTTGGCTTGGTGGTTGCTGGATGAAGGGTTGGCGGCGGGTTCTTCCTGCATTCCATCTGTGGCGGCAACAGCACTCGCAACGAGGGTGTTGGAGACTGGCCAGACCGACTGGTTTCCCGGGCCATTTCCACTATCTCCTTTCGCATACTTGAGTTACGCTTTTTATACAAAGCGTAACTCA
>JAUWWQ010000076.1 GCA_030616775.1 Planctomycetota bacterium
GCTCATCGTTAACCTCCATGTTCTTGTCCAGGGACTCGGAGGCATAACGTTAGCAGCCACAACTACTTAGCGCAATTCAAGTCGCACTTCGCGCGCATTCCTACTTTGGACATGGGGGAGACGATGACATACGCTCGGTTTCGCACCCCACCTGCTCCGCACAGCGGACCCTACAAGAACGCTGATGCTATCCGCGACGATCATCGCCTCCCCCACCTCCAGAGGAGGTGGACCACCCACCCAGCCGGACGTGGGAAGTACGCCCTATGTTCTACGGCGTGTCTACTGCTGCGTTGTTCAGGCTTTCCCAGTATGTTCCTGCGGCGGCGTGGAGATCGCTCCAGGCTTGGCGCAGGCGGATGCGGGCCAGTGCCAGATTTGCGTCAGCCTGGATGAAATCTCGCTGAGCTTCGTTGAGACGGGTAAGCGTTTCTCTCTCGGCCACATAGGCAGCTTGAATGATCCGGCGGTTCTCCCGGGCGGTTTCCAGGTTTTCTTGTTGCAGTCGAATCCGCTCCCGGGCGTCGGCCAGGTCGATGATGGCCCTGCGGGTCTGGGCCTGTGCGGCCAACCGCCGGCGGCTCAGGGCGGCTGCAGCCTCTGCCCTGGCGCTCTCCGCAGCCCGGACCCCGGCGCGACGGGCACCGCCGGTATAAAGCTCCCACTGAAGCTCCACGGCGGCTGCGGAGGACTGATCTTCGAAGGTGTAGCGCAGGTTTGAGCTTCTGTCGTACCCCCATGATCCGCTGACGGCGACGGTCGGGCTGTAGAGGCCTTTGGCCGCCCGAACGTTCTCTTCGTTGCTCTCGAGGACCGCTTCAAGTTGGAGCAGATCGGGCCGATTGGCCAAGGCCCGCTCTACCCATAGCTCAACGTCGGGGACGGTCATTTCCTCTTCCGTTTCCTTCACAAGGGGGGAAAGCTCACGCTCGTGTGGAAGTAAGACGTCGGAAAGACCCAACAATTCGGCCAGCACCACGCGGCCGGTGTCACGCAGCCCTACCGCTGCGGTCACATTGGTTTTGGCTGCCAGCATGCGGACCCGGAAGTTGCCCACATCCGCTTTCGTGGCCCGCCCTGCCGCACGCAGCTTTTCAGTCTCCTCGAGTTGTTCCCGGCTGAACTCCTCATCGGCCCGAGCAATGCGGAGCCGCTCCTCGGCGAGCTGCACATGATAGTAGGCGGTATCGACCGCCTGGATGATAAGCCTCTCGACGTCCATAAGTGACTGCTCGGCGGCACTGTGCAAATACTTGGCCGAGAGCAACTGTGCCTCCCGCACGAACCCGTCGAATACCACCCACGTCGCGGCGAGGGCGCTGGAATGCTCGCTGAAGGGGTTCCGATTGCCTTTCGGTCTGCCCAAGCCGAACAGCGGGCGGCGGATGGCGTTCAGCAGTGTTGTCACCGCCAGGTTCTGCGTATCGATGTCCGTGGGCACGGGCTGGGCGGGTTGCAGAAGGGTGTTGAGTCGATTGCGGCTCGCTGGAGTGTGGAAAGTTTTGACGGAGGTGTGCGTGAACACAACCGTCGGGAGATACCGGGCTCGGGCCTCGGTGATTCGCGCACGAGCGGCTTCCAGTCTCGCCCGGGCGGCGTGAACGTCGGGGTTGGCCCGAACCGCTATGCTGCGCGCCGTCTCCAGCGTGAGCACACCGTCAGGAAGCAGGTCTTCAGCGTGCTCGGTCACGACCGGCGCCTCGTAGGGCGTTGACCCGGAGCGTTCCTCATCCGGGAGCCTCTCGACGGCTTTGGCGTGGCGATCCAGCACCACCCGGATGCTGTCCAGCGGCGCCCGGCAGCTAAGCGTCAGGAACAGTGCCAGAACCGGTGCGATCGGCATCCAGCAGGCGGACGGACAAGGTGGGTGTACGTTTTCGTTGGGCTTGATTCGCATGGTGATTCCCCAATAGTCGGATCGACAGCGATTAGCCGGCTGGCAGCAGGCGCTCCCGGGCGGCTTCCTCGACTATTTCCGGTCTCGGATAAGAGCCGCCATAGCGCAGCCAATGCACAAACCGCCGCAGGTCATTAAGCAGCAGGTACAACGCCGGGACTACGAAGAGCGTCAGGACCGTGGCGAACAACAGGCCGAAACATAGCGACACGGTCATCGGCTTGATGGATTGTGCCTGGCTGCTTCGCTCCATCAGAATCGGCGTAAGCCCTGCTACGGTGGTGATAGTGGTCAGGGTCACTGCGCGGAACCTCAGCTCACCCGCTTCGAAAACGGCATCGCGTACGCTCTTACCCTCCCGAATGCCCCGATTGACGGCGTCCAGCAACACCAGGGAGTCGTTGACCACAACGCCTGACAGGGCCACGGCACCGAACAAACTCATGATGGTCAGGTCAAAGCCGAGGACAGCATGGCCCGCGACCACACCGATCAGCCCGAACGGCACGGCCGAGAGAATCGCCACCGGTTGGACGTACGACCGCAGCATGGCGGCGAGGATGGCATAGATCACGATCATGGCCATGGCAAAGCCGCCAAACAGGCTGCCGAGCGACTCGTTTATACGCTCCCGGTTGCCACCCAGGTCATAGGTCAGATCGTTGAAGTCGCTGACCACGTCATCCAGAAAGCCCATTTCCAGAGTCTGCAAAATCTGCTCGGCATTGGCTCGCCGCTCGTCGACGTCCGACACAACGCGAACCCGGCGCTTGCCGTCCTGGTGCATGATGTAGGCGTACCCACGGGCCCATTCCACATCACCCACTTCGAAAAACGGAACCTCGAAACCGGCCGGAGTCTTGATTCGGACACTCTCCAGATCGGTAATCGACCGACGCTCTTCGGCGGGAAAGCGAACCCGGACCTTGACCTGGTCCTGGCCGCGCTGCAGTCGGATGGCCTCTCCGCCGTAGAAACCGTATCGCAATTGCCGAGCCACATCGTCGAGGGTCAACCCCAAGGCCCGGGCTTGCGGTTTGAGCTTTACGCGCAACTCCCGCTTGCCGGGGATGAGATCGTGGCCGATATCGTAGAGCCCGTCGAATTCAACCAGCTTGGCCTGAATTCGCCGGGACGCTTCGGTCATATCGTTTAAGTCGTAGCCGAGCAGGCGGATTTCGATGGGAAGGTCCATAGGACCGATGGGCTGCCGGCCCAACGTCACCTGCGTGGCGTCATGAATCGTGCCGATATTCTCCCGCCAGCGCTCGACGATCCGTTCGTCTGGAATTCGGCGCTTCTCCGCCGGCATGAGCTCAACGCGGACCTCGCATAAGTTGTTGCCGCGCACCGACATGAAATCGGCAAACTCGCCGATGATGGAGTAAATCTGCCGGACGAGCTCCCCTTCACTGGCGGGAGCCAGCTCGAGATCACCGTTCAGTTCGCGGGCCGCCGCTTCCAGCCGATCGACGGTGCGCTGAGTAACGGATACCGGCGTCCCCTCCGGGAATCGGACCCGGGCCCGGAGCATGTTCCCGTTCTCTTTGGGCAGCAAGACAAACGGCGTACGTCCGCCCAACACGACGCCGGCGATGATCAACAATCCACCTAATGCAATCGAAAGGGTGACAGGGCGATACTGCATCGCCAATCGATAGACCGGTCGATATCGGCGTGTGATGAGATGAGTGATGAAACCCTCTATCGCGCGCCGCATCCGGTTCGGCCCGCGACGTTTGGCTTCGACCCCAGGCGGATCCCGATGGCAAAGATGTGACGGAAGGATGCCGAAGGCCTCGATCGCCGACGACACGATGGCGGCAATGACAACCACGGGCAGAACATGGATGAAACGACCCATTACGCCGACGACATACAGCAGCGGGACAAAGGTGGCGATCGTGGTCACCGACGCACCCAGCACCGGCAGGGCCATCCGGTGCGCACCTTCGATTGAGGCAAGCTCAGGAATATCACCCGCCCTGCGCCGGGCATGCACGCTCTCGGAAATAACGATGGCATCGTCAACGATGATGCCCGTGGTCATGATCAGCGCGAACAGACTGATCATATTCAGTGTCTCCCCGTATGCGCCCATGATGATCATCGCACCGCCAAACGAAACGGGGATACCCACCGCCACCCAAAACGCCAGTCGAAGCTCCAGAAACAGCGCCAACGTCGCAAAGACCAGCAGGACACCCCAAAGGCCGTTCTCAAGCAGCATGCTGATCCGGCTGTCGATATCGTGCGACCCGTCCGCCCAGACCGACATTTGCAGTCGCTCGGGCAGATGCGGCTGACGATCGGTGACGTAGTCGCGCACGATGCGGGCGATCTCGGTCGTATCCTCCTCGGGAGTTTTGAAAACCTGCACGACAGCCGCGGGGCGTCCGTTGAACCTCCCGCGAACCACCGCCTCCTCGAAGCCCTCACGAAGCGTGGCGATCTCGCCGAGACGGACAACCGCGTCGCCGTGCTCCAGCACGACCAGGTCTTCATATTCACGGGCCAGGTACCGCTGCCCCGTGACGCGCAGCGTAAACTCCTCGTCGGCGGTACGGATCACGCCTGCCGGCAGGTCGAGGCTGCTCTTGGCGACGACCGCCATGACCCGGGCCAGCGACAGGTTGTAGGCCAGCAGGACCTCTTCCGAGACCTCGATGATGATCTCATCCTCGCGCACTCCGGAGAGCGAGACCTGGGAGATCTCCGGCAATGATTCCAGATTGTCTCGGACTTCCTGGGCGTAGCGTTTCAGTGTGCGCTCCGGCACGTCTCCGTAGATTGCGACGTTGATAACCTCCGTCCGGATGATGGAGATCAGGGCTACAGGCTTCTCCATCTCCGGCGGAAAGGTCGTGATCTGATCGATGCGGTCCTTGACCTTGTTCAAGACCGGGCGTGGGTCTTTGACCCGGTCGAGTATGGCAATCCAGACCGTACCGAAGTTGTGATGTGATGAGGAGGAGATCTCGCTGGTTCCATCGATGCCCTGCACGGCTCGCTCGATCGGCGTGCAGATGGCCCGCTCCACGTCTTCCGGGCTGGCGCCGGGGTACGCGATGCTGACGGTAATATTGTTGAGCGCGAACTCGGGGAAGGCCTCGTGAACCATCCCGCGCGTGGAAAGAAGACCGCCTGCCAGCATGCAGACCATCAAAAGGTTGACAAAGACGGGATTGCGAACGCCACCCGCGATCAACCCGCGGAGTAGCTGCATGATTAGCCGCCTCCGAGGCTCATGTCGAGTTGACCCATCACAGCCGCATAAGAACCGTGGGCACCGTGATCTTCAGGTCGGGTGGAGGTCCGCGCTGGCTGAAGCCTGCGGCTCGGCTCGATCGTCGGGAGCGTAACTGCCGATGCCACTTGCTCATCCCGCAGGCGGACTCTCATCCCGACGACGGGCTTGACCAACGGTGAGACCACGACACGCTCGTCCGGTCCAAGTTCGCACACTTCCGTGCCCTCGCGCCCGGCGTAGTCGACCAGGACCGCGTCACCGACGGATCGAAGCATGGGCACTTCACGCCGCCCGAGTAGGCCCATCCGACTGTCTTGGGAGTCGGGATCGGGCTCGAATACATACGCCCAGCGGTTGTCGTAGACTGCATGCCGGGGGACCAGCAAGGCACCGGCGAGTGGTTCCGCAGGCAGCTCCGCCCGGCAATGCATTCCGATTGCCAGCGTCGGTCTCGACTCGTCGCTGCCGATGGCCACCGTTGCGACCATGTCCACATCACGGATCTCGACCACCAACCGGGCGGTTCGCGTCGCTTCGTCGACGCGCTCAAACCGTGTCACAAACCCGCGCCACGTAAACTCCTGCCCCTTAAGCGACCAGCGCACCTTTACCTCCGGGCGCGGGCCCTCCTCGCTTTGCTCCAGCATCTCGGGACGAATGGCCTGGTCGAGCCAGCGCAACTCGCGCGGATCGATGCCCACGGAGAGCTCAAATGCCGACATGTCGGTCAGCGTGGCGATTGAAAAGTGGGCGGTCACCACCTGCGACTCGTAGGCTGCTGCCAGCTCCACCCGGGCGTCAAACGGGCAGAAGATCTTGGTGTTTTCCAGGTCGTAGGTCGCCTGCCCGAGGTGCGCGCGGGCCGCTTCCAGTTGGGCCTGAGTCTCGAGTTTGACGTATGGTATGACGGATCGCCGGCTTTTCAGCTCTATCAACGCGTCCTTCTGACGCAGCAACTTCTGATGGACCAGGTCAACGTCGCGCTGTGTGCCGACCTCATCGATCTCGTGCAGACGCTTCGAGGTGATATAGTCCTGCTGATCGATCGCGAGCATCTGCTCGGCGTTGGCGACGCGCTCATCGAGGTTGGT
Source organism: Planctomycetota bacterium (assembly GCA_030616775.1). GTDB lineage: Bacteria > Planctomycetota > Phycisphaerae > UBA1845 > UBA1845. The sequence goes on from JAUWWQ010000076.1 coordinate 6,239, forward strand.
CATCTCCTGGTCGGCCCGCTCCAGGGAAGCCTCCAGTCGGCGTGTCTCCGCTTCCGCCTTGCGGACGCGAGATTCGTAGACCGTCGGGTCAATCTCGAATAGCAGCTCGCCCTCGGGGATGATATTCCCGGGTGCCAGGTCCTTAAGGGCGTAAACCAGTCGGCCGCTGACCTGGGGCACGATCTTGACCTGATGCCTCGGGCGAACTGTTCCGTGGCCAACGATCGGAGTCGCCTCGAGTGCGGGCTCGACCGGCGAAACGGACACCTCCAGAATACGCGCAAAACTGCTCCGTTTGGGAGGAACCGGCTTCGTCCCAATCAACCACGTGCAGACCACGGCGCCTAGGGCCAAAGACACAACGGCCAGGGCTGAATTAATGGCGCGGCGTTTACCTTCCACTCTAATCCTCAGGCGCTCTGATCCTCAGACGCCATTCTTGCGACCGGCGGCGCGCCGGGCGAATGCTGCCACCGTTTCCTCCGGATGGACGTACCTGTACCGCCAGTACGTCGCGCTGCGTGACTCCGGACCGTTGACCGATGCCGGACCCGAACCCACCAAGCACATTAGCTGGGCATTGTTCGGACAATCCCCGGTGTTGTCAATATATACGGACGCGGAATCGCAACCGTGGACGCTGACATCTACCCACCGCTGCACGCGTACGGAGAGGGGCCCACACGACGCCCAGCTACAAGAATATCGGCTCTGCAGGGCGATGCCGGCCGGTAATTGCCCTGCCCCATCCGATAGTATGGTTAATAGAAGCTTTAAATCCTCGCTTCTGGGTTGCCGGAAGCCGGCGGGTGCTCCGATCCCGGGATGACCTCAGCTCACCATCATGCCTTTCGGGGGTTCTCAATCTACACAGGATGTTGCATACCGTCTGCTAACCGAGTACGACACGACCTCTCGTGAACGTCAACCGAGGGTTGCCGCTGGCGTCGGGGTCAACACGGCACGGACGAGCAAAACCAATGAGGGTTCTTCTGGCTGCAACAGGAGGCTCCGGAGACATCAACCCGTTCATTGCCGTGGGCATCACCCTGAAGGCCCACGGTCATGAGGTCCACGTGCTCATGTACCCCTAATCCGAGCGACATGTCCACGATGCGGGCCTCGAACACGTGCCTCCTGGAGCGTGGTTTGACCTGAAGCGATCAAGGAGACGCCCGAGCTGAATTAGTCGTGCAAGGGCCCGGCACTCACGCTTGAAGAGGTTCATCCTGCCGAACAGGCCTGGTCATTTCTACGAGCACGCAGCGGGAACTCACAGACTGCCCAGCCTCCGTGGGTTGGCGCTGCCGCGCCACTCCAAGCATGTTCCGATGGCACGATCCGGTTATTCAAACAACGAAGAAACGTGCACGGTCTCTGAGATGGCTGGGGGAGTGAAGGCACGATACCCTTCGCGTGTCAACTGAAGCCAACGGAGCGAAGGATCTTCCAACGGCACCCCAAAATGGAAAGTGGCTTCCGCCGGGCGGTTGTCACTCGTCATGTCGGTTATCTCGACAGTCGCAGTCGTCAGCTCAATCGTGTCGCCCAGCCTGATGGGATTCTCCTCGGCACGATACAGCCGGTCGAGAGTCTGAAACAGATAGCGGAACGAGAGCGCGGGGCCTGGCCGTTCACTTTCCGGCACCCAGCGTGGTGGCTTCAAATAGCCACCTGACGGGCGAACAGCGAGCGTCGTTGCATCGATGCACGTTAGCGTGGACGAACTTCCTCCCGCGCTTAATCTAAGAATCCTACGCGGAACCGGCTCGCCCGCGGCACGCCGCGACTGTATCCAAACCAGGTCAGCAATCGGTGCGCCCGAACTCACGAAAACGGCAGTTTGGGCTGCGAACTCTGGATCGTGGGGCAGCGTCGCGAACAGCCGATCTTCCGCCTGCCCGACCAGCGTCATGGAGTACGCCATGACGGGAAGCGTCAACGGTGCGATGACGAGATGGAAAGCGATCAGCAGATAGCTAAACGGGATCGCCAGCCGCCGCCATCCCCCGGACGCGGGCAGCCAGTCAGCTCCTTCCAGAAGACCCGAGACCCACTGGGCGAGCAGCCCCGCCGCGCCAAGCCCGGCGAACATCAACAGCCGATCACCGGGAAATCCTGCGCACACTGGAAGCACTGAGAGAATCATTCCCAGCGTCCAGAAGCGTGCGGCCGAGTTTCGCATCACGAGCGGCGCAAGGAGCACACCCAGTGCCAACAGATAGGCCGACGCCCAGAGCCAGTGCATGCGGAATGCCGACACCGAGCAGAGCACGTTGATGTCTGAAGGCGGAAAGCCCAACTGGGCCAGCAACAGGATCGGGGCCTCGCGCGCAACCTCAACCGCGAAGCGCGCCATGTTCTGAGTGGGATCGATGTACGCTTCGATGCGAGAGGCTCCGTAGCCGATCGCCTGGTACAACGCGAACCATATCCCGGTGGCCAGCGCGCACGGAATAACCGCCGCCAGACGACGCCTCCACGGCGCGCCGTCGAGAAAAAGCACGTACCCCAACAGGTATGCCCAGGTGCACACCGCCTCCTCCTTGCTCAGCAGGCCCGTGAAAAGCACCACCGGTGCAAGATACGCGCCCGGACGCCACCCATCGCGTCGCCAGCGATCGTAGCTGATCAGGGTCACGACTCCGAAAAACCCTGACAGTAGGGCGTTGCGATTGGCCAACCATCCAACCGGCAGGCCGTGCGCGTCGTCGATCGCGAAGAATAAGGCGGCTAGCCCCGCCGCCCACACCGGAAACGAACGGCCCAAGATCCTGCGATACAAGACCGCCGTTGCGAAGATGAGGGCCGCATACCAAACCAGACTGTGAACGTGCATCAGGACGGGCGAATGGTCCCACAGCCGAAAGTCCAACATGTGTGTCAGGGTGGGGAGGATCCGCATCTGCAGCATGCGGCCCTGCACGTCTGCCCACCAGGGCAGGCACCCGTGGTCCATCAACACTCGCGAGTGCGCCGTACTTCCACCGTAGCCCTCCAGGTACCAGGGATTCGACGGGACGCCCTCCATCACCGGAATCCCCAGAACACGCGACCGGAAAGTCCAGTCATCCGACTGAAGTCCAACCCAAAGCGAGGGGGAGGCAAGGACGACGCCTGCGGTCACCGGGACGAGAGGGAAGTGCCAGCGCAGGATCCGCTCGCTCATCCGCTTCAGTCTGCCGGTAGATCTTGTCACGTTTCTTTGATGTGCGAACATCTTCAAATGTTTCTGGAGCACAGGTGCGGCATCTTGCGTTCTTGTATATCCCGCTGCAAAATACACGTCAAGCTTGACGCCATCGCAAAGACCGGCGCTTGTGGAGTCGCGTTGGAGCATGGCGGCGTACCCGGAAGCCGCATGCTACACTGCGCGACGAAAACGGCAGCATCGCGGCAGCGGAAGCGCTCGACGACGTGATGGGGTCCGCGTCAAGTTGATGTATAGACCTGTGGTTATTGGGAATCGGTGAATGTAGAACTTCTTGCCTTGGTGGTTGAGCAGGAGCTCATTTCCTCTGGGCATCGAGCGTACGGCAGTCGACCAGAACCTGTACAGGACTCCCCCTCTCCGTGGGCTTCGGACAGCCGGCCCATCCGCTTGTAATCCCCGGGATGTGGAATCGGCCGCCGAAACCCGTCAATACCAGATCTGTTGGCCGGGCAAAACAGCTCCCCGCTCAGCACCGCGACCTCATCAAGGCCATCTGCGGGGAGGCCGCCGCAGCATTGGACTACCCTATGTAGCCTCATGCTTGAAGCTCCGCCGGGTAGACCTGTATCTCTAGGCCCCAACGCCACGTGACAGCAGCGTGTCAGACGCCTTAACGGTCACCCGCGGCTCGATATCCAGAGGCCGTCCGACCACTTGCCCCTCGACGTGATAGCGGGTACCACATAGCCATGGCGCAGATTCTCTACGCAGTTTCCGGTGAAGGCTACGGGCACGCAACGCGGGCGCACAGTGTCGGCGCCGGCTTGCTGGCCCGGGGGCACCAACTGCGCTTCCTTTCCAGCAATAGGACCAGAGGCTACCTGCGAAGGTACTTCCCCGATCGTGTAAGCGATGTCTTCGGTCTGCGTACCGTGTACAATGAAGGTCGGGTGCAGGCCTTCCGCACCGTGATGCACAATGTCAGCCATGCGTGGGGTTCGCTAGGGCCGTCCAACACCGCATTGAGGCGATTGCTACGCAAGTTCCAGCCCGACCTGGTGATTACCGACTTTGAGCCTTTTGCGGCCTTTTGGGCGCGGCGGCTGGGCATTCCCTTCGTCAGCCTGGACAATCAGCACCTGTTGACACACTGCGAGCTGGATCACCCACCCGGCTTTGCCCGTGCTCTTGTCCATACCTACCTGACGATCCGCATGTTTTACGGGGGCGCCAAGCGGTATCTGATCACAACGTTCATTGACGTCCCGATCCGATATCATCCCACAACACTCGTTGCCCCGATTCTTCGCCCGGCGGTTTACCGGAAGCAGGCCCGGCAGGGCGACTTTCTTCTGGCCTACAAGGGTGCCGGCGGTCGCAACGACGCCATGCGGCGAGCGCTGGAATCGTGCGATTGCATGCCCGTCCGGGCCTACGGATTCAGCAAAAGCGGCACGCGCGGGCATGTCACGTTCAAGCCAACCGACGAGAACGAGTTTCTGAATGATCTCGCTTCGTGCGCGGGCGTGATTGCGACTGCGGGTCACAGTCTGGTTTGCGAGTGTGTGCACTTCGAAAAGCCGATGCTGCTGCTACCGGTCCAGCAACAATATGAGCAAATAATCAACGCCTACTACGTTGAGAAGCTCGGATTTGGCCGCTCGGTGAGCCGCCTGGACGCCGCAGCCATCGATGACTTCGCAAGCTGCCTCGAACTGCACCGCTCCGCGATGGCCGGTATTCCCAAGGCCACGATTGATCCAATCCTCAACATCATTGAACAGGAGATCCCCTAGCGCAACGCGGAGCGGGAGGGCCTGCAATGTCCGCCTTTCTTCCCGGATGGCCAAGCAGTAATCGCCGTACGAATGAATTGCCGACAACTTTTCCGTGAGGAGCACCATGCCATCGTTTGTCACTCATCTGGAGGCTGCAATCGACGGAACGCGTCTGCCGCATGACATGATCCAGACGATGCACAAGGATAGGCCGCTGTGGGTGCGGTACGATCTGGATGCGGTTCGACGTGCGGTCGACCCTCAACAGATCGCCATGCGGCCGCCGACGCTGTGGCGCTACCGGGAGTTGCTGCCACAACCGGATGATGTAAAGCCCGTCACGCTTGGGGAGGGGATGACTCCTTTGCTGCCCGCTCCGAGGCTGGGAAAGGAACTGGGGCTTGTTGATCTGTGGATCAAAGATGAATCGCAGTTGCCGACGGGATCGTTCAAGAGCCGCGGGCTGGCGATGGCTATCACAATGGCCGGGCATTTCGGCATCAGCCGGGTTGCGATACCCACGGCCGGCAACGCCGGTGGGGCGCTGGCGGCCTACGCCGCTCGGGCCGGCATCGAGGCATTCGTGTTCATGCCACGTGACACGCCGGTTGTCAATCAGATGGAATGCGTCGCCGCCGGCGCCAAGGTCTATCTCGTCAACGGGCTTATTACTGACTGTGGTCCGATCATCAGGAAAGGCACCGAGCAAATGGGCTGGTTCGACTGCTCCACGCTCAAGGAGCCGTATCGGCTGGAAGGCAAGAAGACAATGGGCCTGGAACTGGCGGAACAGTTCGAGTGGCAACTGCCCGACGTCATCCTCTACCCCACCGGTGGAGGGACCGGACTAATCGGAATGTGGAAGGCTTTCAGCGAACTACGGGCGCTCGGGTGGCTCAAGAGTGAAAAGACGCCACGGATGATCGCCGTTCAAAGCGATGGTTGCGCCCCGATTCCACAAGCGTTCGAAGCTGGCGACCGGTTCGCCAGGCCGTGGGAAAACGCCTGTACGTGTGCAAGCGGTCTTCGCGTGCCGGCCGCGGTAGGGGACTTTATGATTCTCGACGCGGTTCGAGAGAGCGGAGGCCTGGCGGTGGCAGTGCCGGAGTCGGAAATCGTCGAAGCCATGCGTTCGGCAATATCGGCGGAAGGGATCTCGTTTTGTCCTGAGGCCGCCACATGCGTGCTTGCAGCTCGGAAGCTGGTTGCCCAGCGCCGGATCGCCCGGGATGAGCGCGTGGTTCTGTTCAATACCGGAGCTGCAATCAAGTATGTTGAAACCATGCCCTTGGACCTTCCTACGATCGACAACCCACACGCAGTCGATTATGCCGCGCTGGACTGATAATATCCGCTCCAAGATGGGCGTTAGGCGGCGTCGGTAGTGTGCGGCCGCGGAGCGGGTGTATTTGTGCAGTCAGAACGTTTGACGGCCCGGTAAGGTAGCGAGTGCACCCCCGGATTCCGCCGCAGAAAGGGCTTGAACTTTCCGATTGTACTGGTGGTTTTTGTAGAGTTTTGCCCGTGAGTGTATCAAGGAGTCTTCAGTCATGACACATCAGATGCTGCGCATCCCAAAGCTGTTGGTGACACCGGTGTTGGCGATGATTGCGCTGGTCGGTTGCGGTTCGGTTAATAGCGGCCTGCCCTCGTCGGTCACAGTTGAGCTGCCCGACGGCACTACCACAGAAGTAGAACAGGGAACCGGGGCTCCGTCACTGGCCGATTCCGAATGGCAGTTCTACCGCACAGCCGGCGCCGCCCAGGGCATGGCGTTCATGAGGATCACTTTCGGCCCGGTGGGCAACCTGGAAAGCTTCGAGGATAACAGCATTGCCCCTGAGATCTTCGGGTCGAGCATCCGCTTCGACGGCCGCAGGCACGACACCACCCAGAAAGGACTACAGTACGCCGCATCAACCTATGGCGCGGAGACATCCGACGGCACCGGCTTCACCTTTGAGGGAAGGCTGACCGCGTTTGCCGCCGGTCTTCAGGCGGGGTACGCCACAGCCACCGCCAGCGGCACCTTCGACCCGGACGATCAGAGCACCATGACGGGGACGTTCTCCTACTCGACCCGCGTGACCCTCATATCGATGCCCGAGGCAAACGTGGACGACGAATTTACCTTCATCGCCCACCGCGTCGTCGAGTAGACCTTGCAGTTGCACAATGACTGGAGCGCGCACAAGCGGCGCTTCTCGTAGCAGTGGTCGATTGAGTAGACTGGGACTGGGGGCGCTCTCGGCTCACTGAGATGATACAGCGCCGGGTCCTCGCAGCTCCAATCTCTGGCTCCGGTTCGGAATGGGGATTCTATTCCGCTGCCTGTGGTGTGCTCGGTTCGAGTGGTTCTGCGGAACCATCCCCAGCTACGTCGTTGGGCGAAGATGGCTCCGAGAGCGCAGGTGTCCCCTGCAGAACACGCGAGCACATTTGATGCTTCGCTTGCAGGCTCAGGTCCAAGGTACAATGCGTTACGGTGTTAGGTCGTAGCGTTGCCCAGGCCGAAAAACCGCCTCCCTCCAGGCTAATCATTGTGGGAATCGCCATATCGTAGAGGAAATTGCGTAGGCGATGTCGAAGCACACCTGACTGGCTGACGATCTTCTTGCCGTCGACGAACAACGCGGCGACGTAGCGGAACAGCTTGGCCTCCACAAAGAACAAGGCCTGCTGACCATCAACGCATCTTTCCGCCCTCCAGCAGGCGAAACGACGTTGCGTAAGCACGCGATACCTGGCGGTGACAGCCTCTCTGAACTGGTCAAATAGCCGGCGCCAACCTGCGGTGGACACGGAGTGTGTCTCGACTCGGTCAGGGAAGGGATCCACATCAAGCGACTTCGCGTTTTCGGTAAAGGTCAGTCCAATCCGATAGCCGCCCTCGGTCCTCGTCAACCGGACAACTGTGGCTACCCCAGAGCTACGCTCACCATTCTGACTGTCGAACGCAAACCGGAGGGAAGCGCCCACTGGTAGCGGCTCCTCCAGGGCCACGCCCAGTCCGTCGGCAGAGATGTCCGCTATCTTCGCCCGGCGATTCAGCCAGACCTCCCGCCCGTTATAGGTGTAGGAGACAACGAAGAGCGGTTTGACTTCCCCGCCCGGAATCCGAGGCGTCTCTCGATGTCCGGTGGGTTCCGGACCACCGGAATGCCATGTGGCGAAGGCATTGTCGAAGAGGCTGGCCAACTCCTCCTTAGTCGCGCAGCCGCTGATATCTTGCTGAGTCATACGTACACCCACGTACCGTCCCGTGCGCAAACCACCCGCCCGCGGCTCCCGTAGCATCCGAACAAACAGGTCTGCGCCGGTTACCGGGTGGTGCGGAAACCTGTTCTCTTCCAAAAGTGCAATACAAATCACGTTGGGTCAACCAGGATGCTCGGGCAGAGCCCAGGGAGGACCTTCCCGGTCGAACAAGGGATAGTCAGAAATGGTGTTACCACCGGCGGAACCGTATCCGGAAGTCCGAATATCCGTGCGTCGTCCCACAGACTGTCTCGGACGTTGACCGGACAGCCGTTATACAGCCGGTCCTTGGGTAGTGGTTCAGTTTACCGGGGCTGGACAGCGGGCGAGTGAGAGCGGAATACTACCGGATTATTGCTGGGCAGGCAAGATCAGGCTACGCAAGCACCAATTCACCAGGAGCCTGTTCTTTGACAAAGCGCCGGAATGGTCGACGTCGAGGCTCTTCCACCAGCATGGTAATCTTGGCAATCTTGACAGGCGCGAGAACCTCAATGCCGATGAGTTGGCCCCGGTTATTGTAATCTGCCAACAAGATGTCCTCGATGATTTCCTTTGTCCGCGATGCTTTCTCGTCACGAACCAGAATGTATAGGGCTTCAATTGTCCCGTCATCACGAGCGCTGATAGACATCTCAAAGCCAATGGCTGGGCGAGAACCCATGTCAGTCACTTCCAAGCCGTAATAATCCAGAATTCGCGCGAGCCTTCCTCGGCAATGACGTTCATCTGCTTCCTTGCGGATAGCTTTCTCTCGAAGCGCTTTGCTCCTTTTCGTTGCGCCGGCTGAATCGCGCTTGGGCGCCGAATCGTTGCCTCTACCTGCTCCTTTGTTATCCCTCGCCGGCGCATTCTACGCTTGGCGTGTACGTGATATCGGACAACCTTGTCACGTGGATGCATCTTGCCTCGCTGTATGTATTACAGCCGGTATACTCGCATCCCCGCGTGTATAATATAAGCGAGCGGGGACCACGATTCAACTTTTTTCTTGTGACTATCGTTTTGAGCGTTATAATCGAGGTATGCCTGAGCGTTCAAGCAAGAAGCCTGCCGATGTTAACAAACTGGCGAAGGCTATTGTGGATGAGGTGACTTCTGGCCAAGAACCCGAAGCGTTTGTGCCTGAGGCAGCCGCTAAGGATGCCAAGAACCCTGCGGCCGTTGCCCTCGGGCGCCTCGGTGGGAAAAAGGGGGGACCGGCTCGGGCGAAGAAGCTGAGCAAGGCCCGCCGCAAGGAGATAGCCAAAAAGGCGGCATCGGCACGGTGGAAGAGCCACAACACGGACGCCTAGTTGTCACTCTGGCCGTGTGCCGCATCCGCAAGGTCCTCCCGGAAGTCGAACCACATCTGGATCGGAACACCCTTGTTGTAGTTTTCGTTGTAGCTGTCCACGTCGCACTTGAGCTGTCGGCAGTCCATGACGACACCGTGTCTCCGCTGCTGAAACGCCGCCTGCATCTGGGATCTTGTCGCTTCTGTGATATCGTGCCAAAACACCAACTGCTCTTGTTTCCCCTCGTGGACCTCTCTCCATACGCGCTCCGCATGCTTCTTCCGAACGCGCCTGCCCTGAGGGTCGGTGAAATACACCTCACGAAGGGCCGCAGCCAAATCCTGTGTAAGGAGCTTGATCGTTGATCTATGCTCAGGCTCATATTCCTTTTCCCGCACAGCCCATGCTGCCACATCTCTCAGGTTTACCGACGTTGCATTGTGTTTCTTCCGGTAGCGTTCGACCAAGTCTTGGAGCATCTGCATTTTGGTTTTCTTGAAAATCCTCACTACATTCTTCCTTTCAGAAGCTCGGGACCGTGCGGCCCCAGCCGTCACATAGAACTGACTCACGGGCTACATCGCGGATATCAACATTATGGAGGCGCGAGAAGCGCGACCACTCAAGCTCGCCTCGGTACTTGAGTTGCCCAACGATAATGGAAGCATTCACGCCCAACCGTCTCGCAAAATTGCGGATGCGCTGCGTGCTGTACAGGGGCGTAGTGCGCAGAATGAACACGTCCAGCAATTCTTGATCTACGAGCCAGGCGGCTGCCTGCTGGTTTGCTCGGACCTCCGCTGCCTCAACTACCTGCGCCGCCCCAAGTTCTGCTGTGTTGACATCCGCCTGCATCCCGTCTCGGTGATAGACGTGCGCAAGCTCGTGCATCAAGGTAAACCAGAAATGGTCCAGCCGCCCATATCGCAGGGAGACCACAATCACCGGCTTGTTCTGTGTCGGCCATAGTGCAGCGCCATCTATTCGTGTGCCCTTTAGGTGTTCCACAACGACAACCCGGACTCCAACATTCGCCAGAATAGTCGGCACGTGGCGGATTTCTTCCGGATCACAGAGAAGCTCCTTCAGGGCAGCCACGGCGTCGGGGATCTTGGACTGCTGAAACCGTTGCGCTCTAACAGCCGGAGCGATTTGACACGCGCGACGGCACCACGCCCATTGACTGGCGGTCATCCCGGCATACTGGCCGTTTACCGACGCTCTCGCAGCGCCCATCATTGCAGGTACATGCTCTAAAGTACCGACGCCGAAAAAGCGCGATAGCTCTATCTCAAGAGCGCCATAGCCTGTTGTCGACTTGATCCATCCGCGTTTCTCCATCTCTCTGACGGGACCCAATTTGTAAATCTGTGCCCGAGATCGTACTTTGTCCGTCTCCGCCGAGTCCTGTCGAGATAGTTGCCACGCCGCCTCAAGGTTCATCCAGAACTGCGCACTGTTTCCGAAGGCGGCAGCAAGTCGCTTTGCTGTATCCGGTAGTATCGCACGCTTCCCCTTGATGATCTGATTCACGGTGGGCAACGGCTTATCCAGAATGTCGGCGAGATCCTGTTGCGTCCAACCGCGCGCATCGATTTCCTCTTCGATCAAATCACCGGGCGGAAACACTTGTGCTGGGACGCGATCGGCCATTACTACTCCCTCAGTGGTAATCCTCAATCCCAATGATGACCATGATGTTTGATGGCGCTGCTTCTCTGATCTCGACAATCAGGCGCCACTGATCGTTCAAACGGATCGAGCGTTGGTGCAAGCGGTCGCCGAGTAGCTTCTTGAATCGCCAGGACGCAAACACATACAGGTCTCGTTCGTCCACGGCGGCCCTGATGGCCTGCATCCGACGGCGGTACGCACGAACGATCTCCGGGGGGAACCCGGCCACGAAGCTGGCGTCTATTTCTAGGCGATCCAGGTCGTCGTCTTGAAATTCGACTTGCATTCTGGTCGACCATGATACAGCCCCATCTACCTACGGCTAATTATACGCCCGTTTCGGGGTTGTGTCAACGCCTTTTTATGCTTATAACTAAAAAACATAAAAAGTCGTTGACAATGCTTGAGCGATCAAGTATACTGTATGTGGCATGAACAAGCTGAGCACAGCAAAGCGGAAAGCAATCCTCGCGGCTCTGGTCGAGGGCAACTCAATCCGCGCCACCCACCCCTCCAGAAGCGTTGTCCCCTAGTGCTCCGACGCACGTGATTTGATGGACACCGATGCAACTTCGGGCCGATGGGGAGGAGGGTTCCCAAGAGCAAGGAGTGCAACGGATGGTCAGGAAGACCGTGAAGTACAAGGTGACGTTGA
>JAUWWQ010000006.1 GCA_030616775.1 Planctomycetota bacterium
CGCCGAAAACCTAAGGTTTCCTGGGGAAGGTAAATCCGCCCAGGGTTAGGCGGGCCCTAAGACGAGGCTGAAAGGCGTAGTCGATGGACAGCAGGTTAATATTCCTGCCCTTCGTTGCGAGATCAATCCGTAGTGCGTTTCCTTTAGCTGCAGCCCACGATAAGACGTGAGGGTTGCCCCGCACCAATTTCGGGCTCTGGGGTTCTTCCCCCCGGAGGCACTTGCAGAACCCGAAATTGGTGCGGGGTCGAGGCCGATTTGTTGCCGAAGTGTGGCAAGAGGGAACCGAGAAAAGCTGCGGTGGCGAGCAGCGGATCCGTACTAAAACTGACACAGGTAGGTGAGGCGCGAAGCCTAAGGCGCTCGAGAGAACCGTCCTTAAGGAACTCGGCAAATTGACCCCGTAACTTCGGGATAAGGGGTCCCGTCCCCGCACCAATTATGGCTTTGAGCGATCTGCACTCGTTGCAGTGGCCTCCGAGCCCTAATTGGTGCGGGGCGGGCGCAGAGAATCGGCAGCGGCGACTGTTTATCAAAAACACAGGTCTCTGCAAACACGTAAAGTGGACGTATAGAGACTGACGCCTGCTCGGTGCGGGAATGTTAAGGAAGTCGGTTATTTGCCTTCGGGTGGAGAAGCTGGCGACCGAAGCACCCGTAAACGGCGGCCCTAACTATGAGGGTCCTAAGGTAGCGAAATTCCTTGTCGGGTAAGTTCCGACGCGCATGAATGGCGTAACGACTGCTGCACTGTCTCAAGGACGGACTCGGTGAAATTGGACTTGTGGTGAAGATACCACATACCCGCGGCAAGACGGAAAGACCCCGTGAACCTTTACTGTAGCCTGATATTGGTCACAGACACCACATGCGTAGGATAGGTGGGAGGCGATGATCCGGCGGCTCCGGCCGTCGGGGAGCCATCCTTGAAATACCACCCTTGTGCTGTTTGTTACCTCACTCCGACCCGTGAATCCGGGCGGAGGACAGTGTTAGGTGGGCAGTTTGACTGGGGCGGTCTCCTCCTAAAGAGTAACGGAGGAGTGCAAAGGTCGGCTCAGCGCGGTTGGCAATCGCGTTTCGAGTGTAAAGGCACAAGCCGGCTTAACTGCGAGACGTACCTGTCAAGCAGATACGAAAGTAGGCCTTAGTGATCCGGTAGTCCCGTGTGGAAGGGCTATCGCTCAACGGATAAAAGGTACTCCGGGGATAACAGGCTGATCTCCCCCGAGCGTTCATAGCGGCGGGGAGGTTTGGCACCTCGATGTCGGCCCATCACATCCTGGGGCTGAAGGCGGTCCCAAGGGTTCGGCTGTTCGCCGATTAAAGTGGTACGCGAGCTGGGTTCAGACCGGCGCGAGCCAGGTCGGTCCCTATCTGCCGTGGGCGTACGAGACTTGAGAGGAGATCTCCTTAGTACGAGAGGATTAGGAGGTACGTGCCGCTGGTGTACCAGCTGTCCCGCTCGGGGCACCGCTGGGTAGCTAAGCACGGAAAGGATAACCGCTGAATGCATCTAAGCGGGAAGCCCCCCTCGAGACAAGGTCTCGATTCCCGCACCAATTCTGCTCATTGGGGTCGTGCTAAGTCACGATTGTCAGTGGGTAGAATTGGTGCGGGATGAAGGCCCCTGGAAGACTACCAGGTCGATAGGCGGGAGGTGTAAGCACAGAGATGTGTTGAGCTGACCCGTACTAATGGCCAAACGCTTGGCCGCACTCATGAGCGGCTGTCGGGCATCCTTCCAGCCGTGGTTATCGTCCTTAAGCGCCTGTGCGTCCGTTTCTTCAATTGCCAAAGAACGTGTATGCAACCCGGGTTGCCTGCTTGCGACCCGGGTTTTCTGTAGGTCCACATCGATATGACAGTGGCACAACTGCGGCTGGCCTGCCCCCATTTTATGTACCAGCCGTTATGAGAGTCGAAGCCTGTTCCTTTCGCATAGTAGTCAGCCCACGTCGTAATCGAAGTCATGGTGGCAACTGGATATGCGAGCCGCGCAGTGAGCACGGATAGACTCGCTGGCAGCCTTGAGATTGACACTACCGACAGCGCCCACGCCGCAGTGGGAGTGGCCATGGCTATCGTTACTATTCGTATGAAGTGCCAGGCTCCGGTCAGTTTCGTTTCCGTGAACACCCTGAGAAGATGCGGGCGGAAACACTCCATGAAGGCAAGTACATCCTCAAGACCAATAGCAAAGACCTCGACGCGAGCGAGGCCGTGGGCGTCTACAAGGAACTGGACACGGTGGAGTCCGGCTTTCGAGACCTCAAAGACGTCATCAAGATGCGCCCGGTCTATCACAAGACGGATGGGCCCAACAGGTGGTGGGACGCAAACGCTATGCGACGAACTCTTCAGACAGTGTCTCGCCGAAGCGGTGCCGGAGGCGTTGGAGGATCTCTTTGTGAATCTGACTGACGCGGGATTCCGAGAGATTGAGCACGCTGCCGATCTCTGCCATTGTCATGTCCTCGAAATAATAGAGTATCAGGACGAGCCGCTCCTCCCGGGCAAGCCCCCTCCCGAGATGGTCGGTCAATAGCTCGCGCGTGACCTTGACAGCCGGATCCTCGCTATGCGGATCACGAATGTCCCAGTTGTGTGAAGACCCCTGCGACCGGCGGTCACCGGAGGGCTCCATCGCGCTGAAGTGTACTTCCTTGCCCAGTTGCGAGAGGCGGGACAGATAGTCGTACCGGTCCACGCTCATTTCCAGCCGTCTGGCCAGCTCGCGCTGCGACGGACAGAACTCCAGGTCTGTCCCCAGGGCCTCTTTGGCCATCATACGCTTCTTTTCAAAGGTGCGGACCGTACGGCTTTGTGGATCGAGGCTCCGCAACCAGTCCATCACCGCCCCGGAAATTCGCTGCTGGCAGAACGTCTCGAACTTGGCCTTGCGCTTGGGGTCGTAGGCCTCCGCGGCTTCAATGAGCCCGTCGAAGGCGGCGCTGCAGATCTCATCATAAGAGACCTGCGCCGGTAGCCTCCGTGATAACCGCGCAGCGTGGGCGTGGACTAGAGGACTGTAGTACACAACGATCTTGTTGCGTAACTCGGTAGACCGTTTTTCAAGGTAGCGCTTCCACAACTCATCGATCGACAGCTTCTTATCAACCATCAAAGGTCTCCGAATAGCGGGTCCAATCCAAGCGGCGTTACTCCCAAGACGCCGACCGGCTTACTCTTTGCGAGACATCTAACATTGGGTTATTTAGGCATACTGGTTAGGATGTGGGAATAGGATAAAATCGACTTTGCTGGCCACGTGACTTTAGGGTAAATAACTCGATTCCCTCGGCATTCAGCCACTGTTCGGCTGCCCCACCACCACGAGTTAAACTGAGACCTGAGATTGTCCCGCTGTGGTTGCCAGGTGCTGCATTTGGGCTCCCCTCTCCGCTGTTCGCACGTCGTTTGCGGACCTTACAGGTGACAGCCAGGACCTTGGCCCAGGACCGTCCCTCAGCCAGTGATATAGCCCGGTAAACGCCACCGGCCACTTTGACCACTTGTCACTGACTGACCTGTCGTGTGGGGGCCTGGAAGTGCGCCGTTTTGCCGTTGCGCGATCAGGGGCGCTGGAGGTGGGCGTCGTCGACGATTTGGCCGTCGCTAAGCGTGATCATGCGGTCGCAGTGCCGGGCCACGTTCTGGTCGTGCGTGACCACGACGACGGTCTTGCCCTCGTCGTGCAGCCGGTCGAAGATGCCCAGGAGCATTTCGCCGGTGGCGGAGTCCAGATTACCGGTCGGCTCATCGGCCAGAATCAGCAGCGGATCGTTAATCAGCGCCCGGGCGAGGGCCGCACGTTGTTGCTGCCCGCCGGAAAGCTCATTTGGACGATGATGTCCGCGATCGGCGAGGTCAACCATTTCCGCGACGTGTTGGGCCCGTTCGCGGCGGGTCCGCGCCGGACATCCTTGGTAAAAGAGGGGCACCTCCAAGTTTTCGAGGACGGTCAATTGAGGGATCAGGTTGAAGGTCTGGAACACAAACCCGATCATTTTCCCTCGGATTTCAGAGAGCTGGTCGTCGTCCAGCCGGGACACGTCAAGCCCGCCCAGAACGTAACGGCCCGAAGTGGCACGATCGAGGCACCCGAGAAGGTTCATCAAGGTGCTCTTTCCCGAGCCGCTCTGACCGCAAATGGCAAGGGATTGGCCTTCGACGAATTCAATATCGATGTCCCGTAGGGCGAGTACCTGCACGTCGCTTCCGGGCTCGCCGTAGACCTTCGTAAGCTGTTGGATTTCTGCGATGATCACGAGTAGTACGCTATGGTGTTGAGGTGGATTTGGGTGGCGTTCTCGTGCGAGCGTGGCTGTAGCCATCTGCGCCTCTGGAATGCGGGCTGCTCGGCCGGGGTGTATCGGGCTTGTCACTGGGTGATTTGGCACGCATCGCGTCTGCTGCCGGCCGTCCTTGGACACGTTGGGACATCCCGGCACGGTAAGGGCGGGGCGGGCCAGGTGGGGCGTCGGGAATCAAACGCTTGTGCTGGTCTGTAAAGGCCAAGAGAATCTGCTCTCCGCCCGTGAGTCCGTCGGTAATCTCGGCCCATTCGGTGCCCACAGCTCCAATCGTAACCGCAACAGGCTTGACTTCCCGAGCGGCTTCCCGAAACACATAGCGCTGGCCGCTTTTGGCATAGACGGCCTGAACCGGAACCGCCAACTTGTCGTCAACATTCTCGACCAGGATCTGGCAATAGGCAGTGACGCCGGGCTTGAGCGGGGCATCAGTGGGGTCAAGTGTGATCTCGGTCTCGTATTCCTTCAGGTCGGGGTTGAGCCAGCGATTCTGGCTGTCGGCCAGGACGGCGATCTTGCTGACCTTCCCGGCAAACTGCTGACCGGGCATGCCTTCTACCTTGACGACTACAGGTTGGCCGATATGGAGCTTGTCCGTCTTGGCCTCATGCACCCGAACGGTAGCCATCATCTCCGAGGTATCCGGTAGCGACAGGAGGGTTTGCCGCTCGTGAACGGTGGCGCCCTCCTTGATCTGATCGCCGGACATGAAGAAACGCCGTCCGCCCCGCCCGGCATAGTAGACCACGAAGCCTTGCGTCGGAGCGTAGATCCGACACTTTTCCTTCTGAGTGCGGAGCTTGGCCAACTGATCCTGAATCAGATCGAGTTCCTTCTTCTTCCCTTCAAGTGAACGGACCTTCTTCAGCTCTTCGGCGTCGGCGTTCTTGACGATCCGCTCGCGCTCTTTGATCGCTTCCTCGAGGTCCGACTCTCGCTGTCTAGAATCAGCGACGTGTGTATAGGTTTCGAGGACCTCCAGAGCTTTGTTGGCCTTCTCGAGTTCCCACTCGGACCTTTTGAAGTTGAAATAGCTCTCGTCGTATTCAGTTTTCGTGATAAAGTTCTTGGCGCGGAGTTCTTTGTCGGCCTGGAACTCTTCGGTCCGACGTTTGAGATTGATGGTGGCCTGTTGGATGTCGATCTGGGCATCCTTGAGCGCCTGCTCCCAGTCCCCCTTCTCATATTTCTCCAGGGCCAGCCGGTTCAGCTCTATTTTGAGGTCCGCCTTGCGGATGTCGCTGGCGTTTTTGTCTCGTTGAATCTCCAGCTCTGTTTGAGCAGCTTCATAGGCCGTGATGGAGTTGGTCTCTTTGAGTTCGTCCTGGCGGATTCGATCCTCGATCTGATCGCTGGCCAGCTCAACAAGGAGGTCGCCTTCTTTCACCGCCGTTCCTTCGGGGATCAGATAGATGATCGTGGATCGCCCCTCAACCTCGCAGATGATGTCGGTGGAGTTGGATGCCTTGAGCTCGCCCTTTTCCTCCAGCGACACCATAAACGTGCGCGGCACTACAGTGAACACGTCAATGTTGGCGAGTTGTTGGGCTGCCCGGCTCCAGCGGACCGCCGCCCAGGCGAGCCCGCCCGCCAGGGAGACCGTTACCACGATGACCGCCACCCACAGTTTGACACGTCCAGTCCTGGCCCGCGGCTGGAACGTATCCGTAAGTGCAATGGCACTCGCGCGCCTCGAAGACTCACCTGGGGAAGAGCTCAGGGTCGTGGCCATAACGCCCCTCTTACATCAGTAGGTGCTATTGCCATTTTGGTCTGCCGGCTGACACATCCTAGAAGATGTGCCATATACGCAGCTTACCAGTTTCGACGGTCGGACACAAACTCCGTATCCGTCAGAAGTTGTGACCACCTATTGGTCGTTACAGAACGGTTACTGCCCTGGGACCAGTGGCTATGATGTTGTTGCGCGTATCGACCGCCGACCGGTCAACGGCAGCGACGTCCAGCCCGCGAAGTTCGCCGAATGTCTGGGATGATTGACGCCAGCAAAGGCTAATGCTAACCGCCCGATCTGTGCCCGGGTCCTCCTGCATCGTCAAGTACATCGGGCGTTTCCCAGCGGCCCTGGTCTGTTACACGGAGCGTTCCGGTATCGCGACGGAACTCGAGAATCGCCACGCGATAGTCGGCTACGGCCGCGGCAAACTGGTTGCGGGCACTCAGAAGGTCGTTTTCGGCATCAACTACATCCTGGTTCGTCGTCTTTCCGAGCCTGAATTGGGCACGGGCAGCCTCTGCACGGAATTCGTTTTCCTGAACGTTGAGTTCCTGGATCTTCCGCAGGTCCTCCTGCTGGGCAATCTGGCGGAGGGCTTCGCGCACATCCGCCCGGACCGTATCCACTAACAACTCGTGGTTTCGCTCCGCGTGGCGAAGCGAGACCAACGCCGATCGGTAGGCGTTACGTTCGCTCTTTCGATCATCGATGCGCAACTGGATTCCCCCCTGCCAAGTCGTCCGTTCTTTGCGGTAGGTCAAGGGGCGAAGTTGGCTGGGATCTGAATCAAGAGTGGCGCTGCCGGTGAGATCCAGATCGGGCAGAATGCGATTCTTGGCGATCACCACACCACGCCGTGTATCATCTACCTGGTCTGCGCTATTGAGTAGAACAAGGCGGTACTGCACGGCTACCTGCACTGCCGTTTCCCGATCGATCTCCGGAAGTAATGCATCGAGGGCTTTGCTCTCCTCGTCCTTGTCCTGCTCGACGACGTCGAGCAACGCGTCAACCGGCATTCCAATTAGAATCTTGAACCGGTCGAGGGCCAACTGGTACCGCCCCTTAGCCCTCACCAGGTCCGCTTCGGCCTGGCGCAAGTTGGATTTGGCACGGGGAGCATCGAAGATCGTCTTGCTGCGACCCACGCGGTCGGTGAATTCCGCCCTCTCCCAGTCCTGTTTTCGATTCTGATAGCTCTTGAAAGTATTGGCGATGGCCGCTCTGGCTCCCTGGAGGCTGAAATAGTCCGTAGCCACCTCGACCATAAACGACCGCCGGAACCGCTCGTACCACCGGACTGCGTATATCAATTCGCGCTCCGCCTGGTAACGTGACTCGTAGGCAACACGTCCGGCACCGCGAAGCAGAGGTATCTGGGCCGCAAGGATCATCTGCCCATTTTCTCCCTTGCTGACATGGTCACTTATCTCCCGCATCAGTGTGTGTATGATCCTCGCGCTGAGCTGCCCGCCTAAGGGGAGGCGCTGGGTTACGGCCGCCTCGCTGACGGTCGACATTGCCCGATCAAGATTGGTCGTCTCTCCAAAGTCCTGGTAGTCAGCTTGCACGCCGGCGGTGAACTGCGGCGTCCAGAGATGTCTTTCCAGCGACAAGTCCAGTGCGGCTAGATACAGGTCTTCCTTGGCATCCTGCAAATCGCGGGCATGCTGCATGGCGTAGGCCAGAGCGTCGGACAGGCTGAAGATTAGGACCCTGTCGAGTTCATCCTCGTTGAAGATGCCCGGTGACATTCCCACCTCGGCGGACGGTTCCCCATCGTCGGCCGCAGGTTCCCCGTCGTCCGCCGACGCCTCGGACATATCCTCGCCGGGAAGTTCGATGTTCTGACGTGGCTGCCGAAATGCCTCCGGAATCCCGGGATCGACGGGACGTGGGTTGAAACCGTAAATCCGGTCGTCCCGGCCCAGCCTGCCTGTTTCGGAACCGATATGAGCATCGGTTGTGCTGCCCAGCGCATCCCGTTGCCGGTTGTCAATCAGTCTGTAGATGTCGCGGTCGGTCCGATCAATCAGCCAGGTTCGGCAGCCGGTGATCAGGAGCGCAGCGAAGACGAACAAAGGCAATACGGTTCTTCTCATAGACTACCTCTCGCCCTATGACGCATCCATGCAGGCAAAGCCTCATCGATACCCGGAATACTGGAGTATCGTCAATGCGTTCACACTTCCGGCAGACAGGTTCTGACGAAATCGGTACGTGAACAGCCATGTGCGAGGCCCTGGGCGTGCCAGGCTGCACGCGACCGTGGTGACCCCGTAGGGTGTACAAGCAGGTTGCTTGCCCTGCAACAGGCTCGCCACACTACCCTGACACAATAGCTCGCCTTTTGGGTCGGTAGTACAATGGGGTAGGATTAGGTCGCCTCGGGTATCGGCGCCCAGACGGGCCCTGCCGTGGGTTGAACCCGACATCCGTGACACCGGGAGGGCTATGTCACAGCAGGCAACAACACTCGAATATGAGCAAGCTCACTCCCGGCATGAGGGCGCGGATGTCATCCGTGTACAACGGGGAGGTGCAGATTGGCGTGTATCTGAAAGCTGGCAGGAGCCTCTATTGGGCTTGGGTTCGCCTGATTGGTTCGCTCTGGAACGTGAGCAGGGGGCAGTTTTCATAAAGGCGGGACACGCCCGAACGACCTGGCGGGTGACTCTGGACAGTCGCACGGTGTTCGCGAAGGTGCTCGACAACGCCGGTCTCGTGAATCGTCTGAAACACCGGGTGATCGGCGATGCGGCGCATCGCGAGTGGCGGATCTCGCGGGAGGCGGAAGCACGCGGTATCCCTGTGGTTCGGTGCCTTGCGGTGGGCGCGAGAGACAGCCCCTCGCCACGGACGGTCTTAATCTCGGAAGGCTTAACCGGTGCAGTCAGCCTTCTGGAAGCCTGGGGACGGAATGTGGAGCGGGTTAGCCATCCCCAACGCCGCGCGGCTGGGGCCGATTTGATCCAGGTAGTGGCCCGGCTTTTTGCCGTGGCCCATGAGCGCGGCTTCGTTCATCGGGACGCTCATCCGAACAACATCCTGGTTCATACTGCCCCATCCGGTGAAGTCGAGGCCGTTTTTGTTGATATTCATGCAGCCCGCGTGATGCGCCGGCCCGCGTCCGTGTGGCATGCTGTGGACTCACTCGCCCAGCTCGATCAGTATTTTCACCGTAGGGCCACACGAACGGAGCGATTGCGGTTCCTGCGGAGCTACCTGACGCGGCGCAGATTGGACGATCGGTGTGTTGGCGAACGGGGGCTCGACCGAATGTACGTCGCGATGCTGGCGCGGGCTGGGGTCTCACATGCCGAGCGGCTTGCTCAACAGCGCGATCGACGGTTGCGCCGAGACGGAAAGTACTTCTCGAAGTTCTCGCTGGACGGGGGATGGACAGCGACGGTCGCATTGCAGTTGGAGCGACGTCATGTGTTCCCGGAAGCTGACGTGCCCGATCGGACTGTGGCTGACTGGCGCGCGTTCCTCGGCCCCTTGCTGCCGACCATGACCGACCTGCGTGCAACCGGTGCTACCTTCGATCACAATGGTCTACATCTGGAACTGAGGCGGTTGACACCGTTTGTCAAGCGGGTGTTTGCAGCGCTGCGTGGGACCGCGCACAGGCGGTTCTTTGAGCGGTGCCACAAACTGCGGCATCGTGACGTACCAGCCGAGTTGATCCTAGGATATGCAGAACACCGTCGGGCCGGGCTGGTCGATGCGACGATGTTGATCCGGCCGAAGCACAGCGAAACGCGGTCATTCGACATAGCGGCCCCGCCGGGAGGCTGTCGGGATGAGTGAGATCGAGATCGTTCGAGGCGACATAACCGAGCAACGGGTGGATGCCATTGTCAACGCAGCCAATGAGACTTTGCTCGGTGGCGGCGGCGTGGACGGGGCAATCCATCGTGCCGCCGGACCGGGGCTGCTGAGAGAATGTCGTACTCTTGATGGTTGCGTCAGCGGCCAAGCCAAGATCACGCGTGGTTATCGGCTCCCGGCCAAGTATGTTATTCACACGGTGGGCCCTGTCTGGCGGGGAGGTGACGCGGGTGAAGCCGGGCTGCTTGCGTCTTGTTATCGATCCTCGCTGCAACTCGCACGGGAGCACGACTGTGCAGTGGTTGCCTTTCCGGCGATCAGTTGTGGGGTTTATGGCTATCCGCTTCGAGAAGCGGCCCACGTCTCGCTCGCTGCGGTCCGCAAGGAGCTCGGACAGCACCGGGAGCCCAGTCTGATACGCTGGGTGATGTTCGATGAGCCGACTTACCGGGCGTGGGTGAACGTTTACGATTCACTCGGACCTTGAAGAATTCGCTCTGGGGCGGGCGACACCACCGGGGCTCGTGGGATTTTGCTGCTCGGCGGAGTTGTGCTTGACAGGAATCCTGGCAATCCCAAGAATCCAGTAGTACAAAAGGCTTTAAGCAGCGTCGATCTGGCCGCTCCTGGAGAGCTTGCATTCTGCGGTGTCCAGGTGGTTTATCGCTCTCGCTGACAAAACTCCTCTTCGGCTTGCTGTTGCGGTGGAAAGCTGCGAGCCTGGACTCCTAAAGTGGGGTGTGTTGGTGACGCGGGCGTCGGCCCGATCGACAAGCGACTTGAAAGGTGGACATCCAATGATGTTAGTGCACGCTGTGGCGGGTTATCGGCGGTGGGCGGGCAGCGTTTTGGCTGGCGTGCTCCTGGCAAGTGTGCCGTCCGGTGATGCGATGGCCGAGGAGTGGCATTTCGTGTTGCGGGACGGGCGGAAGGTACCGCTTGTCAAATCTGATGCCGAGCTTGGGGTCGTCTTCCGTTCCTATGGGGAGGTTGACGCCGGTCGGCAGCGGCTCGAGGCCGCGGGCTATGGACTTGTCGAAGACATTGAGGACGCCCCGAACGCACGCGTGAAGATTCTGCGCGTGGCGAGCACGGGAGACGTGGCAACCGACGACATGCTCACTGATGAAGCCGTCGAGGATGTTCAGCCCGTGTACCGGTTTGCCGGCGTGAACAGCCCGGTCGTTGCCACTGGAAGGATGGTGGTGAAGGTTCGCAGTGGCCTGTCGGCCAACCAGCGCGAGTCGCTCTGGGAGGACTACGGAATCGGCGAGGTCGAGGTGTTCGAGGGGCTGCACGACGTCTACATCGTCTGGCCGCACAGCAGTAACGTAGATGAGGTTCTTCTCGCAGAGCAGCTTGCCGATGACGAGCGAACGCTGTGGGCCAACCCGGACTTCCGTTGCGCGGCTCGTCCCGCTCAGGTAGCCGCCTCGGATCAGTACTTCGAGCTGCAATGGCATCTGCACAACACGGGCCAGACCGGTGGTGTTGACGACGCCGATATCGATGCGCCCGAGGCCTGGTTGGTAGCCGACGGCAGAGATGTATTGTTCGGCATGTTCGACGATTCCTGTGACGTGGATCATGAAGACCTACGGGGCAATTACAAAGACATCGGGCAGGACGTGGCTCTGCCATTCTTTGATCCGGGATATAATGATCCGCGTCCCAAACTGTGGTGGGATGCTCACGGAACAGCAGTGATGGGGCTTGCCGTAGCCGCGGGCAACTCACTAGGTGTCCGAGGCGTTGCTTATCGGGCACAATTCACTGCATCCCGCGGCCTGCTCGACTTCGTCAGCCTTTCAGACATTGCCAGCGCATACACCTTCGCGCTCGAGCAGGGTGTGAATGTCCACATAAACAGTTGGGGGTTTCCCGGCTTACCGAACCCTCCGGTCATCGTTGAGGCCATCGAGACGGCTTTTAAGGAAGGGCGTGACCTGGATGGCGAGGGGGGCGACGATCCACTTGGCATGGTTATTCTGTTCGCCTCGGGCAACGGCAACGCTGAGAATGTGACTGGGTTCGAGCTGTCGACACTTCCACAGGTCATCGGGGTGGGAGCGAGTACTGATGAGGACACTCGAGCGTGGTACAGCAATTACGGAACCGAACTGAATTTCCTGGCTCCCGGCGCCGGCATCGTGAACCTTGGGATTACAACCACGGACACGGAGGACGGTGAGGAGAAAGTGGCACAGGGGTATAACGTCGGGGGGTTCCAGGAGGATCCTTATTCTGGGCGTATCTATGGGCCCGATATCGATCCGGCCGGCAGTTATACCGGATACTTCGGCGGGACGTCGGCGGCATGCCCGATCGCCGCAGGCGTGGCCGGTTTGATCCTGTCAGTCAACCCGAAGCTGACCGCAACGGAGGTCCGGATCATCATGGAGCACTCCTGCGATCAGATAAGCCCAGAGGACGCGCAGTATGACAGCATCACAGGCCGAAGCTTCAAATATGGATACGGCAAAATCAACGCCGAGAAAGCCGTAATGGCGGCCAAGGACACATTGACCAACGGCGGTGTTACCTGGCCGGATATCGCCACAGATGCCCAAGTAGATGGAACGACATTGCGGTGGCGGCCGGGCGTCGGCACGGATGAGTTCCTGGTCCTCGAGAGCACGCGCGACTTCGGTTTTACTCCTCAGAACGATGCCTGCTACGACAGTTCGCAGCTTGGATGTGGTGCAGCCGCACTGGCCTCCGTGCCGGGTGCCGCCAACGTACTGTTCGTAGGGTGTGACGAAGACTGTGACCCGGATACTGAGCAGAGCGTGGAATTCGCGCGACCCAGCATCGGTTCCAAGCTCTTTGCCATCTACGCTCGGAGTTCCAGTGGTCGCTACTCGTTTGGCATCAGCACTGAAGCCGCAGCGATACCATCCCCGGCAGTAACGATCACAGCCTTACCGCTTGCGGGTCGATCACCGCTTATGGTTAACTTCAATGGCAATGCGCTTAGTGAACTCGGCATCGACAAGAGTCGAACCGAGTGGGATTTCGACATTGACGACGACAGCATCATCGATGCGACAACAACCTCCCGGTCATGGATCTACACCGTACCTGCGGGGGAAGTCCGAACGTTCACTGCCCGTCTTACGGTGTATGACGTCATGGGTAACGCCGGTTCCGCCGAGGTGCAGATTCGGGTCATCGGGGAAGATGTAGACGAGGGCGCGGCCGTGACCCGCACCGGCGAGATCCGGGTACTTGTCGGCGTGCCCGGTACGGCGGGATCGGACGTATCTCAAGGCATCTCGCCGTTCGGCGTGGAACTGCGAATCGAAGCGGATACACCGGTCAATGTCCAATCCGTCGTATGGGATTTGGGTGACGGTAGCCGTAGCACGGGATTGGTCGCCCCGCATGTATACATCAACGAAAGTGACATGCCGCTTGTGTTGCCGGTCACGGCGACGGTGACGACGGCCACGGCGGGTGGGGCGACCATCACGACGACGGCGACTCGATTGATCACCGTGCTCCCGGGGACAGAGGAGCCCTACCTGGGTGAGCCTGAGCTGCCCGGCACCCGGCCGTTGGGAGAAGGTGGTGCGGCCACGCCGTGCGGTGCCATCGGTATGGTGCCGCTGCTTTTCGGCATCGGATCATTGATATTGCTACGTCGCAGGCGTCTCTAGCAAGTGCTGCGAGCGACGCCGTTGCCGTCGGATTAGCCGCTTTCGTCCGTCCAGACCGTCGGTGGCGCCGTTTTAATCGTGCGGCCGGGCTACTGCTGCACGGGCTGGCAAGACTCCTTTTCATGCCCTGGCGGTGGAGCTTTCACCGTGGGACAACTCGATCTGTTCGAGTTCTACCGATACATGCTGGCCGTTCTGGTCACCACGTACGGGACCATAAAACTCCTCACGTTTGTCTGGCGGTGGAGCGGGGTCTCTGGGCAAGCGCGGGTCGGATCGGCGACTCTGTACCGTTACCTCCTGGTGTTGCTTCTTCGGGCGCGTTTTCGCCGCTTTACGTACGAGCTGACCGTAATAGGCGGGCTTGTCACGGTGCTCGTTCTTCTGGTGCGCTGGCACTGGCACTAGAATGCCCTCCACGTTATGGAAAACTTCTCGACTAGCTCATCGTCGTCGTTGGCGGACCTGCCTCTCGACGAGCTCGTTGCGTACGGTCGCGAGCTCGGCTTGTCGATCGATCCCGCTGCGCCACGGGGTGAGTTGCTCAGGCTAATTCGGGAACGTCAAGAACTGCTCGTCGAGTTGGATCGCGACGCCATGCTCGACGTGGTCATGTGGGCGCGGATTCCCGTGCGGCGGTCGGCCAGCAAGGAACAACTCGCCAAGCAGATGGCTACCATTACCAAGGCGCGGTTCGGGGGTCTGTCCGATCGTGGGTTGCGGGCCCTGGCACGATTCCGTGGGGCACAGGTTGAAGAGGGCGAGCCCCGCGCCACGCTGGAGCGGCGGCTGAGGCGTCAGGAAGGGGTGTGGGCCCGCGTAAACCGGAAACGCCGAAGGGTCATAGGGTCGTTGGTCAGTAAGTTTGTCGATGAATCACCGGCTCAGGGCGACTACCAATTCCTCCCCGAAGAGGATGGAGGCTCGTCACTGAAGGAATCGATTGAGGAGGTTGGGGTAATGGGCGGAATCGCCCACAAGCTTCGCGGGGCGGCCGATCAGTACCTTCGCGAGAAGCTCGACGAAATCGAACGCCGGATTGACCGCAAGCTGGATGAGATCGACAGCCGGCTGGGCGAGTGGCGCGATCAGGAGATCAGAAACCGCCTGCGAATCGTTAAGATCACACTGATCACGGCGATCATTGTGGCCATAGTCAGCCTCGGGTACGATCACTTGAAGACACGGAGTGAGCTACCGGGACAAACAGGGCCGCCCGCTTCCGGCGCTAGTCATGCTGAGCCGCCAGGATAGGCAGTATAGCGTGACGCCTGCCGTCGCGGCGACGTTTGGGAGGACCGAAGGCGAATGTTACCGAAATCGAGCCGGCGGGTGGCTGAGGTGATAAAGATCGCCAATCAGATTGGCAGAGAGTACGAGCAGGAGTACGTCGGGACCGAGCACGTCCTGATGGCCATCCAGCGCGAGGGAACGGGCATCGGCGCGGCGGTCCTGGCGAAACGAGGCGTTACGGCGGACAAGCTCCGCGACGAAGTCGACAAGCTGGTGAAGAAACAGTTGGAGGAGACGTGGGTCTTCGGCCGGCTGCCGGGTACTCCGCATTTCAAAAACGTGATGGCCATCGCGATTGATCAGTGTCAGAAGATTAACGCCAAGGAGCTCTGCACCGAGCATCTGCTACTGGCCTTGCTGAAGGAGCGTGGCAGCGTCGCCGGTAAGGCGCTCAAGAACCTTGGGATCTCATACGACGATGCCCGCAGCGATATTCTGGAATTGACGTCGAAGAGTTGAGCCGGTGACATTTCGGCGATCGCGCACCTTCAAACGTCCGCGGCACCATGCTACCGATCAATCTGCAACCCATAATTCGTAATTCACAATTTGCAATTAGTAGTTACTCACTGGGCGCGCCCGGGCTGGACTCGTCGTCGACCTTTCGCCGCCGCTTGCGAAGCGCTTCGCGAAGGATGTACTCAATCTGAGCATTGACGCTGCGCAGGTCATCCTTGGCCCACCGATTGAGTTCCTCCATCAGTTCCGGTGGGAGGCGAAGCAGGAATGACTTTCGCTCAGCCATACAACGGTTCGATCCCCAACGCTCTTAAAAACCCTCCCGCCCGAGGTCCCGCGGGCCTTAGAGGCGTCTAACAGAACCTGTGGGACCGACTTTCCAGTCGGTCACCGGGCAATCTGGGAACCCCATCCCGCGTTGGCTTCGAGTCCGAAGATCCGCGCGGGCTAGAGCAAATCCCGTTTTCGTGGACCGCACGTCAGGAACGGCGAGCGCTCTCTCGCTATGCGATTCCGCGCGGGCTAAAGCCCGCGGCTCGGGCATCTTTGCTCGATGTCGGCTAAGCATTTTAGGTGTAGAGCGTGCCGGTGTTTACAATCGGTTGGGCCTCGACCCGGCTGCACAGCACAACGAGCAGGTTCGAAACCATCGCGGCTTTACGCTCCTCGTCGAGGCTCACCGTCTTGTGCTCCTCGAGCTTGTCCAATGCCATCTCCACCATGCTGACCGCACCTTCGACGATGCGAACCCGCGCGGCGACGATAGCTTCAGCCTGCTGACGTTGGAGCATGGCCCCGGCGATCTCCGGGGCGTAGGCCAGGTGGCTGATGCGGGCTTCTTCAACATCTACGCCGGCTCGGGTGATACGCTCCTGGACCTCCTTCTGCAACGTACAGGACACCTCGTCGACGCTGCCACGGAGGGAGAGCGTATCCCCCTCGAACGTGTCATACGGGTATGCCATTGCCAGATGCCGCAGGGCGGCTTCGCTCTGCACGCGTACGTAATCCTCGTACTCCTCGACGTCGAATATCGCCCTGGCCGTGTCGATCACGCGCCACACCACGACCAGCGAAATCTCAATGGGATTTCCCCGCAGGTCGTTCACCTTGAGCGTGTCGCCGGCCAGGTTGTGGGCCCGCAGGGAGACCTTCTCCTTGGTCAGCAGTGGGTTGGCCCAGTGGAATCCGCTATCCTGGACGGAACCCTTGTACTTGCCGAACAGGATCAGCACTGCCGCCATGTTGGGCTGGAGCGTAAAGAACCCGAGCAGCAACACGACCCATATGGCAGTGACCACGCCACAGGCCACGATGGATACCACGTGGCGTACGGCGTGGAATGCAACCTCGCTGCGAATCGCACTGCATGCCCACCACCCGAGGGCCAGTCCGGCGAGGAACAGCACGCCGAGCATGGCCCATCCGTTGAACGTGCTTGTCCGTATTTCGCGCGTTTCCATGATCGTCTCTCCTTTTATGGCTGTTGACATCATAAATATATCATATTGATAGCCTCTGTCAAGTGTTGGAGCCATTATTTCGGTGTGTTTTACAAAAAGCGACAGGGTGAGCTGGCCGCCCGCCTCTGGAACGGAGTGAATAGGCTGGACGCCAGTTCCCAGCGCCGCGTCTCGGGACGGCGCTAACTGGCAGGTTTGACGAGCTTGAGTTGGATTTGGGCGCGTTGGATGGCGTCGGCCCGTGTGGTGAAGGAGGCGTCGTCGGTGATCTTCATGGCCCGGGCTTCGATGAGGGCCTGTCCGGCCGCGGTCGCCTCGAGGTCATCGGCCTTGCGGGCCTGCTGCGTCAGGATGGTGAGCCGGTTGTCGACTACCTGGGCGAAGCCGCCGTCGACGAAGAGCACGTGCTTCACCGTCTCTCCCGCTCCCTTATCCCGACGTACGTCGGGACGGCTCGGATCGGGTATTTCAACGCGCAAGACGCCGATGCCGAGCTTGCAGACGATGGGGGCCCGGCGATTCAACACGCCCATCTCGCCGTCGTGGGCGGGGAAGGCCACGAAGTTGGCATCGCACTCCAGGACCTTACGCTCGGGTGTGATGACGCTGCATTGGAAGGTGTCGGGAGTAGCCATGACTAGTTATCAGTTGTCAGTTGTCAGTTATCAGCCTTCAGCCAGGAGCAGTAGGCAAGTTACGGCACCGAGATCCGTCTTTCCGCATTTCGACGTTTAGACGTTTCGACGTTTCTATTCCTTCGCCAGCTTCTCGGCCTTTTCAGCGGCTTCCTCGATCTTGCCGACGTACATGAACGCCGGTTCAGGCAAGTGATCCCATTTGCCTTCGCACAACTCGTCGAACGAGCGAATGGTCTCTTCGCGCGGGGTGTGGTTACCGGGGATACCGATGAACTGTTCGGCGACGAAGAAGGATTGCGAAAGGAAACGCTCGATCTTGCGAGCCCGGGCTACAACGACTTTGTCTTCCTCACTCAGTTCGTCGACACCCAAAATGGCGATGATATCCTGCAAGTCCTTGTATCGCTGAAGAATCTGTTGCACGCGACGGGCGACGCGGTAGTGACGCTCGCCGATGTGCTCGGGGGCAACCAGTCGGCTGCTTGAGGCCAGCGGGTCGACAGCGGGGTAAATGCCTTTCTCTGAGATGCCGCGCTCCAGGTTGACGGTGCTATCCAAGTGCGTAAACGCCGCGGCGGGCGCCGGGTCGGTGTAGTCGTCGGCGGGGACGTATATGGCCTGGATGCTGGTGACTGCACCTTGGATCGTCGAGGTGATGCGCTCCTGCAATGCGCCCATCTCGGTGCTGAGCGTCGGCTGGTATCCCACGGCCGATGGCATGCGCCCCAGCAGGGCTGAGACCTCCGCGCCGGCTTGCGAGAAACGAAAGATGTTGTCGATGAACAGCAGCGTGTCGGCGCCGGTCTGATCGCGGAAGTATTCGGCCATGGTCAGTGCAGACAGGCCGACACGAAGACGGGCACCGGGCGGCTCATTCATCTGACCAAATACCATGACCGTCTGGTCAATGACGCTCTTTCCGGTATCGCCGATTTTGGCCTCCTGCATTTCCAGCCACAGGTCGTTACCCTCGCGGGTACGCTCACCGACGCCCGCGAAGCAGGAGAAGCCGCTGTGGAAGCGGGCCAGTCGGGCGATGAGTTCCTGAATGATGACCGTCTTGCCCACACCGGCGCCGCCGAACAGCCCGGCCTTACCGCCGCGGACCAGCGGGCAGAGCAGATCGATCACCTTAATACCGGTCTCGAAAAGCTCGGTCTTGTGGGTCAGGTCCGCGAGCTCGGGCGGTTCGTGATGAATCGGGCGTGTCTCTTTGACGTCGAAGTCGCCCCGCCCGTCGATGGTCTCGCCGACGAGGTTGAAGACACGGCCCAGGGTCTCGTGGCCCACGGGGACGGTGATCGGCTGCCCGGTGTCTAGGATTCTCACGCCCCGCTGCAGGCCGTTCGTCGAGCCGAGTGCCACGGCGCGGACACGCCCACCGCCGAGGTGCTGGGCCACCTCGCACCACAGGGTTTCCTTGACGGTGAAGCCGCGCACGGGCCGCTCGACTTCGGCCCTTAGGGCATTATATATCTTGGGCATCCGATCTTCCGGAAACGCCGCGTCGAGCGTGGAACCGATGACCTGAATGACCTTGCCGAAATTCTCGTCTGCCATGCCTCAACCTTCCATTGCACAGAATGCGGAATGGTGAATGCGGAATGCGGAAAACAGACCCCCAAAGCGCACTACCGACCGCGGGAACGCTTCGCTATTGTCGTAAT
This sequence comes from Planctomycetota bacterium, assembly GCA_030616775.1. Lineage (GTDB taxonomy): Bacteria > Planctomycetota > Phycisphaerae > UBA1845 > UBA1845. Next base: position 19,068 of record JAUWWQ010000006.1, read on the forward strand.
GATGCGCACCAACTCGTCGGCCTCTCGCAATAGGTCTGCCACGCGGCTTTTCGGAACCAGTCCACACTCCGCCACAATACGCAACCAGTATAGGACTTCGCGAGCCTCGGATTGCGCGATCTCCATCCGGCGCGCGAACTCCTTCTTCGAGGAGGCCGCCTGCGCCTCCTCCACGTTGGCTCCGACGCTGGTCCCGGCCCGCATTACCTGCCTGGCGATAACGCCGCCCGCAACCGTGCGAGGCAGAGAATTCACCAACCGGACGATTCGGGTGGCAAACTGGAACGAGCGCTCGGTTATGTCGCGAACGCGAGCGGACATTCATCATTCACCATTCACAATTCACCATTCACAATTCACCATTCCGCATTCGCTACGCCAGCGCGTTTACTCCTCCAATAATGTCCAGCAGCTCCATTGTAATCTGCGTCTGTCGGGCACGGTTGTATTGTCGGGTCAACGTCGTGATCATGTCCGAAGCTGCGTCTGTGGCCGCCTTCATCGCCACCATCCGCGCGGTCTGCTCGCTGACCGCAGCGTCTATAAAGCACTGAAACAGTCGCACTCTGGTCGCAGCAGGGAGCAGCTCATCGAGCAGTGCCATCGGCTGAGGCGAAAACTCGAACTCCACATGCCTCCGGGGGGGCGCTTCCTCGTCCTCACCCAGAGTATCCTGGGTCAGCGGAAGCAGCGGCATCACCACCGGGCGTTGCTTCCCTACGGAAAGAAACTTCATATAGGCAACGTATGCGGAGGCGATCTCACCCTTTACGAACCGGTCCATCAGGCCATTGGCGATCGGCTCTACATCATCGAACCGTGGGCGGTCGCCGATGTGCGTGCTCTGCTCGACCATGGGACGACGGAGGAACCGGAAGTAGGAGATCCCCTTTTTGCCCACCATCTGCACGTCGCTTTCGACGCCGCGGGAGCTTAGTTCATCGAGATGAGGCACCGCGCTGCGGAGGACATTGGCGTTGTACCCGCCGCACAGGCCCCGGTTGCTGGTGATAACCACCAGCGCCGACCGTTTGACATCTTCGTGGGTTTGCATCAGTGGATGATCAATGCTCTCGGTAGCGCCTGAAAGGTCGGCCACCAGCTCAGCCAGCTTCTCGGTATAGGGTTTGCTGGCCGTCGCGCGGTTGAGCGCTGCCTGGAAGCGTGCGGTAGCAATCAGTCGCATGGTCCGCGTTATTTTGCGGATGTTGCGAACCGACTTGCGGCGTTTGACGATGATCCGTCTGTTGGCCATGTCGCTATCCGGTGCTATTCAACCCTTTAAGCCCGCCCCGCGCAGGACCCCGGTCACTTGTTCTTCTCCCTAAACTGGACCTTGAAGTCGGTGATGATCTTGGTGAGCCGCTTCGCCGACTCGTCGGACAGCTCGCCCGTTTCGACGAGTTCCTTCAGGACTTCGGGAAACTCGTCATGCACGTGTCGGAGCAAGGCCTTTTCGAACGGGAGCACTTGATTGATCGCCAGATCGTCCAGGTGACCCTGCGTCCCGGCGAAGATGCTGACCACTTGGTCTTCAAAGGCGTAAGGAGCGTACTGCGGCTGTTTGAGCAGTTCGACCATTCGCTGACCACGATGGAGCTGTCGCTGGGTGGCGGTGTCAAGCTCGGTACCGAGCTGGGCAAACGCTTCCAGCTCACGGTACGCAGCCAGGTCGAGACGCAATGACCCGGAGATCTTCTTCATCGCCTTTCGCTGTGCGTTGCCGCCGACGCGTGAGACGCTGATGCCCACGTTGACCGCCGGGCGGACGCCGGCGAAGAACAAATCGGGCTCCAGGTAAATCTGCCCGTCGGTGATGGAGATCACGTTGGTTGGAATGTAGGCGGCCACCTCACCTTCCAACGTCTCGATGATCGGCAAAGCGGTGAGTGATCCGCCGCTGTCGGGAAAGCGGTGGACGCGGTAGTTATCCTTATCCGGCAGCGATTCGAACCATGCATTGGCCCGCTTCAGCCCGGCTGGTCGGTGGTACAGACTGTGGATGTCGTCCGGCCTGTGTTCCTGAGCAGCCTTTAGTCCCTCAGGGTGTTTGACCACAACAGCACGATCCCGGCAGTCCTCCGGCGTGTCCTTGGGCACAATGGCGTACTCGTCGTGAAGCTTGCAGCTTCGCTCGAGGAGTCTGGAATGCAGATAGAACACGTCACCGGGATAGGCCTCCCGACCCGGCGGACGGCGAAGCAACAACGACAACTGGCGATAGGCATGGGCCTGCTTGGTCAGGTCGTCATAGATGCACAACGTGTGCCGCCCGTGGTTGTACATGAAATACTCCGCCATAGCGGCACCTGCGTAGGGGGCGATGTACTGGAGCGGCGCAGGGTCGGCAGCCGACGCGTTTACCACGATGGTGTAATCCATGGCCCCCTGCTCGCGCAGCTTCTCGATGACGCCGACGACGGTTGACTCCTTTTGGCCGACAGCCACATAGACGCAGATTACGTCACCGCCTTTCTGATTGATGATTGTATCGATGGCGATGGCGGTCTTGCCGGTCTTGCGGTCGCCGATGATGAGTTCGCGCTGGCCGCGACCGATCGGGATCATGCTGTCAATGGCTTTGATCCCGGTCTGAAGCGGCTCGTTGACCGGCTGTCGCAGGACGATGCCCGGGGCTTTGAACTCCAGCGGACGGCGCTGGGGTGTTTCCACGATGCCCATGCCATCAAGCGGTCGGCCCAGCGGGTCGACCACGCGCCCCACTAGATTGTCTCCGCAGGGTATGCTGAGGAGCTGACCGGTGCGCCGAACCTCATCGCCTTCTTTGATGCCCAGGTAATCGCCGAGAATGACGACGCCGACGGAGTTTTCTTCAAGGTTGAACACCTGCCCCATGGCGCCGTTTTGGAACTCGACCTGTTCGTCGGCCATGGCGTTGGTCAGACCGTAGACCCGGGCGATTCCATCACCGACCTCCAGGACGTTCCCGACCTCGGCGACATCCGCCTTACCCCGATACTGCTGAATCTCCTCGGATATGACCGAAGAGATTTCGTCGACTTTGAATTTCATGATTTCAACTTCCGGCCTCTACGTTTTCCGCTCCACAAACACCCTGTCGCCGCGGATCTCGCGCGAGGCCCGCTCGAGCAACGTGCCGGCGAGCGCCGTAAGCTTCGTGGCGACGCTGGCGTCGAATTTCTGATCGCCGATTTGAACGACAAGACCGCCGATCAACGATTCGTCGACTGCCTCAACCAAAACCGCTTCCTTGCCGGTGTGTTCATCAACAACATCCTTGAGCTTCGCACGAAGTTCATCCGTCAGCGGTGCGGCGGTGGTCACATGAACTTCGACGCGTCCATGCAACGCCTCATGCGCCAGCCGGTACGCCTCGGCCACCGTCCGAACGAGACCGAGGCGATCCTTCCGATTCAACACCTGAAGCGAGTCGACGAAGAGATCACTGTACTTGCCTCGAAACAGTTTTTCGAGAGTCTTTCGTCGGGTCTCCACGTCAACCATCGGGGTCGACAGGAACGTCTCAAAATCTGCCTCCTTCTCGACCCAGGCTGCAAAGTCGAGCAGTTCACTCAGCAACAAGTCGACCTGGTCGCGGGATTGCGCCAGGTCCAGCATCGCGGTTGCATATACCCGTGCGACGGCCGATTCCTGATCGGAGGTGCCCGGCATGGTCAGTTCTTATCCCGTCCGTTATGACTCAGCATTTGCAGTTCTTCGATCGACTCGGCGATCAGGCGCTGGTGTTCTTTGGGGTCCAGCTCCTTGCGGATGATGCGTGAGGCCACGTCGGTCGACAGTCTGGCGGTAACCGAATACAGCTCCTTTATGGCCGTGTCGGTAGCCACGCCGATTTCGCGTTTGGCCCGCTCGACCATGGCGGCTCCCTCGGCCCGGGCATCTTCCTCGATCTTTCGCTTGACCTCCTCGGCGCCGCGACGGGCTTCCTGCACGATGGCTGTCCCTTCGGCCCGGGCGGCGTCGAGCTTCTCAGTATATTCCCCCAGGCGTGCCTGGGCGTCCTGGCGATCCTTTTTAGCCTGGTCAAGTGAGTTCCGGATGAAGTCCTCACGTTTTTGCAGGGCGCGCAGGATTGGTCCCCAGGCAAATTTGCCCAAGACCGCCAGGACGACGACGAAGGTCAGCAAGCTCCAGATGATGTTACCCAGGTCCCCCGTAAAGAGCGTGGGGTGTTCGCCGTTCTCGGCTGCGGAAGCCTGGGACACTGTCAGCAGCAATATACCCAATGCCGCACCAAGAAGTCTTCTTGTTCGGTCTAGTCTCATCGTTCCGTCTGTCCCCGAGGCATAAACGGCCACTGACGATGCCTAGTCACATTTCCACCAAAACGTCGCGGTCGGCAGGTGCGCTTCCTTACTTGACAGACGCTATGAAGCAGCCCAGAACGGCAAACAGCGTCGCTCCCTCGATCATCGCGGCGGTGATGATCATGGCTATGTTGATACTGCCGGATGCCTCGGGCTGACGGGCCATCGACTCGACGGCGCTGCCGCCGATCCGCCCGATTCCCGCGGCACCTCCCATCACAACCAAACCGGCGCCGATAGCGCCACCAAGATTGGCGGCCGTCTTCCCTGGAAAAAAGCTGCCTTTGGCAGCCACCGACGCCTCGCCTTCTTCTTGTTCTTGAGCCAGCGCGGGAGCGGCTATAACCAGTGCGCTGCCAACAAGCATCAAAACCAATGCTACCTTTGCGAGTTTCTTACTCATCGTCGACAATCCCTTTCGCTGTGGCCGCTTTGTGGGAGAGAGCGGCTGGTTGCAATCGCCATCGCAGTCACGCCTCACGACCCGAGTGTCCCACCACTGTCCGGGCATGGCGACGTATGATCTTCCACAAAGTCCTTCCACCGAAGTCGCCAAACATCGGAAGGCTTTTCGTCGTTCCCTCGCAACGGTACGGCACCTACTGCGGAACGGCCGCGGGTCCCTCAGATCCCCGCTCAGGGGCTTCGTCGTGGTCGTGGTGGATCACCACGGCTTGGGCGATGAACAGGGTCGTCAGGAACGCGAAGATAAACGCCTGCAGGAACGCAACAAATATCTCCAGCATGTTAAAGGCAACGCTGGCCAGCACCACAATGATCCCGACGCCGGTCGCGGCGACGGCACCAAAGCCCACATAGCACAAACTGATGAAGCTCATGAGCACGGCCAGAAGTACGTGCCCCGCCACCATGTTGGCAAACAAACGGACGGTTAGGGCGAAGCACTTAGCTACGAGTCCGACGATTTCCAAAAGAGCGATCAGCGGGGCAATGAAAATGGGCCCCTGGAAAAAGTGCTTCACATAGGCGAATCCGTTATAGCGGAAGCCGTTGAAGATGATCATACAGAGCGTGCAGGCTGCAAGGGTGCCGGTGACCCAGATATTGCCCGTCGCCGCACCCCCGACACCGTGGTGGGCGTCGGGATATACGCTCCTGACAAGTCCGCGCGTGACGGGTTCGAGCGGCAGCAACCCCAGAAGGTTGACGAACAGGATGTAGAAAAATGCCGTCCAAATATAAGGGATGAACCGATCCGTGTGCTCATTCAGGACCGGGCGGGCCACGTGCTCGCGAAAGTACGCGCAAATCGACTCGATAAAGTTCCCAAAACCACGGGGGGTCAGGTCCCTCACCGTGTCACCGGTGAGGCGCATCCGGGCAAAGCTCGGTATCAGCAGCACCAACAGAAGCACCGCGATGATCTGCATGACGATGTGATTGGACACCAGAGTGATCTGCCCGCCCGGCGTAAAGACGCTATCTCCAGCACCGATGCCAATCCTCTGGTACGTCCACTGGTACACGTGGTCCAGTGGACTTGTGGCAGCTAATAACATACCTTCCATCTACGAGTCATTCTCGATGAGACGCTTAATACCATGGACCGCAAACGCGGTATCTACCATGAGTAATACCATGTAACTAACGGCTACCCACAACACCAGTACAGTGCGATCCACCCACCCGCTCAGCGCCAGCGGCGCGACCAACAACAGAACCGTAACGAACCTGAGCGCTGTGGAGGCCAGGATTACCGAGACCGTCAGTGCCGACCGCTCCGACAGCGCCCGTGCCAACGGAATCGCCCCGATGCAACTGGCCAGCCAACTGACACCGCACCCGACCAGCATCGACCCTACGGTGTCCTCACCTGCAAACCGGACGGTCGGCCAATAACCAAGGCAGGCAACGCCGGCGGCCGATGCCGAGGCTACTCCTACGAGCGCAGCGTATGAACGCAACAGCCGCCCGCTAATGATCATCATGGCTCGTGCCGTTGACCCTTGTCCTCGCGCCGATCCGGTGGTTCCCGCGGTTGGAAAGCCGTCAACGACTCCCGAACCAGGTTATACGTTCCGCCGATCAGCCCCAGAGCCGCGCCGATCACAAGGCCCCACGGTCCGCATCCGTAGTGCAGGTCGATCCAATAGCCAACGGCTGCGAACCCGCCTATGACCAATGCAAACTCGACCCCCACACCGGAAAACCGAATCCAGGACGGTCGATCCCGCTTTTTGCCTGCCATCGGGAGTTCCAAGGGACCATCGGGACTCTGCAGCGAAAACGCCGCCAAGTCTCCGGTGAGAATAGGCACGTTCAACGCTCCGCGCCGTGGCTCCTGCTCGCGTCGAGAGAGAGGAGTCTAGCAACGTCAATGAACCGATTCAAGTGGCTTTTCGCAGGCTGGCGAACAGTCGCGCCCAGGAAGCTAGGCAAAGCCGACCTGCCGGATGGAGTCCGACAATTGACGGGCTATTGCGGCTGCATTACGTTTCTGCTCGTTAGCAAGGTGGGAGTAGTACGAAACGGCTTTTCAGATCTATGGCACGACATTTGGCCATCGTAGGTGCCACAGGGGCGGTCGGACGAGAGATCTGTGCGCTCATTCCAGAGCGTAAGCTGCTGCAGGTTGGCAAGCTGTCGCTTTTCGCCTCAAGACGCGGCGTGGGGAAGCAGATCGCCGTCGGACACAGCACCGTCGAGGTCCAAGAGCTTACCGACAGCAGCTTTGACGGCGTCGATTTCGCGTTCTTCTGCGCCGGCAACGAGCGCAGCAGGGAATGGGCCCCGTTCGCTGTCGGCGTCGGGGCCGTCGTCATCGATAATTCCGCTGCCTTCCGCTTGGACCCGGATGTGCCCCTGGTCATTCCGGAGATAAACCCGGGCGATATTACGGACCACAATGGGATAATCGCCAGTCCCAATTGCTCGACCGTCATCTTGAACCTGCCCATCTGGCCGCTGCACCGCGCAAACCCGGTCAAGCGGGTAGTGGTCAGCACTTATCAAGCGGCCAGCGGTGCGGGCACGGCTGCGATGGAGGAGCTGCGAACACAGGCAGCGGATTACCTTGCCGGTCGGGATGTGGTGCCCCGCGTGTTCCCACATCCAATCGCCTTCAATCTGTTCTCACATGAGACGCCGACAGGCTCGGACGGGTACAACGCTGAAGAGCGTCAGATGATCGCCGAGACGCGGAAGATCTTCCACGAACCATCCCTGGCGATCACGGCTACGTGCGTCCGGGTGCCCGTTCTACGGGCCCATAGCCAGTCGATCAATTTGACATTCGAGCGGCCAATCACGCCCGATGAGGTCCGCGAGATTCTCTCAAGCGCCCCGGGCATAGAAGTGGTCGACGACGTCGAAGCCGGCCGGTTCCCCATGCCGGTCGACGCCACCGGCCGCGACAACGTTCTCATCGGCCGCATCCGCCAGGACGTCAGCCAACCCGATGGCCGCGGCATCGAACTCTTCGCCTCCGGCGACCACCTCCGCAAAGGCGCAGCGTTGAATACAGTGCAGATCCTGGAGTTACTCAGATCATGAAAGCCCGCGCGGCTATTGGGTGTCGAGCTGCTTGGCCAGATCTTGGGCGTTCGTCATCGCAAGCTTACAGCGGTGACCCCGCGAACACTCCGGCTCCTGCACCTTTCTCCGACCGGTTCGCCATATAATTCGGGGCTAACAGAGTCCATTATGAGCGGGCTCAAGTGGCCCCGGGACCACGCCAGAAGCGCCACTGGACGTACGGCCAGAGATGCCGGAGGTCGGCAACATCGATTGCATCTGATCATTTGCATTGAATGGCCCATGCGGGTAACCTTGTCACAGACAAAGGCCGGGGCGTAGCTCAGCCTGGTTTAGAGCGCAGCGTTCGGGACGCTGAGGTCGCTGGTTCGAATCCAGTCGCCCCGAAGTTACGTAAACCACGCCGAACGCGAAGGTTAGCGTACCTGTCCGGAATTATGCACTTAACAAACTAGGCCCCAACATGTAGAACATAGGGATAGCGGAGCTGAGCGGGCTACTTCTTGGTCTTCTTGGCTTTCCTCGCCTTCGCCTTCCGTCGCTCTCAGACTGGATATTGTGCTGTACCCATTGGTGACCACCTCGGAATCCCCGACCGATTGCGCGGTATGGCTTGAGGTCGTCGGTCATCAAGCGGGAGCGATCCTTGTCCACCATCTCTGCGACGCCGGCTCAATCATGCTAAGATCAAGAAACCATGCTTGGCAGTGAACTAGAGTTAGTTGAATGGCTGCGGGCACAACAGGGCGAGCATCCTGCAGTGCGGCTCGGTATTGGGGACGATATGGCTGTTATGGAGTCGCCCCCGGGACGCCTGCTGATCTCGTCGGACATGCTCCTTGATGGCATCCACTTTGACACCAACCGACATGCCTTCCGGCAGATCGGACGTAAGGCAATAGCATGCGCTCTTAGCGATTGTGCTGCGATGGCAGTGCAGCCTTTGGTGGCAACGGTGTCCGTGGCGCTGTCGGGAGAGCGTGGGATGGCTGATGCCCAGGAGTTGTATGGCGGGATGCTCGCCATGGCGGAGGAGTATCAGGTCGCGATTGTCGGTGGTGATACGACCCGTTGGGATCATCCCCTGGCGATCGATGTGGCTATCGCGGCTACCCCGTACGACGGAATCGAACCGGTTACCCGATCAGGTGCCAAGGCAGGTGATACCCTCTATGTGACCGGGCCACTAGGCGGCAGCTTGCTGGGCCGCCATCTTGCCTTCACGCCGCGCGTCCACGAAGCGCGAGGGTTGGCGGATCAACTTGGAGATCGGTTGCATGCGATGATTGACATCAGTGACGGCCTGGGGCTTGATCTGTGGCGGATGTGCGAGGCGTCACACGTGGGCGCTACTTTAGATGAACATCAACTCGAAGCCGTGATCAGCGACGATGCTAGAAAAGCCGCCGCGGAGGATGGCAGACCACCGCTCGAACACGCGCTGGGTGATGGTGAGGATTTCGAGTTGCTGGCGGCGGTAGCCGGGGACCTGGGGCAGCCGGGCGTTAGATTATGTGCGATCGGCCAGGTGACTGAGGCCGGTCTAATAATCAGACGAACGGACGGGCGGGTCGAGCCGCTTGAACCCAAAGGTTGGGTGCATTGACGCAGGCCCGAGAGCGGAAGACTTGGGAGACGACATCGGCGCAAGCGACGTTTGCGCTTGGGGAGGCACTGGGGCGTTCGCTGGTAGGTGGGCTGGTGGTGGGGCTTGTCGGCTCGCTCGGCGCAGGCAAAACACAGTTGGTCAAGGGGATAGCGGCCGGCAACGCGGTTGATGACGTTCGCAAAGTCACCAGCCCGACTTTTACATTAGTTCATGAGTATCCCGGCAGGTTTTGCCTCTATCACGTGGATGTCTACCGTCTGGCAGGTGCTGCGGAACTGATTGCCCTGGGGTTTGACGAGCTGCTGCAACCTGACACCGTCGTTGTCGTCGAATGGGCGGATCGTGTACATTCAGCGATCCCAAGCGAAGCGCTGTGGGTTGAGCTGATTCCCAAGGGCGAGACAAGTCGGACCGTTACGCTGGATGCAACCGGAGAGGCAGCGATCCGCTGTCTGGATGACCTCCGGGCAGGACAATTGCATCTAAATTGCTTGGCTGAGGATCCTGAGTAGGTGTGCTGTGCCACCGATATTTGCGCCGGCGCCTTCGAGGCATTTCTTTGCGCCTCCGGCGGCGAATCACTATAGATCGAGGCTTGAATTACCTTCAAGAAGAGGATCGGCCGGAAATCCCGAATCGAACTCGTCGACAAGCCAAACGTGAACGCCGGCCGCCTACGCCGCGCGTTTCAGCGAGACGATCGGGAGATGACGCTTGCCGTTCTGAAAGTCGATCTGAAGTGTAAATCGATCGCCCGGCTGTCCGGCAATGAGCGTTTGAGGTGCTGCACACGGCGCGCTTCGAGGCCATCGTTTGCGTGGTTCAATGCGCGGTCGGTGATTAGCCGGTCGCAAGCGGAAGTAGACCTCATTCGGCGTCTCGCCCTCAAGCGTCGCGTGAGGGCGATGTTCGTTGTACCACACGAAGAAGGAATCGATCTGCGCGCGAAAACGTGCTCGGCGCTGTAGAATCCGAATCCTGCGCGTGGCTTCGTCCTTCATGGTCCGAATGAAGCGTTCAACCACGGCGATGCTCCCGTGTTTCCCAACCGCGCCGTACCGCGGACGGATTCCCTTGCGTTGGCACCAACGTTCAAAGGCTTCGCACCAGAAAATACTGTCCTTGTCGCAGATCAGATACTTCGGAATCGTGTTGAGCCGAGCCATCGTCATGCCAAGAAAGGTGCGCACCCCGAGCGAATTCGGTCGCTTTGGAAAAACTGCGAAGGCAATCGCGCGTCGCGAGCAGTGATCAATTACCACGGCCAACCACCAACAGAACGGCCAGCACTGCGGTAGCGCAAATGGCAACCAAGATGCCCAGAAGCCACCTGCCGTGGGCACAGTGGTCAAATCAATGTGCCAGACGTGGTTCGGCCGTTTCGCAGTAACCACGCGGTCGCTCGCTACGGCTGCTACGGATGGCTTGGGATGCGGCGGTTCTTTTAGAATCCGCCTAACGGTCGTAGCACCGAGATGCAGGCCTGCCCGACACAGCATATCGGCGATCTTGACCTTGCCCAGTGTTGGGCAAAGCGTCTTAAGCCGCTGGACAGCGTAACGCACAAACCCTGGAAGCTTGTTGACAGGCTCACGGATCTGCACGAGGGCATTGAGTCCTTGGTCGTCAACGCGTTTGATCCAAGATGCGATCGTGGCCGCCGTAACCTGAAACGCCTGGGCCGTCTGTCGCACGGACCAAGCCCGCGCAGCTCGCAGCTCAAGTATGGACAGCCGCTCAGTCGGCGCGTAATGTGGCCGCTTGTGCGGATCGATTCGATTCATTCGAGCATCCTTGATGCGGATCTCTTCCTTGAGAAGCGCAAGATCTTGCTTCAGCTGATCATTCTCAGTCTTCAGCCGCAAACGAGCGACCGGGCTGTTGACCGCCCAACCGCGGGTGTAAGCCATGCTGAATTGGGCCAAAGAGATTACGCGCAGCATGGCCGATTTCACAGATTGCGGCCAACCTCGGGGTAGACGGATTCTGACCGGATCTGCTTGCTTGGCCATATTGCCTCCAGGGATTGCCGAAGGCTATCATAACCGCTTACGCAGCAAGGCATTATGTCCGATCTTGAACGGCGCAAAAATCGCTGGACCAGGACACACTCCAAAGCCAGAAACGTGGGCCGAAGACCCATTACCGGCGAACGGCGGAAGTCATCCGCCAGGTGATCCGATACCGCTTCCTCGACCCAGAGGCTTCGACGCTCCTCGACCGAACGTGCCGCTACCAGCAGCTCTCCCGCAGCCTACTGCTTTTTACCACACGCGGGGCAAAACTGTCCGCCCGGTTCCAGTGCTGTGTCACAGTGGTTGCAGGACTTGCCCGCCTGACTCGACTGCGGGTTGACCACTATGGGAGCGCCGACACCGGCCGGGGTCATTATGGTCTGCCTCGACTCAACCGGTCTTGCCCGTGCGGACGCGACTCCGCCCATCTGCTCCAGGGCCGTCTGCATTACACGTTCCATGCGATCGGCATGCTCCCGGGAAATCCCGCGCTGCTCGGCCATTTGGCTCTCGACTTGGGCACGCATCTTCTCGGAGAGCTGACCTTCCGCTTCATATCTCTTGGCCAGGGCGCGAGCCGCCTCGGGAGACGTTTCGGCGGTGAGCGCAAGAATCTGCTCCGGCGTCATGTTTTCTTGCCGACGGAGCTTCTCCAACTGCACGATGTGCTGCGCAGCAGGACCGTCTACAATCGAGATCAGCGCTTCGGCGGTCGCCTTGCTCCGCTGCTCGAGCGCCTGCGCCTCGAGCTCGACCTTGCGCCGGTCCTCCTCGTGCTCGATATCCTTCGTTTGCCTGAGTAGATCGAGCCCGTTTCTCGCTTGACGCATCTCTTCGTCTTGAGTTGTCTTTTGGCGTTCGAGTGCGCGCCGATGACGCTCCTCACGTTCGCGCTCCTCGGCAATCAGCTGCTTCCACGCCTCGTCGCGCACGTGGTCATTCTGGATACCTTCAACCTCGATCCGCCGCAGGACGCCCTCGCGGTCCCGCTCGAAATGGAAGCGTTCTTTGAGGCGCTGCATCTCGTCACCGCGAATGACTTCCTTCAGGCCTATTTCGTGCTCCGTCTGACGGATAAACTCCTCGAGGTCTTTCTCGTTCTTGAATGCGTCCATCTTGTCCTGAGTGAGTGTTGCCCGCAGACGCTGATTGAGTGCTGCCCGCTGAGTAGTCAGATCGGCTTTCCTCTCGCCGACTTGCAGATCGCCTTGCTGCTGGCGGAGCGCTTCGTACTTTTCTCCCGAGAAATCGATGAAGCGCAGCTGGGCCAGACCGATCCCGACTCGTGCGAACGTCTTGCCCAGGTGCTCTCGAAGCTGCGTCTCGATCTCATTGCGAGCCTCGGCGGCTGGGAATAGCCGGTCGCCGCTGTACTTCGAGACGATGGCTTCGAGCAACATCTGGACCTCGTCGGCAAACATGCATTCGAGATCATCCAGTGACACGCGTCCGCGCCCTTTGATCAGATTCACGAACATCGCGTCTGGATCCTGCACGCGAACGACCAGGCGCGATGACGCACCGACGTCGAAGCGATCAGCCGTCCAGAGCCCGCCGTTTTCCAGGTCGAGCGTCACGTCGCCCGCATCCAGCAATACGATGCTGGCCGGCTGATCAGCGAGAAAACCGGTCAGTTGTCGCATGAAGCCCCCGAGATCATATCGCCCGTCTTCCACCTCTCCGACGAACCGACCCGCCTGAAAGACGAGCGCCTTGGTTCCATGTTCGACGACAAGCGGCTTCAAGAGCCAACCCTTGATGTCATCAACGTCGACACGGATGGCGAAGTCCCCGGGTTGCCGCGCCCAGCGATCGTGATCGAACCTCGGCTTGGCGGCCACAGCGAGTTCCGCACCACAGTTCCAGCAGAACTTGGAGTTCGCGCGCACGTCCTTCCCACAGCTCCCACAGACAATCGTGCCCTTGGACGCACCCGTCCCGCACTTCGGACAGAACTTGGCACCCTTGCGGACACGGTGACCGCAATCCGGGTTTATGCATTTGACGGTGAACATACCCATGGCATCCTCTCCTTAGTCAGCCCGAACTGACGGAAGCGGCCGATACGCTTTCCTGAGTCTTCGCACAACCAGTGCCAGGATCATCAACATGAGGAGTACCGCAAGAAGCAGCAGTGGATATCGCCAGAAATGGACGGCCGCATCGCTCCAGTGCATGTATGCGAAACCCTCGACGGGACCACTGCTCCAGACGATCTGCCCCGTTTCAACTTCCGCCAGATGCACGGACATCTTGACACGCCCCAGAATACTCCAGAGATTCACGCCACGATCCCAGATTCGCCCGTAGAGAATGGCATCAACGCCCTCAATTCTCCCGAATTTCTGGACTGTCTCCGGATTCATAGTGTCTTCGCGATGGACGCCCCACTCAATCTCCCTGAGTAACTCATTCCACGTAGCTTCGCTCCGGGTGAACAGTGCGAGCTTCGTTCGCGTCACGGTGCTCTGGAGTACGTCCGTAGCGTAACCGTCCACGTCACCTCGTAGCGGAATCACCGCGACGTGCTTGATCGAGTCGGACGAAACGCTGCCCAGGTTTTCGCCAATCGCCTCGATCACCTGGTCCGTCGCGCGCCGAAGCGTCTCTTCTTCGCTCGCATCTGCGCCGCGGGCGACGGTGGCCAGTGCAACGACCGTAGCGATGCATGCCAACCGTCGCCTAGTTGAGTGTTTCCATTTCATCGCGGTTCCCTTCATTGAGCCAGAGGCCGCTCGGCCGTTGGACTGCCCTAATCGATCACATCCTGGTCGGCCCTGATTACTTGGCCGTGCTGCTCGACGCGTTCAACCCGTATCCTGCCTATCCGGAGCTCGTCGACGTAGGCCATCAGGTACTCTCGCACATCGAACCGGCTCAGCACTTCAAACACCGCTGTCTCCGTCTGGTCATCCCAGTTCTCAAGCGAGACGTAGTATATGCCCGCCTGACGCTGGAGGCCGACGCGGACGTCGTCGACGCGCGATGCGTGGTCGAGGTCCGTAATCACCAATCGGGTCCGCACCAGACTCGTCACCTCCCACTTCCGGGCCACCTCGTCGGTCAGATATGTGGCCACATCGGCCGCCGCCAGCGCCAGGGCGTCACGAGCTGCCTCGCGCTCGTCCAGCGCCCGCCGCCCTTTCCGGCGGATCGTCTTCGAGGCGATCTCCTGGTGCGTGGTCAGGTTCAGAACCTTACCCTTGACCTCACCGCGGTAAATATGGAAGCTGCCGAAACGGTCCGCTTCCTTGGCCGAGCCCTTCAAAAGGAACGCAAGATTGCACTCGTTCGCTTTGCGGAACTGATCCAACTGCTCCCCGGACGGTGTGTAAGGCAGGTCTCCAGCAGCCGCTAGCACGTTGAAGCCAAGCTCCTCGAGCCTCGTGCTGAGGCGATCCTTCACAACGTCCGAGCCTTGATCTCCGCTCGGCAGCACCATGTGCTCATCGCTGTTCACCACTGCACGCTGTAGGTCCAAGAGTGCGGTCCGAATGACATCGTGCTTCTCCTCGACGCTCAGTCGTGGTCGCAACGGCACGTTCGCAGGCTTGACGACGCGAGGGTCCGTGTTCGCGTGCTCAATCCCGCGAGGCGGCGGGGCAGGCTCGACCTCTGGTCCCGGTTTGACCGGTCCGGTGCGGGGCAAGGGATGATCAGCCCGCTCGTATCGCCGATCGGGGGATCGGCAGCCCACGAGACACACCGCCCAGCCCAGCGAGATCGCAATCGACAGGACACATGTCTTGTTGTTCATCTTCTGCGCTCCTTCGTTCTCTCTACCCATCTACAGTGGGGCGGGGTACCTTGGCGCGGCGAGCGGTCCGGCGTTCACGGCAAGACGAATCGCAACATCACCACCCTGGAGTCCCTGGGCCGGTCTCGTCATCACCGGCCAGCTGCACTAGCCCACACTGCTTGAAGTCCTCAATGGCCCCTTCGAGTTCGCCACACCGGCAGAGCAGCCCGCGCAACATCGGGAACGCACTGCCGGACCCGACCGGAATGCCGTTCACGGCGAGGCGGTCCTGCTCGACCAGACTCTCCACCCAGAGGTGTCCGCCGAGTCGCAGGATCCGCAGGTGCGAGCGTTCCAACCCCCCGTAGGGCAACCGCACCTCGCTGTCCGGGCCGGAGCCGCAGGTCGCCCAGCGGAATACTACCACGTAACTTTCTTCACGCGATAGGTTATCGACGCGCTCAACAAGAACGGAGCGCACACCCAGGTGTTCGGCAGTCTCCCACAGCTCATCGGATGGACCCAGTCGTTGGCATCCTCCGGCGTTGATGGCCTTGTGGCCACAGACATCGTGAAAGGGTGTTACTCTCAGCTGCAGCGCCCCAGCAACATCCACGTCCGATGGTCCGGCCAACGGCAGCTTCAACTCACCCCTCACAGTACGTCCGCCCGCGCGCGTGCCGTTAGCTGTCCCGAAGTCGATGAGGTACAGCCCGTCTCGACGCAGCGCAATGGCCAAGTGCGTCCGATTGATCTGCCGAGTCTTCTGGTCGTTCTCTTCGGACCGCGGGAACCGCCGCAGGACGATGTCGTTCTGCTGGCGTTGGCGGCCCATGCGGACGGTGGGTACCCCGAGCAACAACACCCTGCATTCGCCGGCCGTGTCGCTGTGGAACACGAGCGACGCCTTCGTCATTCGCGGTCCGCGATCGGCGAGCTCCGCGATTACGCTGAGGCGCTGCTCTGGAAGTACGTCTCCCGGTGTCAACGGCACGCGGCGCCAGGCCTCCGGATACACCTGCTTGAGCAAGTCATTCGCGCTGTTGATCAGGCCCTTCGCAAAACCCTCGCGCAACTCGTTGCGGTTGCTGAGTCCATAGCCAATATTGCCGCCCGCATGCTGGCTGAAGTCGAAGACGACGCTCGTCGGGTCTTCGTTTTTCGCGAGCACTTTGAGCAACGGCTGCGCCGTCCACACCTGTTTCTCGCTCCCCACGACAAGACACAGCGTGATATCGACAACGAGTTCACCCGCCAGGTCAGGGACAAACTGCACGAGCGTTCGAGCGATGCCGTCGGAGGAAAGTGTGAGGCGGCGATCCTTGATGTGCCCCAGGTACGGTCCGGCGACGGAAAGCTCGACGGTGCCGTTCACGGTTCCCCTCAGGCTCGATAGCCGGAATTCCAGCGCGCAAGCGTACTCCTCCATGTAGAAATGATTATCGTTGATCTCCAACATGACCGGCTGGGCCGTCAGACTATGTGCCTCGGACGGCGTGTCACCACCGCTGAGTCCACGCTCGACGTGCGACGCCGGCACCGCGCTCCTACTCTTCGGTACGTCGGTTCGGTCGCCGGCTTGAGCTTGAGAGGAGCCCAGTGCCTCGCCACACTCGGTGCAGAAGCGGGCGTGGTCGCTTTCCGCTGGCGTTCCACAACCCGAACACGTCAACACGGCAAGTCTCCTCGTCGACTCAAGAACCGCGTCCACCTCTTCCGACTACGGTGACCAAGGCAGCCGCCGAACGCGTCGGCCTGTCCCACAGCTTCGGTCCCGTCCCCACAGTAGCGTAGCCTTGTCAGACGCCGATCTTTCCAACACCATTTTGCACTGTTTAGGCGGCGCCTTTCAACGACATGTGCGAACACGGGACGCCTGAAATAGGCTCCCCGGTGCCAACTGGCAGGGAGTCCCGAGATCACCCACCGCGACGGCGTCGGCGCCCACGTGGATCGTGCTCACACTCATCCGACATTGTATGGGCTTGCGCCTGGTGCGCGAAGCAGCTCGGCTCAGGACCGCTCGGCGCCGTCTTCTACAGCTTCACTTTAAGCTCGTGGGGAGAGCTTGTAGTAGCAATTGACCATCACGGGCGCGCTCCGACGAAGTGGAGGTCCAGCCCCCAAGCGGCTTGCCATGCGGTCACTCCAAGAGAAGCCAGTCCCGAAGTCCCGACCGCGTTCGGGGATGTAACTTGCCACCGATTAAGTTACGGCCCGGAGCGTGAACAGGCCTCGGCCCGTCACCTTGCGGGAACGTGTCGGGGGTGGCATGATTCGATCGGCCCCTCAACGGCGTCATGCGGTCGAGGATCAGTGAATATGACACCGCTGGATCCGTGTCGCCCCACGTTGAACAAGGACGGGACCAGACGGCGGACAATGATCCAGTACACTGGTCAACAGTTCGGTGATTACCGCATCGTCAAGCCCATCGGGCGCGGCGGACAGGGCGAGGTGTATCTTGCGGAGCATGTTCGCCTGCGCAAGCGATATGCCCTGAAGGTCCTGCCGGAAACGCTCGTAAGCGACGCGGGGTTTGTCCATCGATTCCATGATGAAGCCCGCGTGATGGCTGAACTCCGCCATCCGCACATTGTCCAGGTGCATTACCTCGGGCAGGATGGCGATGTGTATTTCCTGGTCATGGACTACATTACAGGGCCGGACGGCACGGGCCTGAATCTGCGCGAGTATTTAAAGACACAGCCGGACGGTCGACTCACCGAGACGCATGCCCTCCACTGGGCCATTCAGATAACGCAGGCGCTCTCGTACGCCCATGAGCGAGGTGTTGTTCACAGGGATCTCAAACCTGCAAACATCCTTGTCGACGAAAGTGGTGACACCATGTTGACAGACTTCGGCTTGGCCAAGGTGCTCGGGAATGAGTTCATCCAGTCCCGAGTCCACGGTACCATGGACGTGTCCTTAGGCGACCAGCGAACGCTAGGCCCAACGCCCGCGGATCGAGCCTTGGATTCACTCGACGTTGCCGAGACGCTCCGGCCGGCCGAGGCCCACGGCTCCGAGCGCGCCTCGGGCGTCCTCGGCACGTACGACTACATGTCACCCGAGCAGCGCCAAGGAGGCCAGGTAGAAGTCGATCATCGGACCGACATCTATGCGTTCGGCTTGATTCTCTACGAGATGCTCGCCGGTGAGTTGCCAAGAGGCGTCGCCAGACCACTTCGCCAAGCGGTTCCAGGGCTGCCCAGGGAGTGGGATGCGATTGTCGCGCGATGTACGGAGAAGGCGCCCGCGGATCGCTACCCGTCCGCGAAAGCCCTCGCGGCAGCGTTGGAGGCGATCGGGCGGCCTTCCCGCCGCGGATTCATGCTCGTTGGGGCGGCCGTGCTCGTGGTGCTTGCAGGCATCGTGGGCAGCCTTCTCATGAAGCCGCCGCCGACAATAATGATCGATCTGGGTGGTGGCGTGACCATGCAATTCGTCCGCATTGACCCGGGCACCTTCATGATGGGCGGCACCCTGTCACCCAGCGAGGCGGCTAAAGCGTTTCCCGAACCGGAAGAATCCTTCATGGATGAACACCCTTCACGGCCGAGGCGCATCACAGAACGGTTCTATCTCTCGACGATTGAGGTCACGGTGGGGCAGTTCAGACGCTTCGTGGCAGAAGAAGACCACAAGACGAACGCAGAGCGAGAGGGTGGGGCGTATGGAGGGTCGTCCGGGCTGGAGTGGAAGCCGGGCCTGAGCTGGATGAACCCGGGTTTCGGGCAAAGCGATGACCATCCGGTGACGTGTGTAAGCTGGGACGATGCCATAAAGTTCTGTGAATGGCTGAGCGGCAGAGACACGGAAGGTCGCCGGTTCCGGCTGCCGACCGAAGCGGAATGGGAATACGCCTGCCGTGCCGGTACACAATCGATGGTCTGGTGGGGCAACTCGGTCACCACTGATAAGGCGATGTGCAACGCGCGTGACACGGCGAACTGGCCTAAGGAAGACAGCGCGGCGGACATGCCCCCAGACGGTCACAAGTACACGGCCCCAGCGGCCAGCTATGACCCGAACGACTTCGGCCTGCATGACATGATCGGCAACGTTCGGGAGTGGTGCAGCGACTGGTACGGCGAGGACTACTACGCAAGGTCCCCAGAGACGGACCCACCGGGTCCTTCTTCAGGGACCCATCGTATTCTTCGTGGCGGCTCGTGGCAGCATGGCGCCGTCGCCTCCCGCTGCGCGACCCGCTTCCACGCCGCACCGCACCTCGCAACGAGTGACATTGGGTTTCGCGTGGTCTTTCAAGAGTAACACGGTCGTGCGCAGCACATCGGTCACTTGGCATATCCGCCAAGCTAAACCGCGTCATCTTGGCTAGCCACCATGTTCTAACGTACGTCGCGAGGCTTCATACAACGCTGCGAAGAACTCGCGCCCGTCTTCTGTGTCGAGGACACGGGATGGCAGGAACGCGACCCTCCCGCCACGATGGCGACACTTCCAGAAGACGCATACATACCATCTTTTCCCGAAATCATCTTCTATCATGAATATCGGTTCGCTTGGTGGATGCTTGCGTGTCAGAGTTCTGTCGTCCTCCGAAATGAGTACCTTATACTCGTTATCGAACCCAATCTGATCGACTAGTGCGTAAAAGGGAGACTCGCTTATACGGGTTGCCACACCGCTCTTCCATCGACCTGGCGGACTGCGCGGCTCAGGAGGCTGGTTCTCATCGCCAAACCACAAAATCAGATCTGAACTCAGCCACACAACTGCTTCGCCCCTTTCAACAAGGTCGACAAGCTGGTAGAACTCCCGCTTAAACTGCTCATCTCCGTCGTTACGGCCCAAGAGGACCCAAGGAATGGTCCTCTTATCACCATTCAGCCAAGCTGTGAGCTTCTCAGGTTGCTCGATCAGGCTGATCTCGTCGACCCAGCCTAGTCCGACAGGCGGAGGCATGATTTCAGGCGGCGGATTGTCGAAGGGTTCGAGGCACGTGACAACCGCCTTATCCTCGCGCGCACGGATGAAGGCGTTATCCGCCAACGTTCGTGTTTTCGCGTACAACTCTCCACAGCGAGCCAACCGGGCCAGGTCAGCGTACCGTCCCTCTTTGTCGATTTGCGGCTGCTGTGTCCAAACCTCCTCAAAGCGGTCACCTGCTTCATGGAAGTTGCCGGCTTTCAAGTGGGTCATGGCCAGCCAGTACTTAGCCTCTATGGTGCGCGGGGACATCCCGTGAGCCTTCAGGTATGTATCCATGTCCTGGCGCAACAAGCTCGGTGCATAATTCGGATCGTGCTGTTTTAGGATGATCTTGTCGAAGTCTACATCCTCTTCGTCCAGGTCGGGCTGCACGAACGACTCCGCCCATTCGTAGACGTTCAGCAGGCCCGGTACGTAATCCCATGTCGGCCTCACATGCCCTTCGCGGTCGACCAAACGGACCTGCTTTACGCGAAACTCGTTCCGAACAGCTACAGGCAACACCCTGGCCCCGCGATCCTTGAGGTCCTCATTGAACCGATCACGGTTAGGTGTGGTGGGAACCACAATCAGAACGACGGCGTCTCGATACTGGCCTTGTTGATCGAGCTGTTCGGCCAGTCCGATACTGGCATCGCGCACGCCCCTGTCAATGTCTTGAGAAAGAGCGGGCAACTCACCTGGCAAGCTCCGAACAGCGTTACGGAGCTGCTTGTGAGTCGATGCCGCCTCGGCCACCTTGCCCTCCCGTAGTTGCTCATCCATCTGGGGTATTCGGTCCCGGGTCTCGGGATCAACCTTGCCATTGATCAACGCGATACGCGTGCTGGGGAAGCGTCGCTCATCCCCCAAACACTCCTGAATGCGCGGGTCTTCCCGATCGATTTCGCCCAGTCTCGCCATTTCGTTCAACGCCTCCGCGTATGCGCGGCAGGCCTCAACTGCATCCTCGGCGGTGCGCAAAGGCTCGGAACACTTGCGAATGTGCTCTCGCGGATTTGTTGTCCCCGGCCGCCATTTTGGATCAAGATCATCAAGCGCCTCTTTTGCCCGGTTTGTGCCCTTCTCGCATTCATCCTTGAGAGAAAGGATACGCGCATCGTCCGGGTGCAGCACACCATCCACGAGCAATGTCTCGCCCAATATGGTCCGCGCACCATCCATGAGGCCGAGCGTCCACCTCCCGGTCTGTGTGTCGGGTCGCCAGCAAACCGGCCTCCAAGCTGGCTCAAAACGGATCTTCCCGGCAATCGACGTGCGCGGGCGACGCACGACTCCTTTGAAATCGACCCTCTTCATCGGTCCCGGATCGGCTTGGCGGCCCAGGCTTAAAGTGAGGACGTGCGCCGGAGGTGGGAGTCGTCCCCATAATCCGGGCAGAGAACCTGGGATAGCCGTTACGGCAAAGCACTCCGGCGGCACCACCGCGAAGGTTGGCCCGGACGGGTTGGTGATCGTGAAAGTCGCCTCGGTCACCGGGTTCCCGATCGATGGCGGACCGGTGATCTCCCACGCCAACGTAGGATTCGGCCGTGAGGGACGAAGCCAGTTGTTCATGTGCAAAAACCCGAATGTCCCGACTGCAAGACTTGGCGCGATGACCACCACCGCTCCACCTGCGGACCGGCACGTGTTGAAGGCAGCGCCTGCCAACACAAGCGCGATGGCCGCGGCCATGATCCAAGGCATCAGGCTGGGCGTCGCCATCATCGGCGGCGGTGGAGGGCACGCCGAAACGTACCACCCCAGCTGCAAGCGCACGCACTCCGTCAGAAGCCATCGCACAACCACGAACCAGGTGATCGCAGCGGCCAGCGCTACCCCGAGCAGAGCAACTCCACGCCATCGTTGCCATGGTAAGAACATGCTCAACAGGGCGAGAGGCAGACACACCAGGGGAAATATCGCGATCCGTTGGGTCGTCAGGGTCTGAAAGAGTGCGCCGATCTTCGCGGGCTGACCGAACTCGGGGGCTCTGAGCTCCAGCCACGGCAAGAACGCGCCAAAGGCAAACCCGATCGACGCGAGAATGACCAGCATGAGACCGATGATGAAGGTCATGCTCGTGTGTTCGCCGCGAGACGGCAGAGTCCTGAGCTCAAGCGGTCGGTCGTTCTCGGAGCCGGATGAGGCGGCGGGCTCGGCTGCCATCCTCGCGCTCCGGACGATCGTAGCGAAGGGTTCTACCTCCACCAGGGGCCGCCAGTCGACCATGCCTTGGCGCCAGCAAAGCGCGTCGGGTGCCAAGCCACCGCCCTCTAAGGCCTCAATGATCCGTGACGCGGTGAACGGTCCCGTGGGACGAGCGCGGGCATCGGATATGAACCACCCACCTTCAGTGTCGGGCATCTCTGCTATTCCCCATCATCACCCAGCTCGAGCACTCGCTCCCGTCGCTGGAGGTGGCGGACGACCTAGAAGAAAGGGACTGAGGGGCGACCGGGCGGGGCCCGGCAACCGCGTCTTGGCACCGCAACGCGCCTGCCCCTAGCGCGCGGTGCGTTGCGGAGGAACAGCGTCCTCGCTCCAACGCGTCCCACCGAACCACACCGCGCCGGGGACAATCCCCGGCCGATGCAGGATCGTGGTGCAAGACTCGGCGCACACCTTTGACCTCCGGCCGGGCGTACCGGGTCGCCGGTAGTGTGTAGCGATAAGTCGTGCAGAGTGCGCCGCTGCAAGCGATCTTCAGGCATCGCGCGGCGATAACCGTCGGGTCAGGCTTGTCCACGCCGCCGCGGACATACGAGAGTAAGAGCGTTTTCGTCATCCCGTGATCCAACAGGGAACGTAGGACCCTTTGCAAAGCCTCGCCTGCAGCGATGTCGACTTGCACGGTCGAAACCAGCCTGATCGAGTTCGGTGACGGTTTGGGTACGTTCGTCTATATCCTGGATCGCCTCGAATCTTACAGGGCCGTCTGTCCCGGTCAAGAATCAGCGTGTAGCCGTCCTTGCGTTTGTCGTTCACGTGCTGCTGCCATGACGCCGAGCCGCTGCTGGGAGGCTCGGGTGCAGGCCCGAGCTTCGGGTAAGCGACGGCATCTACAGCATCATGCGACCCGGGCGTCCGCCTCGCTCGTGCCGTCGACCCTATCATTCGGGAGCATTCAGATAAGGGGTACCGACGGCCCGGTCCCGGGCTGCCTGGCTCGCCGCGATCCCATGACTCTATGGAGGCCCTCGCACGGCGTCCCGTAGGTAGCTCCGCGCAGCCCAGCGGTCACCAAGCCTCACGACAGTCCCCAAGACCTGGAAACCGCGGTATCTCGAGAGGGGGTGTACGCAAGTTGGCCACCACCCACAGGCATAGGGAACTGCGACGATCACGCCACTGACCACGATTTTGTAAGAGGTCGCACGCACGCGGCTATCACACTGTAGAGCAGTCAAGGCGTCGCGGATCAGCAAATAAGGCACTTGGCAGCGACGAACACCGGAGCTTCCCGGACGTGTTGTTGCCGTAGCGTTTGCCCTGCGGCCGGGGAGCACGGACGCGATAGGGACACTTGGAGGCACTGGAATGCCGAGCAGAATGGAACACAACGCCGTGGCGAGTATCGCGGGGGCATCTGCCATCGTACTCGATGGCGCCACGGAAAGCCCGTAGACCCTCATATGCTATGGTAGAGCTCGATGGGGCAACGCCGTATGTCGCCCGTCCAAGTATCGGGATGCTAGTTTACATGAGAGGAGGCAAAATGATGTCTGCGAGACTAAGAGGAACAGTTGCGATTGTGGCGATCGTACAAAGCTCGGTGATCGCCGGCCTGCCGGCTGACGGCGGCTACGCCGCCGAGGAGCGGGTTTTGCTGGAGTGGGCGACCCGTTTTCGAGCACGTTCCGGGGCGATCTGTGAGCGAGTCTCGGTGCCTTCCCGCTACGAGGCTGAGGAGCGGATCCGGCAGGCCATCGATACGCTCGAGGGCAAGCAGAGGGCATTTATGAACAAGAGCTTGGAATCACTCGGCGAGATTCCCGGTCGCATCCAGCCGGGCCGTGTGGGCGTGGCCTGGGGCCCCTCGCTGGAGTTGGAGGTCAGCCGTCGGCAGACGCAGCTCTTGAAGGCGTGGGACCGTTGTCGGAAAGACTGCTCGCTAGACCGCGTGATCAAGCAGGCCCGGAAATACGGCAATACCGTCGAGGGTGACGCTACGGAGTGGCGAACACGAGTGCTCAAGAACGAGGCCCGTCTCGCGCAAATGGAGCGGGCGAGTCGGGAAAGAATCCTCTCGCCCCGGGTACGACGATATGCCCTTAATTGGCTTCTGGGCGGGCACCCCGAGGCTTTTGTTCCACCAGAGTGGACCCGAGTGGCCAAACGCTCGCGACCGACGAGTGCGGGTGGCCAGGCGATCCTGACCGGTGCAGTGTCCGTGACTGACGAGTTTCATGATATGCGAACCTGCCTCAGGCACCTGGAGGGCGTCTTGGTTGCTGTTGGCTTGGGCGACTTCGGCCCTGAGTACCTGATCCAGATAGAGCGGGGAACGAAAGAACGGCGGCGCGGGGCGCACCGGGTCCTAGTTGCGCTGACCGGCGAGCATCTCTCTGGGAGTCACGTCCAGCTGGCCAAGCGATGATTGGACGGGCACCAGTCAATAGGCTCGTACAGAGTCTCGCGGAGACGACGGTGATAAGCCGTCGTCTTTGCGCTCCGAGATACGCACTCCCAAGGCACGAGGCCCGAACCGATCACGGGCATGTTAACTCGGTGAGCATTCAATCCACCATGCGGTGCCCGCAAACACCGCAATACCGACCGCCGCGGGTCTGTATGGCGTTACACTGCGGACAACGTCGGGCTACCGAGGCCCCCTGTGAGGCGGTCTGACTCCGGCCGGCATGTTCCCGGCAGGTCCGGATCCCGTGGGCACTCCAGCAGTCAAAGCATATCCCTCTGTCGCAATGTTCACAGGAACCGCCCATACTCAGTGCCGAGGCAAGTGATACCCGGCAGTAAGAACAGCTGTAAATGGGCAGTGCCGCAGGCCGCTCAACCCGATTTGGCGAGGAAGGTAGACCAGTGGTCTCTTCAGGACCCGACGCCGCGCGGTCGAGAAACCCGTGCAGGCGCTGTGCGAATTCATGCGCCGTGAGAAACCGGCGTGATGGCTCCTTCTCCAACGCCCGGTAAACGACCTCCGCAAGCTCTGTCGGTACCGAAGGCCTCAGTTCCCGTGGATCCGGTGTGGGGACCTCACGAATCGCCTGCATGACGGCCCAAACGCTCTTACCCTGGAACGGCAACGCTCCGGTCAATAGCTCAAATAGCACAACGCCGACCGAAAACAGATCCGTACGGATACCCAAGTCTTTCTCACCGGCCACCTGTTCGGGCGACATGTAGGAGGGCGTACCTGATATGACGCCCTCTTGTGTACGTAACGCGTCCGCACTCACGATGCGCGCCAGACCGAAATCCGCGAGCTTCGCGGGGCGTCCACGATCGGGAAACAGCACGTTCGCCGGCTTGACATCTCGGTGGATGATGCCGTTCTCGTGCGCGTGAGCTAGTGCCACGAGAATGTCATGGCAAATCTCGGCCGCCTGGAGGGGCTCGAGGGGAGCCTCATCGTCAACGAGGTCGGCCAACGAGCCGCCCTTCAGGAACTCCATGGCGATAAACGGCATGCGTTGCTCTTCGCCGACCGCATGGATTGTCACGATGTTCGGGTGGGTTAGTCTTGCTACCGCCCGGGCCTCGAACAGAAAACGTCTCCGGGCGTCGGAGTCACCTCGTTGCTGGGGACGCATCAGCTTCAGCGCCACGCGCCGCTCCAGGGCGAGCTCGTGCGCCAGGAGCACAACGCCCGTGGCACCCGCGCCGAGCACTCTCATGATGTCGTAGGGGCCATAACGGGCGAGATAGGTCGGATCGCGCGGGGGCTCCGGCTTCAGACCCAGCTCGACGAGGGCCTGCCTGTCGTCGACAAGGACGGAGGGAAAGGAGGCGGTCAGGCGCGCAGAAAGCGTGTCGTCGTCAGTGCGGTGCTGGAGAGCGTTCCGCCCCGCGTCGACTATTCCCCGTAGATCATACAGCGACTCGAGCATGTGATCAAACTGCGCGCGGCACTCTCGACAAAGGTCGAGATGTTCGACAACCTCCGCAAGTTCCTGCGGTTCGGCCGCGTCCTCAGCCACGCGCTGCATCACGTCACTCGTTGGGCAGATGCGCTTTCGGTCCATTCGTCCCAAACTCATCAGTATCCTCCACCACTTGGCGTAGACGCTTTAAAACACGGCACTTATTGACATATACCTGTCCCACACTCATGCCTAACCCCTCAGCCACCTGCTGGGCCGGAGAGCCGTGGAGGACCGTCATCTGGAATGTCCGCCATATCGGCTGCGAAACTTGCCTGCGCACCTGATCCATGGCGGCCTCGAGCACTCGTTGACGCCACTCTTGCTCCCACATCTCCTCCAGTTGATCATGAGGATCCGGCTGCTGCAGGAACACTTCGAGGACTGCGGTGCCACCAGGTGACAGGGGAGTGCGTCTCTGTTGCGCGAAGAAACGCAGAGCGCGGCGGATCGTAACGGTCTTCAGCCACCCACGGAATCTCCCTTTGGCCGGGTCGTACTTGAAGGAAGGGAGACGCCGGACCACAATTGCGAAAACCTCTTGTGTCAGATCCGCGGTGTCGGCCTCGACGACGCCGAGTTTTCTCAGGAATCGGGAGATCAGTGGCCCATAGAGGTCCACGAACTCCTTCCAGCTCTCCTGACTCCGCAGGTCTTTCACACGCGCGAGCAGGGAGACCCGCGTAGTACCCACCCGGTCGCTCATAGCCGCACTCGGTCTGCA
The DNA here is from genome assembly GCA_030616775.1 of Planctomycetota bacterium. Taxonomy (GTDB): domain Bacteria; phylum Planctomycetota; class Phycisphaerae; order UBA1845; family UBA1845. The sequence continues at coordinate 46,008 of JAUWWQ010000006.1, forward strand.
ACGGACCATACACGTACCGCCGGCGCGTCTTGCAGCGAGCCTGACCTCCCTCGACCTGCTTGGGTCTCGGGGTGGTGGCCCCTGCGGCTGGCTAGCCCGCCAACCGCCGCCGGATCGATAGGCTCAAGTCATAACCACAGATGCCTCAGGTTCTCAACGCCCATGCTAAGACAACCAGAAGCCTATCCTTCACGGGCATTCGTGGCAAAGTCACTCTTTATTGTAGCGTTCTAATGCGTGCTCGTATGCACGTTCTCTCGTCGCGAAGGCTCGCCGGTGCGTATTCCTCCGGGCTGGGTCTTGTGGCGTGCCTCGCTCGCGGCAGCCAACTGTTGGGATAGCCGTCCCGTCTGGGGCCGCCCCGGCCGGCGGGGCGGGCGGTTCGTCGATTCCTCGTTTGCACCAACCTGATGGTTGGCGCGCTGGCGTCTCAGCGGCGGGCGGGCAGCGAAGCCGATTGCGGCACGAAGTCGTGTGCCGGGGCGGTCTGCCGAGCCATGAACCTCTCGAGTTCCACGATGCGTTGCGTCAGGCGGGGGTGGTACGCGTACATCTGGTTCAAAAAGCCGAGGATCTCGGGAATGTCCTCCTCCTGAGCGACCAGGGCCTGCAGATTGAGCTTTCCCACAAGCATGCGGCTGCCACTGGCCAGAGCCGCCAGGGCCCGTTGGGCAGCGTCGAGCTTGCCGGTTACTGCGAGGGCGAGTCGATCAGCCGTCAACTCTTTAGCACGGCCGTAAGCGCTGCCGAAGAAGGGGAGCAACATGGCAGGTTTTAGAAACAGGTTCTTGATGATGGCCACGTGGCCGGCGGCGTGGTGCGCCAGCTCGTGCGCCAAGACGACGTCGAGTTCGTCCCGTCGACCGGTGCTGAGCATGAGGTCTATCAGATCAGAGCTGAGGAATATGAACCGCCCACCGAGCAGCCGCAACGCCAAGGCGTTGATCTGCCCATTGCTGCTGACGACGAAGATCTCGGGAAGACGCTGCATCCCCAGCGCGCTGGCAATATCGCGCGCGGCAGTGTAGATCTCCGGATGCTGCTCGGAGCTGACCCTAACAGAGCTGCCCATGACGCTGGCCCGGTAGAACTGGGTCATCGCCCAACCTATAAGCAGCACGCCGAGTACGATTGGTATCAACCACAGCGCGGTCAGCAGGAGGACGGGAGTCACGGCCAGCCAGGCCAGACCACTCACGACGGTCGCCAGTAGGAAACGGAACTTCTCCTTCTGGTGGCGATAGTGCCAAATCGATATTGGAGCGCCAGGATCCCGTGGCGCGGCATCTGCGCGAGGGCCTGGGAGAGGATCGAGGTCCGCCCTGGGCTGGGTGTCGGCCAGCGGGGGCGTTCGCATCATCGGAGTATGCGTTGGCCCGCCGCCGACGGCGGCCACGCCCCGTCCGCCGGGTGGGCTGGCGAGCGGCCCCATGCCGGCCGTCCGCGTTGGCTGTCGTACGGGCAGCGGCGGCGGCGTGCCGTAAGAAGATGCCGGATCAGTCGAGTGGCTGTCGTCGGGCTTGGCGGCCGCCGGCGCGTTGGTTGCTTCGGTCGTCCGTGTCGATATCTTGAACGACCTATGACATGCCGGACATTCACCCTGCTGCCCGGCCATACGTTCGTCGATCTTCAGGTTCTTCTTACAGTAGGGACAAGGCGTGATCATCGTCAATCTCCCGATTGTCTCGCCACTGGTCGCGTCACAGCGCGCAGTGCCCAGTGCCACCGGTACCTTCACACGAAACGAACGACTCGATCACAAGTCGGGCGCAATAGGTGCGATAGCACGCACGTTTGCCCCAACCCGTGAGCCGTCCGCCCTTCAAGAAGTCCCGCAAGAGCAGGATCTCAGTATTGGCAACTTACACGTGCACCTCTCGTGCTTCGGAGCATTTTCGCCTAGCGGTCGCTCGGCCGGGCACAGCGCCATTCGCAACATCTGAACACTCCATTGTCTGATATGCTGCCCCAGCCGACATCTTACACGATTGTGAGCAGACCGACAAGGCTCAGCGCGTGTGTCCCGCGAGAGATACTGTCGCTCTCGAGAACCCGGGAGCACCTGTTGCAGTGCGGTGTTGTCTTGCCTCGCAATTCAATGGAATCTCCCGACAGCAGAATGTGAGAGGCTCCGTGGCCCACTACGCTGCGGGCCGTTCTCGTAGTGCGTCCAGTTTGGCCTTGGCCTCACGGGCCCAGGCCTGCCAACGCGGCAGCTCAGGCCGCACCTTCCCTTCGTAGACCTCCTGCGGTGTCACCGGGTCACCGCCGCCCTCCGGAACCAACGCCCAGTGCGGGCGCCGCTCGTTGTATCTCGTCTCGAACTCGGCCAGACACGCGCGGGCATCAGCCGGGCTCTCGTAGATCCGCCAGTACACCTCTTCCTCTCTGAGCGTCCGATGGAACCGCTCCAACAACCCAAGCTGGGTCGGCGTCCGGTACGCAATCCGCACCTGTTGATAGCGATCGCGGGTGAACCGCACGAACCGCTTGGCGATGAACGTCGAACCGTTGTCCGTCACCAGGAATGGCATCCGCTTGAGCGGTCCGCCGATTCGCTCCGCCTCCCGACGGGCGACTGACTTGCCCCCTTGACGCTGGGCAGCGGCGGGATACGGTGAGAGTGTTGTACGGGGTACCGGTGAACCTGACGCGAAAACTCATCGACCCGGCCTCCAGCGGTACAGACCCGTAACCGGTGCTCGGTGCGACAGCCGTTGGGGGCGGGGCCTTTTCTGGGAGGACCAAACCCATGATTGAGACAGCGGTTCACATTACGAAACGCCGGAACCCGTCCGGCAAGATGTGCTACACCGTCCGGTGGTTCCAGGACGGTCACTACCGCGGGCACGCCTGCGGTCTGCACAAGGAAACGGCGTACGAGTATCGACGCCAGAAGCGGTGGGAGCTGAAGCAGGGTATCAGCGACGATATCTGCGCGGTCTCCTGGGAACGGTTCGTGGCCGAGCATGTCGCGAACATACCCGGCAAGAACCGCGGTGACCTCGTGCGGCAGACCTTGCATCAGTTTGGCGAGATGTTCCACCCGTCAGGACCGCACGCAGTTAGTTTCGGCATGGTCGAGGAATTCCAGCGGCGTCTGCGGATACTAAAGGAAGGTAATGGTGGAAAGCTACTTTCACCGCACACGATCAACAGCAAGTTGAGGCGGTTGAAGCACGCGTTGAACATGGCTGTGGAACGCCGGTACATCCGACGCAACCCCATGGGCAAGCGTCTTCGGTTCGAGCCTGTCGAGGAAATGGACCCCGTCCAGGTGCCGGATGAGTGGAAGCAGGCGGTGTTGGATGCATGCCCGACGCTGACATGGAAGGCGTTTCTTTACCTGCTCACCACGACCGGGTGCCGCCGAGGTGAGATCCTCGGGCTGGAGTGGGAGCGGGTTCACCTGGATGGTGCGTTCATCCGCTTGACGAAGACAAAGACGAAACGCGTGCGACTTCAGCCGCTGGTGCCGTCAGCGCTAGACTTGCTCGGGCGGCTGTATGCTGACGCCCCGAAGATGGTTGACGGTGGCCGAGAGGTTCCGAAAGAACCGTTGGTGTTTCGCGCACTAAAGTTCAACGTCCACCGCGAGTTCAACCGGATCAGGGACCGGGCGACGCTGGGCGACGGCTCACCGCTGCCGTTCTTTCGGATGAAAGACCTGCGTTCGACGGCTGGGACCGACGCGGCTGATGAGCAGTTTTCAGAGTTCAACGTCGCCAGCTTCCTGGGGCATTCCGACTCGAAGGTAACGGCCAAGCACTACATCAAGCGGAAGCTGGACGCCAAGCGTCAGATAGCTGAAGCACTTGCATCCAAGTTGAACATCGCATGACCGCCCGGCGCAGCACACGCGCAACACATCCACAGCCTAAACGCCAAGAACCGGCGTTTTTGATCCCACAGAGGCGGTTCCTGGCCGCCGACTAACGTCTCACGCAGCTGGTCGTCGTGGCGCCCGAATGGCGCCAGGAGACGGTGGTCGAGGTCACGCCGTCGACGAAGAGGAGCGATGTCGGATCTGTCATGCAACGTCCTTGAAACACGGGCACCGGGAAGCGCAAATCGAGTATTGAGCCACGGCAACTGGGCCTACTCGGTAAGACCGCCTCGCCTCCGTTCATTTCACGGCGCTAAAGTGTGTGCCGCCTGGCCGAGCGAATGCAGCTGGAGGACACCGTCATCCAACGCCTCCTCCGCCAGCGTCACCAGTCGAGCGTGGTGGGTGAAGCAGATGACCTGGGTCCGGCGCGAGAGCTCCGCTAGTGCCTGGAGGGCGATCTTTGCCCGGGAGTCGTCAAAGTTGATCAAAACGTCGTCCACGATGAACGGAATCGGCTCGACCTCTTCCAGGTTGCGTTCCAGGCTTGCCAAGCGGAGGCAAAGGTAAAGCTGGTCGCGCGTTCCCTCACTCATGCCCTCAACAAAGACAAGCTCGCCGGACGGCCGGACTCCCACCAAGACGGGCTCGTCCCGGTCATCAAAGTCGGTCTGCAAGCTAGCGAACGACCCGAGCGTCAGTCGACCGAAAAGTTCGCTGGCACGCCTGAGGATCGGATCCTGGTTCTGCTCTCGATGGTGCTCGATCTGCTGGTGAAGAATTGTGGCGGCGAGCCGAAGGCGCACGAAACGCTCGGCGCCATCCTGGATCTCAGTCAGGAGAGACTGCGCCCTCTCCTCCGCTTCGGCAGCCTTTGAATTGCCGTCCATGCCTTCCAGTACCGTTTCCTCGCGTCCGATGGCTTGATCGAGCCGGGAACGCCGACGTTCAAGCTCTGCGACAGTGTTCTCGACCTCCAGTAGCCGGGTGGACAGCTCGTCTTGATCGACGTCATTTGCCTCCTGGATGATCTGATCGACGGTAAGACCTTCTCCCAGGCCCAGTAGTCGCTCCTCCAACTCCCGAAGATCGGCTTGCAGGTTGCGTTTTCGCACGGATTGCCCTTCCATCTCTTCTAGTTCATCCATTCCGCAGGACGCCTCCTGACAGAGGTCGTCGAGTTGAGCATTCATCTCCTTGATGGTGGCTTGTGCTTCCTCCAAGTCTGCTTGTTTTTCTCTCTCCTGTGCCCCCAGCTTGTCGATGGCCACCTTGTCTTCCCGAGCCTGATTCAACCTGGTCACGAGCTGCGAAGTTGCCTGGTCGGCGGGGAGTTCAACCAGTTCCGGGGCCACCTGCTTCACCACTGCTGCAACGTCCGCCTTGAACTGATCGTCATCCCGCCGGATACCTTCGATCCGTATCCGTAGGTCCTCAGCATCCTCAAGCTTGTCGAAGAGCTCCTGGAGCCTGTCCAAAACCGCGTTCGCTTGATTGGGCGTGTCCCCAGGAGTCAGGCCGAGCTCTGTCACCGCCGGTTCCCATTGCCCACGCCACTCTTCGAGGGCTGCACGTGCCTCGACTCGTTTCTGAAGCGCCTTATCGCGGCTGACCTGCAAGTCCGCGATTGCCTTCTCAAGATCCTGCCGTCTCCGTCGGGTTTCGTTTAGATCGCCGATGACCGAATCGCAGCAGTCCAGCAGGTCTTCAAGGCTTGTGGCTGATTCCGGCATTGAGATCCCGGCGCGTCCGAGACAATCGGCCACTTGGGACCGGCGTTCTTCCATCAGCTTCTCGATGCGGTCGATCTCGTGACGGGCGACGCGTATTCGTTGGGCCTGCCCGGCCAATCGGCTCTGCGCCTGGACCCACGATCGCATTTCCTTCGGGGGCCTCGGCGCATCTTCCAGCAAGCGCCATTCGTGACGCCATTCCGTATTGAGTTCTGCATGCCGCGTTTCGAGGGCCTTCCGTTGCTGCGTCCGTTGGCGGATGTCCTTTTCCGCTTCGTTCTGGCGCAGCAGCAGGTTCTCATACCGGGCCACACGGTCCGCGTCTTGCCGGATGCGGTCAACCACATCGTCAGCCTGGACCACGCTGCGTTCGTAGGCTTCGGCGAGTCCGTGGTCGGGGTCAAACGCGCGCTCTAGATCGGGGTCACGCTGGCCTTCCAGCCAAGCCCGTCGAACCATTGACCACCCTTGGGTTCGCCGTTGGCGGGCGTGCTCGAGATCCGCGTCCGTCGGCACCGGCCCCGATTGTTGCAGGGTGTCTATCTGACGGCTTACCTCATTGATTCGCTCCTCGGCCCGCTGGATCTGATCCGACACATTCCTTCGCTTGTTCTCCAGGTCAGCGTATTCGGAGTCGTAGCGATCGATGGTTTCAAATGGAGGAATAGGAAGAACCTCGAGTTGCTCAAGAGTGCCAGACCAAAGCTCTAGCTTGCTCAGGTCAATCGCGCTTTGTTCCTTCTCGCGTCTGAGCTCGGACTGGGCGCGGGCCAGTTGGTCATCCAGGTCGCCGGCCCTTCGAGCTTGTCTCACGGCCCGTTCGAGATCCGCAGTATCCTTGGCATCTTCGAGCCCCGCCAACTCTGATGTCGACCGGTCCAGGCTCGCCTCGATGTTCTTGACGTCCTCTTCGTTGCGCTGGAGCATGGAGACAAGCGCTTCATGTTTGTTCCCGAGTTCGCGAATGCGAATCTTCCTCGTAGCGGGCAGGCGGAGTGATTCGGCTTCCTCCAGGACCAGGCCGGGCTTGAGCTCCTGCAGGATGGCCTCGGCCTGAGAGTCCAACTGCGCTCTTCGACTCTGCAGCCCCGTCAGATCTTCGGCCGCTTTGTGGTAGCTGCCGAGCCGCTGGTGGAGTTCGGCAATTGATTCGCCCTGGTGGAGGAGTTCGTCCTGAGCCGTGAGGCCCTGGATCTCCCCCCGTATTCTTTCAAGTGACGTCCGGCACTTTGCCTCAGTTCTTTGGGCATCTTTCAACGTGCGGAGCGCCTCGCGACGTTCTTCGGCGAACCCGTCCCGCAGCACCAACGCGTCAGCAAGCTCGGCCAGTTTATCCAGTGTCATTTGTCGACCGGCACTCAGCGGATGGGACTTCTGGATTCGTTCCAACCTGGCCTTTTCGCGGCGAAGCTTGCCGAGTTCCTTAATAACAACGTTCTTTTCTATCTTCGCGGTCTTAAGGGCGTCATCGTGTTCCGCCCACTCCCGGATGGGAAGGGAAAGTGCCTTGCGCTGCGCTCGGGCCTCCTTGAACTGCTCGACGAGCAAATCGATGCGCTGCTTGCCCCTGGATTTGAAAAGGTCTCCGGCATCCGCATCGAGGGATTCCCTCACCCTTCGCAAGCTGATGCCGCCCATGCTGGCGTCGAACAGACTCTCGCCTACCACACCCTTGGCGGCAAGAATGTCCCGCCCACCATGCACCAGCTCCCGATGACTGATCCCGTAGAGCGTGGAAAACAAATCCTCGTCCACACCGGACAAGTAGCTGACCAGCGCCGTGTCAGCGAGAGCCTTGCCCCCAGGGGCTACTAGCGAGTTCTTCCTTGCCTTGCGTCGAACGAACTCCAACTCCGAACCATCCGAATGCCGGATGATGGCGCCGATACGCAGATCCTTGCTTTGGTGGCGGAAGTTGTCCGTGGACCGCATAGGGATGCCGAACAACAGGCCTTTCAATGCCCGCAGCGCACAACTCTTGCCCGTCTCGTTGTCACCGTAGATCAGATGAAATCCTTCATTGCCACCCGACAGGTCCAACACCAGATCGGTGAACGGTCCGAAAGCCTCGAGGTTCAGTCTCAAGATCTTCATGAAACATCCTCTCCTGCCAGGAGTCGGGGGATCAGGATCTGTTGGACTTCGGCCAGCAATTCCTCCCGCCTTGCCGGGCTGTCGAGGTCCAGAACCTCGTTACCGCTCTGGAGCTCGGCAGGCAATTTCCTTCTGAGGCTGGCAAACTCGCTGTTCAGAGCCTCCATCGCCTCCTGGATCGAATCCAAGCTCGCAATAGACTTCAACAGACTGCTGACGGCGTCCTCTCGCGCTCGGATGTTCTCTAGATCCGTTTTGGCCCTGGTCTGGATCCTGACCTTCTCGATCCACGCCTCCCCGTTGCTGACGTCCGTTGCCACAGCCCTGATCTGGTTGATCCAGTGGTCTGTCTTGGCCTGAAGTTCAGCATGAGCGCCGCAACGACCGGAAACAGTCACGCGGGCGGCGTGGAGCACGGCGTTGTCCTTTTCGATCTTCTGCTGAATGGCTTGACCGACCCTCTCGACGATCTCGTCGCCATCGTCCGCATCGGTGGCATCCACTTGAACATGGTGCCAACGAACCACGTCCACCGCCCGATGCTCAACGCTCCTGACAGCGCCGTCCTCGACCGTGACTAGGCTGCAGCCTTTGGCCCCCTGCTCCCGAATGTAGCGGCCCTGAATGTTGCCGGGAAACACAATCCAGGGATCTTCACTAAGCACCTCCCGCTTATGGACGTGCCCGAGAGCCCAATAGTCGTACCCTTTCGCCGCGAGGCCGGCGACTGTGCATGGCGCGTATGGCTCATGCCCTTCCCGGCCGTTGGCGCTCGTGTGTAACATTCCGATGTTGAGGCAGCCCGCCCTTGCCCCAGGATAGGACGCCGAGATGTCTTCCGTCACGGCTCGTCTGGCGAAACCTCTGCCATGGATGGCCACCCCTAGCTCTTCAAGCAAGATCGTTTCCGGCGCGCGGGTGGACAGCGCTCGAACATTCTCGGGGAGACGAATAGTCTTGGTGATCTGGCTCTGGGCGTCGTGGTTGCCGGATATTAGGAAGACCCTGATTCCGGCGATACTAAGCTTGCTCATCTGGCTTGCAAAGAACAGGCCTGTGTTGTAGTCCTTCCAGTCGCCGTCGTAGATATCGCCGGCCAGTAGGACGAAAGCCACTTCCTCCTCTGTAGCGAGTCGTATCAACCGCTCCAGCGCCTGGCGCGTGGCGGCGCGAAGTTCGTCGACCGGCGCACCCTCGTAGCGAAACAAGCCCCGGAGCGGGCTATCGAGATGAACGTCCGCCGCATGGATGAACTTGAACACCGTTGTTGCCCTCTTCTCACCGTATGGAATGTCAACGGGTATTCCAGAAGATCTCTAGCTTGGCGACGCTTCCAAGCGTCAGCGGCCCTCATTCTATCAGGTTGCGAGCGCGACGGAATGGTGCTGCGGGGGGTGGAGTATCTTCGATGTTGTCCGCTACTCCTCCCACATCCGCGCCCCCTGGGCAGGCACCAGCTTGGAGGGATAAACTGACCGCCGCCACCGGGCCAGGGGCCCAGGTGCCCGGGACCCCTCCGAGTGATGGGGAAATCGACGACTGCCAGCTTGCACGGCGCGCTGCGCGGCCCCCTTCGATGGGCACGTGCTCGGTCGGACGGACGGGCGTCCTTCGGCCAGCCGTTGTCGGTGACAAAACCTCTGATGGTTTGCGGGAGTTGTCGCCGTCCACCCCACATGACGGCAGCAGCAATTCGATGGAAGCTTCACGTGGCTTTGGCGCATGGTAGGCAAAGTGCCGCGTTGTCGCTCGCATGCAGCGGAAGCGACAAGGCCCTGTCATCGCCCGCGACGCAGGCGTCTTCCGTCTCCGGCAGCACCAAACAGATCCTGCTCCCGGATCTCAAACAACCGAATTGTCTCCCGGTTCAGGTAGAACCTGCCCTCCTCTGTCAGCATTCGTCGAATCTCAAGGAAAAGATGCACGTTCCGGAGGACTTCCTCCAGCCCCATGCTCGTGTTGTCCAGCGCGCGGATCTCCGTATAGTCCTCCAAGGCCTTCATGGCCAGCGGCGTGATCCGCTTGCTAAGCTTTTCGGTTTTCTTCAGAGTTGTCCAAGCGTCCCTCACAGATGAGATGATCACCATGACAGTATTTTGTCACACAGGCTTAAAAAGTGAGCGCACTGGCAGGACATTTCACGAGCAAATCTTCGTCATGGGTACAAATAGTCCAAAGGTTTTGAGCTCCGGGGGCCCAATCTTGTCCCACAACGGCGACCTTGTCCTTCAGGGTTGTGGGACAAATCCGTTTGGTTGAGGTTGCGTTTTCAATCAAGCCAGGGGGAAAAGGGTAATAGGTGACCTACTCAGGCACCTCCCATCCATTCCATTCTTCGTTGGAATACGAGATCAACATCATTGGCGCATCCTTAAAGGGGGCACGGATGACGTCGTCGTCTGAATACGCGCGCCGTTGCGTGATCCTCAACGCTGCATAGAAGCGGGATGCATCCATAAGGACAATCGGTAAGCCGCATTCAGCAGCCAACTTACTCGTCTTCTCGGCTCCGGGCTGATAAGAAGATGTTGTCACGAAGATGCCCGCGGTAAGCTTGTTGACCAATAGTGCACCCGTGAAGGCTCTTATCTGCTCGGCACGTATTCTGTCTTTCCACCTCTTCACTTGAACACCAATCGTAGTATCGCTAGGGCCGTCCAAGATAACATCAATGCCTCCATCATTGGAGTACGCTGTTACACGTGACCTGAACCCAAGATCCGAGAATACGGCGGCCACAGTCTCTTCGAGAAGGCGAGGATGGATTCTATCTATGGCAGAGGATTTCGCCATTAGATAGGATCTGATTTCTCGAAGTGGAGTGTCAATGTCAGCAAGGTCCAGCTGTCGCAAGCTTCCGGCACTTCCATGCATGCGCCTGCTGAAACCCCCCCTCGAATACTGATCGTCATAATTCCCAAAGACTACGTTGTTCACGGTCCACCACCCACAAACGTTGCAGACATGCACGTGTCGCGCCATTTCCTGTGTGACTGCGTCAGCTGCGAGGTATTCCCGCTGCGTTATAAGGAGGTATTCAAGCTCGCTCTCGCAGTAGATACAGCGCCTGACCTTAACGAGCTCGCCCATGGCCCTCGAGGAGTAGGCAGCGTAGTCCCTGTAAGTCCATATAGACATCGGTCAACCTCCATCTCTTGCGTGAGGCGAACAAGAGTGACTCGATATTCGTTACGCGGCAAACGTAGCGTGTGATGCTCTATCGACGATGGTCTGACGCCACCGCGTACCGCTGGCTCGAGACCTGCAATCGGCTGCCTGCCCCGTCGCCCCAACCGTCAGCGCCCGAGCGAGCAGACGTCGCCTGTTGTGCAAGCCTCCCTGGTCACCGATTCCCAGCAGCCGAACGCGACAGGGCAAGAACCGCCTCGCGCGGGCCATCGCGCCGATCTGCCACACCGCGGGCAGCCAGTAACGGCACCGTCCACGACGCAGGGACCTTGTCTGCCTCTGTCGCCCCGGTAAACCGGGGTATCCGGTTTGCCGCCTCTATCACCGCGATCATACCATGGTCGGCCATTCAAGGGCTACGTTGCAACGCGGATCCGGCGCCGGGACTTTCCTTCTGAAGTGCAGATTGTGTCAATTGAGCCAGCAGGATCCTGAAGGGACGTTTCCGTCGGACTTCTTCTGCGTCCGCGATTGCCCCAAAGCCTAGTCCAACAGACGCTGCCGGCCACCGGCAATCCTTGATTCATCAGCCTCAGATTTCGAGGCATTGCTCGGGCCGCCTGCCGGGCAAATCTGCCCTCGACTCTGAATCAGACCCCTGGCCGAGGTGGCGGTACCGCGCGAGTTGTTCGCCGCGATCCTCGATCGCATCCAGCGATTCGGTATGCCTCCGCCGCTGGTGCAGCGTGGCTGATACCGCAACCGATGGACAGGTCGGTGATTCGTACAGGGGCAAGGGGCAACGCCGCGCGGAAATGGGCCGGAATTGTTGTCCGGGAGGCGGCGAGGGCAGAATTGGCATCCCGCCCGCCGGGAGAGCGGTGAGACGGGCACGAATCACGGCGAGAAAGGCCGTTCTCGTTTGAATCGAGCAGGCCATCCGGGTACGATCACGGGTTCAGGTCTGATAAATGCGAAATCCGGGTTTGTGTGGAAGGAGTAGCTATGGATCGAGACGAGAGACTGAAATTGAGTTACGAGGAGACTACGAAGTACTTCCATGCCTTGGCGGACGCCCGATTCAAGCTTCTGGCTCTCGTCCCCATAGCTACAGGAACCGCCATTGGGTTACTCCGAGACACGCCCCCGGACTGCGTAATAGCCGTCAGCCTACTCGGCTTGATCGTAACGGTTGGCTTGGTGTGCTACGATCAGCGCAACACGCAGATTTACGACGCCATGATGATTCGCGCAAAAGTCCTTGAGGCTCTTCTTGGCTTCGATCCGGTGCACCCCGCACAGAAGAACCGCGGTGGCGCCTTCCTGGACCGTCCGGAGCGCAGTCGGCGACTCTTTGAGGGCGTGTTCGGGTGGCGTGGTCTGTTGCTATGGCATGATCGGGGGCTCGCGTTGATCTACGGTGCGGCACTAGGCGGATGGACATATTTGCTGGCGAATTCAGTCTCAACTCTGCTAGAGGTAGAGGGACTACCGCAAAGGCTGGCGATCAACCTCTTATTACCAGTTATCGTGACAACCATGTTTGTCTTGGGGCTTCAGGAGTTGGACGAAGAGACGGATCCGTTGGATCAGTTACCGCCACATATACGGGAACTGACGAAGGCTTCCGAGGAATCAGCCGCGGGATGGGTCCGCATCATGCATGAGCGAGGAGGACAGCCAGATGAATCGGGGCAAAAGACATCTGTTGTTCGTTGATGACGACGAACATGAGGTAACGACGTTTGCACGATTGTTTCACGGTGAGCGCTTTGAGGTCACGGGTGTCCACGTTGAAAGGCCGAGTGAAGGACCAAGTGCTGTGGAATTAGCGCTTGCTGGGAGAACCCCCGACCTGTTTGTGTTAGACCTCTTCTTCTGCGGCAGAGATGACGCTCCCCGGACGGTTGGAGGTAATAAGATCCAGGAGGCACGGCGCGCGATACAAAGCACGATCGAAGCCGCTGAAGCGCTCAGAGAATTGGCGGTGCGTGAGCCGAACGATGGAAAGAGGCTTCTTCGGGAGGCTCACGGGCTCGTCCAAGAGACGCGGAGACTCTTGGATGATTGGTGCGAGCATTTGGGTCAGACACACAAGGGTGGGATCGCCCTCCTAGAGACGCTGCATCGCACCTATCCGAACATACCGAAAGTATTCTATTCGCGCAAGGCCACCCTGCAGCACGCGAAGGATGCTCTACACGCCGGCGCCCTCGACGTGCTATCAAAACCGGAACCAAGGCTGGAGCTTCAAACTGCTGAGGACCTTGGCGAGAGGTTTCTCGAATACTGCGAGTGGCGGCCACCGAGTTTCCTCGCCGGGTGGCATGAGAAGCTCTCCCCATTTGTAACATGGTGACCATGGGAGGAATATTCTCGCGGCCCGTCGATGGTACACTAAACGATGGACGCTGCCGCCCAGCGGCAATCTGCCCCGCTCCGAAGCGCCACACATCGGCGTCCGAGGGTCAAAGGACGCGCCCTTTCTTCGTCAACACGCCTTTTCGGACCGCCTCGTCAAAGACTTCCTCAGGCCACTCGTCGGACAGGAAGTTCCGGTCGGGCAAGAATGTTCCGCGATAGCCACAGTTGGGACACACGTAGAAAACTCGGCCTCCATCGTTGTCGTCGCGGAACTTCCTCATTCGTTTCTTACATTGGCGGCAATAGGTATACGTCATCTGGGCGTTCCTTTCGAACGGGCGGAACACGACTCAGTTTCAACTGCCAACGGGCGCAATTATGCCAGGTTCGCCCTTCCGGTCAAAGCGGCGGGTTCTCGCAGCCAAGGCGGCCCGAAGCGGCTCCGTCGAAGCTCGTTGGTCCATCTCCTAGACCAGCTCTGTGGTTTCTTTCGCTACGTCAGTCGCGGTAACACACGTTACGTACCACGGCCCGCATGAAGGCCACAAGAACGCCTCCAAAGCAAGGCCGCTCTCCATGCACGCCGAGCGTTCTGAAGGTAGCGGCCAAGGATTGTCTCCCGACACCAACCCGGCGGTGGGTCCACGGCTCCCGGTTACGGGACACCCGCAAGGGGATGCCCCGGTTCTTATAAACGCGAGGTGCCTAAAACGTAGAAGACCGCCTTCTTGGATCGAGCCATGCAATCAGGCTGGCTTTCTCCGTTTCCCCCGCCAGCGGCGGGGCCGGCACCTCGCTCGGGTTATGAGTTGGCGGCGATTGGCCTGACCCCCGAGAACGGATCCAGGCCGTATGTTAGAATCATGCGGTTTCTGGATCTGAAAGGGAGTTCAGGTTATGGCGAAGAGACGGCACACGGCGGGACAGATCATATCGAAGCTTCGGGAGGCGGAGGTCCTCCTGGCCAAGGGCCAAGACAGTCAACGGTGAAGCGTAACGAAACGCACACGCCAAGAGAAACGAACAACAACGGGCGGATCCTGCGATCCGTTGCTCTCAAAGCAGCTGTGGCCCTACACGCTGGAGTAGGTACGACATCGATCGCGGCGGTTCTGGAGGCCGCCTACCAGATGCAGCAATGGTTGGAGAATTCGGCACAAGGCAGACAGTTAACGAAGAGCGGGGCTTAACCGCTCCGCTCCCGCTCGACGGCGGGCGTCGTCGAGCGTTTCGCTTTGTTCTCTCGGACACCAGCCAGTCAAGAGCGAAGCGTAACTGACCAGCTTCAACCGACGCCTCAACGAGCTCCTGAAGGATCTCTTCGGTGGATAGCCTGAAGAAAGCTGCGCTCCGCACCGCCGCCCAAGACAGTCACCGCCGGTCGATTTGACGCGACACTTATGACTTGGCCCGGCGCAGACGGCGAGCGTCATTCCAATGCGACACCACTGGACGCGGTGCTCGCGAGCGACAGAGACACTCAATCGTCTCTGTAGACGGTCAGACGGTCTTGAACTCGCGATTGAACAACCGGGTCGTCGGGCCGGAGTACCTGATCCCTTTTTAGATCTGTCGTCGTCACAACCACCATGATCTCAAATGCGTCACCCAGATCTTGAGGTGCACCGAAGAATGCATCGACACACCACACGCCATCCTTCTTGCTGTCGCTGTCGTATTCAAGATGGAGTTCTGCATCACTGTCTAAAGTATGTGGTTGAACATACCATCTGTGAGTGATCTTGTCAAACAGCCTCATAACCTTTTTCTTGGGCATAACAAGAACTCGCAGATGAAGTTGACCATTGCCTTCGGGTAGGTTATGGAATTCGCCGTACACCCTGTGAAATGGTGTGAGTATATTCTTCCCGTGCCTATCTACCGCCACGGCAAGATCATCATTGCAGACAGGCCCAGTGGACTCTCCGGCTCTTCCGTGTCCGGATCTCAGATCAGTTATTCTAACCTCGGGTACTTCCCCAAGCTGATATTTCAAGGTCGGCCACATTGATAAGGGGAGAGACCAGAATATGGAGTGGGGGCCACAAAAGGAAAATCGGAGGCTAAAAGGGAAGGCGCTGGGGGGCGGCTCTTGCCATATGACAACGTGGTTCTGAGGTGCAGCGTCCTCGGAACCGACACCGCGAAAGAAGAAATGCGCATACTCAGCCTGGATAGCTGCTGAGTCCCTATCGCAGAATACCACGTTCGGCACCTCTGTTACAGAGAACGAAACAGCCAAAATCAAAATTGGCACACCTGATGAAAAGACCCGCGCCGATGGGTTATCACTGGTCAATATCCTTCGCACTGATTCGAAGATTCCACCTAATAGAAGCACCTTGAGCAAAGGATGGCGTCCGAATGAGTGTGTGAGGACGATTGAGTATAGCGCAAAGGCAACTATCAGAAACAGATTCCATTTCTGCTTCTTCCATTTGGTGAGAGCGCCGAGGAGGTGAAGCAGTGCAGCGATCCGCGAGATAGTATACATGTCACAGTAGTCGCCCACCCAGATGAGAATACTCCCGGTCACGAGCATCACGATTAGTGGACGAATCCCATCCGGGACGCGTTCAGCGGAGCGTCGGAGAGATGACAGCGCCGATTGTGCGAACACGCCAATCTTCCTCGGCAGGACGACAAAACCGTAGAGGAATAAGGAGTGCCACATTCTCGCACGCTGCTGCCGCGTTGCCTCCGTTTCTTGGCAGCGCCGGCCGACCAGGAAGGGTCTCGTACGGCACCCCAGGCTTGTATTCAGCCTACTGCGCCGGGATTTCGCGTGTGCCGCTTCCGAAGGCGCAATTCTATACGCATGCGACGCTCCCTGGCAAGTCCGAGGGAAATCCTTGCTGAAACGCTTGATTCGCTGCGCACCACGCCGCAATTGCGACCACGCCTGGTCGCTCACACCCCGCCTCGTCCGTCTCAGTCCTTACTGAGTAGCCCCGCCTGAGATCCCGGATCGATGGTTACGCTCTTCGTCCGATCGTGGCCTTCGTCCCTCCACGACAACGGGTGTCGGCACACCCAACCGCTTGATCCGCTCCGAGAGCGCAGCGGAGGATACACGGGCGCGGCTCTCGAAACAGGCCCGTCTCCGACGGCCGTTATCCGAATGCCTTGACTCGGCAGCATAGGAGTGGCACTAAGGCCTTCGAGTGACTGGCACAACTACCTTCAGCGCGGCTCATCTGGCGAACAACTCCTGCAGGATCGGTTTCAGCCACGGCTCGACGTACGCCACGAAAGCCCACACCGCAAAACCGTATAGCAGCAAAGCAAACGCGAGGCGAGCGAAACCCTCCACGCCGATATCCTCACAGAAGTCTTTTATGTTGGCCACGGTTCCTTGCCAACACTCGAGTAACCTGCCACTACGCCCTTTCGACTCGCGCTTGGTTTTGACGCGGCCGAGTGTCTTCGAACCCGGCCTCGTTCCTCGACGTTCTGTCGCTCGGCGTGGTCTGCGTACTTCGCCATTCGCCTGTCCTAGCACATCAGGTGTTCCCATGAGCCGAGCCACGCGATCCGAAGCAAACGGGTGCGTATAACCCGGGATCTCGGATCCAAACAGGAAGCGATCACAGATGACCATTCTCCCGGCAACGTTGCGCGCTGCCGATTTCAGTCTCTGTTCGATAGTCACGCGATCCGGGCCGCGATCACCGACACCGGTAGTGCGTATTGCGAATCGACCGACATGTATCTTCCTAATCGCGCCTGTAATTGCCTCCGTACCTCCTGTCAATTTGGCAGCAACATCGTCCGCACCGAACTCTTCCGACACAAGGTCGAACAACAACGCGAGTACGTTATTCGGAAACAGCCCCAGTCGGGACACAAGGCCTGCCCACGCGAGCTTCCGAACGGTTGTGGAATGAGCCAACTCGTGTATCACCGTTGCGTTGAGCTCGTCCTCATCCAGCGCTGAGAGGGCACCTCGTGTAACGCACAGCAGCTGCCGGCGGCGGAGTAACGAGCCGCGCAGGCATACGTGGGGGCTTCTCGAAGGCGTAACTCGGACGGACGCGGCGCGTGAGCCCATCCTGCCCGCCCAGCGGTCGACGATGGCTTGGAGTCGCTTTCTTTCTCGCGCTCCCGAGAGCAGACGCCCCGGAAGCTTGCCGAACGCATGGCCGATTCGGACCAATAGACCCACGACGTGCCGAAGCAAGAACAGACAGCTTGGAATCGCGAACAGGAGAGGTGTCAGCCGTCCAATCGAGCCATACGTATGCTCTGACCCTGCTAAACCAAGTGAACGCTGCAACAGCATCATTGATTCAGGAAACACCGAGTAGGCCGCATAGGCCGGTGACCACAGGAAGGCTCTATCCCAGAAGACAAAGGCAACCGCCTCGACGGCAAGCAGAGCTGCGGCCCAGTTGGCGAGGGCACCGGCAGCAAACGTCATGAGCACGCACGTCCTCAGGGCAATGGCCGGTCCGCCGTGCTGGTGCCCGAGGCCGGTGGGAAGGTGCGGCAGCGCAATTGTCGCTTCTTGTGACGACCCCACATGATTCTGCCAATCCCGCACCATCCTGAGCAGCGTTTGCCAGACGCCCAAGATTCTCACGAGCAATGTGAGCAGCAAGGCCAGGAGCGCTGCCGCGCCCATGGTCGTGGAGATCTTCACCCATGTTTCCTGGCTGAGCCGGATCTCCGTCCTGCTATCCATCTCGGAGGCCGCGCGACCTGTCGCTTCTTCGTACGCGCGCGAGTCCATCGGTTCGAGGCCTTCGGCGGCCAGAGCTTCCATGCTCAGGATGCGAGGGAGGGCAGCTACTTGCATGCTTGGGCCGCCCTCAACAGCGGCATTCGCAGCGAGGTAGACGGCGTACACAAGCAGGAACAAGATAGCCAGCCAAGCCGACAGCAACGGCCATCGGAACGAGAAGTCCAGCGCGGTCGCTCTCCGGTAGAGATGTGGGTAGTCCCTGCACGCTCGGCTCGCAACTGCTGTGGCGAGCAGCATGAGAGCCATCAACACGACAATTGGCACAAGCATCGGGGCGTAACGCAGGGCCAGGACAGGTAGCGAGCCGCCTGCAATGACGAGAAACGGCCACACAATCCACCCGGACAACGGCTGTGGTTCCGCGGGGACGAGCAGTCGGGCTGGACTCCATTCTCGGATCGCGTTCCAGAAAGTGCCCTGTGCCTCTAGACACGCTGCCCGGAAAGCTGTGGACGCGCTGAGCATTCTCAGCATAAGCCAGACGAGTGCGCAAACAGCAACGCCGACGGGCAGATACGTGCTTACCCCAAGGGCCGAACCGAGCGCCGCGAACGGAGCGACCAGGACCGTTCCCGGGTCAACCACGAGTCCGATGCAGATCCAGCAAAGCGCCAGCATCGCGACGATGCCGGGGAGCTGTGTGCTGAGCCTTGCTCGGAATTCTGCTTTTGCCACGGTGCCGTTCAGGTGGGGCTCGAGTGTCAAGCGCAGTCGCAACCCGATGTTCTCAGCCTTGGCTCGTGCGGTCAGAAGCGTCCTTCGCCGGTTGCCGTTCGCGAGGCGAAAGCCCCAGCTGGCGAGGTGCTCACTCAAGGGCTTGCCGCCGTCGCACAATCATTCAGCGACCTCACTCGGAGGTGCCGAGATGAAGTAACTCGCCATCGCCTCGGTCTCGCGTGCGCGTCTGACACTTGCTCCGGGTATCGTACCACGGAGGTCGGGACGCTTGCTACACCGCGCCGGCTGTCTATCATGTACGCTGGCGTGGTCAGGGTGCCCGGTCAGAGGCCCGAGCGATGGAATGCGAAGATGCCCTTACGACACTTTGCCGGGATGCGAGCAGGCAGCTCATCCAGCGGTTTTACCCGTTCGAGCTGCCGTTTTTCGACCAGATCTGGCAATGGGCAAGCGAGCAGATTCCGAAGCTTCGCCAGGCAGGCCCTGAATCGTGGCAGCTTGCGCAGATCGCAGGATCGGCTGCAGGCGGTCTCGCCTTGGAGCCGTCGCCTGACGTGCTTGATATGTATCGCGATCTTACGGCCCTCATGGCCGTCGTCGGGAGCTTTGCGGACCTGGCTGAGGCGCGGGTGACCGAGCGCGTGCGAGCTGTTGTTGACGAGGTGGCAGGACCCCAGGGTGTCGCGCGGCGTGTTCAGGACGGGATGGTCGACTTCATTCTGCAGCTCGCCTCGAGGTATGTCGGGGACGTTGAATTCCTGGTCCTCGTGGGCGGACAGCATGAGCTGACCTACGAGCCTGACAGGTTCCACGATGAGTCAAATAAGAAGCGACTTCTGTGGTGCCGTGAGGATAGGAAGGAGCTTCTTATCGCAAGACAACGATGTTCCTGGGAGCCCGTAACCGTGCGACTGCTGGCATGCCTCGTCTGGTACAGGGGTAACTGCGTTCGTGTAAGGTCCATCCAAAGCCTGCTGTGGCCTGATGGCGATGTTCCCGGATTGCCCGGCAAAGCAGTCCGGCAAAGGATCAGCGAGTTGGCGAAACGCACCGGAGGTGTGCTCCGGACATACGTCACACCGGCGTATAGCAACGTCAATCCTGGCTACACGCTGGAAGCGTCATTCACAGACTATTGTCTCATCCTTATAAACAACAGATACCCCTTCCTCAAGAAGCGGTGAGCGCCAGCCGCGGCGTAACTCAGCACACTTGCCAGCCCACAGAACGCTACTCAATTACTCCGGATACCCGCAGGCCCGACGTGCTTAGCTTCTTTTCCGCCAGCAACCTCGGTGCCATGAAGACCTCAAGCACATCTTCGAGCATTGCGTTGCAGTCGCGCCGGAACGCTTCGTAGTTCTTGTACTGTTCAGAGTTCTTAAACCGCAACCCGGTCTGTTTCACAAGCCGAGTCATGTACCTTGATAGATTCGGCCACGCACCAGAAAGCACCACCAAAACCCGGTGATCCGCCGACACGTCAGCACCAATCTCGGCCGTGAACGCCGAATACGGTGGAGCCCGCGCCACTGCCGTTGGCTCTAATATCGCTGCGTACCAGGGATCCGGCCGATGGTCCAGCTCCTGCATCTCGTACTGTGCCATCGCATCCGCGAGCTCGAGGTAGGCCATGTCCCTGGACTGATCGAAACCACGAAGCAGGCCGAACTCTTCACCCGGTTTCAGGTGGCGGTAGCTCTGCTGAAGCTGTCTTACTTCATCCCTGTCCGGCAGATAGCCATCCACAAGGTGGCCCTCACAATCTGGGAAATACTCTATTCGTTCCCACGTCATAATATCACTCCTACAGTCATGTTGAATAGTTATCACTATGACGTACTCATTTATAAAGTTTACTGTCTCTCGCTGGGTGCTGATGCACGACCTTGAGCACGATCGTGCCGTTTACCCGTAGCTTCAACACGGACGAAAGGGACGTGCTTGTCCTGGTCTCGTTGCTTGCCTCCGCTAAGGTGACTCCCTGTACGCGACGGTGAGACGAGTCTTCGGCCTCGTGTCACACAGCGTGCTGATGGCTGTTACATCTCACTCCAGCGAATGACGTGGCGCCACGTGGCACCGAGGGCACCGACACGACCCTTTGACGCCACAAAAAAACTCGCGGCGTGACACCCGGTGGCGCACGGTGGGCCATACTTGATGGTGAAGGATGAGGCCGATGAGGTGTCGAATTGCTGGTGCGATATTACCAGCGAAGCATAGATAGTTCAAGAGGCGGCAACGTGTCGCTTTTAGGTTTCTGGTTCCTTTTTCAAGGAGGTGTCTCATGACACGACACGGCATTCCAATCGGTAAGCTCGACGATGCGCTGGCGCGCGATGCCCGCTTCGCGGATGACATCCGTGCCCAGCACCATGGAGCAATCGTGGCGGATTCCTACCGCTACACGGTTGCGTCACCGGATCATGTGATCAGGCGGTGACCTTCGTCACCTTCCGATCCACGCGATTCCGCCGGTCGGGAATCCAATCTAACGACCGGATATCGTCACTGGGGCCGGGTCCACGCGGCCTGGCCCCAGTTCCCCTTGCTGATCTACAGCTGGTACCGTTTAAGGGGGTGGTCATGAGCGACATACCGAGGTGTATCTTCCATCGGTTCTCGATAAACACCTTCCAGCCACGTTCGGTACGGGTTTGTCAGCCCATAGAAATCATCGCGATGAGCCAACGGCACGCGCGGCGCCTGGTATGTCTCGTCAAACATGTTTTATTCTTTGCAGCGAAGCTTCTTAAACGTTGTCAAAGCACTGACTGAACACGTGGTCAGTAAGTGAGAGGAGATCAAAGACATGACTGGTACCGACAACAACCGACAGGGCTCGATTCTCGTCAAGTTCGACGAGCCAACTGAGATCGAGCTGTCAATCTACGCGATCAAGATGGGTAAGAAACGCATCACGCGCAACGGGAAGGAAATACTCGTAGACCATGGCAAAGCCGACGCTGTGGTCGAGTTAGTGAGGAAAGGGCTGGCGGCTCTTAACTCGGAGGACATGCCGCTCTTGAATGGCATACGCCAAGAGTGACGCACTCAACGAAGTTGTGAACATCATGCTTTGCGCGCTTGGGCACCGAGAACGCAAAGCCCATCCGCCAAGATGGGCTGGCCCCCTCGGCCACGAAGGCGCGAGCTTTCCTCGTAGGGCCATAAGGGAGTCGGCAGGCAACGAGGCGGCGCGTAAACAGGAGAGAGATGATGGAAAACCAAACCGGCAAGAAGGTCGTCGTGATCGTACCGGGAACCGGTGGTCGGATACATGAGGATGTTGTGGTCACGCCTGGCACCACCGCCGGAGAACTTCTCAATGAGCTAGGGCTTGAGGGCTTCTGGCTGAAGAAAGCCAGGGCTGATGGCTTTCTGGGCATGGACGAGGAGATTTACGGCTCAGTCCAGGACGGGGCCAAACTCGAGGCCTCCTCCCCAGCCGAGGTCGGTTAGGGGTACGGCAGTGGCTGGTTTCTTTCGCACTTTCTGGCGATGGTTGTGCGGATCGCCCGCGCAGCCGGAGACCAAGCGCCGAGTACGGAGGGATCGCCCAGTGCGGCGACGACAGCCGCGAGTCGTGCGTCCTAAAAACCAGTCACACTTCGCACGGCGTGGCTGGCAATGGCGCGGCGGCCGTGCAACGGGATACTACCGCACCACGCGCGGGAGCTGGCGCGGCGAGATCCAACGGGGCCGCGCCGGGGTGCGGCGTTATTACATCTTCGATCCTCCGGAGCGTGTCCTCGACGGTCCGCACGGCCACTGCTTCTTCCCGGATGACGAGGATGATCGCTTCTACGTCCACTTCGCACAGCAGCCGCGAGACATTGATTCGGGCATCATGCTCGTGGAGGCCGTACTCGCAGGGAGAAAGTGATGAATCACGAAACCGTATACTGTGAGGGAAGCAATGCCAACGTTCCGAGTGTCTGGGCGAAAGCGTCCACATCTATCGCACACATGTGGCGACTGCTCAACACGCCACTGCCCTACACATGCGTTAGGTCCCGCGAGACGGTCAAGCCTACTTCATATCTCGGTTTTTCCGTGCCTATCTACAAGATGAGCTCGTGGTTCCTGAAGGACTGCCTAGACTACCTCACCGCGAGCCCTGACGAGTCGCTTCACTACGTCACCGCGATCGAGGACGGCGGCCGCTTCTACATCACAATGATGATTGGGTTTCGGCTGAAGCGTCAGTCGTCCTGCGGGGCAGAAGGAGACCTGCAGTCAACGCATGAGGCCTGCGTTCAGGCAGATTCGTTCCGCCACACTATCGCCGGGGTTTTTCACAGTCATCCGGGTCTTGGGGCCCTGGCCACGATGCCTTCGGCCACTGATCTCGCGACGCAGGAACGGTTCGAGCGCGGCGGTTACCCCGCGATCGGGGCCATTTTCGCAAGGGACGGCCACGTCCGTTTTTTCACGCACAGGCGCCCCTTCAGTGTTGATATCTTCGGCGACCGTGTAACAAGGATTCAGGACCATGTTTTCAAGCTCTCGCTCGACAAAGCGCTACCGCTGTAAGACCGCCAAGCCACGTGCAGCCGGTGTAAGCGGCGTCACTGCGCGGCACAGTCGCATCCGCGGCTTCTCTCAGGCTAAGCTCGGCCGCGCACGGGTCCTGGCCGTGGGCGCGGGCGGGATTATCTCGTGGCTCGCCTGCCCTCTGGTACGCAAAGGCGTTGGAGTGCTGCACATCTGCGACGGCGACGTTGTCGAGCTGTCAAACTTGAGTCGCCAGATGTTTGTAGCCAGTGACCTGTACAAGAACAAGGCCCAGCGACTCGCACGCAACCTCAGAAGACAGGGCTTCTGTGGTACTCAGCTTGTTGCGCATCCCTACATGTTTGAAGAACTCCTTGCTTCCGGCGCAGTTCCGGAGGCTGACATCATCATAGTCGGCGTGGACGACGATGCTACACGACTCACCGTGATGGAGTACTGTCGTGCGCACCGTATTAGGGTGATTCTCATCGCGGTCTCCCCGGACGCGGACAACGGCTATGTCTTCGTGTATGAGCCGAACGCTGCATGTCTCGCGTGTGTGCTTCCAGACATGGTGATTTCGGCACGTGACGGCCGCAAGCCGTGTCCCGGAGTGCCGGCCTGTCTCGACATTCTCCTCACCGTTGCCGGCTTTGCAGCCTATGTGGTGGACACACTGCTGATGGAACGGCCCCGAACGTGGAACTTCCGCCGGGTTTTCCTCTCGGGTGAAGGGCAGGACCTGGCATGGAACGTTCCGCGCCGACCGGATTGTGCAGTGTGCGGCAGTGATCCCTGCCAGGGCCATGAGGTACCGAAGAACTGGAGACATAAGAATGGATAAGCTGCTGTGGATACTTATATCGCTACAAATTCTTCGCCGCATTCTACCGTACTTGCTATGCATGCTCGGCGGACTGGTGCTTTATGGGATGGTTGCGACATCCCTACCCAACGGGCAAGCGTTCCTGGTCACGGCGGTTGTCACCGCCGGGATCATGTCAGGCCTCAGAGGACAGCCGCTGAAATCGGGGCATCGATCACGGCACCGTCCTCCCCGCATGCGGAACCGCAATCCGTCGAGATGATGCGATGAGACTATGTGATCAATGCAGGTCGGAGCTAGCCCACGATGGCGAGAACGTCGGGCAGCGCTTGCCCATCTATACGATCACCGGAGGTTCGCTGTCCACGCTCGGGGCTGTAATCACTGGAACCATCGTGCTGATCCCGATCGGGCTGCTGGCAGGTACACTGGCTGACACCCAAGGACACCGATGTGACCGATGTGGTAAGGAGCTGGAAGAGTCGGAGGACAGCTACCAGTTAATGACCGAACATGAGGATTCGTGCGGAGGCAAGGTCTACCGACCCGTCTCTGTTTCTGAGGAAACATCCTCTTCGGCATCCTGTCATGAGTCCCCCGCTGCATCTCCACTCCCACACGAATGCTCTCAGTGTGACGAGTCAACTCTGCCGAGCGCTCTCGAACAGGGTCAGAACGCTCTACACGATTCACACGAGGAGCATGTGTTCGGTGATGTAAGAACCGCGCTGGGCCCAGACGCGGCTACCCCAGGAGAGCATGTCTTCGGGTTGGACCTTCCGCCAGGCCTCAAAGACCGAGACGGCCCGGGATTCGCGATCCCCGAACTACCCGAATTCGGTGACACCGGACTGGGGCCGCTGGCCGATGCGGGCCGTCGGGCGTTCGATGGCATCGCCGAACTGTTAGGCAAGCTAGTACCGGAGGACCCACCACTTTGATAAGCATCATCCGACGTATCCTGAAGATGGACGAACAGGGCCAGGTACACGCTGCGGAAGTGGAGCAGCTCCTCGATTACGAGGATGGCCGAGTCGAGGAGACCTACGTCTCCTCCGTGATTCGATGTCGAGGCTGCCTGGGTCTCCTGGAAAAGCTCGGGGATCTGCGGGGCGGGTGCGCCGAGTGCGGCGAGTCATTATGTGTGCACTGTCAGCTGACTTGTAGCGTGTGCCGGCGCAGCATTGGCCAAAGCTGTGCCGTGGGGTTCCCCGAGAGAGCGCTCAGTGTCTGTAGAAGATGCTATGCGGCGCTAGAAGAGCGGCTAATACGTCATGATCGGATGCTTGACGAAAAAATCGCTCATGAGAAGGCAATGACGATCATCAGTGCAGAGATGAAACTTCTCCAGCTCTGCCAGTACGAAGACGGATCGCTTTCGCAACTCATCGCACAGTTCCTCCAGGCTCGGCTTGCCCACAAACTGTCTCGATTGGAGCAGGCGATGAGACAGGAGCGAGATGGTGAGCAGCGACGACTGCCATGATGTCCTGCTGGGCGACGGTTTCGAGCCGATCGGAACCATCGACTACAACTTGCGGATATCGTTATGGTGGCACGCGAGGAGCCGTCTCCAGGTCACGATCATCTCGATGGACGAGTGGCGCGTAGTCCAGGCTAGCAAACCATACCTCTTAACCGCAGTGGGTGAAGACGGCGAACTTTACGCCCGAGACCTCGGGCCACTCGAAGAGTATCTCACAACACACTTCCCCGAACTCCATATCTCGATGGCCTCTTTCCGCGATCCGACACTCAACCTTGTTCGCCGGCGTATCGCCGAGACACGGCCCTCCCACGCCAAGCCGACCGGAAACCTCAGCGCTGAGGAACTCCGCGATAGGTACGATCAAGTTACCGAGGATGCGGATGCGGCGCGGGCCAGGTTGCACCGCATCGACGGTCTTCGTCGCCTTAATCGGGGTCGGGCCACGTTCTTGGATCGCCATCTCAGGAGTCAAGTGAATGTGCAACGGAATCACCTCCAGGAGCTGGTTGGTGAGGCTAAGGTGGTACGAGAGCAACACGCGGTCCAACAACAGTTGGAACGAGAGTACCTCACGAAGGCCAGCGCGATCTGCGTTCTGTTTGTCTGCGGTTCCAACCTGCATTTGGCGGAGAGCGACCAGACATTTCGTGATGCGTTGACCAGCGTTACCAAGGAAATCCTGGATCTTCATCGATACCAGGTGCAGCAGAAGCTCCAGGGTGGGAAACTGCACATCTACGTGGAAGAGTCGCCCGCGCCGGCTGTTTCACTGCTGACTCACACGACTCGGAGTCTGCTAAACCCGCGCCAACTAGACCGGCTCGGACCGGAGCTGCGTTCCCTTGCCGAGGCGGTTGAACAGCACTTGATGGTGATGCCACGGGAGGACATCCGCGTTTCGGGTTCCGTCGTTGATCAACGCAAGCTGGTTACATCGAGGATCTTGCAGCGGTTCCTCGGACGGCTGCGCAAGGTGCCCCCTGCTACGAACAGATCGACTGAATCGCCCAGGAGCGATATGCCGGTATGGATCGGCAACGTCGTTGGTTCAGCCACCGGATACGGCGGGCCCTGGGAGCTTCCGCTGGACAAGACGGTGCACATATATGTGTCCGGCAAGCCGGGGGTCGGCAAGAGCTTCCTGGTCAGGGTCGTTGTGGAAGGCGCTGCTCTGTACCAGGAGCTGGCTATCGTGATCTTGGATCCACGAAACCAATGGCTCGGATTGCGATGTCCGGAAGACCGTCCGGAAATCCTCGCTGCCTACAAGTCGTTCGGTTTGTCCCGCAGCGACGCGCGCAGCTTCGACTTTACGTACCACCGTGTTGATGGGGACGACGCCGCGCCGCTCCCGGCGGATGTGGCGAAACTCGCTGTGGGGCGGCACATCATCTCCTTCAAAGGCATGGATGATGCTGGCCGCTGCGCCACGTCCGCGCGGATCGTGGAGGCGCTCTTCGGTAAATACAACCGGTCGGAGTCGCCGAAGCCGAGGTTGCTCATGGTCTACGAAGAGGCGCAGCTGTTCACGACGGCTGGCGTTCCCAGGGAAGCGCGGGACGAAGCGCTACGCTCGGAGCTGGCCATTGATCGAGTGGTTCGCGAGGGGCGAAAGTACGGCGTGAATGTACTGCTGTTGTCTCAAAGCGCCCTCGATCTGTCGCGCGCGGCAGCGACGATCCGGCAGAACATCACGACGCGCATTTTCCTGCATAGTAGCGGTCGGGAAGTTGAGTTTGCGGCCGACTTCCTGCCCGATGGGAAACAGATCACCGAGTTGCCGCGCGGGCAGGCCTTCGTGTGCAACCCGGAGTGGGGCGCTGTCAGGATCGCGGTGCGTCCACCACTCTCGAAAGTGTTTGAGCCGGAGGACAAGGTAACAAAAAGCCTAGCGGGAGCTCCGCACCAGGCCGCAACATCCTTGTCCAACGCCGCGGGGGCGGTACTCGAGCTGGCGCGTAAGCACTACGAACAGACCGGCGCACATGCCAGACTTTCTTGGATCGCGGAGAGACTACGGATTTCATCGCGGCGTGAGCTTCAGCGCGTTGTGAAGGAACTTGAGCGGGCTTCTGTCGCGCGCCGCGAGTCACTGCGCGAGCGAGGGCGACCTTCGGTCATCATCCCGCTACCCGGGTCGGGCGCGCCAAAAGCGCGCGATGAGCGCGCACAAATGCGCCCGAAATGGGCGGAAAGCGAAACGAATGCATAAAAGAACGCGACGTAACTACTTGCTGGCAAAGGGTTTACGCGGTGGCGTTATTGTGCGCTCGGTCGATTTATGTACGGCGAAGGGATTTAGAGACATGGGGCCTCACTTGGACTTGGCTTCAAATACAAGAACCGCATTGAGTCGCTCCGGACATGCGCAGGGTGGCACCTCGCTGGCTGACCCCACGCGTCTGCGGAGCACCGGGCTATTACCCAGCCACGCCTCGAAAGTGCCCGGTCGTTTCGCCATAGCGGTAGTGTCCGACCCGTCGAGGAGGCACACCACGTCGTACGGATTACGGTGGCAACATCCTCATCCTAGCCACTGGTGCATTGGATTCGCCGCCACCGCGCAAGGCGTCAACGCTTCGAGCCAGCCGCCCGCGTCGGAGTCCGTTGAAGGTGGGCAACCGTGCTGCGTTGCCCGGTCAAGAGCGCCTACGGTCCTACGAGGCTCTAGCTCGCGGGCTTCCGCATGCGGGAGACCGCAGATCCGCAGCACGATGCCTTTGAGCACCAGGATCGAATGGACTGAGCTTGCGTGCAACAGTTAACGCATTTTCGATGGACATTGTGAACCAACTCGTCAATGGGGACGTGCTTGAGGTAATGACGAGAGCACCAAGTGACAGTGTTCATTTGGCAATTACCTCGCCACCTTACAATGTGGGAAAGGCCTATGACGCCCATGATGATGAGATGGACTACCAGGACTATCTGAACTGGCTGAACAGAGTATGGAAGGAGACCAAGAGGATCCTTGTTCCTGGCGGACGGCTGTGTTTGAACGTTGCGACTACAGGCATCAAAGAATTCACACCGCTTCATCACGACCTCACCAGCCAATTGAGGAGGCTTGGGATGCGCTTCAGAACGGAGATCATCTGGGACAAGCAGTCAATGAAGACACGAACGGCTTGGGGGAGTTTCCGGAGCCCTTCCAATCCACACATTATCCCCTCGTGGGAATACGTTCTCGTATTCTCCAAAGAGCGCAACAAACTTGACGGCAAGAAACAAGATGCCGACATCACTAGCGAGGAATTCGTCAAGTTCTCTAACGGCATGTGGCACATCACGCCGGAAACAAGAAGAGATAGCCACCCCGCGCCTTTCCCAGAAGAGCTGGTATATCGACTGGTAAAGTTCTACAGCTTCAGAGGGAATACGGTGCTGGATATGTTCGGAGGCGTGGGTACCGTTGCGTTGGTCTGCTGTAAGACGAAGAGGAAGTTCGTTCACATCGACGTATCCGAAGAGTACTGTCGTACCGCTGGGAAGAGGCTAGAGGCCTGTCTCGGTGTCAGGGTGGCCGTCAGACACGTAAGGAGGAAAAGGCGAACAGCCGATCCAGCGGTTCGAGGACTTCGTCGGAACGATCAAAAGACGAAGCGTCGAAGCTCAAAAGTGTTCCTTGGGAGGCGGAGGCACCGTTGCCACGCAGACCCGATTGTACGCGTTCGGAAACGGCCGGCCGCCAGGCGCGTTCAGCAGCGCCGGACGGAGCCCTTTGACGAGGTTCTCTGGGCGCGGCAAGGGCGTCGAAAGCATGCGTACACGAAGTAAGCGAGCAGCATTGGGCTGGTGCTTCGGCCGTCGCGTCGTACCAGCAGGATCTGGAACGATCCGCCTCACACGGTCGACCGGCTGGTACGCTGCCGATGCGTTCGCCCAAGCAGGGGACACGTCCAGCAGCGCGGCCGTGCGTAAGGTGGCGAGGAGACAGCTGCGTCGCATCAAGCGAACGGATCAGGCCAATGCGACATAACCACCGTGACTCCACGAACCGCGACCGCCAGCCCAATCGGCACCATCCGCATTGTCGGTATGCGCTCGGAGAGTCGGATGCGGTGGATCGCGAGTGCTCGCGTCCTGGTACGGACTTGCGCGATCATCGGCCGGAGCATATGATGCCGATGGCGACGGATGCCCTGCCAGAGGCAGGCGCCTCCACCGCGAATGGCTTGGCCGAGCGATGGCTGGAACGCACCATCGCACTTTGGCAGAAGTATTCACCGGAGAGACTATCGCGCGAGGACGCCGAACGGATCATAGCTGGCGCCGTTCGGCTAGTTGAAGCGTTGTTGGAGGATGAACCTGATGAACCTGATCTCCATCTGCCGGGTGAGTTCCCGGGAACAAAAAGAGGGCTACAGCCTCGATGCCCAGGACCGGGCGAATCGAGAGTGGTCCGAGCGAAACGATCACACGATCCTGCGCACGATCCAGTACCAGGAGACCGCCAGCAAACGGAGGAAAAGGGAGCAGTGGAACGCGATCCTCGCCCAGATCCGTGACGATGCCGATGTCGGTGGAGCCGTGTTTCACAAGATCGACCGCGCTTCCCGCAACATGCCCGACTGGTACCAGATCGAACAGCTCCAGGAAGAGCACGGTAAAGTCTTCTTCTACGCCACGCAGAACTTTGCGACCGACGCTACGGGAAGGCTCAACGCACGCGTGATGGCGTCGTTCTCCGCTTTCTACACCGAGAATCTTGCGGATGAGGTCAAGAAAGGATTCGAGGAGGCGATCAAGCAAGGGCACTTCCCACACCAGCCACCGTACGGATACCGGCATTATCGCACGGACGACCGAACCACGGAAGTCGTTGTCCACGAAGCCAGGGCCCAGAAGGTCCCACGTATCTTCGAGCTCTACGCGACGCGCCAATACTCGCTGACCTCGCTTCGTGAGCGCCTTTACGAACTGGGGATCTACTACACCGACAAGAATCCGAAATTCACGCGTTCATATCTTGAGCAGATGCTCAAGAATCGTTTCTACCTGGGCCAGATTCCGTGGCGTGGGAAGGTGTATCCGGGCAAGCACCCGGCGATCATTTCGCCGGAGTTGTTCGACCGCGTCCAGGACGCCTTTGCAGCCCACAATCGGCATAAGTATCGACGGTGGGACATCTACTACAGCGGCGGACTGATTACGTGCGGTCATTGCGAGTCCGCGGTCACCGTGGAGATGATCAAAGGCAAGTACGCGTATGTTCGGTGCTCTAGGATCGGCCGCGACGGGCACCCCAGCACCCGCCTGCTGGGGCATCAGATCGAAGATCAGCTCGTCGAGATTGTGCGCGGGGTCGAAATGCCCACCGAGGTGTGCGAATGGCTTCGGGATCTGGCACTGGAGCATCAAGCCACTGAAACACGGTGGCACAAGCAACAGGGTCAGAAGCTTCGGGAGCAGGCCGAACGGCTGCGCCGAAGGTTGGACGACGCGTACGTCGACAAGCTCGACGGCGTGATCTCCGGTGATCGGTACGCTGAACTGTCCCGACGCTGGCAGGTTGAACTGGATCAGATTGAGCGGTCAATCGCCCGGCACGAGCAAGGCTGCCACGAAAACGTGGAGAAAGCCCTGAGAGTGTTTGAACTCACGCAACATCTTGCCAGAACATATGTTACGAAAAAGCCGCCCGTAAAGCGGAGTATCCTTGACGCGTTATGTTCGAACATCCGCCTGAACGGCGTAAGTCTTGTTCCCACATACACTTACCCCTTCGACCTACTGGCCGAAGGCCGTCGAAATGGGTTCAATTCGGGGCGACTGGATTCGAACCAGCGACCTCCTGCTCCCAAAGCAGGCGCGCTACCGGACTGCGCCACGCCCCGTGTGCCACACCAGCATACCACAGCATCGTCCCAGGGCAAGCAGACTGGCCGGGTTGACGAAACAATCGAAGGCGCACCCACGGCGGGCAAGCCGCGTCGAACGATGGCTGATTGGGTGGTGAAGAGTACGCGGGTCAAGTTGGTATTGCGTCACGAATCAAGGGATGGTGGAGCTCCCTCAATGGGATGTGGACGGCTTCCCAGGTATTCGAGGGGGGCCGCGAGGGCTACGTGCGGGCTAGAGCAATTCTCGAAATCGTATGCCGAGCCGCGGGCTTCGGCCCGCGCGGAATCGCATAGTGAAAGGACGCTCGCCGTCCCTGACGTGCGGTATACGAAAACGGGATCTGCTTTAGAATGACTCGTGACGCAGCACCAGAATTGCCCGCTACACCCACCAAGCCACCCCGGGGGCACGCAGGAGAGCGAACGATAAGTCCAGCGTACTGCTGGGCTTGCACAGTCGCGCGTCCGTCACACAACCTCGACCACGACGATGGTGATGTCGTCGGATTGTTCGGCCAGCCCGACGAACCGACGCACGTCCCACAGGATCTGCTGGGCGAACTGCTGAGCGTCCAGTGATCGGTACTTTCGGATCGAGGCCAGAAGCCGCTCGCGGCCGTAGGTCGTTCCCTCGAAGTCCATGGCTTCGGTGACCCCGTCGGTGACCATCATGAGGATATCGCCGGCTTGGAGCGGTAGAGCTGCACGCTCGAAGGCATACCCGGACCGGACCCCGACTACAAGGCCACCAGTTGTAAGTTCCATAAACTGGTCATCACGTAACAGCAGCGGTGGGCTGTGACCGGCATTGCAGTAGGTAAACGTCCGTCCGTCAGGCGCGAACACGCCATAGATCAGCGTAGCGAACTCACCAGTCAGTGTGTCACGGTACATGTACTCATTTACCCTGGTAACGACGGTCTCAACGTCATCAGTGTTGGGTGCGTGCGCCCGAAGCTGAGAGCGGACCGAGGCCATCATAAGCGCCGCCGGCAGCCCCTTCCCGACGACATCAGCAACACAGACCCCCAGTCGACCGCCGGACAGCTCGATGAAATCATAGAAATCTCCGCCGAGCTGGAGACTCGGGTCGTACACGCAACCGAATTGCAATCCGGGATGGCAGGGCGGTTGTGCCGGCAGCATACGGTTCTGTATCTCAGCGGCGGCGTCGACCTGCCGTTGGAATCGCTCCACACGGGCCTGCTCGTCCCACAGCCCGCTGGTGATGATTGCGGCGGCGGCCTGTGAACCTATCGAACGTAAGAGCGATTCTTCCGGGCCGCTGAATGTATGTCGCCTTGCCGTGTACACGCGGATCACGCCGATGGTCTGCCCTCGATAGGCCAAAGGTAGGCATAGGCCACTGACAAGACCTTCACGGCGGGCGTTTTCGGGATAGCGGGTGCGCGGATCGCTTGCTACGTCAGGGATGTAGACGGTCTGTCCGGCGAAAGCGGTCGCATCGATCGCGTTATCACGCAGCGTGACCGGTCCTTTGCGAAGGTACTCATCGGAGAGATTGTGCACGGCCTTAATCAGAAGCTCGCCAGTGTCCACATTCAGGAGTCGGATTGCGCAGGCTTTGACGGGCATAACCTCGACAACGCGCGTTACGGTCAGATCGAGGATCTCCTGCAAGTCCCGCGTACCCGACAGCAAGTCGGTAAACGCGTGCACGGTACGCAAATCGGCCAATTGGCGCTCATTGCGATCCGCCTGACCGTAAAGGGCTGCGATTGTCTCCGCCAGAACATCGACGAACCGGTGGATCGCCTCCGGGGTCCCCCCGCTGTAGGGATCGATCGAGGCGGCACTGTTCCGGAGCACGTTGGGGTCCAGTCCGTATTCGGCGGCGAGGGCCTCGACCGTCTCGCGGCCCGGCGGTCCAGGTGCGCGTGTGCCGACGACGATGACGGCCAGGTGCTCACCCAAATGAACGATCGGAGTGGCATACAGGGTCATGCCTTCGTGGCACATTGAGGGCACCCGAGCGCTGGGATCTTGTGCGCAGGTGCGGATGCTCTCGGCGAAGGTGACTCGCCCGCGGGGCGATGTTCCAATCAGCTTGGAAAACCGGCTCCCCCAACTCGGTTGTGTGATACACTCCCCATCCACCGAAGCGATGCATACGGTAACCTTGCCGAGGGCGGCAAAGCGATCCTGAAGCCTCTGGAGAGTTTCGCGGCTGACCAACCGGGTAAGCCCGGTCTCGATCGGATCACCGGCAGCTCGATCACTATCAGTACCGGGGCATGTCACGGACTGGTCACTCCGGTATGAAGCTCGTGCGGGGGCCGATCGTGGTCACGGTCTCGGCAATCAGCTTCACTGCCGCTTCCAGATCGGAGAGGCTGACAATCTCGACCTGGGTGTGCATGTACCGATTAGGAATACTGATTAGCCCGGTGGCCACCCCGGCGCGGGTCAACTGGATGGCGTTGGCATCGGTTGGTGTTCCACTCGGTGCCGCCTCGATCTGATGGGGGATGCGCTTGGCCTTGGCAGCCTTTACCATCCTGGCCTCGAGCCGCGGATTGATGTTGGGCCCTGTGGCAATAGTCGGACCGGCACCGATCTTGATTTCACCGTTGACCCGCTTGTCGATGTCGGGGTAGTCGGTGGCATGGGTGACGTCGACCGCGATCCCAACCTGAGGATCGATACCGTAGCAGGATGTCTTGGCCCCGCGAAGACCTACCTCCTCTTGGACCGTGCTGACCGCGAACAACGCGCACTTGAGCTTCTTAATGGAGCAGCGACGCAGGGTTTCCATGACCACAAACGTTCCGCACTTGTTGTCGAACGCCGGCGAGGTCACGAGGTCACCACCAAGGTGCACCATCTCCAGGCGGAAGGTGATCGGATCACCGACGGTTACCACTTGCTTTGTCTCTTTCTTGTTCTTGGCGCCGATGTCGACCCACATCTCGCGCAGCTCGGTCTTGGCGCCGCGTTCCTCCGGCTTGAGAACATGAACCGGCTTGCGACCGATGACTCCGTCGATGGGGCCGTGCTTCGAATGAACCACAACCCGTGACCCGGGCAATACGGACGGGTCGATCCCCCCGATCTGGGCGAAGAAGATGTACCCGTTGTCGTCGATGTATTTCGCCATCATGCCGATTTGGTCGCAGTGCCCGGCGAGCATTACCCGAGGAGAGCCCTTGGGGTTCAGCGCCACGATGACGCTGCCGTGCACGTCCGTCTCGATGGAGTCGGCGTATGGCTCCATGCGTTCGCGGATCACCCGCTGCACCGGCTGCTCATACCCCGATGGTGACGGTGTCTCCTGAATGGCTTTGAGAAACTCATAGGATTCTTTACGCAAGGGAATAGCTCCCGTAAATCAGATTGCAAACACGCGGTCGGAGTGCGCCGCGCAAGCTCCGTGCCCCGTGGGATGAAAGACCACGGCGCAGTGTATGCCGGCGAGGACCTGACCTCAAGAAGACCGGATACCGCGACAAGCGGCTGAGGGCACACAAGGCGCTGGATCACTCGTGTTCCAGGGCAAACTCCTCGGGATGGGCGCGCTCGTAGGCCTCCTCCACGACGCGCCTTGCTTGCCGGTCGGCTCGTCTCTTGAGAGCCCGGCGGACAAGCAGGTTCACCATAAGACAACCGATCATCCCCCAAATGGCCAGGTGATATATGGCCGTAGCCACTAAAGCGGCGGCGGCCATAGCGATGAGCGCGGAGAGCACCCAGCTTGTGACGACCCATATGGCTCGGCCCATCTTCAGTTCTGCATCACCGCGTTGGAAGATCCGGTCGGCCATTCCCGTAGCGACGACGGCGGCGAAGGCGACGTAGGTCGTCGATACCGGCAATCCCAGGCTGCTCGCTGTGGCGATGACGCTGGCTGAGACCGACATGATCACGCAAGCGCGTAGGGAATCGTAGTGCATGGTCTTCCCCGCCGCCGTTACAGCGGCCCGGGGAGCCAAAGCCGGGGCAGGCCCTCGAAACTCGAGAAGACGGCTCGCAATCTTTACACACCAGCGCGGGGCCCACAGCTCAACGTGATCGCTCACGCTGCCGGTGGAGACAGCCGCTTTGGTGACACGCCCGGCGTTTTTGGTGCTCATACCCACGAAAAGCAGCAACCCGCAGGCCAGTAACATCCACCAGGCAATGTCGACTTCGGTTCCGATCTCGACGCTCTGCTCGCGAAGGAGATTGAACGCGGCTAGACCGGGCGAGGCGCAATTGGCCAGGTCGTTTTGACCGAAGGCAAACGCCATAGCAATCATGCCTAGCACGGAGAGCACGGGAAAAAGCAGCCTGGCGGCGCGCCGGCGATAGACTACCAGAAGCACGTGAATCAGGATGGCAAATACGCCCCACATGAACAGGAGCAATAAAGCGCCGCCAACACCCATCTCGACCGTGTCATTGAGCAGACTGAGCCACGCGCTGATCTGCTGGACCCATGAGACGTTCTTCATGCCCTTAAGCAGGAGAAAGTAACATAGTCCCGCCGTCAGCCCGCCACCGACCCAACCTCCGTGCAGCAATAGTGTGGCCAAGTGAGTGGACCGATCGCGAATGGCCCCGCGGACGGCACGTTGAATCAAGAACGCTGCGAATCCTGTCAGGATGATCGAACAGACAATACCGGCCATTACGGTCCCGGCTTTGCCCCAGTTGACCGTCGACGCCTGGATCGCCAGGGCGGCCCCGAGCAGCTCAAACACCAGGCAAGCGGTCGTGCTGATGGGCATCCCGAACGCGGAGTAGCTGTATAGCAGCACGGTGTCGACAATATAGACGGAACAGTAGATGGCCAGCGCCGCCCTCAACGCATCATCGAGGACCCCAAGCCCCATGGGATCGAAGATCCCCTTCCGGGCAGTGTCGATCACGTCGGAACTGAGCACGGCCCCGACTACAACTGCCAGCCCGGCCACAACAACCGCCGTTTGCCGCCGAAGAACGCGGGCACCGAATACCGCGTTGACCAGGTTGGTGGCGTCGTTCCGGCCCACCTCGACGGTATCCCAAATCAGCATGCCCACGGCCAGAACCAGGCAGGCGAGTTGAAATACGCTAAGGGTGGAAAACTCGATCATTACCGTGACATAAGGTACGCGCCGCCGAGAGCGCCTGACGTTTTAGGGCAATAGGACGTCGAGCAGGTCGGCTTCCAGGCTGGCATGCACCATTGCGAATACACTGGGCTGACCACTGGAGAATCCGGTGTCGATGCAAGTAGGTGAGTCTGAAAGACCACGGCCGCTATGTGGACAACATCCGTCGGAGCCGATCGCCCGTTTTCTCGGCGAAGTTGGCAAGCTGGCCCAGTTCGCCGAAGATACGGAACCAAAGCAAAATATCCGTCCCCTTCATTTCATCTTCGAGGGCAAACAGCTTCTGGGACAAGGTGTATTGCAGTCGGTCTGCCTCCCATTCAGCCCTTTCGACCTCGGCGATCATCGACAGAGCACGCTCTGCTTCCTCGCCGACCATATCGCCAGCAACCAGAGTCGGCAGATAATCCGCGATGTCACGAGTCTGCCTACAGACGTCTTCCACCTTGGCCAGGTACTCAAACGTCGACTCCACAAGTGATTCAGGCAGGTCCAGGTTCTTGATCGTAAGCAGAACAGCAAGGTCTTCGGCCGAGTCAGCCATGTCGTCCTGGAGTTTCACAGAGCCGAGCAGGTCACCACGGTACACCGGTAGAAAAAACCGCTTCGGGATGGTCTGGCGGATGTCATCTTTGATGATGTCCGCCTGGTGCTCAGCCTTGAAGATCTTCTTGGCCAGCGTCTGCAAATCATCATAGCGGCGATCGCGGACGGCCTCGAACATCGGCCTGACCAGCGACACGCACTCCATCACCGTCTTCATGTGATAGCGCAGCGGCTCGAACGGCGATTCGCGAAACAGGTCCTTGATCAACGACACAATCTACCTCCCTAAACAGCCCCCGCTGCATGACGCCCAGCAACGGGGCGCACTATGACGGCAGATGCAGATCGGGGCAAGCCTGCCCATTGCAATCCCCCGGCCAGTTCTAAGGTCTGTGTGGCATCGACATGTCCAGACCCCCGTACATAAGCTGCATTTGCTGTAGATCGGCGTGCTCGGCAAGCCTGAGTGGGTTGCCCGCACCGCTGCTTGATCCCGGGCAAAGCGACTGTGACTGGGACCCGACCAGGAAGAATCTCACAGGGGGCGCTCCAGCCTGCGGGAACCCGCGCGGCCCCGGATCATTAGCTCCTGACACTCCAACAACGTTCAGCGCGACCAGGTGCAACGAACCTTCCCGTCCGGCTGAATCCGCACCAGCGCAGAGAAGTCCTTCCCCGACAAGAATGCCTCGGCGTGCTCAGCTCCGGGCCGAAAACCTTTCTTTCGCTCCACGAACTCACCGTCCTCGTAGAGTTCGACCGAATACCGGAGCCTCCCCACGTCGACCCACACCTCAGCGACCTTGGATGCTTTAGTCTTGCGAAACCGTTTCTGCATCAAGAGCCGTAGATTACCACGGGCGCCGCCGGCGGGCGAGCGATAGGCATTCGCTCCAATCAAAGGCTCAAACATGGTTGCGAAGATGGATTCCTCGTCGCGGGCGTAGGCCGACGGGTACCTCATACATCCAGGTACAGGTGATACTCATACGGGTGAGGCCGCGACGCGATCTCGCCAGACTCGTTGGACCGCTTTGCAGCGATCCAGTGGTCAACGAATGACTTGGCAAACACGCCATCCTTAAGCAGGAAGTCGTGATCGTTGGCCAACGCCTCGAGCGAATCGTGCAAGGAACGCGGGAGTGGCTTGATTCCCCGCCGAAACGCTTGATCCTGCTTGGCCAGGTCCATGTCAAAAGGCCCGAAGTTGTTTTCCACAACGTCGATCTTCGATTCGATCCCATCGAGACCGGCCATCAGCATGGCGGCAAGACTCAAGTAGACATTCCCGGTGAAATCCGGTGGGCGGTACTCAATGCGCTTATCAGTGGGGCTGACCGCGTAACGCGGTACCCGAATCGCAGCGGACCGGTTTGCGAGTGAGAAGAACAGGTTGACCGGGGCTTCATAACCCTCCACCAGCCGTTTGAAGGAGTTGGTTGATGGGTTGGTCAACCCGGTGAGCGCGCTACCGTGTGCAAGCAATCCGCCGATGTAGTGCAAGGCAGTGTCAGAAAGATTGGCGTAATTCCCTTCGCGCTGGTCGTAGAACAGATTCCGGCCGGCCTTTTCGAGTCTCTGATGCACGTGCATACCGTTGCCGGCTTCGCCGAAGACCGGCTTGGGCATGAACGTCGCCAGCTTGCCGTGCCGCTTGGCGATGTTTTTTATGACGTACTTGACCAGCATCGCCCGGTCCGCCACGCAAACCAGGTCTGCAAGGTCGGTCTCGATTTCACATTGCCCCGGAGCGCCGGTCTCATGGTGATGATAGTGTACCGGAATGCCGATTCCCACCAACGTTACCGCCATGTCTGAGCGGAGCTCGTGCAGTTGATCGCTTGGCGGTACGCGCATGTAGCCTCCTCTCGTTGGGATGCCGGGTGTAATACCGCCGCTGTCGACCTCGGAGGACTCGATGGCTACACGCGTGTCGTACGGGTCATTAACCACCCGAACACGGTCAAACACATGGAACTCGAACTCGGGACCCATCATGGCCACGTCCGCGACCCCTGAACTGCGCATGAACTCGACCGCCCGATTGGCGATCGTCCGCGGGTCGCTGGGAACAGGCTCCTTAGCGTCGGCGCTGATCGTGTCGCACAGGAAGCTGATCGTTGGGTGCTGCGAGAAGGGATCAACGAACGCCGTGTCGACTTGAGGGCGAGCGGCAACGTCGGAATCTACAACCTCCCCGAACCCGGCCCCGGACGAACCGTCATAACCAACGCCCTCTTCAAAGTACTTCTGCGTGAAGCTGCGCGCTGGAAGCGTGATATGCAGCCACTGTCCCGCTACGCCGACCACCTTTAGATCGACCATTGCGATGTCATGGTCGGATATGTACTTGATTGCTTCTGCAGAGGAAACGAACACGACCACAACTCCAGACAACGCGTGTTTCGCTACTTATAACCGATTCGCCAAGCTTAATGCACGTCGCGTGCCATTTGCGCCCGCGTCCGTAGCCAGCGCCGACAACCGCCTATGTTCCGTCGGTATCCGGGCTCCCAAAGCGGCAGTCCTCGCACGCACAGGGCATCTCGGTCTGGGTCGCATCAGCACCAAAACATCGCTGGACCGAGAATCTCTTCATCGCTGGACCGAGAATCTCTTCATCGCTGGACCGAGAATCCCTTCTCGGTCCTCCAGCAGGTGCCGAGAAAGGATTCTCGGCACAGCGCATCCAGACCGTCCTCGGCATCGTCGTCCGCCCTCATAATCCTACCCGGGCGAACTTAGCACGAAAACCGTCCTTGACCTGCGTCCCGGTGGGCTGGTTCCACCCGGTCACAGCCTCCCAGAGCCTGCCAAGCCGATAGATATCAAGGAGGCAGCATTCGTATACGTAGTTCTGCCAGTACGGAAACACCGTCCGGTCCCGGACGAGGCACATCTTGGCGCTCCTTCCGCCAACCAAGGCCGCCGTTTTCAGAAGCCGGCCCAAAAGGTAGACCCGTGCGCGGTCGTGCGAAGCGATGTTGAACACCTTGTTATGCTGCCGGCCGGCGGCAAACGACCGCCGCAACCAGTACCACAGCGACGTGGTCTCAGGCCGAGTCAAATGATGGACGAGGATTCCCGGGTGGTAGTACGCTTTGAAGTCCGGGATTTGCTCGCGGGCCCGGAGAATCAGGTTGGTCTCGTCGCCACGGGGAAGGTTCCGCCCGGTAAGACCGACGTCCAATCGGAAGCCGCCAACCCGTTCCACGAGCGCGCGACGCCATATCATATTCGTCCCGCTGAGATGCTCGTCATCACTTAGGTAGCGGGGGGCAGAACCCTTGTAGTTGCTGTTGTAACGGTCCAGAAACCATGCCGGCTTCGGTCCGAGGTAATACGGAAAGTACGGGCCACCACACAGATCGGGTTCAACCGTTCGAATGACTCTGATGATGGTTTCGATCCATCTTATGTCCGCTTGGGCGTCGGCGTCGATGTGAGCGACGTACGGGGCCCGGGCGTGCCGGTAGCCGGCGTTGCGGGCATGATTCAGGCCAAGACGAGGCTCGTACACATATGCCAGGTTCAGCCCGATCCCGTGTTCCTCGACCGCCTGTTCCGTCCGGTCGGTCGACGCGTTATCGACCACGATCACGCGAAATGCCCCCAGACCGGTTGATTGACTGCGGAGGCTCTTCAGCAGCCGCGGGATGCTGCCGGCCTCGTTGAATGCACAGACTAAAACGTCAAGGACCGGGTTCATGCCACCCATCAATTATTCATCGCCATGAGCACACCACACGTATCCGCCTGAACCTACGACGGAAGAGCTGCCTCAATACGCTTTGTCCAAGACTGACGGATATGACTGGCAACTGTAGGATCAACACACTCCTGCTTTGTAAACGTCGAAAGTATTTGCAGGAGTTTCCGGCATAGCGGCACATCGTTCGACTCAACCCGCTCCGGAAACGCGTAGTACCAGCGTCGGAGGGTATCCACATCCTCCCGTGAAAATGGGACCTTTGGCTCCAGATCCGCCAGTTGCCTGGTGGCGATATCCAATACAACCTGCGTCTGGCCGTTGGGATTCACCATCCCCCTGTTGCCGCCGTGCACGCGGTATGACACCAGGGGCGATTGCAGGTTGGCACCTCGGGTGTGCCGGAGCAGGCGCGCCCAAAGGTCATAATCCTGTGCATATGGCAATTCTTCGTCGTAGTCAATTCGACTCCTGGTCACAAGCTCACGTCGGAACATCACCGATGAGTGACAAAAGGCGTTGTAGAACAACATTTGCCACCGTATTTCCGTGTCGCTAGACGGTTGCCCATGCGTCGCCACACGGCGCCCCTTACTGTCGATCACATCATAGGCAGTGCCCAAAAGCCCAACATCTGTATGCCTGGCAAGGTAGGTCACCTGGCTTTCAAGTCGTTCCGGCAACGACGTGTCATCTGCATCCTGGCGAGCCACATACCGGCCTCGGGCGACCCGTAGACCTTTGTTGAGCGAAGCCGATAAGCCAATGTTCTTGCCATTACGGATCGTTACGAGCCTCTCCTGTCCAACAGCGCATGTGCAGATCGTATCCCACGTATGATCACTAGACCCATCATCCACAACGATCAATTCATAATCCGCCAATGTCTGCGCTAATAGACTCCCTATGGCACGGTTCAGATAAGCCTCACCGTTGTGAACAGCAAGTACAACGCTCACTGTCGGGCAATATCGCGCCGTCATAATCTGATTCCATTCTCCCTCAGCCATACCAGCAGAACGAACATCTTCCAGTGTTCATAGCCTAATGGCGCTGCTGGGCCGGACTGCAGCGGCCTGGTCAGGCGAG
Organism: Planctomycetota bacterium; assembly: GCA_030616775.1. Lineage (GTDB taxonomy): Bacteria > Planctomycetota > Phycisphaerae > UBA1845 > UBA1845. The sequence continues at coordinate 87,671 of JAUWWQ010000006.1, forward strand.
CCTTGTGTTCCGAGCTAACGAGTCGGGAGAGGTTCCCATTCTCCTGGGAGAACGCTTCAGATATAAAGGTCCGAAGCGGCTCCTCCATCATCCACTGAGTAACGGGCGCTCCAAACCCCCATTTTCTTCGACCAATAAACTCTGATGGGAGGTCCTTCCTGAGGATATGCTTCGGGATCATCTTCCTGTCCCGGCGTGTTACTTTGAACTCCACAGGAAGCGTGTCGGCGAAATTGACTAGCTCGTGGTCCAAAAAGGGGCATCTGGCCTCCAGGCTGTGCGCCATCGAGGCAGTATCCACCTTCGTGAAATGATTGTCAGGCAGTCTCTGTCTTTGTTCATGGATGATCACATCCTCCAGTGACCTGAATTCTAGTTCCGCAATATGCGCCACAAGACCTGAGAGATCAGCATTGTAATTGGCACGCAGATGGTCCATAGTGCAGTAGGCCCGCTTTCTGAGATATCGTGTCTTTAACTCCCCGAGGTGTGACCTACCAGCAGTTCCGGGGTTGGCCCCACAGTCCTCTGACAGGTCATCGTCAGCCAGCAGATCCCGATACTGATTGTATCCCCCAAAGATCTCGTCGCCGCCCTCGCCGGTGATAACGGATTTGACCGAGCGGGCCGCGAACCTGGAAATAAGGTATGTGGGTACGTTCGCTGAGTCGCCAAACGGTTCTGAATAGCTCGCTATGATATGCTCGAAATCGATGTTCTCCGGGTCAATGTCGATGACGCTGGGGTGTACACCGTATCGTTCGCACGCCTGCCTCATGTATGGATATTCGCTGATATGGTCTCCAAAAGTGGCCGAGAATACCTTGATGGCCGGATTGCACTCAGCCGCGTATTTCAGGAGAAGCGTCGAATCCAGACCACCACTCAAGAAGATTCCCACCTCGACGTCGGCAATCAGGTGCCTTTCAACGGCTCGGCGCACTAGATGCTCACTGTGTTCAACGCTTTCCGGCAAGCCCATACCCGTGCTGTATGTACCGTTGCCCGGTAGGTCGTATTTGTTGATCCGGATACCTTCCGTATCAACAACCATGTACGACTGTGGGGGCAACTTAAAGATCCCCCGAAAGACGGACCGCGGCGCAGGAATGTAATTGTAATACCAGTAAAAGGGTAGCGCCGACTCCTCCAGTGATATGCTGACGTCGGTATGTAGACGTAGGGCGCGTATCTCGCTTGCAAATACGAAACCTGTTTTAGGGTTGTTGTAGTAATGGAATGGCTTTTGGCCATACCGGTCTCTTGCGCAGTACAGGATGTTCCGTGGGATATCGTGGATCGCCAGGGCATACATCCCGTTCAGCATGCCGAACGCGGCAACACCATGCTCCTCGAACAAGTGCAATATCACCTCCGTGTCTGTGCGCGTCCGGAACTTATGCCCGTGCATCTTCTGTTTTAACTCCCGATAGTTGTATATCTCACCGTTGAATATGATGCAGAGCTGACGATCTTCGTTGAATATCGGCTGACCACCTCCGGCGAGGTCGATGATCGACAACCGCCGAAAGCCCAGTCCAACGTTGTCCTTCACGTGGTAACCCTCGTCATCTGGCCCGCGGTGAACCAGACACTGCGTCATCCTCCGCAGTGACCTGGTGTCGACTTTCCCGCAGCGTGAGTATTCGCCCACTATACCGCACATGTGTCGTTCACAGTGAAATGCCCATATATAGATTAATCGGACAGGAGGTGCACCCATCGAATAAGTCCACGCGGAAGGTGTTCCACTTCTCACTATTCCAGACTTCAGTCAGAGATTGAGCAAACACATTTCCCATAACCGGCCTGTGGGTGTACTCGACCATGTTACACGGATGAACATCGCCATTTGCCAGAACAATGGCAAATTCCATCGGCCTGCGGCAGGGAGGAAGATTCTTATGTCTAGGCCGATAGTGGCCACTGGCCCATTCCGAGATCGTGAGAATATCCTCGGAGAACATTTCGTGCAATATTCGACGGGCATGCTTCCTGGACCCGCTGCTGAGCTTGTCGGTAAACTCCAGTACCTTCGGAATGACGTACTTCCTGAAGTGCCGGATCTCGTCTTCGTTGAGGAGATACTGCCGGTCAAAATCTCCTTCGAGATAAGCAATCCCTAAAGAGTGGGAGCCCAGTCGGTAGTGTAATTCGAGCAAGTCGGCAAATGACTCGTGATTCTCCCGACAAAGAATGGTCTGAGTGACAACTCTGAAGTCGGGGAAGCGGCGCTCCATCGCTCGAAGAATGCGTATGGCGTTAGTAGCCTTATGCCACAGGTTTCGGGAGCGTCGCATGGCGTCATGGACCGCAGGGTGCGGACTATAGAGCGAAACACATATGGTGTTGACGCCAGCCCGCAATAACGACTCTGCATAGGCCTGGTCGATCAGGCTCCCGTTGGTGTTCACCCCGACGTGCCAGCCATACTCACGGCCAATTTGAATCAGGTTGGTTAGGTACTTGTAGAGGGTCGGCTCACCACCGCTGATATCAAGGCGTTCCACTCCTAGCTCGCGAGCTTCTGTGAGAATTCGGGACCAGTCCTGAAGAGACAGCATCCGTTCCCGTCGCAGATCTTTATGTAGCTCCCGCCTACACGCGCACGTGGGGCAATTTGCCGTGCAGGCCAGACATGGTTTGATCACCAACTTTCGTAGGCTGAACTTGCCGGCAGAGTGTGTTTGGGATACTGATCCATCCGGTCCGGGCAGTGATCGCCGAGCCTGCTGCAATACTGGTCGATCTCGGCAAACAGCCTCAGGAACTGTCTGTGCCGGTTGTGGTCCCGTGGCTAAGCGACCCATAGTCATCACCTGCGCTGTGCTCGAAGGTACAGGACTGTCAGCGTCTTGACCTCCCGAGCGATCACCTCCTTGATGTCGAAGCGCGGGAGTAACAAGCGCCTGAGTTCGTCGGGTTGATACTCTTTCACATGGTACGGATTGCCGCTATGGCAACCGTCGCGGCAGTGTGGGGAAGAGAGAAACAGCATTCCTCGCGGCCGGAGCACCCGAGCGGCCTCGGCGAGAAACGCCTCGCCGATAGCAGGCTCCACATGTTCGATGCCTTCCAGACAGCACACCAGATCGAAGGCCTCGTCGTTGAAGGGCAGGCGGCTCATCGTGCCCACCATGAACGTGGCATGCCGGGCGTAGCGGTGGCGGGCCTCTGCGATCGCTTCCTCGCTGATGTCCACGCCGAAGGCGCTTCGACACCCTCGCAGGAACGAAGTGCCCCAGCCCATGCCGCACGGAACGTCCAGCAGATCAAGTCCCCTGCAATGGTGTGCGACCCACCGATAGCGCCAGCAAAACGCCTCGAGGTACGCAGACCGCCGCAGCGACACCCACGGAAAGACACGGCGTTTAAGCTCAAAGCGCCATTCATTCCGGTACCACGCAAGACTCGGGTGAGGGCGTTCCGCCGCCATGAGAAGGTCCACGCTCCTTCAGGTTCTTCGGGGCCGGGGCAGGGGAAGGTACACTGCTTGTGCACCTAGCCCTGGTCTCATTATCGGACGATCTGCCAGGGGACTTTATGTTCCCTTAAGAGCCGGGACAGACGTTCCCTGACACCACTGCCCGTCCCACACGCTTCCCATCACCGAACACGCGATCCACACACTTGGCAAGTACGGACGCGAGCGTTCAAGCTGTGTGTACGATCGTCCGATAAAAGAAAGACCATGTGTCAACCGGCTCGCGCTGTGAGTGAGCTGTCCACAACCGGCGGGCTAGGGCGGCGGAGACTTCAATGATTCCCGAGATGACGCCGAACGGTCACGTCGAAACATTGCGGACCTTGCACCGGATTGGTGAGGCCGGCGGCGTACCTTGCTACGCCGGGTCCAACGTAGCCCAAGAGTTCTCTCTGGCAGTCCGCGATGGCGGCCTTTGCGTAACGCCCAAGACCACGGCAGCTTATCAACGCTCGCTGCGGCCCGTTGCCCATTTCCGAGTTCAGACGCAGCCCGGCGACTATCCCGAGTTGAACCTGATGATGGGGATGATCAGCTTCCCCGGTGGAGATACGAGCACGAAGTGCTACCGCCCGTTCTCCCGCGACAAGGCCCGTGTGGCCGCCGGGTTGTACGTTGGCGTCCATTCGCGGTTAGGCGATGATCCCGGTTATTTCAATGCGGTTTTCCGCCATTTCGCTGATGCTATTCCCGCGCAGGGAATCGGCCCGGCGCTGGAGAGGTACGGTTCCATAGACGTTGACACCTGGGCTCGCCGCTTTCAGCAACTACATTCGCATACATACGGGCGGACACATCTGGTCGAGCTGCATCTTCTGGATTTGATGGTCCGGGCCAGCGCCACTGACGATCGCCACGTTATCGAGATCGGCCCGTACCAAGGCCGGTCCACTGCGGCGATCGCAGCCGCTTTGGGCGACTGCGGGGTCAACTCGTTGCTGTTCAGCATTGATCCCAACGAGTTTGCCCCCCAGGCAGCCGATGTAGCCCTGGCGAACGTCGCGGCTGTCGGACAGCGGCGGCGACTTGTGCAGATTCATCGTCCTACCGCTGCCGTGACTGGTATTTGGACCGAGGGCATGGCGTCGATGGCGTTCATCGACGGCAGTCATGAATTCGCCGACATGCTGACCGACTACAACCTTTGTGACAGGTTACTCATGCCGGGCGGCATCCTTGTGCTGCACGACATCTTTCCTGCCCGCCATGTCGGCTACGAACCGATGTTTCCCGATCCCCCGCGGTTGCTTGAGGAGGTGGTACTTCCCTCGGATCGGTACAGGCCGATCGCCGCGGCACACCAAACGGTGGCACTGCGAAAGCTGCACGGTCCGAATCCATAGAGGCAAAGATGGGGCAGCTCACGCATGCCTGCTCAGGCGGACGTTGCGTCTGCACTGACCCTTTTGAAGATAAACGCCAACAGGTCATCGACCAGCGCGCCGTAGGAGTAATCATTCACCACCGCCCCTCGCATCGACTCGGCGATCCGGCTACGCCTTTCGCTATCCGAAAGAAACCGCTCAGCGAGCTGAGCAAACTGGTCGGCTGACGCGAATGATACGTCCCCGTACTCGCCGAATACGGCCCCCGCAGCCCGCCGGTAGTTCATGGCCTCCATCTCCTCGTACTTGGCACCCCCTCCCGGCGGCAGCCGGATCCGGTCAAACCTGCGATCCTGTCCGCGTAACCGACATAGCTCCTCGATTGCCTCGATCAACTCCGGAATGTCGTTGGCGTCATACTCCACACCCACGACCGGATTGTATTTACGAAGAGCAGCCAGATACCGCTTGGCCGGTTCATGGATCATGTCAGCCGGCGTGTAGCGGATAAGGAAGAACCCACCTGCTGCCAGGCCGTCGAGCAGCCGCTGGTGAACGGCCCCGGTGCCGATGATCTGCAGGTTGATGGTGCTGGCCTGGTAGATGGCTCGCAGCTCCGGCCCGTTGCGGGCAAATCCTCGGGCATATCGTCCGAAGCGCGGGTGTGCGTCCCATCCATTGCCGTATAGATGCAACACCCGTGCAGTACGATCACAGAAATCCGCAACCCACTCCAGCGTACTCTGGCGGAACATCAACTCAGCCAGCGGATAGAGGTAGGAATGCAAAAGGGCACGGTCGGTCTCGGTTGAGGCAGGTACCAGCCCGGTCTGCTCTTTCACCTGTTCCAGAAGGTGCGGGGCCGCAGCGTATGCCGGACGCGGTGCTTCAGCGAACAAACCCGGCAGGGCATCGAAAAGATAGTCTAAAAGCTGCAACGCCGCCGGATCATTGGCGAACCATTGTCGACGCTCCTCGTGAAACTTCTGTGGCAAGGTGGAGTGACTGCTGACGTAGGACACGTCGCAACGATAGAGGGCAAGCTCATCCTCGGACATCGACTGGTTGCTGTACGTCCGATCGTCTGTTGCCATCATCCAGGCCAGGCCCTGCGAGGCCGGGTAAGCGTATTGGTGTATGAATGCCGAAGGCTCTCTTGCGATGTAGAAATCCAGCCCGCCCAGTGAACGGCCGGCGTCAGCGCTTGCCAGATGAGGCAATAAATCCTGAATCCAACATACCAGGGGTACATTCGCCGGAATGGCGGATCCATACTCGCGGCGAAGATGGTCAATGATCGTGATCAAATCGGGCTTGAACTCATCGATCACTTCGCTGATGCGGGAGCGGGGAAGCAGGTCATGGTCGTTTTCTTCTATAATTATTCGAAACTCATGACCGCGATCCTTGAACGCCGCCCCCCAGTCGCGCATCGAATACTGAAGATAGGTGGTGAAGCGGCTGGTGAGGCCCAACACACGCAGTCGTTTCTTTCGATCCGGCTCAAAACGCTGTTTCCACTGAGGTGGCGGTAGTAGAGCGTAATAGCGATGAACGGCTTCCCGCCTCTCGCGGTCCTTCTGTTCAAGTGCGGCGGCCCGGGGCTGAAGCGCTTCATACGCCTGATTGCACAGTGCCTCTCCAGAAGAGGTCAACCGGACCGCAAACTCCGGAGCCGGCAGACCGGGGCGCTGCTCAAAGTAAGCCACGAGTCGATCAATACAATTCGTACCGACGAAAACATCGGTGCGTTCGTGACAAAGCCGCTCTATCGAGTCAGATACGTATAGGATAATGCCGAACGCCGCGACGTCCGCCTCGATCACGTAGATGCGGGGACTGAACGTCAGGAACATCTTCTGTGTCGCGCCGAACACCTTGTTAAACAACGCACCGAACCGGTCCCCCGCAACCAGGTATGGGCCGCAAAACAGCGCCTTGGGATTGTGAGGCAACTTCGCGCTCACCAGTACGCGGTTCACATCGCTAAGATCGGGCAGCCAGCGTCGCCGGCCATCCGGGGAGCGCGTCGCGATCTGAAAGTTCCCGTCGGACGTGCGGTAGAGTTCATACTCCCGGGGGATGCTCCGAAACACCGCATCGTGTCCACGCATCTTTGGGAACCTTTCGTACAGCCGTGCTATGTTGGATTCGAATTGGGTCTGGAGTGAACCCCACGCAACGCGTCCGGATCGTGCCCGGGCGATCGTCTCGCGCAGAGCCTGGATCTCGGGTTGGGAAAGGAACTCGCTACTTGTGCTGCGGAGCAGATCTCGGGCCGGGCCAATCAGCCCAAGGGCAATATACGACCGGCATACCTGCAACGTGAGTGCTGCATCATCCGCACCGGCCTCGAGGTGGCCCAGCGCGGCGTTCAGAAAGGCGTAGTGGTCGCCCTGCTCGGGCTGCCCATCTAGCTCCCTGAGCGTGCCTGAGCTCTTAGATTGGGCCGTAGACTGACTTTGCCCCATCATCTGTCGTCGCTGTAGGTGCCGGGTACCAGAGGATAATTCACTCCGTTTATCAGGTGTTCGGTGGCATGCCCAAGCCCGTCGAAGACGGGCGCCGGCATGTTGTACGCTGCCTTTGCTGAACCGAGAATCCCTTCTCGGTCCACTTGGCAATGGACGGTGCGAGAAAGGATTCTCGCACCAGCGACCATCCCTTTCGTATTTACTCTGACTGCGCTGGGCTACCCGGGGGCAACGATCTCGATGGTATCCGAAGCCTCCGCCAGCAAGCCGGCAGTCCCGAAGATCTGCACGGTAATTTGTATGGTCACCCCCACACCGGAATTGGCCGTCATGACACCGGTATCCTGGTTGACCGTCACCTCAACGCCCTCCGGTAGTTGACCGTTATCTTCAGCGGCCGGGAAGAACAACACTTCCCGATCGGCGGGCGCCCCAGTAATCGTCAGAATCGGTTGCCCCGTCTCAAGATTGTCGTCGTCGTCCAAATCCAGCGCCCCAGCCTCACCCACGGTAATTGTGCTCGGCAGGTTGAACACCACGTCAGCGACCTGAACCGGCACCGTGACGGACCCGGTGAGTGTGCCAAGCGAACAGCCCCCAGTGATTGTCACAGTGAACTCCAGATCGGTGGTCTCAGTCACGTTGGGCGCCGTGAAGGTGACGCCACCAAGCCCTTCGGGGGTCAGTGGTGTGACCGCTGGGAGGTTACCTTCATTCTGCTCCCATTCGGCCGGGTCGAGCCAGTCGGTTGGCACCGCGTCACCAAGGCTGAGCGTCACGGTGTCTCCAGGACCGGCCGCACCGCTGCTTTTCGTCGCTACTTGCTCGGCCTCCGTGAAGTCACGAAGTATGAAACCAACGGTGCGCACTCCATTTGAGTACCCGGTCGCCGAAGCGGTGGCTGTGAACGAGAAGATCTGATCGCCCTGGTCCGGCTCGATCGGTGACGTGAAGGTGGCAACATTCGCGCTCGAAGTAAAGTTCTCGACGCGATCGGTGTCTCCGGACCACGTGATCGAGGCACTGCTGGTGATGTCGGCACCGCTGGGGCTGGTCACAATAACGGTTAGAGTGATCTCTTCGCACGGGAACGTGAACCCACTGCCGGGCTGAATCGTGACCTCGACGGGGTCAGGCGGAGGAGGAGGGCCTCCGTTATCCTCGCAGGCGTCGCCCACGCCATCATCGTCGGTGTCAGCCTGACCGGGATTGGAGTCGTTTGGGCAGTTATCGCAGACGTCACCGTAACCATCGTCGTCGGTATCCTTCTGGTTGGCATTGGCCTTGTTGAGGCAGTTATCGCAGTCATCGCCAACATCATCCTTGTCGTTGTCATCCTGATCCGTGTTGGTGTCATCAGGGCAGTTGTCGCAGGCGTCGCCGTACTGGTCGGCATCGGAGTTTTCCTGATCCATGCTGCAAAGGCCGTCCGCACTTCCCGAGGCAGTGTCACACTCTTCGTCCGTAAGGCACAGTCCGCTTTCACCCTCCACGCACGTGCCGCGATCGGGACCGTTGGGCATTCCCGGGCAGTTGTCGTCATCGTCGATGACCCCATCGCTGTCCTGGTCGTCCTCGCACGCGTCACCAATTTCGTCCTGGTCAGTGTCGTGCTGATCCTGGTTGGTCAAAAAGGGGCAGTTATCGCACACATTGCCGAAGCTGTCGTCGTCTGAATTGAGCTGATTGTTCGGCCCGGCCGTCGGACCGTTGGGATCATCCGGGCAGTTGTCACAAACGTTACCGACCCCGTCTCCATCCGTCTCCAGTTGGTTATTTGGACCGGCGTCCGGCCCATTTTCGTCGTCCGGGCAGTTGTCACACACGTCGCCAACACCATCCTCGTCTCTGTCATCCTGATCCGGATTCTTGTCATCTAAGCAGTTGTCCTCCTCGTCGGGCCAGCCGTCACCATCGCGGTCGCCCTCGCAAGCGTCACCGACACCGTTCCCGTCGCTATCCAGTTGGTCTTCATTGGGATCATTCTCACAGTTGTCACAGGCGTCGCCGACGCCATCCTCATCGGCATCGTCCTGATCGGCGTTGGCCCTAGTGCCGCAGTTGTCGCAGGCGTCACCGACGGCGTCTCCGTCGGCATCGGTTTGGCTGCTGTTGGGGTCGTCGGTACAATTGTCGCAGACATCGCCCACACCATCGCCGTCGGCATCAGCCTGATCGGGATTGGCAACGTTGCGGCAGTTGTCAGTGACGTTTCCGACCTCGTCGCCGTCGGCGTCACCCTGACCGGGGTTGGGCTCTGTCGGGCTGTTGTCACACACATCGCCGAAAGCATCACCGTCCCGGTCGCACTGCTCGCCGACACCCTCACCGGCGTCGGTGGTGTCCCCGTCATCGTTGCAGTCGAATGGCGAGTCGTGCGCCGCATTGGAATCATCGGGGCAGTTGTCGCAAGCATCGCCCACCCCGTCATCGTCGGCATCCGCCTGATCCGGATTGGCGTCGTCCGGGCAATTGTCGACTGCGTTGATGATGCCATCGTTGTCATCATCGCCCAGGCCGGCCCCTCCACCGGGTCCAATGCGACAGCCGCCGCCGAGGTTCCCACAACCGATCATCACACACAACGCCGCCGCGGAGCAGATCCCCAGCAGACGAAACAGCATGCCACCACCACCAAATCTGTTCTCAAGACTCATGTTGCACCTCAAAACCAAGATGTTCCGCTCGGAACGTTATTCAAACCACGGAGCCCGCCCCAACCGTACGCCACAGACCTCGACCAACCGCTTACAGCAATATAGCAACCGGACTCGCCCGGAACAGGTGGAGCGCAACGTCCGATCTGGTCACCAACAGCCGCAACCTTGCGCATACTCATCGCGCACCTGCTACACCACCACCACCGGCATGGCAGCGGACAGGACAGTGCCGCGTGCTGCGTTTATCGGCCACCATTGACCTCGACCTACGCATGTTATTCCGCAGTTGACCCCCTTGCGCAGTGCCCCAGTATCGTAGCCGGCCAACTTCGAGAGAAGCCACAGAGCAGCATTCTGGTTGGCCAGCCGACCTGCGGCAAGGGGACATACGACCGCAGTAGCATGGCATAGGTCAGGTCCGGCAACCCAGGAAGTACATTGTCGCTTTATCAAGTCGATCGGCCCCAGCAGTCACCCGCGTGGAGGAAGTCGCTCGGGGCTTACCGTGAGCGTTACCACTTGGCAGCACGCTGTCGCTGTCAGTATATTCTTCGATGAACGCCGGTCCGGCTTACTAGCGTGGCAACACGGTGCAACAGGACTCCGCCGACTGTTATCGTGGAGACGCACCGCCCCATCACGCGCCCAAAAGACAAGGGGACGCCGCGACGACCCTTCGTCCGGGAGATCACGGTCTTACGGGCAGCGTTTACTCCTCGCGCTGCTTGAGTGGAAACAGCTCGTGTAAACCTTTGTCTTTCCGCTCTTCGTAGTTGAACGACTCGAAAGTCGGGCTCTTCTCGTTGTGGCATCCGGTGCAGGCGGATTCCTCAATCTTGGTCAGGCCGACCGCATAAACTTCCTCGACCTTGTACATTCTCTTGGACTTCTTGATCTCTTCGAAGACCTTGATGTAGGCGCTACCCGGCCCATGGCAGGACTCGCATCCGACGCCCTCTAATTTCTTGGCCTTCTTGACGGCTGCCTCATCGGCGGCGTCGGGGACGAAGTATCCGCCGGGCTGGCCGTAGCCCGTGCTGTGACACGCCAGGCATCCTTCGTCCTTGGTGTAGTCCTTGGCCGGATCGAGGCTGTGCTTCTGCTTGGCCTCGCTGGCCTGGCCCGGCTTGAGGGGTTCAAAAGTTTTGGCCTTCGCTGTCTCCTTCCAGCTCTTGTACTCTTTGTTGTGACACTTCCTGCACTTCTTGTTGCCCACATACTCGTACTTGGTCTCACCCTCACCGGATAGAGCCGGCAAGGCCGTCGCCGCCGCGGCTACGTCCGACTCATCGCCGGCAACAGCTGGTGAGACGAGATCCACCTGCCAGTACGTCAAGCCTACGCCGACCGCCACAAGCCCCATGAAGATCGTCAATCGAGTTTTCATAGCGTTATCCTTAGCAAATCAGGAAACGGAACCGACAACCCAGCGATACGCCCCGCGGGCTTTGGGCATAATACGGACTCTGGCCAATGATTGCAATTGGAATTTGGCGAGGTGAATACTCAAGCAGATACGGAACACTGCGCAACCTCCTCCGATAGTGCGTGGTGGTGCGATGAGGTGGACGGAGCCAACGTCAAGCGGAGGAGGCCCGTCGTTCTCCGCGGCGCCCGGATTCGTGAAACACCACATGGGGTCAGATCCTTGCGTGCCGAGATCGGTAAGGTAGGCTAGGGAGGTACTTGAACGGTCATGACGCCGCTCAAGTGCGGTCTACGAGACGAAACGGGCCCGGGATCCTATTCCTCTAAGAGGTGAGGCTGACCTCATTCGCTTGGCGATTATCCAGCAGATCATCAAGACCGTGGCTGCGACGGCGCTACTGTCGCACCTCTGCTGGGCGGCAGGGGAAGAGGTCACCTGTACGACGTGCCACACGCCCGAGGCGGATCAGCTCGCCCAGTCGGTCCATGTTGCAATTCGATGCCAGGAGTGCCACAAGGGCGAGACCTCGTATCTGCTGTCGGTTGAAGAGGCCAATAGGCACACACAAGTCCGTCCGGGCGGTGGGCCAAGGCCAGCGTTTGACCACGGTCCGGTGTTCACGGGGAAGCCGTCCCGCGCGGAAGTGCCTCAACGCTGCGGGGGGTGCCACGCGGACGTTGAACGGATGAACCCCTACGGGTTGCGTACTGATCAGCTTTCGCGGTACTGGACAAGCAATCACGGCAAGACGCTCGCGAACAAAGGGGACGACCGCGTTGCGGTGTGTGTGGATTGCCATGGAGAGCACGACGTTCTTCCCGGTCACGAACCGGGCAGCAAGACCCATACCTTGAATGTTCCGGAGACCTGCGCGAGCTGCCATAGCGATCGAGCGCTTATGGCTGAGTTCGATCTGTCGATCGAAGTGGTCGAGGAATACCGACAAAGCGTACACGGCCGGCTGCTCGAGCAGCAGGACACTGGCGCCCCGACCTGTGCCGCCTGTCACGGGAATCATTCGGCCATGCCGCCGGGGTTCGCGACGGTAGGGGCGGTGTGTGGCAAGTGTCACCAGCATGCCGCGGACAGCTTTGCAGCCAGCGCCCACGCCGGTATGGAAGACCACAAGGGCTGCGTGCAGTGTCACGGTGGGGGAGAGGGCCGGCATTTCCATCTCATCGAAAGGATAACCAAGCCCAGCGGAGTGTTGATAGAGCGGTACGCCCACCTGCTTGCGTCCGACCCGGTGCCCGACTCGGAGCAGGTTGCCGAAGCGATCCACCCCAACCCGAAGCAGATCATGACACGAGCTATGCCGCTATGCATGGAGTGCCATGACGAGATCGAGGAGGACGAGAGTCTCGCCAAGTTGTTCGACTTACTCGATGCCATCGCTCAAGCCGAGGGCCGCTACGTCCAGACGGGGCGGCGGCTGGATGAGATCGGACAGGGGGTGCTGTTGGTTGATCGTCAACGCTTCCTGTTCGAAGACGCCAAGACACACTTGATCGAGCTCGCTCCGCTGCAACACTCCTTGGACAACCAACAAGTGGCGGGGAAGGTGGCCGAGTTGAACGCGGTCTGCGACCAGGTTAGCGCGGAGCTGGATAATCTGGAGCGTGGACTGCGCTGGCGGCGTAACGCCCTGACTCCCATTTGGGTGTTTGCAACGGTGTTCGCTGTGGCTCTGTACATCAAGTTCAAGCGGCTCAAGCGTACTTATGTGAGGCCGTTGCCGAAAGGACACGCCGGGCGTTGAGGATGATGGACATAAGCGAGCCTTCAACACGACGAGGTTTTCTCGACTGGCTTATCGCCGCATGCTCAAGTGTCGCCGGTGCGGCGTTGGTCATACCGGGACTCGTATACCTGTGGCCCGCGGCGAAGGGCGGCGCTGCGGAGAATGTGGAAGTTGAAGGCGCCAGCGACATGTCGCCCGGGCAGGCCAGGACCATACAGATCGCTGGAAAAGCGGTGATCGTGGTGCGCAAGCGGTCGGAGTACAGGGCCTTTTTGGCAGCGTGTACCCACCTGGGCTGCCTGGTGACCTGGGATTCCTCGCGCAACGAATTCCTGTGTCCGTGTCATGCTGCCGTGTTTGACGAGAACGGTGAAGTTGTTTCCGGCCCGCCGCCATCGCCTCTGCCCCGGTACCAGATTAAAGAGGTAGGCGGCAAGGTGTACGTCTCGGCGGCATAGCGATCGCAGCCTGGTTCCTGGTGCTATTGCTTGGCGGGTGTGACGTTGGGCTGATAGAAGTAGAGGATTGCGGCAGATGGGCCTTGGCCGGCAGATAGAGAGCTTCCTCGACGATCGCTTCGATACCGAGACTGCGCGCGGCTTCGTAGACAAGCAGGCTCACAAACGATTGCCGCCGAACACCGGCTGGTTCCACGTTTTCGGTAGCCTGTCGCTGCTGCTGTTCGTCAGCCAGACCATCACCGGGATATTGCTTCTGATCTACTATCGTCCGACGCCCGAGGCGGCCCATGAGTCCATACAGTACATCACGGCCGAAGTGTACTTTGGCTGGCTATACCGCCAGATTCACGCCTGGGGAGGGACCCTGATGATTCTGGCGGTTGTGTTTCACATGGTCCGGACATATTTTTGGGGTGCGTACAAGAAACCTCGCGAGCTGACCTGGGTAACCGGCGTGCTGATCTTCATCGGCACCATCACGTTCGGCTTCACCGGGTATCTGCTTCCGTGGAACCAGCTTGCTTTCTGGGCCACGACGGTGGGGACCGAATCGGCGAACAAGGTCCCGCTTATTGGCAGTTGGCTGCAGTATTTCCTTCGCGGCGGTGATGCGGTTACCGGTGAGACACTTTCGCGTTTTTTTGTAGTCCACGTGATCATTCTGCCGTGGTTGTTCACCGGGCTGGTCGTGGTGCATCTGATTCTGATGCGGCTGAATAACCTGGCCACATTTGAGCGTGTCGGCGAAGAGAAGCCTAGTCCGCCCGAGTATGGGATTCCGTTTTTTCCGGTTCACGTGGCCAAGGAAGGTGTCGTGGTCGTGCTTCTGCTGGCGGTGTTGGTGACCTTGTCGGTGTTGGTGCCGTGGGAGATCGGCGAGCCGGCTGATCCACTGTCCACGCCGGCGCACATCAAACCGGAATGGTATTTCCTGCCCAGCTACCAGCTGCTCAAGTATTTCGAGGGGCCATACGGGGCGATCATCGGAATCTTCGCCTGTTCACTGCCGTTTTTTCTGTTGTTCCTTTGGCCGTTCCTGGATCGCGGCAAGGAACGACATCCCAAGAGGCGTCCGCTGGCTGTTGGCTTCGGTCTGCTCGGCTTGCTTGGCGCCTTGTTCCTGGGATACCTCGGACACATCTCTGAAACGGAGCAGACCTTCTTCGGGAAACGGTACTACATCGATCTCCTGGGCCGGCCGAACGAAATCGTCGACGACGCCGGGACCAGCGAATCAAAAGCACATTGACGCTGGGAACTACGGTTTCGATGGCAGCTCCGGCGAGTGCAGGCCGTGGGGAAGCTGGCCCTGTGCACAGCGTGTTATCGTTCGCTGCCCATCGCAGTTTTGAAAGGCGGTTTGCAGAAGCGGGCAGATGTATGCACCGATAAACGGGACATGGAAGCGCCCATTGAACTTGGCGATCTGGGTACTGCCGGCGCGGCGGCCTCATGGGAGAATCACGCCCGGCTCGCTCTACTTAATGAGCTGTATGCCTACAACCACTGGCTCTTCGATAAAGTACGCCTCTTTATCAAGGACAGCGTGTGCGAAGTCGGTTGTGGGACCGGCAACATCACCCAGTTCTTGCTGAACCATGAGCGAATCGTGGGGATCGAGCCCTTTGGCCCCTCCTTGGAGAAGGCCCGGCGGCGCTTCGCAAAGCACCTCAACGTGGAGTTTGCCAATTGCCGGCTGGACGACAGTCCAAACGAGCTTGTCCCGGCAAAGAGCTTCGACACCATTCTTTGCATGAACGTTCTTGAACACATCGAGGATGATACTGACAGCCTGCGACGCATGCGGCGGCTGTGCCGCAGAGACGGGAATGTGGTGGTTTTGGTCCCCGCCCATATGAGCGCTTTCGGGGGGCTGGACCGGGCGGCCGGACACTTCCGTCGATACAACAGACGATCGCTTGGACGCGCCTTTGAGCAGGCCGGCCTGATCGTGACCGACAACTTCTATATGAATGCACTGGGCTATTTCGGCTGGCTGTGGTACGGACGCATCCTTGGTCGTGAGCAGCTCCCGCCCTCGGGTGCGCGGCATTTTAACCGGCTCGTCCCGTTGCTGGACGCATTCGAGCGGATCATCCCACCGCCGTTCGGACAATCACTGGTGATGGTAGGCACGCCGGAGCGTCAATGATCCATTCAGCGAAGAGCGCCCGTGTGATCCTCGGCGTCGCATAGGTCGGGATGTTCAGGACACGCCGGTTGCAGCCGATCACCGGTCAGCAAGACCAGCAACGGCTCTCCCTCCTCATTCTCCCTGCCCCTCACATCGTCCGCGGATTGGACAGCCCCGGAGACGGATGACGCACGTTCCCAAGGTACAAGTTCGGTACGTGGCAATGGGACGCCATAATCCCAGGACTCGGGCACGCCGGTGAGCTGCAACGGAGTAGCGATCAGATAGGCGTTTTCTGGTCCAGGCAGCGGCCTGCGCCGAGACACGATGTCAACACTGGCCTTGCGCCACCAGGGCTGTGCCTGTCCATCAACAGCCACGCGAAGCCGCGATCGCAAGTCCGGGGGAAACAGGATGCGGTATCGCAGGTACAGCGAGGCGGGCATGAAAATCTCGCGCTGATCATCCCATTCCGTCAGGGCTACAAGCCGCTTTACGGCATCTCCGAGGCGTTTGGTGGGGCGGTTGCGAAAACCGTTCAGCTCCTTGGGGTTGGTGTAGGCCAGCATGACTATCGCGACGAATACAAGCGGCCACCCGCGCCGGACCCAACTCGGCGATGGAGTAAGGTTGAGCGTCCGGTGAGCCAACCACCCCAAACACAAGGCAAATGGGACACAAGCGGTCAGGATGGCACGGCCGTCAAAGAACGGATAGGGCTGCAATCCCTCCTTGATCCTCACCGGTGTGAGGGCCAAAAACAGGTACGTTGCGATTGCCCAAACGGCAAGACCGCGCCCGGGGCGGTTAAGAAAAAGTACCAGGCCGGCGGCGGGCCAAAATGCAATCGCCAGCAGACCCCACCCCGATGTCGAAGGGTGAAGAATCAACGTGATCCGGCTCCACGCGAGCTTTGCGAAACCGGCAAGGCCCTCAGTGCCGGAGGCCATAAACAGATGATCCGCCGATTGTGCATTCCGGAGTGCGTGAAGCTTGAACCAGAAGTCGTCGGCCACCCATACGTAAAATAGTCCCTGGATGAAGAACAAGGCTATGCAGCCCAGCGCCACTGACGTCAGGCTCAAGGTTCGAATGTAACGAGTATCGCTTCGCCATGTCCAGACGATAAAGACCACACCGATGCCCGTACTTACGCTGAAGATCTTGGCGGAGGCGGCAAGTCCGAGAGCCAGGCCGCACGCCGCTGCGTACATCAGCGCTTGTGGAAGACGACGCTCGCGAGTCAGCGCAATGGTCAGCAGGATTGCCACCGTCGTCCAAAGGCAAGCATGTACATCCGGGTAAGCGGTTGTGGAAAGCACGCGGAAGTAGGGAAGCACCGAGACCACTGTGGCCGCACATAATCCTTCCCACCAGCCCCACACCATCCGTCCCAGGACGGCCACCACCGCAACACAGAGCATAGAAGCGACGACCATGGGCAAGGCGACCGCGGTGGGACTATCGCCAAACAACCGGATCGACATTGCAATTGGAATGATAACGCTCATCCGCGCGGAGTGATGATGCACACGTTGAATCTTCTCGCCCGCAAGGACCTGCTCGGCTGCGGAATAATACGACGCATCGTCAGACCCCAACCATCCGGTTGGGTCCAGGATGCGCACCGCGGCCGTCAGGATCATAAGCGCAGCGAACCACAGAATGATCCATGTCGTTACGCGTTCGCGGCCTTTGAGGGGACCTTCGCGTGAGGTATGAGCGGCCGTAGCCATAGTTGTTGGCAGTGCCATAGGGGCTTCCGTCTGGCTTCTCGTCTGAAGCGCAGACAGCCTGCGCATACGGACCGAGGGAAGCTCGTAAATCCGATAATCTTTCGGCGGGTCAGAGGGCGTTCTTGAAAAAACATGGGCGGTGCCTGCAGATGCCGGTCCTTATATCGCGGAAGAAAGCCGGTTTCTTTCTGAAAGGTCTGTCAGAAAACGACCGGCGGTGAGAGATGAATGTCATTCGCTACCTGCAATGCTTCGGCAAACCAGGGGTAACGGGCTTTCGAGGACTCAACGTCACCCGTGAGTATCCAATGTGGACCGACTGCTTTCACCTGCATGCCAATCTCACAGTACTCTCCGCCCACGACACGGCAAAACACCACCGTTCCTGCGAAGTGTGTTCGCGTCTTGTTGGGTCCGGCGATGACCGCTTCGATTGGGCGCCCGGTTGGGATGGCCTCGGGCATTTTCGCGATGATGGATAGGCCGCGGAAGGAAGAATTACAGGTTACGACGTCCAGGATTCTCTTTCTTGGCCCGTCCTCGCCAAAGACCCATAGCTCGCACGTCGTACAGGACCGGCGGCGGGCCTCAGCCCGACGTTCCACATCGAGGTGTTCAACGTTCGTATTGTTGACGTTGTACTCGTGGACCATTTCCGTCAGAACCTCTTTCTGTCAACGGTAGCGGCGGCCTGACGCCACCGCAGGTCACGAAGGTGTTTGGATATTCTTGCGCTCCGTTCCCACTCCTCCGATCGTCCGAAATACGACCCGATCACGCCTGGCCAACACGAAGATCCACACCGTACGCGGGCTAAGCGCTTATCGTCCCAACGTCTCGAGTGGTTCAACCCACAGGTGCTTTCCCAATCATAGGCGTGAGGCGGACCACAGACAATCACACCGAGGACGTTTCCGGTTGAATGGTAATGCGGACCTACAAGGCCCCCCCTTCCCGGACTATCTGGATGGCTTCCGGATTCTACCGCGTCTGAATCAACAGTTGCCCGCCATCTGTCGCAGCCATGTCACCAACACACAACCGATAATCTTCCGTCCCAGTACGGCAACCGCACAAGTACGATTCGTAACGTATACTCTCGGGTAGTTGTCAGTCCCGATCCGGATCCTCAGGCAGAAAAAGGGGCCTATCGATGGAGAGTAACGATAATCGGGAAAGCACGGCGAATC
Source organism: Planctomycetota bacterium (assembly GCA_030616775.1). Taxonomy (GTDB): domain Bacteria; phylum Planctomycetota; class Phycisphaerae; order UBA1845; family UBA1845. The sequence continues at coordinate 106,305 of JAUWWQ010000006.1, forward strand.
ATGGTGGCTGCAATCGTCGACGGCAGTACCTCATCAATCCCGGTTTTCAGTGGAAATATGCAATCACGCTTGCACTGGCGGTCTTTCTGATCTCCGCGCTGATAAGCTCGGTCCTCTACGCTCTTCTGCACCACCAGGCACGATTGAGGTTGATGAACCCGGAAGCGTACACGGCACAGGTCACTCTGGTTATTCTTCTGTTCGGAGCGGCCTTTTCCATGTTGACTGCCGGAGCTTTGGCTGTTTGGTGTGTCTTTATGACTCATCGGATTTGCGGTCCTCTGTTTGTACTGGAACGCAACCTGGGTGAGCTTGCCGATGGCCGCTTGCCGAAGCTGCGGTCGCTGCGGCGAAAAGACGAGTTCAAAGACCTCTACGCGGCCTTTGGAAGGGCGGTTGAGTCGTTGAAAGTAAACAAACAGGCGGAGTTGGCCACGCTGACCCAGGCCCTGACCATCGCGGAATCAGCTGCCAACGCCAACGATGAAGCCCGGAAGGACGCCCTGAGTTCGGTCGCCACTCATATCGAGACGTTGCGCGACGTCGCTACTAAGGCCCTCGGAGTTGAGGCCGGAGCAGTACCGGAAGCCGCGACAGTACGGTCTGGATCGACCGCCAAGATACCGGTCGCAGTCATGTAGTCGCTGACGATCGACGATCTCTACCGGGCTGCCAGAGGTCGCCGCCGCGCAGAAAAAAGGCCGCCGGAACGAGGCGGCCTTCAAAGCTCTTTTGTATAGGTGAACAGCCGGACTCTAGGGCAAACGCCGCCTGATAATCCCAGCGAGTCCGAGCCCAGTCATAGCCAGCAGGGCGGCACCCGGCAGGGGGACGATCTCGGCGTCGTGAGAAAAGGGCGCGAATTTCGCGTGGTTAGTCGAGTAGAGAGTATCGTACAAGTCGAAGTGCAGTATCATGTCGGATTCGGCCAGCACTGAGATCTCGTAGACGTTGATGTGACCTCCCGTTTCAGAGGGATCAACCGGGAATTCGCCTATGACGTCTGCGACGGACGAGGTCGTCTCGCCAAAGTGACCCAGCCCGAACTCCTGCCAATAGGTTCCCGGTCCAAAAATACCGTGACTGGGTAAAGAACCTTGGTCCCCGAGAACCCCGAGAGCCGGCGCGCTACCGTCCGTCACGGTTTGGATGAAGGTCGGCACGTCCGGTGTGGTCGGATCTAACCAACCCCCATAGCCTCCGGTTGTCGAGGGCGTGAACGTGATTATGGGGGCGACATCCACGGCAGCGTACGCAACCGAAAGACGCACACTCTCAAGGGGGCCGTGGCCGCCAGGCCCCACAATATTTCCCAGGGCCCATAGGCGGAACGTCTCACCATCCGAGAAGCCGGGCATAACCAGCACCCACGTCTCCGTTTCGGTATCGTATGTAGCCCCTTCCAGGTATAGTTGGAGAGGCGGGATCCCCTGAGCGGACGAAGCGCCCAAAAACATCGCGCCCGCAACGACTAGGTACACCACACTTCTGTTAATTTGGAGGCACATGTTTTTCTATCCTCTGTCTACTTTGAAACTCTGTACGTAGACGCCCGGCCCTGGGCGACATTCTCAGCCCTTCCCGCATTAGATTGCGGTACCCGCATCCTAGCGGCCCGTCCCGAACGCGTCAACCCAGAAAAAAAAAAGCTTTCCTGGGTGACGCCGCCGTCCGAGGGTACGCCGACGCTGAGCCATGTACGCCCGATATCGCGCGAGTCCCGGGTCCCTTCATTCACTTTGTGACGTATGGGCGTCGCTTGCCGTCTGACCGGTTTAGTGCGCTAGGTTCTATATGCCGACTAACACCAGTGCATCAGTCCGATAATTTCAGCGATTCGCCGACGACCGGTTACCCACGCGCTGGTCGAGTGTGTGTCAGTGTCACGCAAGGTCGAGCCCCTGCGGCTGGCGACGGAAGCGTGACGGTCAACGAGGGCGCCACGGCGTGACGGACGTGTCTCGCTTCGCAGCCGGCGCAGAACCCGTGGCAAAGACACTGGGTCGCCGGTTCATGCGCTTCTAGAGCCGGCTACTCCAGGGGTAGCAATATTTGAACCTAGATTGATGGCGGTCCCGCTTACGGCCCCTGAATCCTAACGCTTGCCGACGATCCGTATGCAGTCCGAAGCGCTGAACTCGCTCCCGTCCAGCAAAGAGCCACTGATTGTCAACGTCACAAAAGTGTGCCGCGGGACGGAACGCAGGTCCAGCGTTTCGACCAGCTCCCTGGTCAGGAACTTCAGCGAAAGGTCGTCGATCCCGTCACCGGTCAGGCTGTGGCAGTCACAGAGTTCGCCCGTAAACGGCGTAGCCACGTCGCTGATGTTGGCCGCGCGGCCGCGCACCCGTCTAGCCGGTCTGACTATTCCACCAACGCCGTCGGCACGGGTGAGCACGACAGAGCTGACATCGATCTGAGTGACGTCGAACGCGTCACTACCGACGATTGCCGTCGGAACCACGCCCTTGCTTCGTACGCTCACCGGATTGGGACACGAGCCGGGCTTTATGTCCAAGTATGCTGCCGGGGCGGGTGACCCACCTCCTTTGGAGGTGGGGTAAACGATGATCGTGGGCGGATCGCATCACCAGATGATCGGCCAGCTTCCGGCGGGCGGGTGGCCCACCTCGTTTGTAGGAATGCGCACGAAGCTTCATGCTGCCTTCCTCCTGAGGACCAGGCGCGCATGGTAAAGAATGAGCTTGGCCGTCACCCATCGGTGCACGCGCTCCCATCGTCGGACCCAGGCGGGCAACG
>JAUWWQ010000078.1 GCA_030616775.1 Planctomycetota bacterium
TAATTCGAAGCAACGCGCAGAACCTTACCTGGGTTTGACATGCATGGATGCCCTCTTGGAAACAGGAGTAAGCTGCCTTCGGGTGAAACGTGCACAGGTGCTGCATGGCTGTCGTCAGCTCGTGCTGTGAAGTGTCGGGTTAAGTCCCTCAACGAGCGAAACCCCTATCGTTAGTTACCAGCGGGTTATGCCGGGGACTCTAGCGAGACCGCCGGCGTCAAGCCGGAGGAAGGTGGGGATGACGTCAAGTCATCATGGCCTTTATGCCCAGGGTGTCTCACGTGCTACAATGGTCGGTACAGAGCGACGCGATACCGTGAGGTGGAGCAAATCGCACAAAGCCGGCCTCAGTTCGGATTGGAGTCTGCAACCCGACTCCATGAAGTCGGAATCGCTAGTAATCGCGTATCAGCCACGACGCGGTGAATGTGTTCCTGAGCCTTGTACACACCGCCCGTCAAGTCATGGAAGCCGGGAGTACCCGAAGTCCGCTTAGCTAACCCCGCACCAATTTCTGTGGTTTGGTCAACTGGATGCTCTGAAAACGCCATCTGGTGACCAGACCTTGGAAATTGGTGCGGGGAGGCGGCGGCCGACGGTAAGACTGGTGACTGGGACTAAGTCGTAACAAGGTAGCCGTAGGGGAACCTGCGGCTGGATCACCTCCTTTCTAGAGGATTATCTAGATCCTGATCGCCTTACCGCGATCGGGTATAGGTCAGCGCATTTTCGGCGCGTGGGATGTCCACGCGTGCGTGGTCGGGAAAACCCGACCGCCCGACGACAACCTGTCCTTGATACTCAAACGCCCGGCGTGTCGATCCGCCGGGCACTTTCTTCGGATAAAAAGGGAAAAAGGGGACATTCTACTTTTTCGGGGTCTTTCGCGGGCGGCCTCGGGGACGAAGTGAGGATTCGAGTCCCAGGCGGACGGCCGTCAGCCGTTGCCATCGCTGTGTACCCCAGGGCCTACCCCGCTGAACGTTTCGCCTGATGGCCTCCAACTCCAAGTCGCTCATCGCCCGATTCACATCTGCCACCCACCGTCGCCCCCGATCGACGGGACCCTTGTGTAGGAATTCCGGGACGTTGTGTCGAGACCACCAGCGTAGGCTCGACCAAGGCCAGTCCTGCGCTCGCTCCACGAGGTTCGCTCGCATAGCATTGCGCTCCACGTAACGCAGCACCGTCAGCAGATGCTCGTCCCGTTGAATGGGGAACGCCTTGAATCGACCTTGCCATACGTGCCCGCTCGAGCCGTAGTGGCTGTGGTATCGCCGCACGTGGGAGGTCATCAGCCACTGCATCCACCGACTGAGCTCACCGTCCCGTCTGGGCCAAAGGACCAGGTGGAAATGGCTCGGCATCAGACAATACGCCAGCACGCGCATCGGTAACCGCTCGCAAGCGTCCGCAATTAAACCCACGAACGTCTGATAGTCGCCATCTTTGTGAAAAACCCGGGCTTGCGCGTTCCCGCGATTCAGCACGTGATAGCAGACTCCACCAACAAAGGCTCGAGCTGTTCTTGGCATGGAACCAGTCTATCGCGAACACCCATACGCCGCAAGAAAAGTAGAACGTCCCTTTTTTTCTCTTTTTTTCTACTCTTTTTTCTACTCCGCCCGGCGACAACCTGTTCCTGATACTGAAGCGCCCGGCTGTGCGATCCGCCGGGCGCTTCGTGTTATATGCGTACCGGCGGGTTGGGGTGCGAGCACAGCCGTCCTATCAGCGGCGGTTTACGAACGCGTCGTGACGATAGAGCAACTTCCCAAGGTTCGTGGGGCGCGCCCGCCCCTGGGACGCCGACAATAGTGGCGCTCCCCCGCTTCCCTCCCACCGGCGGTTGGCTTTCGCGACCGTCGACCGCCCAGCGATTCGTCATACATCAGAATCATCTGCACCGGGTTGCCCGGAGCTGCGGTTGTGGGGTATCATCTTGACGATCGGACCGTCCTCAATCCTCGGTCCACGAACCTAACACCACCTGGAGACGCTACGATGGCTTGGACCTGGGTCGCCAAGAAAGACGAGGAGAAACTGCGACATCTTGCTTTGCATGTTGAGGGCCTCTGGAGCTCCGATAGCGGGCATCGAGAACCTCGTTGGTATACCTGCCACGACGACAACCATTCCCGGCACGTGGGCGAAGCCATCCAATTCCTGCTGCCTGAGTCCGAGTGCCGCCGGGGAGAGATAACGCCGGACGAACGCTTCTGTCTACAGGCGGCAGCGTGGCTGCACGATGTCGGGATGATTGTCTATGTGACGGAGGACAACCTCAAGGACGAGCAGGTCCGGACAACCCATCACGACCGGTCCCGCAACTACATAAAAAAGGAGTATCCTGCCCTCCAACTCACTCAGGGGGAGGCTGAGGCCGTCGGTGACATAGCGTGGTACCATCCGAAGTTTACTGACATTACTAAGTGCGCTCCTAAGATGAACGGCGTTCGCACACGGCTGCTCGCTGCCTATCTCCGCCTTGCCGACGCCATTAGCAGAACCGAGGGGGATGTTAGTAAGCGGCAGTTCAACACACTCATCGCCGTCGGGATGCCAGGAATTAGTCAGTTTCACTGGATCAAGAGCCTTTTCGTGCGGCGTATCGATCCCGACCCTGACAACAAGGAGATCGTCGTCCGAGTCACGCATCACGACAACGACGAGGGTGAAATCAAGGCGCTTGGCGAGATTGTGCGAGATGAGATCCGCGAAGAGCTTAAGACGGTTTGGGAGATTATACTCCGAGAACGCGCCGCGCACTACCTGGACGTCAAACTTGAAGCTGTTGGGGCCACCGGTCCTGCTCCAGATGTGCACCAACTCGAGACCTTACGCCAATATTTGGGCAACCGAGATCTGGAGTTTCAGGCACCGTCTCGAGAGCTTGCCCGCACCCTGATAGACACTGTACAGACGCTGGCCGGCGGCGTTGGGGATGCGGACGCCTACAGGGCAATCCATCAGTACGTCACACAAGTTCTCCCCAAGATTCGGGCGAACCGCTCCTGCCACACTCTCTTCAAGGAGATCCACGACGCACTGTGCTCATACGCAAAGGAACCACCGGACCAAGTCGCCAACGCAGGTCACAAACTTACCGAACTACTGGCGTTCCTACACGCAAAGCTCGAGACTATGGATCAGAAGTTGAGGACCGTCGTGGAGTATTCACGCGCGTTTCTTTGCGACGGCGAACCCATTCTGCTCTTCGGCCGGAGTACCTCCGTTGTTGCCTGTTTGAGCGCCCAGCCACCCGAGGTCAAGGCAAGGACCGAGATCTACGTGCTTGAAAACAGAAGCAAGACGCGGTTCAATTTTCTTGGTCAGTTGTCCTATTGCGACGGAATCCAGTACGCGGAAGATGTTGCAAACGCGGGTTGTGTCAACGTCCACATCGTACCAGATGTCGCAGTAGCTAATTTGATGGAGCGCAAAATCGTAAGAAAAGTCGTGTTCGGCGCCAATGGGATTGACCTTAGAAAGAGAATTCTTCTTCATACGGCGGGCCATCGCACTATCGCGGATCTCGCGAAGGCTTACGCTATCCCCCTGTTCGTCATCGCAGATTCCGACAAATTCGGCCCAGCAGAGCCTGACCAGCAAAAGGAACGCGAAGGTTGGCTTAAGCAGGACAACCGCCTGCTGCAACGACTGCCCGACAGTGTGTCGTTGTTTAACCCGAGGGAGGATGCTGTCGAATGCGCCAAGGTAACGATGCTAATTTCGGATGAAGGGGCGTTCCGACCTGATTCGCCTCCGGCGAAGGTAATGGCAGCTATTGATCCCCATTCCGTCCAAGAATGACGGTCCGGCAAATCACTTCGAGGAAAGAAAAGGGGACGTTCTACTTTTTCAGGATCTTGCGCGGGCGGCCTTGGGGGCGAAGTGAGGATTCGAGGCCCAGGCGAACGGACGTCTGCCGTTGCCACCGCTGTGTACCCCAGGGCCTACCCCATTGAACGCTTCGCCTGGATCGCCTGCAGCTCCGAGTCGCTTGTCGCCCGATTCACGTCTGCCACGCCCGGGTTCGCGCACGAGCGGGGGGCTTCGTAGGTAGAGGGGTTATGACACGCCTCGTTTACCCGCTAGATGCACACCGGACTCTAGCCCTCGCGAATGCTCGGTCCCGCTGCTCTCTCGGGCGAAAATCAACAACCCCGCCAGAAATACGACTCCGCCGATGACCAGCACATGCACCGGCAGGTGACTCCATTCAGCCTCCGCAGCAATGCCGATCCGCTGGAACCAGGCCGGGTTGACCGCGCTATACGCACCGATGGCGTTATGGAGAAAGTGGGCGATAATCGCAGGCACAATCGACCTGGACTGCCAGCACACATACCCCAGCAGGACTCCCAGTGCCGCCGTCACCGCGAACTTGAACAGGAAGAAGTGGAACACACCGAACACGGCGGCGGAAACAACAATGGCCGTCCACTTCCGGGCCGACGAACTGAGGCCGCTTAGAAGGAAACCTCTAAACAGCAGCTCCTCACACACGGCCGGAATTAGCGCAATCAGAACAAACACACTGCCAACGGGCAATGCCCGGAGCGTCTCGGCCAGTCTCTCGGCACTCTCGATGACGGCCTGGGGAATGCCCAAAACCGACTGCTGCAGGACGTTTAACTCGTGAGCGGGTATCCAGGCGGACAAGCCGATCAAGACGGCTGAAATAAGGTGACGCGCTGCCGGCATGCGGATGGATAGTGTGTTGCGGATGTCCACTTTCCAGTAGCCCAGCACGAACACCGGCACGATCACGAACAAGACCGGCATCAGCCAGCCGGTAGCGTGCAGCAAACCGCTGACATCTTCATAGAGACCGGGTGAAAACGCCGACTGCACGAAGAACCACACGGGAAACAGTATGGCTACCACAAGAAGACCCATGGAAACGGTCGGCTTGTCCGATGGTCTGACAAGCTTCCGGGAGAAGCTGCTTCTCAGTGAACCTGCATCTGCGAACACCACGGACTCCTTCCCGAAGATGTTCGCCGCCAGAGCCACCGCCGCGCCGGCATAAAGCGTAGTCGAAAGCAAGACCATCACGATGTGCACTGCCGGGATCGTGGCACCCAGCAGAAAGTCTCTGGCCAAAAGGACCATGTTGCCCACCGGCATCACCAACATGATACCCTCGAGCCTGGTGGCCGGCAGTGCCGCAATCCCACCGGGAATGAGCACCGCCAGAATCACCGGCGTTACATAGTTCTGAGCCTCCTTGAAGGTCCGGGCGAAGCTGCATACGGCGATCATGATGGCCGACATCAGCACGGCAAAGGGAATCAGGCACAGCAGGATGAAGATCATCGTGACGATCGGGATTCCACCGCCGGTGCTGGCGATGATCTTGTCGAAGCCGCCGAAGTAGACCGTTGCGGTGACGCTGGCCAGGTTCAACGCGGCCCCCATGATCGCTACCGTTGTGACTACCAGAAACTTACCGACGATCAGATCGATCACAGGAACCGGCGAGACCATGAGAGACTCGAGGGTGCCGCGTTCCCGCTCCCCGGCCGTCAGATCGATCGCCGGGTAGATCGCCCCGGTAATGGTCATCAGGATCAAAATGAGCGGCAGGATCTGGCCGAGGATGGACGACGAAGTCGACAAATCGGTAATCGTGATCTCAAACGGCTTGTCGAAGGCTTCGGGTAAGCCCAGGCCTTCCTTTCGATCTGCGTTGATTCGAGTTCCAATTCGCTCGAACATTTCATTGAGTTGACTTGCGGCGAAAGCGCTGCGCATATCTTCGTAGTCGGGCAGAAGCCGTATAGCGCTGGTCCAGTCAATTTTGCCGGTCCAAACCTCGGTCTCGAAAACCACGCCAAGCTGAATCACCCGGCTACGCACCGCTTCTTCCAATCGCTCCTGGGTTATAAAGGCGCGCAGTCGGAAGTGATCCAGCGGGGCCGGGAGGTCTTGTGCTGCTTCGGAGCTGGGGTCGACTTGCCCCGCTTCGCGCTTAATAGCCGTTGCATCGTCCGCGATGAGCCTTTGCAGCATCTCCGCCTGCGACTGGCCGAGAACGCCGATGACCAGCCGCTCCTTCTCCATCGACTCGGCCTGGTAGCTGACCGCCTGGATCGACCCGAGCATAAGCAGCGGATATAGCACGATCGGTACGACGATCATGGCGATCAGCGTCCGCCGGTCACGCAGAATGTCGACCAGCTCCTTGCCGTAGATGGTCCGAATGCGGCGGTGAAAGCTCATGGCACTATCGCTCCCACCGTCTCTTCCGCATGGATCAGCTTCAGGAAAATGCTGCTGAGGCGCTCCTCGCCGCTGAGCGAACGCAGGCTTTCAAGATCGCCTTCCGCGATCAGCTTGCCGTCGTGCAGAAGGCCGATCTGATCGCACATGTCCTCGGCCTCATCGAGGTAATGCGTGCATAGAATGATCGTCTTGCCCTGGTCGCGCTCCCGCTTGATGTATTCCAGGATGATGCGGTTGCTGAGCACGTCCAGGCCCAGCGTCGGCTCGTCCATAATCAGAATGGGCGGATCGGCCACCAGCGCCCGGGCGATGTTGACCCGCTGCTTCTGACCGGTGGAGAGGGCCCCGCAACGTAGATTGACGAAATCGCCGATGCCCAGCCATTCGATCAGGTGATCAGCCCGGGCGGCCGCTTGATCGGCGCTCATGCGATGGAGCTGGCCGAAATAGACGAGCAGCTCGCGGGCCGTCAGCCGCTGGTACAGCCCCGTGTTGGCCGTCAGAAAGCCGATGACCCGCTTAACGTCGCCCACATGAGTCGTGACATCGTACCCGCCGATCCTGGCCGTCCCGCTCGTCGGAGCCATAAGTCCGCTGAGCATCCGCAGGGTCGTCGTCTTGCCGGCCCCATTAGGCCCCAACAGGCCGTAAATCTGCCCCTCCCGGACCCGGAAGCTAAGCCCGTTAACCGCTCGCTTCCCCCGCCCATCCGGCGTCGGAAACACCTTCACCAACCTGTCCGCCACGACCATGTCCATCTGGACGGTCATTGTAACGGTGCGAATAGGATGCGGTAGATAGGGAGTTCAAACTCCTGGCTCACACGCGGGGAAGTCGGCGGGTGGCACTGGTTCCGATGCGTCTTCGTCCCGGCTCGCCGGGGTGCATCGGGACCCGCCAGTGTTGGATTCAGTGTACGTTGTCTCACACTGGCAGATACCTGCCAGTGACACCCTCACATAGTCACTCTGCCCCGAGATGTCGCCGCTTACCCTGCGGCCAGGAGTTGTTGGAGTTTGGCTTCGGAGTCGGTACGGACTTTTTCGTGCAGGCTCTTGCCGTGGGAGTCCATGGTGACTACGCAGGGGAAGTCCTCGACGTGTAGCTTCCAAAAGGCCTCGGGGACGCCGAAGTCCAGCTTGTAGACGTCGAGCACTTCCTTGCAGCATTCGGCGATCAGCGGAGCGGCCCCGCCGATGGCGTGTAGATAGACGGCGCCGTGCTCTTGACACCCCTTGAGCGTCTTGTCGCGCATGCCGCCCTTGCCGATGACGGCGCGCACACCGAAGTGGCCGATCACGTCGGCCTGATAGGGTTCTTCGCGGATGCTGGTGGTCGGGCCGGCTGCCACAAACTCGTATTTGCCGTCGTCGCGTTTCCTCACCACCGGCCCGCAGTGATAGATCACACCGCCTTTGAGCCCCTCCTTGAGGACATCGTACATTAGCCTCTCGGAGTCGGGGCAGGTCCCTTTGACGAAGTTCTCGATCATGTACTTATGGCCGGCGTCGCGGGCGGTAAAGACCACCCCGTTCAGCAATACCTGGTCTCCGACCTTAAGAGCACGAATCTGCTGTTCACTAATGGGAACAGTGAGTTTGGCTGCCATTGGTGTGTCTCCGGTATGGTGGGCATGGCCCACCGCTGTCGTTCGTCATCTTGCGTTCGCAAATCCGCGCGGGCTCCCGATAGATCGGGATTCCATTCCGCCCGCGGCTCAAGGGGTTACGGTGCCTCGATGGTGACCTTTCCGTTCTTGATGGTCATGATCTTCCGCCGATCGGCCCAGCACATATAGGCGACCGACACGAAAAACGAAGCCGGAACCCGATGAAGCTGTGCCATCTTGACGCCCAGCACCGTGGTTTTACCGCCGAACCCCATCGGGCCGATGCCCAGCTCGTTAATCTCACGATGGAGCCGCTTCTCCATCTGGTCCAGTTCGGGATCGGGATTGGCATCGCCCAGCGGGCGGAACAACTGCTCCTTGGCCTTTATCATGCTGGTGGCCCGATCCCCGCCGATGCCCACGCCCAAGATCCCCGGGGCACATCCCATCCCCTGGGCCTTGCAGGCGGCTTCGAGCACGGCCTTGCGGACGCCCGAAATATCGCGTGAGGCCGGAAACTCCGGCGAGGGCACGCTGTACTGACAGCCGCAATTCTCCGAGCCGCCGCCCTTGAGCAGCAGGCCGGCCTTGAGATAGTCATGCTCCCATTCGTCAAAGTGGACGGTTGGGAAGTCCACGCCGGTGTTGTCGCCGGAGTTCTTGCCGGACAAGGCCGCAACGGCGTTGGGACGCAGGCAGGCCCGCTCCGTGGCAATGCGGACCGCGCTCTTGATCTGTTCCCGCAGGCTCCGCTGAGACACTCCCATAGGGTACCAGACGTGGAAGATCGGCGTACCCGTGTCCTGGCAGATCGGCCGGCCGGTCTCGCGCGACAGCTTGATGTTCTCCAGGATCGTCGCCAGGGCGCCCTCGGCGGCGGAGCCCTTGGCTTCCTGCTTGCAGGCCGCAGCCAGCGCGTTTTCCACATCGGGCGACAGGTCGGTTGAGGTCGATTTGATCAGCTCGACAAACTGGTCCGTGAAGTCTTGCATGAGAAATCCTCGCGTGCAGAACGTTCAACTCGTGTTTTCAGCTTCGATTGCGCCATTATGCGTCAGGGGGCCGCGATGGCAACCGCAGGCCTCGGGCGGTTCCCCAGTACGGGTCCGCGACACTTCCGGCGTGGTCTGGCTACCGGGTCAGAACCGCGAGTGTGAACGAGCGGTCGCGGCGCCACGCCGACTGCCAGACCGCTCCATGACTGTCGCGGTACTGATCTGTCCCGTCGCGGCCCGCCGATTCTGTCACGGACGCCCCCAGTGCGCCCCTTCCGAGACGACGCGGAACGCGGTACCCTGACGTCAGCTTATCCCAAGCAAGAACAGTACCAACTAAGGAGTACCGGCGATGTCCGGCCAAACACGCATCGAAAAGGACAGCATGGGAGAGATGACCGTACCGGTAGCGGCCTATTGGGGTGCCCAGACCCAGCGGGCGGTGGAGAACTTCCCGATCAGCGGCTACCGCTTCGGGCGGCGGTTTATCCGTGCTTTGGGGCTGATCAAGCAGGCTGCCGCCGGGATCAACCGCGATTTGGGTAAGCTCGATCCCAAGCTGGCGGACCTGATCGTCAAGGCCGCTCGCGAGGTGATCGACGGTAAGCTCGACGACCACTTCGTTCTCGACGTCTTTCAGACCGGCTCCGGCACCAGCACCAACATGAACGCCAACGAGGTCATCAGCAACCGGGCCATCGAGCTTTCCGGCGGTATGATCGGATCGCGTCATCCCGTCCACCCCAACGATCACGTCAACATGGGGCAGTCCTCCAACGACGTGATCCCTACAGCCATTCATGTCTCCGCCGCGGAGGCCGTTAAAGATGATCTCGGTCCGTCGCTGGAGCACCTCGCCAGGACGTTGGGTGAGAAGGCCCGGGCATTCGACCACATTGTCAAGATCGGGCGAACGCACCTGCAGGATGCTACGCCGGTGCGGCTGGGTCAGGAGTTCGGCGGGTATGAGCGCCAGGCGGAGCTTGGCCTGACCCGGGCCACCAAGGCCATCAAGGCCTTGCACGAGCTGCCCATCGGTGGCACTGCCGTCGGGACGGGCATCAATACGCATCCAGAGTTTGGCCGGCGCATGTGCGTGGCGCTGAGTCAAGCCACCGGTATCGGGTTCATCGAGGCCGCCGATCACTTCGAGGCCCAGGCCGCCAAGGACGGGGTCTGCGAAGCCAGCGGGCAGATCAAGACCATCGCCGTGAGCATGAGCAAGATCGCCAACGACATCCGCATGCTCGCCAGCGGGCCGCGCTGCGGCATCGGCGAGATCAACATCCCGGCCACCCAGCCGGGAAGCAGCATCATGCCCGGCAAGGTCAACCCGGTCATGTGCGAGATGCTTATCCAGGTGGCCGCACAGGTGATCGGCAACGATGCGGCCATTACTATCGCCTGCCGCGAAGGGCATTATGAACTTAACGTCGGCATGCCGCTGATGGCCCACAACCTGCTCGAGTCAATCCGATTGCTCGGCAATGCAGTTCGCGTCTTTGCCGACCGCTGTGTCGCGGGCATAGAAGCCAATGAAAAGCGCTGCAATGAACTGGTGGAAGGTTCACTGGCCATGTGCACCGCCCTGGCACCGATCATCGGCTACGACAAAGCCGCCGCCATCGCCAAGGAAGCCTACACCACCGGTAAAACCATCCGCCAGGTAGCCAAGGAACAAAAGGTCCTCAGCGACCAGGAGCTGGACAAGATTCTCGATCCGAGGTCCATGATCCGGCCGGGATAGGGCAGCAAGGTGGTCCACGCAAATGAGCCTGGGCTCCTGCCGTGATCTGGCCAGCACGGCGCCAGCGTGCTATCCTTTGGACGGCCTTAGCGCGCACAGCAGACTCTATGGTGGCCCTTGGACATGTGAACATCGGGCGTTCCAATGCGTGAGATTTCCAGCATACCGATTGACACTCTGGTGTTCGACGACGTAGTCAGGTTCTGTGGACAGCAGATTCCGGAACACCTTCGTCTCGAATACAAGCAGGCTTTTGCCTCCAAGAATCCTGGCCAGAAGATAGCAAAGGAGGTAGCCGCCTTCGCGAACACGCAAGGGGGCACGATAATCTACGGCGTGCAAGAAGCAGCAAACCGCCGGCCCGAGGACGCGCCGAAGGGAACGAATCTCGGAAGTGACGCCCGAGCCAGAATCCTGTCGTCATGCGCGCACAACATCTTTCCTCCAGTGGTCCCGGAGGTGTCGGACCTTCTGGCTAATCCCACTGATCCAGCGCTAGCTTTTCTGGTCGTTCGCGTCCCAGCGAGCGATCAGGTGCATACGGTGGAGGGTAGACGCGGGATCTACTTGCGTGTCGCGGACCAGTCGGAGCCCGTGCGTGCCACCATAGATGAGATTGAACAGATGGCGGCGCGGCGCAGTGTTGCAGTTGGCTTACAGGGCGAACGTCGAAGGGCCGCATTTGAGCAGCTTGACGCCGTACTTGGTGCAGCGTCGGGCGAGCCTCGTGTGTGGACTTGCATCGGACCCCACGTCAACACCACACCTCTGTTTGAAGTACGTGAGCTTCGCGACCAGGCGGAATCCCTCAGCGTATCGTCGTATTCCTTGAGGGGACGGAGGTTCCCGTTCCAAGGTCGGGGTTCGACAGCCAGCGTCATGGATGGGATCTACTCGGTAGATAAGTATGGAAAGAGTGCTGCCCTCGTCGATGTTTACGGGAATGTTACGTCACTCATGGCACCACTGCGCCCACACCGCTTCGATGATGGATACCTGGACGATGACCAAGTGGCTGACCTTCCAAAAGTCGATGGAGAACATGTGGGCGTGAACTGCGACATACTCGTAGAACGGCTATTCTCCCTGGTGCGGGCGGCTGACAACCTTTATCGTCTTCCAGGGTTCGTCGGGCTGGTGACGATGGAGGTCAACGCGTCCCATGTTCGCAAGACCCCCCTGGTTTTCCCGCGGAGCTCGTGGGGAGACATTGTCCTGGGAACGTGCCCCACCACCGACTCCATCTCTTTTCAACGGACCGTAACGGCCTCCTCCCTAGGCAATCCAGGTCAGACACTTCTCCCGGTGGTTGAAACGCTGTTGTGGTCCTGGGGTTACTCCAAGGATGACGGACCTCCCGCTGCACTAGACGCCGGCGAGCGTGCCCACTATGGCTTCGATGTGTGTCCCTGCGGCAAGTCTCAAAAACCTAGGAACCGTGAGCACTGCCTGCAGTGTCGCAGCGACACAGCATGATGCATGTATGAGCGGGGTAGGCCAGGTCCATGACCCGCCTTTACCGTCTGCGTTGCGGGCGGGCCGGACAAGCAAGTGATTGCTAGCTGCGCTGTGGCGACGTACAATGGACATTATGGTTGAAGCTCATGACCAGGCAGATCTGCTGGATTTGATCCGTGAGCGGATTGTGCGCGGGTTTCGGCCCTTGCGGCTGATCCTATTTGGGTCTCGCGCAAGAGGTGATGCACAGCCGGACAGCGATGTCGATTTGCTGGTGGTCCTCCCAGAGGTTACCGACAAGCGAGCTATGGCCATCGAAATCCGCCGCGCTCTGCGCGACCTACCGGTGGGGAAGGATATTATCGTAACGACACCCAACGAGATTGCGGACCGTGGCCAATTGGTCGGCTCAGTCCTGAGGCCGGCTCTACGAGAAGGCAGAACCATCTTTGAGCGAACCTGAACGCACAGAAGAGGCACGCCGTTGGCTTCGCTACGCACACGAGGATCTGGCTAGCGCCGCGGCGATGTCAGAGCAAGGCTTGGGCGTTCCACGCCAGGCATGCTGGCTCGCGCAACAGGCCGTCGAAAAGGCCATCAAGGCTGCCCTTGTCTTCTTGCAGATCGAGTTCCCTAAGACACACGATCTTGACCTGTTGCGTACGCTCCTGCCTGCAAACTGGAAGGTCAAATCAGAACCAGCGGACTTGTCGGAGCTATCCGAGTGGTCCGTTGAGGCTCGCTACCCGGGCGATTGGCCGGAAGTAACACCCTCGGACGCACAACGTGCCCTTTCATCAGCTCAAGAAGTTATGAGGTCAGTCCTGGAGGACTTCCGAGCACACAATGTCACAAGTCTGGACGGGGGACAATAGAGGCTCGGGCGATACACAACAGCTGGGGCCACTCTAGGATACTGATGGTTCCCGCAGCGCGCTCTAGGATCGTGGCTGCCCGGTAGTGTGGTTGAGAATCAGGTAGGGTAGGTCGATGACCTGGCTTTACTGTTTGCGTTGCCTGTGGGCTAGACGTGTGTTGACACGATGCCGATCCTCCTTCGGCGGATTCGATGGCGCGAGGAAGGAGCGAGCTACTTCTTCACCGTTGTTGCGTATCACCGGAAGCGCATTCTGACAAAGGGCTTGTGTCAGTATCTGTTGCGTGCCGCATTCGCCGCGTGCGCGATTTCAACACGCAAGGGTAGCGCGGGATCTTCGCACACGAGTTCGGCCGTGCTTGCGACGTTGCGGTACGTGGTGTCCTTTGACGGGATCGTTTGGACGGCTCAGTTCTGTTAGGCGTCCGTAGTCAAATAAGGAATCATGCGCAGGTCAAGCGTGACAGCGCATCACGCAGCGTGTTACATGTCCAGACTACTTGTTTTTCTCAGGTCTCTCGTACAGATAGGCGCACGGTTCGAGGCGGTTTTGCCCGTCGGAGTAGACCGCGTACTTCGCGCCGGACCAGATGGCTGCAGCGCCGTGCCGGCCGTCCTTGGCTACCGCGTAGAACTTCACGTCAAAGTTGGGCCGCCCGTCCTTGCGGTGGAGCCGTTTCTCCGTTGTGGTCTTCACGATTCGTCGAAGCGCAGACAGACAGGCCTCAACCGGTGACAGGCCGTGTCGCATCCCCTCGACTACGGTGTGACTGCCGCAGGTCTTGATAACTGCTTCGCCTCGACCGGTGCTGCCGGCTGCGCCTACAGTGTTGTCTACGTACAGACCGGCGCCAATAATGGGTGAATCGCCCACCCGCCCGGGGATTTTGAAGCTGAGCCCGCTGGTCGTTGTGACACCGCCAAGATCGCCGGCCGGACTGACCGCGCAGCAGTTGATCGTTCCATAGCTGAAAGGCACGTCGGCAAGTGCACTGGTTCGAGTGTCATCATCGGGCACTTCCGGCGGAATCCAATCATCACGGTCGGAGTGCATCTCCTTCCATTTGAGCCAGATCTTCCGGACCTTGTCGGTCAGCAGATTGACCTCCTCAAACCCGTGAGCACGGGCAAAGCGCAACGCGCCCTCGCCGACGATCATCACGTGGTCCGTCCGCTCCATCACCATCTTGGCAACGCGTGACGGAGTCTTGACATTCCGCAGGGCGGCCACCGCACCGGCCCGGCACGTCGGACCGTGCATCACGCACGAGTCCAGCTCGACCACGCCGTCCTCGTTGGGCAGCCCGCCGTAACCGACGCTATTATCTTCGGGGTCCTCCTCGACGATGTTGACCCCGGCGATGACGGCATCGAGCGTATCTGCTCCGTCGCGGATCATCAAAGCCGCCTTTTCGGTAGCCCGAAGGCCGTTGGCGCTCGAGATCACCACCGGCCCCGAGAGATTCCCCGAGCGACTGGTTGAAGCGCTGGAGACAGACGGCGTCAACACGCCCGCCGCTGCGGCTGCCGCGGCTGACTGTAGAAAACCTCTTCGTGAAAGATCGTTCATGGGCACCTCACTGTTAATGGGACAGCGCGTTTTCGAGCCTTAGCAGGCGCTTCTTTTCCTTGACTCCTCTCGGTGACGAAAACCCGCCGAGAGAACCGTCCGAGCGCAGTACACGGTGGCAGGGTATGACCAGCGGCAGAGGATTATGTGCCATCGCTCCGCCAACCGCTCGGGCCGCACCGGGCTTACCCACCGTCCGGGCCAGGTCTGTATAGGTGGCTGTCTTACCGTAGGGAATCCGCCGACACACACGGAGCACGGCCTGCCGGAAGGGTGGCACATCAGTGAGATCGACTTCGGCTTTGAAGATGGTCGGCTTGCCTTTGTAGTAGTCGATTACCTGACGTCGAAATCGTGGCAGTAGATCCGGCGTTTCGACGGCGTCCGGCCAGCGGACGGCCACCGCACGCCGGATGACCCGCTCGGGCTGCGGCAGAAACGTAGCCACCAGACGCTTCCCGGATGCCACAAAACCGAAAGGCCCCCACGCGGTATCGAAGATGGTGTATCGCATCGACTCTCCCTCTCGAACAAGCTCTGCCTGACGTACGGTTGCGTCAGCTTACCCAAAGGAATACGGGGCCGGGCACTAGCGGTCAAGCCGGAATCTGCGTGCGTCCCGCCTGCCAATTTCCGCACGGAATCCACTGGGCATCGAGCCCCGCAGGTTTCGTAAGACTCGTCGGGCAGCGGCCTGGGCAGATTCCTGAAGGCGCACCCGATCCCGAAGGTCCGCTCAACTCAGTAAGAGGCGCGACTGCTGGGTGCCTGGCGGACGCATGCGGCGTTGTCCGGCAAGCTTACCGTGCCGGTCCCATTGGCCCGGGATGGGGTTTGTCGGATTCACGCGGCGAGTGGCTGGTTGCCGATTATAAGTATTGACAAGTCCTTGGCGTGCGTGGTGACGTAGAATCAGGTACTATTGCGCTGATAGGCTTGGAACAGCAGCAGGACGGTGACTTATGGAAACACTTGCATTCTACTTTTTTCCTTTCAGTTCGACGTACTTCATCTACGTCGTGCCGGCGATCTTGTTGGCCATGTGGGCCCAGATGAAGGTGAAGTCCGCCTATGCCCGGGCGGGGCGGGTCCCGGCGCGGAGCGGGCTGAGCGGGGCGGAGACGGCCCAGCGGATTCTCAATGCTTACGGCATCACGGACGTGGCGATCGAGCCGGTCAAGTCCTTTCTCGGCGATCATTACGATCCACGGCACAAGGTGCTGCGTCTAAGCCCCGAGGTGTATCACGGCCGGTCCTTGGCCTCGCTGGGTATAGCCGCTCATGAAGTCGGGCATGCAATCCAGGATTCGGTGGCCTATGCGCCGCTCGCTATACGTAACGGGCTCGTACCCATGGCTTCGGTGGGCAGCAACCTTTCGGTGATGCTGATCATCGGTGGACTCTTACTTGCATATATGCAGATAGCATTCGGCGGGATCATCGCCGCGATCGGGCTCGGTCTTTTCGGTGTCGTCGTATTGTTTCAAGTAGTTAACCTTCCCGTCGAGTTCAACGCCTCCAGACGGGCACGGGAGATTCTGGTCGGCCAGGGAATGGTGAGCGCCAGCGAGGACAAGCTCGTCGGGAAAGTGCTCACCGCCGCGGCCATGACCTACGTCGCTGCCACGATCGTGGCCATCATGCACATGCTCTACTACGCGTCGCTGGTCTTTGGCCGGAGGAATTAGCCGTGAAAAAGGGGACTGGCTCCGAGCTCATGTCCGATCACGCCACCGAGAAGTGCCCACGGCGAGGTGCCTGTACCCTTTTTCGGCGCGCCGGGACCAGTCGGGTGCCCCATGTCCTTTCGGACATGGGGGAAACGATGATATACCCTCAGGGCTATGCCCACGATCATCGCCTCCCCCACCTCCAAAGGAGGCGGGCCACCCGGCCGTAGGTCTCGCTCGCCGAGCTGTTCAGGTCGAGGATCAGCTTGTGCAGATGGTAGGGTGGGTCCCAGACGGACCAACCTCGGTTGAGCGTTAGACGCTCCCAAAAGGGATACATATGAAAACACGGGCAAAAATACCCAGAGGGATTCAGCGTGATCTTCTTGTGGAGGCAGGGTTTATGTGTTCAATGCCGCATTGTTCGTCAGACAGTGCGCTTGAATTCCACCATATCGATGGAGATTCTTCGAACAACGATTCCGAGAACCTCCTTGTCTTATGTAGCAATCACCACGCCGCTTGCACGAAAGGACGCATTGATGCCCACAGTTGTCGCCAAATCAAGAAAACCTTCGTAAAGAAGGAGATTCAACTCCGATCTTCGGAGATATCGAAAAGCAATTTCCGGGCGATACTTCGGGACGAATTACAGCGAAGCAAGGAATCTCGCACCTCGAGGAAATCTTCTCCATTTCCAACTGCATTGGACAGACGTTACCTTTTTCGGGTTTTAAAGTACCCAATTCGGGACTTATTCGAAGTTTACATGGCAATCCGAGTTCTCGGTGCCCTGAAACCGAGAGGTGCCACTCAACAGCTCATATCAACTCAAAAGCTACTCGAAAAAAAAGTTAAACGTGCGGAGCCGAGAACATATAGCAAATGCTATCTGGCGACCATTCAGTCAATGGGGAATATCGGGACTCGAGAAGGGCTCCGATGGCTGGCTGGCGAACTCATCCGACAAAAACGCGACAAGTTTTACCAGTTCGTGATTTACATGGCTATGGGGGCATCTCCCAATTCGAGACGGCATATTGGCTTCAAATTGACGGATAAGAAGCACCTAAAACCGGGTGAAACCATGGCGTTATTTAGACATCAAGGTAAGCGCTATCAGTTATTGTTTCGTTTTGAGTATGTTTGATATAAGACCGTCTAACAAAACGAGTTCCGTAGGGTTCTCCAACAGATGATGACGCAGCCGAGTGTCATGAACGCTTCGTGGATGTCGGCGCGGCGTTCGTACCGGACGCGGAGGCGGCGGAACTGATGCA
>JAUWWQ010000036.1 GCA_030616775.1 Planctomycetota bacterium
CAAGCGGCAAGCTCACGCTGACCATCAGCGGAGCCGGCATGGTGAAAGAGAAACTGCTCGACATGCTCGACCGCCTACGACCGGCCGCGTGAAGAACCCCGACGAGATTTATGCAACGTTGGGGTTCACCCAGCTACGGTAGCTCGTTCCAAGCCCGGTGCGCAGTCCGAACAGCAGCGTCCCCACCGCCGCCAGTGTGAGCAGAACGATGACGATCTTGCGGATCATGCTTGCGTTCCGTTCTCCGGGTATCGAGACTCGGTAGCTCTATACGATTATACCCGGATTGCCCGTGCAGGCCGCTCCTGAGCCCAGGTGGGATCGAGCCGCACGCGGGATCGAGTGGGGAGCAGCCCGGTGGCATGTCGAAGATCCCGAGAATCGGGTCCAAGTCCCGGCGCGCCGGGACGCCGGCATGTAGGACGTTCGCTGGACCGAGAATCCCTTCTCGCTGGACCGAGAATCCCTTCTCGGTCCACTTGGCAATGGACGGTATGGTGCGAGAATCCCGATGCACATCGGGACTCGCACCAGCGAAGACTCGCACCAGCGGTCGAGCGTCTCTACAAAATCCTAGAAACTACCGAGCTATGACGCAAACTCGCTCGGACCTTCCGGACCGGGTGAGCCCTCCGGATCTGGTGGGCCCTCCTCCGGTTTTCGTGGACGCGGCTTCAGCTTGATCAACTCCAGGCGGGCTTCGCGAAGCAGTTCGCCGCCGGAGTAGAGCTGGACCCGGTACTCGCCCGGCTGGGGAAAGGTAATTCCGTGGAACTGTAGAGCCAGGTTGGCGATGGCCCGCGGGTCATGGAAACGCACCTTCCCTCTCCCCTCGACGATCGGAGGCCGGGCGTCGTTGGCATCGACTATCCGGATCCTCAGCTCCGTCTCGCCGCGGCCTTCCGTCAAGGCCACGAAGACGCAAAGCTGCGGATGTGCCGCCGGGAAACCCCGGGCGTGGATCTTGCTGAACATTCCGATGATCGACTGCTTGCCGGTCATCCGGTCGGTGATGATCTGATCACAGACGATCATCGCCAATACGTCCGGGGCAGGCCTGTGCATGGCCATCATGTCGCTTCCTCGCTTTCGTGGATCGTCGCATGCTACCGTGAATAGGCCGGGTTGCATAGCACACTCGCCCGTTCCAGCGGTCGCTTCCACGCTTTCACGTGTGTTCCGTGGTGCGGATGTCCTGATTACCGAGCGGGTGTCTCAACTCGGTGATTGATTTTGGCAAGCGATCCCCCATAATACCACTCGTGACCGACTCGAAGGTCGGTATCCGAGATTTCGATCCAGCCGCAAAAACCAACGGAATCGATGCCCATGAAAGTACACGAATACCAGGCGAGAGAGTTGCTGGCGGAAGCCGGCGTACCCGTTCCCAAATCCTACGTGGCCACGACGGTCGATCAGGCCGCCGCAGCCTTCGACAAGATCGGCGGAAAAGCCGTGGTCAAGGCCCAGGTCTTCGCCGGCGGTCGGGGCAAGGCCGGCTTCGTCAAGCTGTGTGATACCGCCGAGCAGGTGCGCCAGGCCGCCACATTTATGCTCTCTAACCGGATGGTCTCGCCGCAAACCGGATCGGAGGGCGTGGAGGTCAAAAAGCTCCTGGTGGCCGACGCGGTGGACATCGAGAGCGAATACTACGTGGCCGTCGTGATGGACCGGGCCAAGAACACGGCCGTTGTCATGGTCTCCCAAGAAGGCGGCGTCGAGATCGAGATCGTTGCCAAGGAAAAGCCCGGTGCCATCATCAAGCGGTGGCTTCATCCGCATCTTGGCCTGATGAGCTTTCAGTGCGCCCAGCTCGTCGCCGGCCTGGGTTTTACCGACAAGGAACAGGCCAAGGCCGCCGCCAAGGTCATCCGTGGGCTGGTCAACGTGTTCCACAAATACGATTGTGCCCTGGCGGAGATCAACCCGCTGGTCCGCACGAAAAGCGGAGAGATCCTGGCCATCGACGCCAAAATGAACTTCGACGACAACGCCGTCTTCCGCCATAAGCGCCTCCAGGAAATGTTCGACCCGTCCGGGGAGAACCCCATGGAGCTGCGCGCCAAAGAGCACAACCTTTCCTATATCCCGCTTGATGGGAACATCGGCTGCTTAGTCAACGGTGCCGGCCTGGCCATGTCCACTATGGACCTGATCAAGCTGCACGGCGGTGAGCCGGCCAACTTCCTCGACGTCGGCGGATCGGTGACCGCCGAGGAGGCCACCGAGGCATTCCGCATCGTTCTTTCAGACCCCAAGGTCAAGGGCATCCTGGTCAACATCTTCGGCGGCATCGCCAAGTGCGACACAATCGCCGAGGCCCTGATTGCCGCAGCCAGGGAGATCGGCTTTGACGTCCCCGTTGTGGTCCGCCTGGAGGGCACCAACGTCGAACGGGCTCACGAGCTGCTCAAGGAAGCCGCCATCCCCCAACTGATCACCGCCACCGACCTGACCGACGCCGCCAACAAAGTCTGCGCCCAGGTGGCGTAAGTAGTCTGCTGGAAGCCAACGTCCGTTGAAGAACCGGAGCAGTATGGGAGGCCGACTTTACGGTCGGTCTCGCCGGGTGCCACTGGTGGCTTGCCCACCAGTGCTTAGAGGTCGGGTGTCACCAGCGGCCCCCGGCGCGGGCGCGCGGACTACGTTTTTCAGAGGAGTAGGGCAGGTCGGCAGACGTGCTGTTGTTTTTCACCGGCGCGTGTCACCCCGCTCCACCGTGCCCAACGACTACTTTGGAGGTGCGAATGAGCCTATTCAAACTCTTCCGGACGACACACAAGTGGACCGGCATCATTTTGTCAGTCGTGTTTGTGTACATGTCTGCCACGGGTTTTCTGCTGCTCATCAAAAAGAGGAACGCCTGGATCCAGCCCCCGACGCAACGCGGCGCCCAAGGCGGGGTGGAGGATTTCATCACTGTTCAAAGACTGTTCGATGTTCTCCGGGCGCAGAACCACCCCGATTTCACATCAGTTAAGGATATCGAGCGGATCGACTTTCGCCCGGGCAAGCGCGCCTTCAAGGTTCATTCTGAGCATCATCATTCCGAGATCCAGGTATGCGCTGTGACCGGTAAGGTGCTAAGCGTTTCCTGGCGACCTTCGGACCTGTTTGAGAATATCCACGACGGCTCGTTCATTGCGGCCTGGTTCCATGATTGGATCATGCCCGCGGTGAGCGCCGGATTACTGTTCCTTGTCCTCAGCGGGTGGTGGCTGTGGCTCGGTCCCAAGCTGCGCAAACGGAAAGCTGAGCAACGTAGAAAAGTCAGGACGAGCCAGCCCGTGTGCGTGGGTGACCTTTGAACGGCGAAGGCCCCGCCGGTGTGCACCACTACGGGGGGCGTGCGGATGCACCTTGCGATAATGACGTTTACCGTGATCCTCGTTACTGCTCGATGGTTCCTGTAGTCTAGGTACCGGTCCGTTGGCAGCCTGCTGCCAGTGCGACGTCCACCTTGCCGTTAACCGCCTCCTTGGGGTGCTTGCTTCGATTGCCCACCGGAATACAATTGGACTCTGCACCCGAGTAGTCTCAGGCACTGGTGGGCAAGCCACCAGTGGCACCCGCCATGCAGAAATCCGCTCGCTCTCCCGGCTCCGAAACGACCGGCGGAATAAGGCTGCTACGGTCCCGCAGGTTCTCAAGCGAGGCTTCAACATTATCGGACCCGAAACTCCTCGATCCTCCGTCCCCGGGAAACACGTTACTTTTTGAAGAATCGCAAAGTCGCCCCTGGCGTGCGCCGATCAGATCACCTAGAATGCGTGCCATAGCATGCAGAGCAGGCGGATCGCGTATGCGCGCGTTCCGATGTATGGACAGGGCAACAAACGACGGTTGGAATAAGGAGACGTTGTGGTAAAGGTTAGACCTCGGGGAAACGAATCAATCCAGCAGATGTTGAAGCGCTTCAAGCGCCTGTGCCAGCGGGAGGGGCTCATCCGGGACATCAAACGGCACAGCTACTACGAAAAACCATCGGAACGAAAGCGCCGCCAGATGCGCAAGTCCATCCGAAAAGTTGAAAAGGACAGGGAGCAGAACGGAAGATAGCTTCTCGCGTCATTAATGACCGGCCAGTGCCAGCGCAGGCTGTCCGGTTTTTTCTTGCGCGCATCGCCCGCACTTCACTCGTCGCATCTCTTGATGTGACAAACGGTACGCCGTGATCCCTGTGACACTCGAAACTCACAACTCATTGTCTCAGGCGTGACACACTCCTTTCCGCCCGGTATAGTAGCAACTCGCCGCCGGACGGCGGACGCGGAGAAGCCAAGACATGATTGAGCAGAAGGTGGCCCTGGTTACAGGCGGGTCGCGCGGCATCGGGCGAGGCATCTGCATCGAGCTCGCCAAGGCCGGCTACGCCATACTGGTCAACTTCAACGAGAATCTCGGGGCGGCCGAGGATGTCCGGTACCAGATCGAGAAGATCGGCGTGCCCGTCGAGATATGCCAGGCTGATGTCACCGCCAAATCCCACCGGGACCTTCTGGTGCAATTCACCCTGGAGCGCTTCGGGCGGATCGATCTTCTGGTCAACAATGCCGGCATCGCTCCCAAAGTGCGTAAGGATATCCTCGAAACCGAGGAGAAAACCTTCGACCGGATCCTTAATGCCAACCTTCGGGCACCTTATTTTCTGACCCAGCGGGTGGCCCGGGTGATGATCGGCCTGATCGAGGCCAAGGAGATCGATGGTGCCGCCATTGTCAACATCTCGTCACTTCGATCCTACACCACCGCCAAGAATTACGGCGAATACTGCGTCAGCAAGGCCGGACTGAGCATGGTGACCAGGCTTTTCGCGGTGCGTCTGGCCGAGTACGGCATCAACGTCTATGAGATCAGCCCGGGTCTGATCGAAACCGACATGACCTCCGTCGAGCACGTGCGCGACTATTACAACGACAAGCTCGCTCAAGGTATGGCCCCGATCAACCGCTGGGGCAAGCCTCAAGAGGTCGCCCTGGCTGTGACCGCCATCGCCAAAGGCCACTTCCCCTTCAGCACCGGAACCGTATTCCACACCGACGGCGGCTTCCACCTCCGCGAGCTGTAGCCGTCTATGCACCGCCCGCCGAGAGCTTGACTCGTCGGGCAAAGCCCGACCTACGATTCTCAAGAGTACTCAGAACAGCAACGGGCCGAGCAGCAACACCACCAGCATCAAAACGATGCCGCCCAAGAACACGAAGGCGATGATCTTGATGGCCTTGGGAACGGGCGGACGGAACGTGGCGCTGAACCCCTCGCCCAGTTCCTGCCCGCAATCCGGGCAAAGTTCGTGGAAGCGATCCATGACCGCCCCGCACCGCGAACATGTAAACTCGATATCGGCGAACTCGTCGTCGGGGCCTTGCATGACGGCAAGAGCCTAAGCGACGTCCCACCCTTCTTCAAGCGGTCTCCGCTGGACCGAGAATTCTTTCTCGGTCCTCCCAGAAGTGCCGAGAAGGGATTCTCGGCACAGCACGGCGTTGACGGACTCGTGAGGCAGAGACACCACTCCTCGCAAGATGAATTTAATGGATCGCACGTTCTTGGGTACCTGATGCGGATGATCGCGTTTCCACACCCGACGAGGTAGTCAGTCCGCCCGAGTCTGCGCATCACGGCGTAGGTTTCTGGGCCATTCCCATACTACCTCACGTCGGGTAAACCTACGCTGGTGGGAGAAGGCGGGTTAGGAGGTCGCGGGCGTCTTGGATGTCTGCGACCGGGGTCTGAGAGTCGGTCCGGCGGAGGACGTAGGGGCCGGCGTAATCGGCGGCCTCAAGCGCGGCAAGCAGTCCGACTAGATCGACCTCGCCTTCGCCCAAGCGGGTTTCGTGACCCGCCCGTTCGGACAGACCTACTGTGCCGTCACGGGCGTGCATCAGTGTGATCTGGGCCGGGACCCGCTCAATTACTGTCAGTGGATTGACACCATTCATTACCATAGCGGCCGGGTCGAGACAAATCCCGATTGAAGGGCAACCCAGCTCGTCAAGCACCCGAACGATACGCTCACCACTGTCGCCGGAAACGCGCAGAGCGTAAGCGATCCCGCGCAGATCGGCGTATTCACCGATGCGCTTGAGCGCTTCGATCGCGGCCTCCGACGGCTCACCCGTATCGGGT
Organism: Planctomycetota bacterium; assembly: GCA_030616775.1. GTDB lineage: Bacteria > Planctomycetota > Phycisphaerae > UBA1845 > UBA1845. The sequence goes on from JAUWWQ010000036.1 coordinate 6,130, forward strand.
TGCGTCAGCATGCCGGCCGACGCCGTCACTGCAGGAACCTTCAAGTCGGTCGCAAGTTGTAGAATCCGGCAGGTCCGCTCGACCCGCTCGTCGACGGTGCGCGGGTCGGTAAGCCGCAGGCCGGGAAGATCCGCGACCAGGGCGGCCATCCGCAGCCCCAAACCGTCAACATAGCGCGACAGGTGCCGCCGCCCGCTTGACGACAGATTCCACGGCGCCAGATCGCCCGTGACGGTCGCCAGCTCGACCGCGCGGAAGTCGAGTTCCGCCGCTTTGCGCAGGGCCTCCCTGGGCCGAAGGCGAAAGTCGTCGATGTCCACACCGATTCTGGGTCCGCTCATGCTGCAACCGCCGCCACAGACAGCTCGAGGCCAATCCTCTCTTGCGGTTACTGTAGCGAAAGGCACGTCGCCGCCAAGTTGACCGCGCGACAGGCCCCGCCCCATCGTATGCAGAGCATCCGTACCACGCGTATGCGCACAGCGAGTCGGAGAAAGGCAACCCGAGCGCCTGCGACAGGTCCGGTCAGATATACACGCCCAAGCTTACAGATCGACGTGAAGCCGGCGCACCTCGGCCAACTGGTAGAAAGAACTCACAACCGTCGGGACCACGACGATAAACGGTATCACGATGGCACTGCCGGTGGCCATGGCCCGCAGCGTCCCGTACAGACCCGGCAGGTTCACGACCCACGCAGTAAGCCCGGAGACAAGTAGCGCCGCTCCCAGAAACGCGGTCACCACAATCACCACATGTTGGCGATTCAGGAAGGCGAACGCGGTGCATCCGATGAAAGCGGCCCCTCCGGAAGCCAGCAGGGCCGTCCCGGTGACGCCAAGATTAGCCAGTGAATACGTTACCATGCCGGCACCGATGAGACCTCCCAAACCCGACACCGCGTAGTTGACCGGCCAATAGCTCACCAAGCCGAGCCCCGCACCGACTGCAAGCGCGTAGAGCCATTGACCATCACACGGCCCGACGATCCACGCACCAAACGCCGCACCGAGCAGCGCGTAGGACAGCATCACACAGACCTTCCACATGCGCCATCCAAACAACATCAGGCCCAGCCCAGCCACGACCAGTGGGAAACCGACTGCGCTTTGCGACTGCCTCAGATAGAGCAGCCAATCATCCAGGGAAATCATCACGGCAAGGCACTCCACTTAGAACGCAGAAACGCACTCTTGACCATCGCGCCTCGCATGGTCCTTAGTAGCTCAGCGGCCACGGACCTACGCACACACGAGCGCGGCGGAGGCGCACGGTGGTCAAGACCTCGTACTGCTAACTTACGATATCAGCTATGATTTGCCGGTGGATTCCGCCTTGGTGTCAGGCGCTTTTCGGGTAAGCAGGGTCTGGAGAACCAGCGAGGACACCAGAAACGCTCCGACGCCCACGCCGACCAGACTGGGGTGGCGGTGGAAAGCCTCATAAGATTCGGGAACCGAGTGCGTCAGGAGCGTGGCGATGGCCGTCGTAACCAGCGCGGTCCCCACAAGGGACGTCGACACGATCAGCGCCCACCGGGCAGCGACCACACCGAGACAAAGCCCGGTAATCATCGCAGCCAGGGCAACCGCCCGACCGTTACGCTCCACATTCACATCCTTCTGAGTCACGAATGCCCAGAACTCCTGAGCCCACTGCTGGGGCGACCGCTCGAGGTAGGCCTGCTGCTCTTCGGGGGAAGGAAGGGCAAATGATCCCGGAGCCTCAACCACTGACGAGGCCGTCTGCTCGAACTCGCCGTAGTGAGGCACCACCCGGTGATACCCGAACATACCCAAAGCGGCTGTGGACAGGACCAGGGCAGCGATCAGCCCAACCCACAGCTTCAACGTCTGGTATCCGATCACCCCGAGCATCAGCGCTCCGATCGGGCTGCATACCAGCACGGGGAACCCGGTCTGGCGGGCAATGAAAGCGCCGATGTAGGCCCCCAGCAACCCAAACCCGCAGGTAATTCCGATGCGGGAAAGCTTGGCACCGAGCACGCTCAGGCCTATCCCGGCCACGAGGCAGATAATGCCGAACGGCACAGCCTCCCGCAGCAGATCCGCCGGGGCATGTTGAAGCACGAACAAACGTGCTTGCTCTAGGATGGAAGCGATCTCTTCAGCCATATCAACCACCTGTTTCGCTTACCTACATTCTATCGTCTATTCGGGAGCCGCCGCAGAATATTGCAGCCCACCACGCCGGTCTGGGGCCCGTCGGATCAGTCGATACGCTCCGAAAACCATAGCCAACCCCGACTATCCCGGGATCGTGAACCGGTCCGGGAATGTCGAGATGTCGATGACCGGATGGTGAGCGTCGAGGCGCCCCGTTTTCCGGTAGTTTTCCCGCAGAATCGCCAGCTTCTGCTCTACGGTGTTCTCCTCTAGTTCAAAACCGGGCGCTGTGCCCCAGCGGATGCGTCCTCCGGCACGATCCGTGGCCAGCTCTATGTGACATCGCAGCGGATCGCGGCGTCCGCCGAGGTTGTCCACAAGCACAGCCGTGATCTGGTCGTTGTAGGGTTCCCTGGCGACGGCAGCGACGATTGCCAGGGCGGCGTCCAGGTCATCGCCCTCCCAATGAGTCCCCGCCTGAGGCGCGGCGCCGCCCAGGCCTTGTATGAGCTTCCATGCCGGATCGTACAGGTAAGTGCCGGGCAGTCTCACACCCTTGCGGTCAACGAGCAGGAACTCATCCGCCTGTTGTACCATCGCCACGGGTAACCGGTAGTGAGCCCCCACCTCGAATCGTGCATCCGCTGTTCGACGCACGAAGTTGACCCTTGCCACCCACCCGACCGCCGCCAGCCGCGTGGCAATGTCCCGGCAGAGTCGGTCATCCGTCCAGTCGCGGGTGAGCAAATCGGAAACGCTCTTGTCCAGATCGTCACCGGCGAGCTCCACGAGCTGCTCAGGACGGTCAACGAACGTCACGGTGGGAGGGCCGAATCGGTCAAGTAACCGCCTGTCTACGTGGGCCTCCAACCGGGCCACCGCGATCAACCCGGCAACAAGAAACGTCAGAGCGACAACCACAAATGCAGCACTGCTAAAGAGGCGGCGATGTCGCCGGAAGTCATAGGATGCCCACCAACTCCGATGGTGCACCTTGCGCCTGCGTCTGTGTGATTTCGATCTTCGTGCCATGCTACTCTGGTCGCCACTTTGCCAACGAGAGCTCAACGATCCGTTGGCAGAGCTGATCGAAGCTCATCCCGATCCTCGCCGCCGCCTTAGGCACCAGCGAATGACTCGTAAACCCGGGGATTGTGTTCACCTCCAAAACATACGGCTCGAGAGTCTCGGCGTCGACCATCCAGTCCACCCGTGAAAAGACGCTGCAACCCAGGGCGTCGTGTGCCGCGAGGCTTAGCACTTGAACGCGGTTCAGCAGTGCGGGTGGAAGGTCCAGATCGAAGAGGTATCGCGTGTCGTCATCGAGGTATTTGGCCTCGTAGTCGTAGAACTCGCGGTTGGTGCGAATCTCGCAAACCGGCAGGGCCTCATCGCCCAGGATCCCCACAGTCAGTTCGGGGCCGGCAATGTATTGCTCGACAAGCACTTGACCGTACCTTCCGACTAACTCCGCGGCGATTGTCCGCAGGTCGTCGGCTTTGCGGACAATCATCGTATCTACGCTGCTGCCCGCCGCGACGGGCTTCACCACCGCGGGCGTTGCAAACCGCGACGTCAGCCCGGCGAGGTTGTGCCGATTGATGATCTCATACGCTGGGGTTGGAATACCATGACGCTGAAAACAGCGTTTCGCGGCTGCCTTGTCCATTGCGGTCCGAGAGGCGGCTGCCCCGGACCCGCAGTAAGGCAAGCCGCGAGCGTCCAGCTCTGCCTGTAGCTCACCATCTTCCCCGAACTCGCCATGCAGGGCGATGAAGAAGATGTCCACCGACCGACCTAACGCAGACAGATCGTCCGGGCTGATGTCACACAGGGCAACACGATGCCCGAGTCGCATCAGCGCTTCATAAACCGCCCGGCCGCTGTTAAGACTGACCTCGCGTTCCGCTCCCGGCCCACCCGCCAATACGGTGATGTTCAGAGTCTCCAAAGTTGCGCTGAACGGCTCTTTGGGAGCGGGGCCAGTCTTGGTGATGGTCATTCGTCGCGCCTCCTAGCCCTCACCGGCTTCCATATTTCGATTTCGGTTTCGAGTTCGGTGCCGAATACATTGCGCACCCGCTCGCGGATCAGGTCGATCAAATGCAGGACATCCGAAGCGGTGGCTCCGTGTTCTGCCACGATGAAGTTCGCATGCCGTCTGGAGACCTGTGCCTTGCCATATCGGGCCCCTTTGAGGCCGGCCTGATCGATCAGGGCACCGGCTGACTGCCCCACAGGGTTCTTGAACACGCACCCTGCACTTCTATCCGCCAACGGCTGCGAGCGCTCTTTGTACTTGAGCATATCGTCGAACGTACGCTTCACTCGGTCCGGGTCGTCTTCAACCAGCTCGAGTTGCGCGGACAGCACGATGCCATCGCCAAGATCGCTGCGGCGGTATTGAAAGCCGATCCGATCGTGCGGCCAGGTCTCAACACCGCCATCAGTGCGAAGCACCTCGATCTCGCGGACAACGGTGCCGAACTCCCCGAACCGCCCACCGGCGTTCATCCGTACCGCACCACCAACAGTTGCAGGGATCCCAGCCAGACACTCCAGGCCGGAGAGTCCTTGTTCGCTGCACCGACGCGCCAAGGGCATCAGATCCACACCGGCGCCGACTTCCAACGACGTTCCCCGCCGCGTGGTTGTGCAGAAGGCGTCGTTGTCCAAGCGCACCACCACTCCGTCGAACCCATCGTCGCTGATCAGCACGTTGGCACCGCTGCCCAGAACCTTAACGGGTATGTCTTCGTGCTTGGCACGAGTTAACAGAGATGCCAGGTCCTCGGCATCACGTGGTCTAAAAAGGTAGCGCGCAGGCCCTCCCAGGCGATACCAGGTATGACGGCCGAGCGGGGTATCACGCTCGATTCGATTCGCAAATTCGCTCCACCAGCTCATCGGCCACCTTCCAGACGTCGCCCGCTCCCATGGTCAATACCAAATCACCCTCCGTCACGTGCCGGACAAGATGCTCGGCCACCGCGCTTAGGCCGGGCATGTACCGGGCCCGGCCCCCGCGTTGGCAAATCCGCGAGACCAGCTCCTCCGAACACGGCGTGCCGTCCGCGTCAGGGATGGCGCTTTCCGGAGGTGTCTCAGGTACGTCGCTCGCCTCGCGGGCGGCGTACACATCGGGCACGATAATCTCGTCAGCCTCACCAAATGAGTCGGAGAAATCCTCCATAAGGTGTCGCGTTCGGGCGTGTTGGTGGGGCTGAAAAATCGCCCAGGTGCGCCTGGGACGATATCGATATCGGGCGGCCTCGATGGTCACGCGAATCTCGGTTGGATGATGGGCGTAGTCATCGACGATGGTAACGCCGTGTCCCTCGCCGCGCAGGCTCAGGCGGCGGCTGACTCCCGAAAAAGTCGGCAACGCTCTTTCAATACAGCCGGGATCGGCCCCGGCGTGATAGGCCAACGCAATGGCTGCAAGCGCGTTGGCCACATTGTACAGGCCGGGAATCGATAATCGCGTTGATATAAGAACCTGGCCGCTGAAACGTACCTCGAAAGAGTAGCAACCGTGCTCGCGGCCCAGGTTGACCGCGTGCCAGTCCGCCCCCTCTGTGAATCCGAAGGTCTGCACACAGGCCATTGATTCGGCGGCGGCGGCCCTCGTCCTATGATCCCCGGCGTTGCAAACGAGCAACCCGTTGGGATCAACGTTATGCGCGAACCGGGCGAACGCGCCAACGATCTCGTCAAGGTCACGGTAACAATCAAGATGATCCGGTTCGATATTGAGAATAGCCGCCGACTCCGGTGCGAGATGCAGGAAGGAACGGTCGAACTCGCACGCTTCGACGATAAAATGCGGCCCCTTGCCCAGGCCGCTGCTTCCGCCCAACTGTGCAGAGTACGCGCCGACCAGAAACGAAGGATCAAGACCCGCACCGCGATACAGATGAGCGCAAATGGCCGTTGTGGTGGTCTTGCCGTGCGTCCCGGCTATGGCCACGCCCTTCGTGCATCCGCGCATAAGGACACCGAGCAACTCGGCATATTTGACGACCCTTACCCCAAGGGTCCTCGCCGCCATGAGTTCCGGGTTGGATTCTGGAATGGCTGCGCTGATCACCACGAAATCGACGTTGGTGTCGAGTTGCTGTTCCCGATGGCCGATGCCTACGCGCGCCCCACGATTGACCAGCGCTCCCATTCCCTCGAAGGGCACCAAGTCCGATCCGGACACATCTGCCCCCAGCCCCAAGAGCAGCGCCGCGGCACCGCTCATACCGCTGCCGCCGATTCCGATGAAATGCACGTGCGTCCCGGCAAACTCTCGCGGCGATTTCTGCCGGTCCGTGGCTGCTGCTTCCGCGGGAGTGCGCATCACGATCCCTCAAATTCGCGTGAGTTTTTATGGTGTGGGCAAGTAGCCGTTCCCCAGACCCTCGCGCCGTGTCTGCGGCCCGCGCCAGCCTACGGTCCTACAGAATAACCTATCGGGTGCGCCGGCACCATGCCTCCAACCATTCGTTTTTGACGCACCTTCTACGCTCCGCGCCCACGTTCAGCGTTAGCCGGCAGCCCCTACGCAGCGTCTCGAAGAGGGCGCCATCCCGCTCGCCTCGACCATCTCGACAATGTAGTCGGCAATCTGGGACGCAGCGTGGCCACGTCCCAGGCGCCTAGTCGCTGCGGCCATGTAACCGCGCAGCTCATCATCGCTCATTAGCTGTTCCAGAACCTCGCGCAGGGCTGGCCCGTTCCTCGCCGGATCCACCTTATCGTGGACGATTCGTGCTGCCGACGCCCGCACCAGGCAACGAGCATTGGCAAGCTGGTGTTGGTCTTTGTGATACGGGTAGGGCATCAAGATTGAAGCACGACCTACCGCAGTGATCTCTGCCAGTGTTGATGCGCCCGCCCGGGCAATGACCAGATCCGCGGCGCCCAGCGCCTCAGCCATGTGGTCGGTGAACGGCAGCACCGATGCCCGGATGGACCGGCGGGCGTACGCCGCGTGCACCTCTTCGTAATCCAGATCACCCGTCAGGTGTATGACCTGCCAGTCATCGCGCGATTCCAGAAGGGCTAAGTTGGAGACGACTACCTCGTTGATCGTTCGCGCTCCCTGCGACGCCCCGGTTACCAGCAACGTCTTCCGATTGGCATCAAGCCCGAATCGTGCCATCCCGGCTTCCCGGCTGGTCTGGTTGAACTCCGGCCGAACAGCGCAGCCGGTGACTACCACGCGAGCAGAACCTGGAAAGTGACGGACCGCCTCCTCCCACTGTACGAAGACGACGTCGGCTGAACCCGCCAGGTATCTGTTCGCCCGACCCGGCACGGTGTCAGGATTGAGCAGTGCCACTGGAATACCCATGCGAATCGCCCGCCGAACCGCCGGTACTGATCCGAGGCCCCCCGTTCCAACCACCACCGCCGGCCTGTCGCTCTCGAAGCGTGAGCGGCACAACAGGCTCGATTGGCGGTAGCCAAGGTACATGCGCAACCAGTGCCAGGGAGCGTAATTAATCGTGGGAAGTGTCTGCTGTACCAGGTCACAGCCGGCCTCGGTCAGAACACGTCTGTCGATCGGCCGCTGGGTTGCAAAGAACACGAACCTGACGCCGGGAAGACGCCTGCGCAGCGCGTCGGCAATCGCCAGTGCAGGGAAAAGGTGACCGCCTGTTCCCCCACCGGCGAACACGATCAGCGGCGATTCAGGTTGGTCACTTGGGCGGGTCACCATGCTGTTGCATCCCCCATTCGAGCCATGCCCACTACACGTCGACCAGGAACGTCAGCCTCTAAGGATAGAGACGCCATCTTGTTGCCGCGCGCGGAAATGGCGGCTAGGACGCCCAACGCCAGACAAAACGTTAACAGGCTGCTACCACCGGCCGATATCAACGGTAATGAGATCCCCGTGGTCGGCGTCACCACCGTAACCACCGCGATATTCATCGCTGATTGCAAACCTATCGTTGCGGCGAGGCCAAACGCCAAGAGACGCTCGAAGCGCGATGGCGCCGCCAGCATCGCCCGAAGACCCAGCCAAACGAGGGCACAGAAAAGACCTATCACAAGAGCCCCACCAAATATGCCCAGCTCTTCGCAGATCACCGCAAAGATGAAATCCGTGCGACTTTCAGGCAGGTACCCGTACTTCTGCACTCCCGACCCCAGCCCCATGCCGAGCCAGCCTCCGGACGCGATGGTGGTCAACGACTGAAGCGGTTGATAGGCCTTTCCCTGTGGATCTTCCCAGAGCTCCTTGTACGCGGTGAGCCGGGCAAGTCGATACGGGGCTGCATATAGCAGGACCGTCAAACCACATGCGCCTACGGCGCTTAACACAGACAAGTGACGCAGACGACACCCCGCCACAAACAACATGGCCACGCCTATGCCTGCTAACAGGGCCGCCGTTCCGAAATCCTCCATGCCCACCAGGAGCACGCACACCGCTATTGCGATTGAGGCCGGTAGGAAACAGCGTCGAAACGATCGTGGATCGGCGCCGCGTTCGGTCAGCAGCGACGCTACTATTGCCACCATGGCCAGCTTGGCCAGCTCGGACGGCTGAAAGCCGATATCCATTCCTCCGATTCCTCCGATAGCCAGCCGCAGCCAGCGATGGGAACCACGATGGGGCGAGGCAAGGCTCGGAATCAGCGCCGCAATCAGACAAGCTACCGCGATGACGAAAGCCACTTGCGAAGTCCGCCGTCGCATTTCAGGCGAAGCAAGAAGCGGCATGGCCAATCGGCTCGTCACAATCATCACGGCAAACCCGATGAGGACAAACACCATCTGCCGACCGAAAGGAGTCCGCCACAGCGGCCAGGTGAACGACGAACGGTCCAACGAAGCCGAGGTCGATGCGACCATCACCAGCCCGATCGCCATCAGCGCCATAGCGACAATGAACACTGCGGCGGATTGTGCCGGCTTGTTGTGTCCTTCGAGAGTCATCCTACGCTATCCGTGACATCTGTTCGTCACTCTGGAAGCTCGAATCGCTCTGCCTCCGTCGCAACCGCGCCGTGCGTCAGCGGAGCTTAATCGTTGCAAGAGCAAATCCTGCGAACATTGCCGCCATCAGCCAGAATCGCACCACCGTCTGCGGCTCGCTCCAACCGCCCAGATGAAAGTGGTGGTGGATCGGGGCGCAGCGAAGCAATCGTCGCCCGCCGGTCCTCTTGTAATAGCCGACCTGGGCTATCACCGAGACCGCTTCGATGACAAACACCCCGCCGGCAATGAGCAGCATCAACTCCTGCCGGGTGACAACGGCGACATAGCCTATCAATCCGCCCAGCGGTAGCGATCCTATGTCGCCCATAAACACCCGAGCCGGATGGCAATTGTACCACAAAAAGCCCAGGCAAGAGCCGAGGATCGCACCGCACAGGATAACCAGCTCGCCGCTCTTGGGAATGTGCGGGAAAAGCAGTTTGTCGGCCAGCGCCGGCGTCCCAACGATGTAGGCAAAGAGCAGAAACACCAACGCACACATGGCCACGCAGCCCGAGGCCAGACCGTCCATCCCGTCCGCCAGGTTGACGGCGTTGGACGTGCCGGTCATCACCAGTACGGTAACGAGCATGAATGCGAGCGTTCCGAGCTGCAGGCCCGGCTTGTAGAAGGGAACGCTCAGAATCTTGTAAGCCGGCAGCTCGCCGGGCTCCACCAACGAGCTGAGTACCGCAAAGTTGCCGCGACCGTATCTGTATATATAGAAGCCCAGCACCACGCCCAGGCCGAGCTGAAAAAGCAGCTTCTGGTACACCTTGAGCCCGTCGCGCGAACGAGACCGGCGTCGGGCGGTCAGCTTCAGCCAATCGTCCGTTGCCCCCAACAGGCCCAGCCACACCAGACACACCAGCCCCATCTGGACGTAAAAGTTGGTCAGATCGGCCAGCAACAGCATCGCCAGGGTGATGGACACGAGAATCATCACGCCGCCCATGGTAGGCACGTTGCTCTTGTCGCGGGTCAGCTCGTTAAGCGAGGCGTGGTCGAACTCGGGGCGGTCCCCCAGCTTCCACTTCATCAACTGCCGGATGACACGCGGCAGCAGCAGCAGCGCCAGTAAAAAGCAGAACAGCGCCGCGCACGTGCCGCGGAAAAGCACGTTCTCGTACGCGTAATGCCGACCCTGAAGAAGCTCGCGAGCAAGAAGGTAAAGCACTTGACACCACTTCCCGGCTCAACCCGGCCGCCACCCGGCTCGATTCACCTCACAATACGGTGACCTTCCCCGAACCGCAGGTCTCAACCCGCGGACGTTGGATACCTTGATGATCCGCTGGTATTAGCTCTTGCGCATGTCCGCGGACTAAAGCCTGCGGCTCGGTTTTGACGGCGCGAAGTCCGCGCAGGCTAAAGCCTGCGGCTCGGTTTTGACGACGCGAAGTCCGCGCAGGCTAAAGCCTGCGGCTCAGGGTCCCCGAACCGAGTCTGCAGGTCGCTGACTACGCGATCCAGTTCCATAGCCCGCGATCCTTTGATCCATACCGTGTCACCGGGCGCTAAAATCTTCGTAAGAGCGTCACTGGCAGCTTCCGCATCCGCACATAACACCACACGAGTGCGTTGGTGACAACCGTCGATTAGCCGAAGAGCATCCGCCATTGCCGCCCCGACCGCTACCAGGATTTCGATACCGGCTTTAAGCACTGCGCCGACCGTTCGACGATGCAGCGATGCGCTTTGGGGCCCCAGCTCGAGCATGTCACCCATAACCAGAACACGCCGACCGGACGCACCTTGTCGCAACGTCTCCACCACTGCGGCCATACTGGCCGGATTGGCGTTGTACGCATCGTCGACCACGGTAAACCCGCCAATCTGCAAACGCCGCGTCCTCCCCTCCGGCGGCATAAATGACCGGAGCCGCTCGACGATCACCTTGGCAGCCACGCCGAACCAACGGGCCACGGCGAATGCGCCTGCGGCGTTGACCGCGTGGTGCACACCGGGCACAGCTAGTTCAATGCGATAACGACCGTCAAGCTCGAACGTCGTGCTGCGGATGTCGCCGTGCACGCCGGTGACGCGCAGATCGGCGCTCGAATCGGTCCCGACGGTCGATAACCTTGCCCGTTGGGCGGCGGCCAAATGAGGTTTTATCTCCGGTCGGTCGACGTTGACAACGGCCAGACCGTCTGGCCGTACATGACGCAGCAATGACACCTTCTCTGCCGCCACTCCGTCAATGCTGCCCAATCCCTCTAAATGCGCCTCCCCGATTGACGTAATCACGGCTAGGTTGGGCGATGCAATCGCCGACAGGGCTTCAACCTCGCCGGGTGCGTTGCTGCCGATCTCGACGATCAAGTAGCGGTCGTCCGGATCGGCCAACAGCAACGTCAGTGGCACGCCAATGTGATTGTTGAAGCTTCCAGGCGCCGCCCGACCCTTGAATGAACCGGATAACACGTGATCGATCATGCACTTGGTGGTAGTTTTGCCGTTGCTGCCTGTAATGGCCACGACAACCGTCGCGTCCTGCACGACATGGCACCGATAATGCGCCGCCAATCGGGTGAGCGCTTCCACCGTATCCCCAACGACAAGACAGGGCATTGCAGGCAGTGCATCGCCCACCTCGCCGGCACCACCCTCAACGAACCGATCACGATTACAGACACATGCGGCGGCGCCTTTGGAAGCCGCCTCAGCGATGAACCGATGGCCGTCAAACCGTTCGCCCACGATCGCGAAAAACAGGTCCCCCGGTTGCACCCGGCGCGAGTCCGTGGTCACCCGCTGGATCCGGACGCCACCGCCGCCCAGCTTGTCTGCCGCGCCCACGGCTGATGCCACATCACTCAGCGCCATGGGGATCATGCAACCTCCTCCGCCACAGCCGACGCGTTCAAACACTCCCGTGCCACCTCCATGTCATCAAACGGCAGCATCGTATCACCTACCAGTTGGTAAGTTTCATGACCCTTTCCGGCGATCAACACCGTATCGCCGGGCCGGGCTTCGCCGATCGCCGTTTGGATTGCGCGCCGCCGGTCGACCTGGACCTCGACTCGACAGGCCGGCGACGAGCCGAATCCGGGCAGAATGTCGTCAATGATGCGCTGGGGATCTTCCCTGCGCGGGTTATCGCTGGTCACGTATGCGACTTCCGCGAATCGACCTACCACCGCCGCCATCCGCGGGCGTTTGCTCCGATCGCGATCGCCTCCGCAGCCAAAGACGCAGATGAGCCTTTCGCGGGCAAGTGACCGAAGCACGGGTAGCACGCTTGACAGGGCCGCGTCCGTGTGGGCGTAGTCAACGAGAACCGAAAATGGGCAACCCTGCCGCTGGGCCCGCTGCAAGCGCCCGGGCACGCCGAGAACTCTCTCCAACCCGGCGACGATCGCGTCAGGATTTATGCCGAGGGCCACGGCGGTCGCTGCGGCTGCCAGCGCATTGAGCACGTTGTGGCGTCCCAAGAGCGAAAGGTGTACAGCCGTCTCGAACGAGCGGCCTCTCAGGGCAATGTCGGTTCCGCTCACGGTCATGGCCCCAATGCGCGCGGTCATGTCAACGCCCGGCGAATCCAGACCGTATGACGTGACCGGAATATCCAGGCTCTTAATAAGCGACTCACCCATTGGATCGTCACGGTTGACAACCGCAACTGCGTCGGCGTCAAGCAGCTCAAACAGACGGCGCTTCGCCGCAGCATAGGATTCCATTGTCTCGTGATAATCGAGATGGTCGCCGGATAGATTCGTGAAAACACCAGCCTTGAGGAGAAGTCCATCGCAGCGCCGTTGATCCAACGCGTGGGACGAAATCTCCACAACTCCGTAAGTTGCACCAGCATCACGGGCCGCAGCCAGGTGTCGACATAGAGCAAGTGGTCCCGGCGTCGTTAACGGCGCCGGCAGGCGCTCGTATACCAGGTCGTACTCGATGGTGCCGATCAGCGCCGTGGCTTGGCCTGCTGCCTGCAGGATCGAACGTAACAGCCAAGCGACGGTTGTCTTACCATTCGTACCCGTCACGCCGATCAATTGCAGACCATGTTCCGACTCACCCCGCAAGCCGTAGTAAGCAGAGGCCAGTCTCGCCAAGGCCTCGCGCGTATCGCGCACAAGTACGCGGGCGGTATCCCCGACGACTGGAACCTCACGCTCCACTACAGCCACGGTCGCTCGCCCAGCAGAAGCCGTCTCAACGAAATCGTGACCATCGCGTCTCGTCCCACGGATGGCCACGAAGCAATCCCCCGGCTCTACGCTTCGCGAGTCGTCGGTCAGCCGGGTGATTTTGACATTCGGGACCACCGCACGCCCGGTTGGCGTGATACCGGCACGAGCGAACAATTCCGGCAACGTCCAGTGGCGATAGTCTGCGGATCGATCAGGCATACTCATCCTGGGAGCCGGATTCTAGCCGACATTGCCGGTATGTCATCTCACCACACCGACGCCGTGTGCTCGAACCCGTGACACATATCCTGCCGCACTGTGAAATCCGAAAACATCACAGGCTGGCAAGGCCGGACTTCGCCTTGGGCGGCACTTCGAGATAGGCCAGCGTCCGCTTGATAATCTCCCCCACTACGGGTGCCGCCACTGCCGCACCATAGTAGCCGATCTGCGGGTTCGGCCGGCGAACCATCACCAGCACCAGTATCTGTGGATCGGCGACCGGGGCTGCCCCGACAAACACGCTAAGGTACGCACCGGGTTCGTAACCGCCTCGATCGCTATACACCAGTCTGGCGGTGCCGGTCTTGCCGAGGACCTGGTACGGTCCGGTGGCGGCGCGGCGTCCGCTACCGTTTTCGACGACGGAAACAAGCAGATCTTGGGCCACGTACCGGGCCACCTGCGACGAGACCACGCGCCTGACGATCCGGGGACTGTCCAACGACCGGATCACCTCACCGCGGGATCCCAGCAGCTCTCTCACCAGTCGCGGCCTCATCAGAATGCCGTCGTTGACAATCGCAGCAAAGGCGTTGATGAGCTGCAACGGTGTGACCAGCACCTCATATCCCATTGCCACCGAGGTCGGGGAGTAGCTCGTCCAACGGTGCAGCGGGTAGACCACACCGGAGCTTTCTCCCGGACAGTCAATGCCGGTGCGCTCACCTAAGCCGAACCGGCGGAGGGTGTCGTGCAACACCTCGTTGCCCATCCGCTCGGCGATGATGCCCATCCCGATGTTGCTGCTGCGGGTGATGATGCCTCGAATATCCAGCAGCCCCTGCGGCGATGTATCCTTCACCAGCCGCCGCCCGAAGCGATGGGACCCCATGTGACAGTCAATCCTCTCCGTCGTCGACACGAAGCCGTCTTCCAGCGCCCGGCATGTGATGATCGGTTTGAACGAGCTGCCGGGTTCGACCGGATCGGTCACCGCCCGGTTGCGACGCGCGGCAGCGGACTCCGCGGTCACAGGCTCATTGGGATCGAACGTAGGCACACACACCATGGCAAGGACCGAGCCGTCTTTCGGTGACATGACGATGGCAGAGCCGCCCTCGGCCTCGAACCTTCTGACACCGGCCGCCAGGGCCTCTTCCGCAATCAGTTGGATCTCGGCGTCGATCGTCAGGACCAGATGCCCGCCATCAACAGGTGACACGGGCAACTGTCCCAATCGCCCGAGGGCCCGGCGCCGGGCATCGCGGATCATGGTGCGTTGTCCGCTTCGACCGCGCAGATGGGCATCGTACGCAAGCTCAATACCTTCCATACCGTGACCGTCGCGACCGACCCATCCAAGCACGTGGGCCATGGTTTCAGCATGCGGATAGCTGCGCCGGGCCCGCTCCGCCAGGCCCACGGCGGCGTTTCCCATCGATCGAACCGCCTCGGCAGTGACCGCGTCCACGCCCGGGGCGATCAACACAAAACGCGAGTTTGCTCCGCGACGTATTCGGTCTGCAACAGCGCGAGCGGGGAGATTGACGCGCGGGGCCAGTTCAGCCGCCAGCCTCTCGACGTCGTCCACCAGGGCGGGATCCACAAACACGTCTGGTACCTGACGATCGAGGGCGACAACCCGGCCGCGGGTGTCGAAGATCATGCCCCGCCGGGCGGGGATCACCGACCGGCCCTGCTGCTGTTTGCTGGCAATGGCAACAAGACGGGGCCTCAGCGTCGTGTTGATATACGCCAGGCGTGCGGCCAGCGCCGCCAGCAGCACAATGATACCGACCAACAACACCGCACCCGATCGTCGTTGCACTCGATCCAGGGGCACGGTCTGAAAAGACATCGTTGTGTCACCTTCATGGTCGGTCGGAGGCGAGTCGCGCTGCCGGCGGCGACTCGATCTCTGCCGCCGGTGCCGCCAGATCGGTCGGCAACGACACCACCCGATCACGCAGGCGCTGTGGAGTCTTCAGTCGGGCCGTCCGCGTTTGCAGTACCCACAACTCACGCCGTAGCTGGATCCAATCGGATTCCAATGCCACAATCCTGGCAGCACAGCGCGTCCGCTCGGCACGAAGATGAACGACGACCAGTGCAATCACCGTAAGAGCGGCGATCAAGAAGCCAACGCGACCGACGTTCAACGGCCCGCCTCCCCCGTCGGCGTCTGCACCGTTACCGGCAGCTTGATGCGAACGCCTGGGCGAATCCGGTCCGGGTCGGGGAACTTGTCCTTGTTCAACTCGTGGATCTCCCGCCAGCGGCGCCCGTCCCCGAGTTGCTCACGGGCGATGTTGATGTAGCGATCGTTCTCCTTGATTTGATACCACCGAAATGCGGCGCCGTCCGATTGGGTGGTCTTGACACGATCGCGCCCCGGCACCGGCCTAGACACGTTGGAGTCACGCCCGGCACGGGAGCGAAGATCGAACCCGGTGATGACCGGCAACGTCAACTCAAGCCCCACGCTCAGCAGGTCGGGACTGGAAAGCACGTTGCCATTGGCGTCAAAGACAGCGTTGATGACCATTGGGGACCGACTGCCGTAATGGGCGGCTGCGATCTTGGAGAGTGTATCCCCGGCGACAACGGTATGGCCTACCGGTCGCGTCCGGGCCGGGGTCGGCGCGGTTGGTGACCTTCCCGCAGGTGCTAGCGGCGGGCGCCGGGTTCGTCCGGTCGCTGTCCCGTCGCTTGGGTGTTGACCGGCACTGCGTCTCGATTCTTCGTTTGCGGCATTGCGCATGCTGCGGGCGTCGAGATACTCCTGAAGGATGCGCTGCTGCTGGGCCTGCTCACGCGAAGGCACCGCCAGCGCAGGGCCGCCTGTAGCCTCGCTCACCGCCGCCAGGGCGGATTCGTCGGGGCCTGTCTTCTCTTCCAGGGATGCTCCTCCACCGCCGCCTGGCGGCGCGGCGTCAGAAGGCAGCACGACCTCTGCGCCACTGCTCGCCAATCCGGTAGGCGTGCTGCCGGCAACACCGCGGCCAACACGAACCGGGTTCGAGCGATAGGCTAAGGAATCGGCATGAGGCCGCGCGGACCGCG
This sequence comes from Planctomycetota bacterium, assembly GCA_030616775.1. Taxonomy (GTDB): domain Bacteria; phylum Planctomycetota; class Phycisphaerae; order UBA1845; family UBA1845. Next base: position 22,664 of record JAUWWQ010000036.1, read on the forward strand.
TGTCGAGACCCTGGGCAACCGGTGGCTGCTTGGTTGTCGTTCGTGCATCGCGTGTCCAAGCGGTGGGTCCCGTGTTTACCGTCCCGTCAACGACGTAGGGGAGGGGTACCAGGGGAGGCTCTTGCCGACCTCTATTGGCCAGAATGATTGCGAAGCAAATGATAAAAGCGAGTCCGGCGAGCAACCCGACCTTTGTTTCCCTGCCCATATCGCCGCAGTCTCCCCGTTATCCGGGTCACGGAGCTACCGTGCACCAGACCGATGCTTGCCTCATTCAGGAAGCCGAATTGCGACCCGAAGCTTGGCGCTGCGGGAACGGGGATTCGCCCGACGCTCCTCGGCATCAGCAACCACCGGTCTTTGGGTCACAATCCGATAGACTCCTTCTTTCTTTCGGCCTCGAAAGTCGGTTTTGACCGGCTTATCTTCGACGCTATGAAACGCAATCACGCCAATCCGGCCTTCTGGCCTTAGTACCCCAGGCGCCGCATCCAGCAGAGCTTCCAGGCAGCCGATCTCGTCATTGACGGCAATGCGCAGAGCAAGAAAGGTCCGCGTCGCAGGGTGGATCTTGGTCCGGCGCGAGCTCGGATCCACCCCGAGAGCGTTGGAAATAATCCTTGCCAACTGACCAGTCGTGGTGATGCGCTTCTCGCGCCTGGCTTCACAAATCCGCTTAGCGATTCTTCGGGCGGCCCGCTCCTGCGCGTTGTAGTAAAGAAGGTCGCCGAGTTTCCGCTCCTTGAGCCGGTTGACCAGGTCCGCCGCCGTGGTCGTTAGCCGCGGATCCATCCGCATATCAAGCGCCCCATCGCGCTGGAACGAGAATCCTCGAGCAGCGTCGTCCAATTGCGTGGAGCTAACGCCCAGATCCGCGAACAACACATCGACCTGGGCAACACCGACGGACTCGAGGACCGAAGGAAGCTCCGCAAAGTTCGCGTGCACAAGCTCAATCCGGCACGTCGCTCCCGACAGTGTCCGTCGGGCGACCGCCAGATTGGCCGGGTCGACGTCGAGGCCGATGAGCGTGCCTTCCGGACCAAGCGATTCGGCGAATAAGCGTGCATGCCCGCCAACCCCCACTGTGGCGTCCAGCACGGTCTCGCCCGCCCGGACAGCAAGTAACTCACACACCTCGCGGGTCAACACGGGAGTGTGACCGACCGGCTTATTCACCACCACAGGGATCCGACACAAGCCAAAATCAGGGGGGGCGTCAACCCTCCTTGGCGACAAACTCACCCCCAGTGCGGTCGAGCACGCCAGCCGCAGTACCTCGTGCGACATACCCGGAGAGTCGGACATGGCTGCAACAATCGTACATGGCGTGCAGCCGATGAACCCGGGCCTCCAACTCCGCGATGTCACGCAGATTCGGAAGGCCAGTTCGCCCAACCGGCCCGTACGGCTGCAGTCGCCTTTGAATACGCCAAACCAAGCGATTGGCGCTGCCTGCCATGCCAGCAACCTCCTTCGTGCCCACCGCAGGCTGTGGCGAGGCGATTCCCTTCACTTCTACCGCCGCAGCACTGTCTACTCAATCCAGCCGGGATTGCTCGCAGCAATCCTCCCTCAAAGGCGCGCAAACCTCCTCTTTCTGCAAGGTTGCACGTGGTTCCGCGCCGTTATCGTCAAGGCAGTCTTCCAGCCGCGCCTGGTTCGGACTGCCCACCGCAACTTCCCCTTCCCCGGCGGTCTTAATCTCCACTCGCTGCGACAACCGGCTCCGTCCGGTCCGCAACGACCTACCGCCCGTGCTCCCGCTACTCTGCGGGTCTCATCCGCAGAAAGCCCTGCCAATCAGGCCAGTCATCCCCCTCCCAGTCGATTACCATGGATCGTTCCAGATCCACCCGGTTCCATACGTCGATCCGATACTTCTGGCCGACAAGGAACACCTCTTCACCGAGCCTGGCCTTCTTCCGAAGCCGGTCGGGCAAGACGATCCGCCCTTGCTTGTCCATGTCCACGTAAGAGGCGAGGCTGTAGAACTGGAGCTCAAAGCGGCGGGATTCGGGGCCCGGTATGAACTCCGTTTCAATCCGGGCCACGAGCTCCTCAAACCCTCGGTTGGTGAAAATTGACAGCGTCCCGCGGAACTCGCCAAGCGTAACGTACAATCCCTCGCCGTCCCGCTCCGGATCGATCGCAGATCGCAACTGCGAAGGAAGCTGAATGCGATTCTTAGCATCGATCGTCCGCTCATATTGTCCTGTGAAAATCCGCATGAAGCAGCTTGCTAGTCAACCCACTTGGTGGGATTGATCGACACAATTTACCACTGCCTGCCACTTAGTCAACAAAAAAACTCTGACAAAATCTACTGGTGGTCTCAGAAGCATGAGGCCTTCTCTAAGCGCGTCGATATATGGGGGCGGTGCGGCAGGACCATACTACCGCTCGGAGTTGCGGAACCGCCGGCAACTTTTGCGCGTGTGCGCACTGTCTCCGCCGCCCCGCGTCCCCGCCCGTGGACTGTCTGGAACCGGGCGGCAGACCGCGACCAGGAGATCCATGCCGCCGCGATAGGGATGGGCCGCCTCGTGTGTGTTCGGGAATTGTTAAGGGGTTTGAGCGGTGGGCCGGTCCCCGGTAGTTCCGCGATCGGCGGCGATGATTGCTTCATAGACGTCGGTGTACGCCTCGAATGTCTGCTCGATGTGCCACTCCTGCGTCACTGATTCGGCTGCACGCTGGCCGAGCCGCTCAGCCCCGGCCCGGTTGTGCAGGAGTCGAAGAATGGCAGTAGCTAGTGCCTTAGTGTCACTATATGGCACAACCAGTCCGGTCCTCTCGTGCTCAATCAGATCGCGACACCCCGGCACGTTCGTCGTCACGATGGGACACCCCGCAGCCATCGCCTCGAGTAAGGCATTGGGAAGCCCTTCGGTCCGTGATGGAAACGCGAACACATCGGCGGCCTTGAGCAGTGCCGGGACATCGTCACGAGCACCGAGAAGATGAACACGCTCCATCAGTCCCAGCCGGCCGATCATATTTTGGAACCGCTTTCGTAGCGGCCCGTCGCCTACCAGAAGCAAGTGGGCGTCGGTACCCGCGCTTATGCTTTGGAAAGCACGAATCAATGTCCCAAGCCCTTTCACCGGATCGAGGCGTCCGACCCAAAGGATCAGTGCGCCTCCCATCGGAATACCGAGTGCCGACCGGTCGATGGGGATCGCATTTTGCAGCGGTGCCGGATCGATACCCCCTTTAACCAAACGCAGTCGATCGCGGGCGATTCTCCCGTGAGTATGGAGGTGTTCGATGACCGAGGGTGAGTTTCCGATGGTGAAGCGACAGCCGCGGTGCGTAAAGCGATCGACGAGCAGGTGCCATCGCCGCTCGACCTCCGCCGTTTGAATTTCGCAGACGACACGATCGTTCGGGAACCCGGCTTTGCGGGCCGCCCGACGAGCGGCCACGTTGGCATGGAAGAGCATAGCGTGCACGATTTCGGGCCGTTTCTTATTGATAATTCGTGCAAGCCGGCCGATGACACGGATATCCCAACTACCCCGCGCGCCGCAACCGTGTACTTCGACTCCGTCGTCGCGCAGCGTCCTGGCTACCGGGCCCAGCTCGCCGAGCGACACGACACAGGGCTCAAACCCGCGTCGCCGCATCTCAAATGCCAGGCGGCTAAGATGTAGGGGGACGCCGCCCACCCTAAGGTCGGTGATGACGTACAGGATGCTCGCAATAGTGTGGTTCACCGTGCCGTCACAGCAGTGGGTTGCTGCCCGAATGGTTGGTCGTGTGAAAGCCCATCCAGGCTTACGTGCGTCCGCATGCACTGCGCAGTAAGTGACCTGGCTATGGCACCCTCTATGCCGGCAACGTCCGCCACTTCCTGCCAGTGCGGTTTGCGAACCGCACGAACGCGCCCGGAGTCGCAGACCAAAAGCCCCCAACGGCGGGGCACCTCCTTGACGCGCAACAGTCCGGGAGGCGTCAGCAGATAATGAAGGTTGGCGTGGGGCCGCAGCAGGCAGGTATCGAACTTGCCCAACGCTTTACTTGCGTGCCTTGGTCGGTGAGACCGACCGGCGCGAAACCGGTCCGCCCGTTCACGCAGTGCGAACGCGAATTGATGTTGTCGCCCGTGATCACGCAAAAAATCGGCACGCATTGCCTTGCACTCGATAAAAACCACGTGATGCCGATCCACCGCCGGCTCACGCTGGAAGACAACGCGGCGCGGGTTGTACCGCCGCCACCGGCCTGCAGCTACGACATCAATCACACCCACACCGGGAACGGGTACCTCTTCGGCGATGGCCGCATAGCCCGCCTCCCACAGCCACTTGCAGGCTGCTCGCTTGAGTCGGCGGTGAAGCTCATTTTCGTTTGTCTGATGCCCCATACCTTCGGCAAACCGCTCACCACGCGGTGACACGCAGCGCTACGGCTAATAGTCCTTCCGCGCGAACGTCCACATGGCCAACAGGACAACGACGATCTCAAACAACAACGACGAACCGATCGAATAGAACTGATTTTTCGCAAGCTCCTGTTCCTCGACTTGACGGGCGCGCTCCAGGTCAGTGACCGCGTCCAGATCGAAATAGGGAAAGGAATCGATACTGGTTCCGGCCTGAGACCAGCTTGCGGCCAGATACACGAAGTCCCCCGTCTTGGGCGGGATCCAGCTTAGCACGCGCGCTGCTGCATAGACCGTACGCCGCTTCTTCAGCTCGGGGAATGTTTCGAACACGTTTGGGGCCTGATGGATCAGCGCGAACAACACCCAGGCGAGCAGAGTCAAAAGGATTGCCGCCACCGCGCTTCGCGTCTTGACGGCTACCAGAACCGAGACGCAATACAGGTAGCTGAACAGGAGCACCAGAAACACGATCGACAGCAGATAACCCGGCGCCCATACACCCCATCGCAGCCACATGACCAGAAAGGTCAGGACGAAGAACAGCGTTCCCTGCAACACCACGAACACCATGGTCGCGAAATACTTGTACAGAAAGAGTCTGGCCCGGTTGATCGGCTTCGCCAGCACCACATCCAAGGCACCGCGTTCCGTAAAAGCCGGAAAAGCACCGGCGGTGGCGATGATCATGAGCGTAACACCGATCCACCCCATCATCGTGTTGGCCAGTAGATACACGACAAACCCCACGAGATTCGCTCGCCCGATATCCGAGAGAGGATTGAACCGGTCGCTCTCGGTTGACCACATGCCGAAGAAGAGGGTGACTTCCTCACCATCAAACCCGACACCGAGCATCGACAGGGTAATCAGGAGTGTGAGGCCAACGAGGATCCAAAAGATCTTGCGATCGAGGGACTCGCGGAGGCTGTCAACAATCAGCGCCCAGAACTGCATGAATCCGATGCTCCTTCGATCGGTACTACCTTACGGGTGCATAGGCCTGGCCACCGGTGTGGCTGACTGGTCGGCTAGCACCTGTACGAGAATATCCTCCAGGCTAAACCGGTGCGGCTGGACGGATTCGATCGACAGGCCCGCGGCGCGGAGCAGGTCGATCATGGCGTTGACCTTGCCCGTGTCATGACCCGACACCGTTATGACATTGGCGCCCAGTGAGACACCGAGCGCCTCAACCTTCTCCTGGATTACCCCTGCGTCGCCGGAAAACGCGATCCGATACTCGACGGTCTCCTCCGTCAATTCGTTGAGCGTCCCTTGCCTGGCGACCAGGCCGTCCACAAGAATCGCCACACGGTCGCAGATCATCTCGAGCTCGCTGAGCAGGTGCGAGTTCAGAAAGACAGTTTTGCCGGCGCTCTTGAGCTCCAAAAGAAGTTCGCGGACATCCCGACGCCCTACCGGATCAAGCCCGTCGGTGGGCTCGTCCAGAACGATCAGCTCCGGATCATTCATCAGCGCCTGGGCGATCCCCAGCCGTTGAAGCATCCCCTTGGAGTACTTGTCGATACGCGTCGTCGCCCACTCCGACATACCGACGCGATCGAGCAGCCGGGCTGCGTTGGCCTTGCGACGGGATCGTGGCACTTTACCGAGGGCCGCATAGTAGTCGAGCAGTTGTGCTCCGGTCAGATACCCGGGGAATCGATGGTCCTCCGGCAGATAACCGGTGCGGGCGAGCTTGCCACGGTGGCCCATCGGACGGCCAAGAAGCGTCCCCAGCGCGTGCGTCGGCCTCACCACCGTCATCATGATCTTCACCAACGTGGTCTTGCCCGCCCCGTTGGGTCCCAGCAAACCGAAGATCTCACCCCGACCGACCTGGATGTTCACTCCACGGAGGGCATGAATCGTCTTGCCGTACGTCTTGTGCACGTCGATCAGGTCGACCGCCCAGTTTGTCATCTCGGTTATGCCGACCATAACGACCCTCGGCGCTGAAACAGTTCGCCGGCGGCCTCGGACACCATCGTATCCGGGGCCAGATCAATCCACTCGGTCTTGCGGAACCGTTTGAACCAGGTCCGCTGGGCCTTGGCGAACTGACGTGTGTTGATTTTGATCATTTCGAGCGCGTCCGCAAGAGACACATTACCTTCGAGATGCTGTAAGATCTCGGCGTACCCTAATGCCTGACGGGCCGCCGTGCTCAGCGGTTTCGGCTCGGCCAACAACGATTTCACCTCGTCAATGAGGCCGGCGTTGATCATGCTTGTCACCCGTTCGTTGGTACGATGGTTCTGGTCCGCCAGCTCGCGGCGCACGCCAATCAAAATATAGTCGAATCTGGCACGCTCTAGATCCCACTGGGCCTGAAGCGCACTGATCGGCTTGCCGGTAAGCTCAAACACCTCCAGCGCCCGGACGATACGCCGCAGGTCGTTGGGATGAATCCTATCAGCGGCCCGCGGATCAACCTCCTGCAACTGCCGGTGCAACGTTGCGGATCCGTGTGCCGCAGCCGCCTCGTGCAGGCGGGCTCGGATTTTCGGATCGGCGCCCGGCCCCTCGAACAGACCTTCGGTCAAGGCTTTGAGATACAGCGGTGTCCCGCCCACCACAAAGACCGGTTTATCACGTGTTTGAATGTCAGCGATCGCCCGCTCGGCGTGCTCGACGTATTTGGCCACGGAGAAGTCCTCGGAGGGCTCAACCACATCAATGACGTGATGCGGTATCTCACGACGGATTTCGGACGAGGGCTTGGCTGTCCCGACATCCATCCGGCGGTAGACCTTCATCGAGTCCAGGCTGACGATCTCCCCGCCGGTTCGCTTGGCCAGCTCCCGCCCAAGCGAACCTTTGCCCACCCCAGTGCATCCAATGATGAAGGTAACTGGCCGTTGCATTGCCTAGTCAACGTCGGTCGTGAAAGCTCAAGGACTTGATCGAGTTCACGCTGGGAACAGCACGCAGTGCTCGGGCGGCTTTCCAGTGTGTCGAACCGCTTTCTGTACGCTGAGACCGGCTGCGATGCGGGTCCGGCAACGGGATCGAGCTACATCACAGGTCGCCAAGCGTCGTACGGAGTCGACAATCAGCGCTAAGCACAAACCACGCGGGTGACTTCGGGAATCTGTTGTTTGAGATTGCGCTCGATCCCCTGGCTGAGGGTCATCGAAGCAGCCGGGCAGCCCATACAGGCGCCCTGCAAGCGAACCTGAACGACGCCCGCCGCATCCACGTCGACCAACTCGATGTCACCGCCGTCGGCCTGGAGCATAGGTCGTAGGGTATCGAGTACGGCCGCTACGCGATCGCGCAGCGTCGGCGTCGGTTTGGAGCCTATTTCCGCTGAATCAGTCATGTGCCTTATCTCCGCCGGAACCAGCCGGTAAGGGCTGGCTTCGGACGCCCGATAACAATCCCAACCGGCAGTCGCACCGTTTTTGAACCGTGTCCTAGCCTGTGACCAAGCTTACTGCCTCGGTCACCGCGCAGCAACCCCCGGTTCACCATGTCGGACACTCCGTAGCGTGTTCGATTCCGGCGGACCGGGAAGAGATCAGTCCCGGACTGAGTACGCCGCGTCAAGGGCACCGCAACCGGCCAAGACCAGGTCGTTGCGAAATTGGGCGTCAGACAGATTGAAAGCCGGGCTGGGGGCCTGGCCTCGGCTCGCTGGACCGAGAATCCCTTCTCGGTCCTCTGGCAGGTGCCGAGAGAGGATTCCCGGCACAGCGTATAGTCGTATTACTTGCGAAACAGGGCATCAGGTTCTTGCGAAAGGAGTCGGCAGATGAGTCGAGGGCCTGACCGAGGGCCCGGCCTCGGCTTGACACACTGCCAGCGATACCGCAAGCTTGGCAAGCGATTGGACTGACGCGGCAGTCTGCCAGTACGGTAACCCACCATGCCGGTCGCGGACGCGGACTTTCATGGCCGAATGAGCGTCGCGGGCCGACTCCCTGGTCAACGCTGCAAAGCCTTCGGTGACGTGAGCGCCCAAGGGGGAGAACCTGTATGCTGAAGCCCAGTACATGCTATGTGGCCTCGGCCTGCATTGCGCTCGCATGGGCGACAACCTCTGTCCACGCTCAGGAAGTCCTGTCGGACGATGCAGTGATTGACGGAATTCGAGGTCGCAGTGACATCGGCCCGTCTGATCAGCGCCGGATTGCCGCGTGGGTGGACGGTGAAATCGAGAAGTTCACTGAGTTCCTGCCGTTCCGAAAGAGGTTTGACCAGCAATTTAATGACGCGAAAAATTCGGAGCAGTTCCGTGTTCAGTTGGCTACGCAGACCGCGCAAGTGGCGGCCCAGCAATTCGTAAACCCGGACCTGAGTGGCGATGTCGCCCATGCCCTGACGCAGGTTCTGACTGATATGAATCGCCGGGAGACGTTTCCCGGGTTTATCGCGGGACTCAAATCATCCGATGTACGAGCCCGCTATTTCTGCGCCAAGGGGTTGATTGCACTGCAGGACTGGATCGCCGGCGACAAGGCCAGGCTCGACCAAACCGTCCAAGCACTTCGTGAGGCCGGGCTGGGTGAAACGGATCCGGTGGTGTCAGGTCGGATTTATGAGGCTCTGGCGTTCCCCGGCCAAGTTGCGGACGTCTTTGACGTCTACTTGGCGTTCTTTGACAAACGCCTCACGGCACGCCGCGGCCCGGCCGTTGTTGCGGACGGTGCGGAAAACTACGCCTACGAGTTCTTCCGTTCGCGCGGAGTGCTGGGAGTCCTCAACGCCGACCAGAAATCGAGACTAGTAGCCCGCATAGCGGTGTTTCTGCGGATGGACGCCGAGCGGTACAACAACCCCAATCTGAAGTTCGACGAAATCGACCGGCTGGAGCGCGCCCTCGACGGGGCGGAGGATATCTTGACGATATTGGCCGGGGCCACGGGGGGAAAGATACGCGATGAGCTGTCTTCCGGCGGGCACGGCAGCCGAGCGGCGATTCTGCAAGAAGCGTACAAGTGGGTGGGTGACCCGGAGACAAAGCAGCCCGGCGCCTTGAACACCGCCCCGTGGGACGTCCCGGTGGGTGCGCCCTAATGAGGCCTTGGAGCCTAGTTTCTAAGTATCTAGAAACCAGTACCGTGGTTCGCAAGTGATAGGATGGTACGCTGTGCCGAGAATCCTTGCTCGGCACCTGCCAGAGGACCGAGAAGGGATTCTCGGTCCAGCAATGATAGTCGCGATTTTTATGAAACACGGTACTCGATGGTACGTAATCTCTTCTTTATCTGCGGCGCACTCTTAGCAACAACTCTCTCGATTTACATATTCAGCTCCACGGAACCCCGGGCAGATTTCACCTACGTCAATCCCTCCGGCATCCACACTCTGGACCCGGCACGGATGAGTTGGACGCAGGATTTCCGCGTCGCCCTGAACATCTGGGAGGGGCTCACGACGTGGCATCCTCAGACGTTGGAGCCCATCGAGGGTGCCGCTCTGTTCCCACCGGGGGTGTCGGATGACGGGCTGACGTACAGGTTCGCGATCCGCGAAGACGCGCGTTGGTCCAACGGCGATCCGGTTACGGCGCGCGATTTTCTGCGCGGGTGGCGACGGGGCATGGAGCCTGGAACGGCCACCGACTACACGTTCCTCTTCACGGAGAACGTCGCCGGAGCGGGTGAGTACGTCCAGTGGCGACGCGAGGCCGTGGGGGGTCTGACGGCCCTTGCGCGGCTGCGTGATGGCTGGGGGGTCAGCGGCGAGCAGGCGAAAGCCATCGTGCGAAATCCTGTGTTCGAGCAGATCGAGACCGCCGTCGACGGGACTCTGTTCAAGCCGGCGAAGAACGACGGAAACGAAGCATGGGAGCGGATTGCAACTGAGCTTGGCGAAGCGGGTGTTGATTGGAGCAGCTTTTACAACCGGGTGTTTGAGACGCATATTCTGGAGTTCGATACTCGTTTTGACGCCGTCGGCCTGAAGGCGCCTGATGATCAGACGTTTGTAATCCAACTGAAGCGACCCTGCCCGTACTTACTCGACTTGATAGCTCTCCCGATCTTTTTGCCCTGCCATGAGTCGATCGAGCTTTTACGCGAGCGGTATCGTGGTGCACCGATCACTGCAGAAGGTTTGGTCGTCTATGATCCCCAGTGGACAAAGCCGGACTACCATCGCAACGACTACCCCGGCCTGTTGACCAACGGTCCATATCGCTTAAGCGATTGGACGTTCAAACGTCGTGCCCGGCTGACAGTCAACCCGCACCATCGAATGGCACGCACTGTCACATGTCGCACTGTGGACATGGCGGTATATGACAACATCAGCGCGTCGATTATGGCCTATGAGGCAGGTGACGTTGATTTCCTGCCGGCGATGGACGTGCCCTACGATCACGAGATTGCACGCCTGGCCCGAAGCGGCGAGCGACCGGACTTTCATCTGTGCCACGTGTCGGCTACATACTTTCTCAACTTCAACTGTGTCAGCAAGAGTGTGGATGGTCGGAAAAACCCTTTTACCGATCGCCGGATGCGGAAAGCGTTTGCCCTGGCTGTGGACAAGCAGCGGATTGTTGACAAGGTGTTGACACGGGGCGATCGTGTGGCCTATAGCTTCGTGCCGCCCAATACCATCCCAGGATATCAGCCTCCAGCCGGACTGAGCATGGATGTGGACCAGGCACGTCGGCTTCTCGGCGAGGCGGGCTATCCGGATGGAACCGGACTAGGCCCGGTCGAACTCCTTTACACACCGAGTGACGAGCGCGTTTGTCAGGCTCTGGCCCGTATGTGGGAGCAGGCCCTGGGGGTTCGCGTTGAACTGAGAAGCAAGGAAAGCAAGACCTTCGCCGAGGACAAGGCCAACCACCGCTACATGATCGCGCGTGGGAACTGGTACGCCGACTACAATGATCCGACGACCTTCCTTGATTGTCTTGGCACCGGTAACGGCAACAACGACAGCGGATACAGCAATCCGCGATATGACGCCATATTGGCTGAGGCCAATACCGCTTGCAACCCGAAGAGGCGTTCGGCCTTGCTCCGGCAGGCGGAGTCGATAATCGTGGAGAAGGATCTGCCTATCCTGCCCATCCTGCACTATGCCACTCCCATCGCCATCAAACCTCATGTTAAGGGTCTGTATGTCAACGGGCGGTTATGGTTTCCGTTCCGCTATGTGAAGGTGGAACGATGATCGCGCTGATCGTGCGCAGACTGTTGCTGGGCATCGTCACCGTCGCGTGCATCTATGCGCTGACTTTCGTAATGGTGATCTCGCTGCCCGGTAACCCATTCCAGCAGGGACAGCACAACATCCCACCGGAGGCGGAGATGGCCTTGCGGGCCCGGTACAGCATGGACAACAACTGGCTTTACTTCCAGGAGTTTCTCGCCGGGGCCGTCCGCCTGGATTTTGGGCCGACATTTACGTACAACGACTGGACGTGCAATCAGATCATCGCCTCGGCGCTGCCGGTATCCATCCTGCTCGGCTTTCTGGCAATCATGATTGCAGTGCTGATCGGTGTGCCAGTCGGCGTACTCAGTGCGGTAAAACGAGGTAGCTGGTTCGACGTTTCCAGTCTCAGTCTTGTCCTATTGGGCATATCGGTGCCGACGTTCGTCACCGGATCGGCTCTGCTGATCGTCTTCGCGGTCTGCCTGCAAGTCGCCCCCGTTGGCGGGTGGGGTACTCTTGGACATTTGCCGCTGCCGGCGCTGACGCTGTCGCTTCCGTTTATGGCCTATATCGCCCGACTTACGCGAACCGGGATGCTCGACGCCCTTGGTAGTGATTTCGTACGGACCGCGCTGGCCAAAGGGGCGTCGCCACGGGCCGTTGTCTGGAAGCATGCATTGAAAGTCGCATTTCTGCCGGTGCTGAGCTTCCTGGGGCCGGCCGCCGCCCAGGCCATGACCGGATCTTTCGTGGTAGAGAAGGTTTTTGGGGTACCGGGTATCGGGCAACACTTCGTCAACGCGGCCCTAAACCGCGACGCCGGTCTGATCATGAGTACCGTGCTGGTTTTCTCCACGCTTCTGGTGGCCTTCAATCTGATCGTGGATGTGCTTTATACGTGGATCGATCCGCGTATCTCCGAGTCGGTGTGATGGGCATGCAGTCTGACAACGAGCGTACCGAGCCGCAGGCTTTAGCCCGCGCGGACGGATCGCGTCCCGGCGCGCCGGGAAAGCCTGCGGCTCGGTATGGCACACCGTGGAGACGGTTCGCACATAACCGTTTAACCCAGGTGAGTGCGGCACTACTCACTGTTTTTGTAGTGACAAGCCTTGTCACTCTTCCGTTTTCACTGCGCTGGTACAACGTTCAGGAGCTGGACAAGGCCGTGCGACACACGCCGGCCTTCTCACCAGTGGTTTCCTACGGTCACTACGTGCAGCGAGTTACAGGTCGCAGCGGGCCGGGCTTATCCGCGCAGGCTGAAGCCTGCGGCTCGGTTGCCCACCGGGCGTCGTCGTGGTTTGGCCACGACGATTTGGGGCGGAGCCTGTTTTACCGCGTCCTGCCGGGGTTCCTGGTCAGTCTGGGGATCGGACTTGCGGCAGCCGGTATCGCCGTCGTCATCGGAGCGACCTGGGGTGCGGTGGCGGCGCTAACGGGCGGTAGGGTTGACTTGCTCATGATGCGGATCGTGGATGTCATCTACGGTCTACCTTACATTCTGATGGTGATTCTGCTGAAGATCGCGCTGACCCGCCCACTGACGGCGCTATTTGCGGGTCACACCAAGTATGCCGACATGGTGATTTTGTTCCTCGCAATCGGCGGAGTGAGCTGGTTGACGATGGCCCGGGTGATCCGAGGTCAGGTGCTGTCGCTGCGAAGTCAACCGTTTGTCGAAGCCGCACGCGCCTCGGGTGCCGGATCGGTGTACATCCTGCGCCAACACGTGCTTCCTAACCTGGTCGGCCCGATCATAACCTACGCCGCCCTGGTGATTCCACAGGCCGTCTTGCAGGAATCCTTCCTGAGCTTCCTGGGAATCGGCGTTCAACAACCAACGCCCTCACTCGGCCGACTGGCGGCTGACGGTGTGGAGGCGGTTAACACCTTCGTGGGCTATTGGTGGTTGATCACATTCCCGTGCGCGATCCTGGTACTCACACTTATAGCATTGAACTTCATCGGCGACGGCCTGCGCGACGCATTCGACCCGAAATCGTCGGAGGCAATGTTGGTATAGGATGCGCCACTTTTGCATTGCCCGGTGTCCTTGCGTTGTTGACGCCCGTGAGCTAAACTTCGTGTGGTTCTTTCGCCCGGGCTGGCGATCGGCGCGGAACGTCGGCTTGCGAGCAGCAGCGTGCATGGCCAGGGGCCCTTGAGGGGAGGTCTTTTCAGGCCAAGCAGAGCGGCGACCAGCGGCACGGCGTGCCTCTGTCGCGATTCCGGGCACAATCCGGCTTGTAAGGAGAATTACGTGATGATGAGAAGTCTGGCCTTTTCAGTTCGGCGTGGTGCTTTCGTGGTGGTGATCTTATGCCTGTTGGCTGCAACGGCAGGATGCCCTAGCGGGCCGGTGGGGCCGACCGGCCCTACCATCGGCCTGTCGCCAACTTCGCTAACCTTTTCAGGCATGGAGATGGGTGCGGACCCGCAAGATCAAACCATCCAGCTCTCCAACACCGGGATCGGAACGTTGGAGTGGTCCGTTTCCGACAACGCAGACTGGCTGTTGGTGACGCCGACCTCCGGGAGCACAACAACGGGGGCGGAAACGCTTACCGTCAGTGTGGACACGACCGGCCTGACCGCGGCCGGGTTGCCCTACACCGCGCAGATAACCGTAAACGCCACCGGTGCAACCAACACACCGCGGACGGTGAACGTGACGCTGACACTGACGGCCGTCACCTGCCTGACCATCAGCGGGACGATCGACACGGATACCACGCTAAGCGCGGCGTGCTACATCGTTGAATCCGACATCACTGTCTCTGGCGGTGCGACACTGACCATTCAGCCAGGTGTCACACTGCGGTTCCAGCAGGGGCACGACATGAGCATATCGAGCGACGGGCGCCTTTCGGCCGTGGGGACGGCCTCGCAGCCGATCTTGTTCACCGGCGAGGAAGCGATCCGTGGTTACTGGGGTGGACTTCGCTTCTACCAGTCGAACTCCACGGACAATCAGCTCAACCACGTGACCATCCAGTACGGCGGCGGATACCACAACGCAAACCTGTATCTCGACGGCAGTTCAAGTTCTCCGGTCCGGCTCGACATCACGAATTGCACGCTGCGTGAAAGTGAGACCTACGGTTTCTCCTTCGACGTTGACACCATCATCGGAGAATTCAACGGCAACACAATAACGGCGAATACGCTTGGCGCGGGCAATTTAGCGGCTGACGTGGCCGGCTACCTGGATGATACCAGCACGTACACCGGCAACGACGAGGATGTGGTGGCCATCTGGGGAAGCACGGTGTACGCGGATCAGACGTGGCCGGGCATCGACGCGGACTATCTGTTCACGGGTGACATCACCGTCTCCGCGTACCTCACGATCGCTCCCGGCGCCAGGCTCGTTTTCCAAACGGGCAACGATATGTCGGTGACCAGCAGTGGGCAACTGGCGGCCGTAGGCACCACGGATCAACCGATCGTTTTTACCGGTGTGGAGCAGACTCGCGGCTACTGGGGTGGACTTCGCTTCTATCAGTCAAACTCCACGGACAATCAGCTCAACCACGTGACCATCGAGTACGGCGGCGGATACCACAACGCAAACCTGTATCTCGACGGCAGTTCAAGTTCTCCGGTCCGGCTCGACATCACGAATTGCACGCTGCGTGAAAGTGAGACCTATGGTTTCTCCTTCGACGGTGACACCATCATCGGAGAATTCAACGGCAACACAATAACGGCGAATACGCTTGGCGCGGGCAATTTAGCGGCTGACGTGGCCGGCTACCTGGATGCTACCAGCAAGTACACCGGCAACGACGAGGATGTGGTGGCGATCTGGGGAAGCACGGTGTACGCGGATCAGACGTGGCCGGGCATCGACGCTGATTACCTGTTCACGGGCGATGTCACTGTTTCTGCTGCGCTGACGATTGCCCCGGGGGCCCGGTTGGTGTTCGAGGCGAGTGAGGAAATGTCGGTCAACTCGAGCGGTGCACTGACGGCTGTGGGTACCGTGGATCAGCCAATCGTCTTTACCGGTGTCGAGCAGACTCCCGGATACTGGGGCGGCCTGCGGATCTACCAGTCAAACTCACCGGATAATCAACTAGACTATGTGACCATCGAGTACGGCGGCGGGTATTGGGACGCGAACCTTTATCTCGACGGTTCGGCAAGCTCTCCGGTGCAACTCACGGTCACCAACTGCACGATCCAGGAAAGCGCGACGTGGGGTATAAGCCTCGATGCCGATACAAACGTGAACGCGGACATCGAGACCGCCAATACGTTCTTCAATAACGCCCTGGGCAATGTCTACAGCCAGTAGAGCGGCGCGAAGGATTAACGGGGTGGGTCCGGCGACCCTCCCTAGTGCACTGTGACACGCCAATTGATGGATGTGGTTGGGTTGGGTGGCATGAGTCCGCTTTGGCGGACCCGTGTGGTACACCCTCAAGACGCAGGCAAGAAGGCCGTTACCTAGGCGGCCGAACCCTCGGAGGCGGCGATTGTCTCACTTTGATTGAGACAAATCACTTGGGAGCGCACCCGCTCACTTGTTGATCTACGGGGCTACTTCGTAGCGTGGTCGGAGGGCAGGTGTAAGCGCTTGCTCACCACCCAGACTTGACCTCTTCGGCCGGAGAGGCCATGATGCGGATCAAGCCAGCAAGGGCTGGTAGCGGCCCGGTGAACCACTTCGTGCCGCGAACTTCGCCGTATGCCTTAGGAGCGGTGTCCGAGCGGCTTAAGGGACCGCACTGGAAATGCGGTGTGCGGGTAACCGCACCGAGGGTTCGAATCCCTCCCGCTCCGTTTTCGCGTTTTGCACCGTCGCGCACACCAGCGCTTGATGCTGCACAAACTCTGTATCTATAGGGGTTTTCGTCAATTCTGGCGACTCCATGCAATTGCCTGCGCACGTGTGCTGCGCCGTATTCTGCGCCGCTTGTGCGCCGGATTCTGCGCCGCCTCCCGATGCCCGTGCGAAATCGTCATCGGTCACTTGCAGGTAGTGCTTGACCGCGATGCTGACCGTGTTGCCCAGCCATGATGTGACGACGTGGATCGGGTATTCCTTTGCCAGTTCCGTCTCACGGCTGCCCCGCATAGCATGGAACAGCCGGGGCCAGGGTTTCAAGCCCGCGCGCTTCACGATCCGCATGAATTGGGTCCGCATGTTGCAGTTTCGCCAGCCGCTTAGAGTTTGAGCCGCTCGGCGATAGCCGGAATCGACAACGTATTCCGCACCCTCCGGGGCCAGGTCAAAGGCTTCCGCCAAGATCGGCTTCAGTTCCGCGAACATCGGGATAATCCGGCTGTCCTTGCCGGGGTGGTGTGCGGTCTTGGGCGATGGGACTATGATCGGCTCCGACTCCCAGTTAACGTCCTGCCAGCGCAACGAAAGAACCTCGCTCGGACACCGTAGGCCCCCGTATCGGCAAAGTCCTACGATCACCCTCCAGGTCGAATCAGACTCCGCAAGCAATCGCTCGGTTTCGCCACGGGTGACGAAATATTGCCGGTCGGGCAGCATCACTGCGGGGTTGGTTATTTCCTCGAAGGGATTGTTGGTAATCAACTCCCGTCGTTTCGCCCCCCGGAAGAACATCCGCGCGAATTGTAGCCGCTTGTGAACTGTGACCGGGGCCAGCCCTTGGGCGATGAGGAACATCTTGAAGTCTTCCGCGTCGCCCTCGGTGACGGTTGGCAAGGCTCGATCGTCTCCGAAATGGTCCAGCAGATTGCGAACTACTTGCGACCAGACTTCCCGCGTCGCCGGTTTCACGTCGGACCGCCCCTCGATGTAGTTCGTCAGAAAGGCCCCCAGCTTCGCCGAGTCGCGCCGCTTGGTCAGCCCCACGCGGGCCAGCTTGTCGTAAAGCTCGGGGCCTAAGTTGGTCAGCCAACGGCTTGTTTCATCCGCCGGGGCATGGCCGGTGATGGTAGCGAAGACCAGGTCTTCGACCTTAACCTTGACGGCTTCGGCGTACCGTTGTGGAACCTTGCCCAACCGAATCGTCTTACGGTCGCCCCTGGTGTCAACGAACAAGATACGCCGCCGGCCGTTGGGATCGTTGCTGATACTCGCCATAACTACCCGCCTTTCCGCTTGCCGCGCCGCACCGGGCGCAGCTCCAAGCCCAGCACATCGCACCACCGCTGAACCGTCGATAACTGTGGATCGCGCTCGCCTGTGAAAAACGCATGAACGCTCGCGTAGCGCGTCCCGGACAGGTCGGACAGCCGTTTGAGGCTCATTCCGCTTTCCCGGAACGCCCGTCGAATCCGCTCGGCCATATTGGATTGCCTACCGCTCATACCTATAGGCTATCACACACGGGATATCCCGTCAAGTCGATTCCGACGATTCTTCGTCGATTCCCCAAAGTAGCCGGGCCGCCCGCTGGTACAACTCGGCCACGTCGCGATGCCGCTCGTAGCAACGCCCAGCGCGGTATTGTAGGTAGTACGCCCATCGCTGAGGCGTCCACCCCTCACGTGCACACACGAGCCCTTGTAGCGGTTCGGGCAAGGCGTCCAGATCGGGGCCGGTCACCCACCGGGCCGACTGCTGTTCGGTGTTTAACTCGCGGACGAGCTTTCCGAGCACGCCTGACCGCTCGGCCTCGCGCTGGGCCGCCTGCACTTCGGGGCTGGCCGGGTTGGCCCACAGACGAAGTCCATCGCCTCGAACCCTTCGGTCGTTTTCGTCGTTTATGTCGTAGTCTAGGGCTGGTTCGGAATCTGCATCCTGACGGTCAAGACGCATGAGAGGCTCCTGCGCTGGAGCCGTCTCCTGTCCGGCTTTCAGTTCAGCAAACGCCTCTTGTACAAGTTCCAGGTACCTTCCCATTCCTGCACCCGTCTTACGACATTAACGACCGAAACGACGAAAGCCCCCTATCCGGCGACCAAAACCCAAACCTCAGCCGGTCGGCCGTCGGTAGCGACCGATTTCGGTTCGGCCAGCTTGAAGCGGTGAAGCAAAGCCAATGCCCGCCCAATCCGGTCGCGCGACACGTTACGCTGGAATAAATCACGTATGTCCGTCCGGCTCAGGCCGTTTGGCCGCGATTTCAGGGCTTCGTAGATGTCGTCCGCGATCGGGTCGCCTAGCGCCCGGCCGAAGATGTGATAAACCGATCGCTCCGCGAATTCCCAGAGCGCCAACGCGGCCGTCAGATGCGCCGGCCGGATTACCATCGACCGATCCAACAGCGCGTAGACCGACGCCAGTCTCATCACCTGCGCCTCGGCCCTCGCGATGAGCGCACCCGCCAAGCCGGGTTTCCCTTCGGACAAGTCAGGATAGACCTTGTACCAGATAGCCCGCGCAGATTCGTCGCGCTCTAACAGCCGCGGCTTACGACCGAATTCAATCGCCGCACCCAGGCGCGTCAGGATCGGGTCGAAGTCCACCCGATCAAGCTTGCCGCCGTCGGGCAAAGCCTTCGAGCGCCGGACACAAATCCAGAGAAACCGGTTCCCGAACCCGCCCGCAATCTCACTGAGTTGAAGGTAGCGCTTCAGCTCGTCCGCCACGATGTGGCCCACAATGGAGACGTGCGCCCCGGTTGCCCGGGCAGGACTATTCTTCGTAAGTGCCCGGAGCGTCCCGCTTTCCCAGGCGGTCCGGATGATCGGCGAAAGCGTGTTTCCGTCGCGCTGCAACATCCGCAAAACCGAGGCGAACTCGGGTTCGTGAACCAGTGCTCTCTTGTCGCTAACGCCGACATCGACGACCACCTCTTCGACTTCCTTTGTCTTCCTGTTTCGCTCGGCTTTTTGGATCGGATCGCGCACCTGCCAGATCAACCCCTCACCGCTGGAAAGTCCCGTCATCGTCCGCTCGGCCTTCCACTGCGCAGCGCACAAGTCAAAGAGCCGGATCACTTGACTCCAGCTCGTCCCCTTTCGCGCTTTACTGGTCTCACCGACGAGGACCGTAAAGAGGTTCATATAGTGAACCGCACCATCGGCGACGAAATGCGCCCCGCGGCCGATCACATTCCCGAAGGCCACGAGGAACTGAATGAGTAGCGCGACGGGATCAGCCTCGCTGTGCGGCTCTATGGCGTGAACAATCTCCCCTGGAAGTCCGTGATAGGCCGTGTCGTCCACACGGTCCAGCCAATTATCCGCCGCCGGCGTGACATCGGCCCCTTCAAGAATCGGCACTTGTAAACGTTGCCCGGTGAGGGCAATCATGCTATGCTGTTTCACGGTAGATAAGTCCATTGGCCCGGTCGGTGTGTTCGCAAAACCGCATGATCGGGCCGTTTGCTAGGGTTGATTCAATATCATGCCGCGTTGCTCCCGCCCGAACCCATGCCCGAGCATCCTTTATGCCCGGTGGCGGGGCGATGATTTGCACGGACGGGCAGACCGCGCGCAACTCGCAGGCGAGCCGGATTGCGCCGCGCTGGCCAGCGGCGTTCGCATCCAAGTCACTGACAATCACCACGCCCCGCCCACAGGCAAGCTGTACCACGCAAGCCGTGCAGCCGTTACAGCCAGGTCTTCCAACCGCGGACAACCCAAGGGTCAACAACGCGGCCGTATCGGTTTCGCCTTCCGCAACGAAGAGCGCACCGTCAGCGGGAAATGAGTCGGGAATGAAAAGCCCGGTCGTTGAGCCGGTCACACAGAGCTTCTGGCCGTTGGGCAGGCGGCGTCGAATCCCGATGATCCGGCCGCCCCCGTCGCGCATAGGGAACGTGTACGCCCGGCCATCGTAGCCGATGTGGAGCCGTCGCAGACTCTCGGACG
>JAUWWQ010000102.1 GCA_030616775.1 Planctomycetota bacterium
AGTACCGGAATCTGTGGGGTGCGGTCATGCAGACCAGGGCCGACCTGGTCCGATTCTCCGGAGGCTCTATCCCGGACCAGAGAACCACAATTGCCGACGTATCCTATACCCTCGATGCGTTCCGTGGTTTTGCGTACCCGTTCTCCCCCGGCCCACCGCCGTGTTCGCCGTAGTGTGGCGGGGATTATGTAATGGCGTTTGCGGCTACGAGCTGTAGCCTCGGGGGTGCGTGCGATGCCACTGCCAGGCAGTTTCGAGCACGCGGCGGATATCGGTGTACTCGGGCTGCCAGCCCAGCTCGGTGCAAATCAACGTCGGGTCGGCGTAGAGCTCCGGCGGATCCCCCTCGCGACGCGGCGACGGCGATCTGATCCGCCCGTGTCTGCCCAACTGCCCGGTCAACGTGGCGGCCTCGGCCTGCGGCTTCGCGGACGATCGAGAAATCCGGCAAGCCCTGCCCCAAGGAAAGCAACGGCTTGGTCAGGAAAGCCCTGTCGATGGCCAAGATCTTGGCGTCGCAGGATGTACCCGATGAGGTGTACGAGGAGCGGATGGCGGCATGTCGAGTATGTGCCTATAGCACGAAGGCACGCGGTCATCACTGGTGCGGCTGTTGCGGATGTCCGCAATGGAACCTTGGGCGGCTTGGATCATCGTTGGAGTACAAGTGCCGCAAGGCGGCATTCGAGTGTACGCGCCACGAACCGGCGTTTGGACATTGCGAAGTCTGAAAACGATCTTGTGAAATTCGCGGTTTTTGACCGCTTTTCGAACCGGGTTTGAAGCCGGTTCAAAACGACATCGAAATGAGCCCCTTGGCGCCCGTTTCTAGAACCTAGACGGTTCGTTCAGGGGTTTTTTGCGCTATAGCCCGTACGCCAAACCTAGCGCCAGTGCGCCAAACCTACAACGCCCTTAGAGCGCCCTTAGACATATCGGGGCGTTCAGCCATCGCGCTTACCGTTTTTCTTTTCTTGGGCTTCCAGGCCGCACTGACCTACGCTGGACAGGCGCTAACCTATGCGTTCGGCGTGACTTACGTTCATGGGCCCAACAGGACTCGAACCTGTGACCTCGTCGTTATCAGCGACGCGCTCTACCAGCTGAGCTATGAGCCCGACTAGGGATCACCCCGCCCATATTACATATTAGACACATGGGTCACTTTTGCTCGACGCATCCCTTATACCCTGGATGTTTTAGGCTGGCTAGTCTAGCTCTCTCGGGCCGGGTGTCAACTGTAGTCCGCAGCCTATGTTGGCGGGGGGTGCATCCCCAAAAGGGTGGCGATTATGCGGGTCGGCGGAGCGGTTCGGCGGCCCAGAAGGCGTCCCACGCTCGGTTGATCGGCTGGGCAATCAGCGCGGTCATAGCCACGGCGCCCGGTTCGCTCCACTGTCGACCGTTGCCCTTGAGCCGCTGTCCCACCAACTGCTTACACATGGATTCCATCATGCCGGAGCCGATCACAAAGCCCCGTTGGCGGTATTCGACGTAGTCCGTGATCGCCAACCGCGGCCGCAGGTAATCGATCAGAGAGTCCAATGTCTCCAACCTCCCCGAGCGGCCTGACGCCGAACCACGACTTCGGCGACTATGCTGCAAATAACGCAACAGGCCGATCCCGCTCGACTCCCGCAGCAACCCATGACACCGCGATGCCCAATGTTTTGCCGCGTTGTCATCGCCGTACAACGCCCGGGCCGCCTCCCAGATGTGCTCGCTGAGGTGATACCAGTCCAGGATGCGAATCGCATCATGGAAGTGCCGCTTGGCAAGCGTATCACACCAACCTCCACCGTCGCTGATGAAGATTACTTTGCCGGCCTGCAACATCCCGCCACGAAGCGCCAGCTCCCACAGGCTCACCGTCACTTCCCCCGGCGGAAGGTCCAACACCGTATTCAGCGGATAGTAGAATCGCCCATCCACCGGATACCGAAACCGGCCCCGACGCACCGTGACCGGTCCGTTGATCCCAATCAGCGTCCGGCTCTTGTAGCCTTTGTGCCGCAGTTCCCCTCCCTGTGGCGAAAAAGGGGGCGCGGTAGTGTCACAGCATCGACACTAGCCTGCAATGCCGCGGACGCCAAGTGCTGGCGTATGGACTACAAGAGCGTCGGACTTGACGGCACCACCAGCTACGGCCGCTATCACATGACGGTAGTCGACGACGACACACTCGATTGGCGAATGGAGGAGTGGGCCGACGGACTCCATCTCGTCAAAAAGATGGAGATGAAGGGCACCTATAAGCGCAAGTAGTGCTCCATCAGTTGACGCGCTGACATCGGCATATCGTCTGAGAGCTTTGCCGCGTACAACGGCGAGGGGATAACGCGCGCAGGCAAAGGCTGTGGCCGGGTCTCGGTAGCCTCCCTGCGGGATTGGTCCTCATGCGGAAAAGCTCGCCCGGCAAGCGGTCGGACGGACCTGCCAAGCGGATCATCATCCAAGCCCGTGCTCCACTAGTCGCTTCGCTGAGACAATCCGAGCCGTAAACATATCAGTCAGAACGTATCCCGCCTCGCCAGTCGGGCTCTGAGACCTTTTACTACTTTTTTATTCTTTCTGGTTCTCTTCATTGCCTAAGCACCGGAACAAGCTATACTGAGAGTTCTCGCGTCGGCCAAAAGGACAGCCGGGAAGGAATCGGCGAGCAGTGGGCTGGCTGCGACGCCGGCTTACCAAACGCCATGTTAGGAGGGTTGCGGTGCCTGCGCTTATGTTACGTGGGACCGACCGAGGTAGGCACTTCTATACGGTTACCATGTGCGCACGCGATCTGCTGGCGGGGTTACGTGACAACATGTTGCCATCGCCCATCAACCGGGTCGTACAGGCCCCCCCACCTTCGCTTGGCATGGGAAACTGATGAACTGTTTGGGCGAAAGAGCGCTTAGACCATCATACTGAGGAGGAGTGCAAATGAGCGTCAAGAAACTCACAGTTGTAGCTAGTCTAGTGTTTTGGCCTGCTGTCGCGATGGGCCAGCCACAGGACGCCCAAAGCCGCTACACCCCGACGGGGCCTCCGCCGGAGGAGGGGTATCAACCGTACGATGAGGCGGTGCGCACCCGCGGCCAGAAGGTGATCGCCGGCGTGCCCGGGTACTCCTGGCGGCACGGGTGTGGTCCGACGGCGGCGGGCATGGTCATCGGGTATTGGGACGGCCAGGGGTACGACCAGCTCATTCCCGGCAACGCCTCAACGCAGACCGCCGCGGTTGGTCAAGCAATCACCAGCGGCGACCCCTCTTGGCTGGACAACTGCAGCAATCCGGGGGGCGGGCATTTTGCTGACTATTCCTGCCCGAAGGACTCGTGGCCTAACCTTCTGCTGGACAAATCCAGCACCGGCGGTGCTCACGCGAGCGACTGTCTCGGCGACTTCATGCAGACATCCTGGTCCGCACGGAGCAACTATTATGGGTGGGCCTGGTTCAGCGATATGGATGACTCGTTGCTCGGCTACGTAGGTTACGCAAACGCGACGTACGGTGCGAGTTACTCGGCTACGTCATACAATGAGAACTGGGGCACGTTTACATGGGCGAAGTACATAGCCGAGATCGAAGCCGACCGGCCGATGGTGTTTCTTGTTGACACGGATGCCGACGGCGACACGGATCACTTTGTAACGGCGATTGGCTACCGGGACACCCAGGGCTACAACGAGTACGCATGTCTCGACACGTGGGCACCACCCGCGAGCGTACGTTGGGCGCGATTCCGTAGCTTAAGTAGCTCTTACCCCTGGGGAATCTACGGAGCAACGTACTTCAGGCTAAGCGGCGGCGACATAGAGACTACCAAGTGGTCTCAGCCTCCGCACGGACCGTACGAGGGCTTCGACGAGCCTTCGAACTTTTGGTGGAACGAGACCCCAGCGTCGACGAGCACCGGCGTCGCGGATGGCGACGGCGCCGAGCGCGCCCCTGCCCTTCGTTCGGACTACCTTGTCAGTCCGACTACCGAACCTCCCAAGGTGCTGGGCGTTCTCACGCCCCGTGAAATCCCCGACGGGGCCGCCAGGCATTCGGTCGTCGCACCTCAACCCGTACCTGAAGGTACGCCACCCCTTGACGATCGTGGGTCGAGGGTCAGTACGCTGGTTTACGAGAATATCGTCAATCCTGTCGAGTGGTACTTCGCAGCTGGCGACAGCGGTTTCGTCCAGCTAGGGGACGATGTGGCGTTGGCGGGCACGGAGCGCAAGTTGGTCAGCTACGACGTCGATGTATATTCGCCCAACGCGTACTACGACGTGTCTACGCAGCTCTATACGGACGCCAGCGGATACCCGGGCACACCGATTTCGGGTACATTCTGTGGCTTGGGGATTGGCGTCTCCGGAACCATAACCTTTACCTGTACGCCCAGCGATGAAGTCACTCTGCCCGACAACGTGTGGATTGTCTTGACGTTCGGCTCACAGGAGCCTTTGGCGGGGTGGATCGTCGCGGAGCAGGCCGAGGTTGGGTCCACGGCTGATGTGTTCGCGGCCCACGATGGATCGTCGTGGGTCTTGTACGGGCTCACCGAGAGCTACGCCGGGTTCTGGGCCCACATATATTGCGAGGAGGAGGAGGGGGTTAATAAGGTAGTGGCCGACGACTTCCAGTCCGACGGTCGGCCCGTCGACGGCCTTCGGTGGTGGGGCAGCTACTTTGACGACCTCTACTCACCCTGGTATCACGATGAACTCTATGACATGGACGGCTGGTTCATCAGCTTCCACCACGATGAGGTGACGTACGCCGGCTGTCCACCCGACGTCGACTTCGACGGGCATCCCACGGCACTGGGCATCTACTATTGCCCGGTTTGGGCGGTCGAGTGGGAGGAGTTATACCCGGACTGCTTCGAAAGCCATTTGGTGTGGGAGTACGCCGTGGACCTGAGCGACTGCTGTCTGCTCTGTTCGGAGGAGGACCCGCGTAGCGGGCACTATCCCGCCACGGCGGACGCGTTCCGCGAGGAGGCCGAGCTGTGGTACTGGCTGGACATCCAGGCGGTTACCGGCGTCACCTGGGATCCGCCCTACTGCGACTACCAGGACCGGGTTCTCACGGGGCATTTGCCCCCGGATTGGACGACGGACTGGGACTTCTGGGGTTGGCACACGAGTCCCGAACATAACCGGTACGAAGCCTGCACCGGGGAGATCTATGACGACATGTCGCGGTATCCGCCGGATTGTTGGGACTACGGCAACTGGGACGCAGCGATTTGGAAGTGTCCGACACCGGAAGAGCCCGTGCACATGGCGTTCGAGCTGCTGACCACGCCCTCCGAGTGCCCGACCACCGATCCGCCGACCCAGCCTGTGGGAGAGGCGGGTTATGAGAAAGTCCGCTACATCTCGATGGTCCCGGGCAATCCGGGGCAGCAGACCGCTTTGAGGGTGCACCTCAAGGATCTCCCGGCGCCGTTCGATGTACTTAATTGCACCAAGTGTTGGGTCGGCGAGCCGCAGCAAGTCAGTGAGAACTCCGGCAAGATTGCCCACGAACCGGGCTGGCCGGACTTCATGAGCGCTCACCTGCAGGGTAGCCCGCTCTGTATGGACTGGAGCA